>NZ_JBHLTS010000080.1:0-361134 GCF_042434235.1 Mucilaginibacter angelicae | reverse complement strand
GTATCATCCAGGCATCTACAAGCTTACCTGGATGAATTTACTTTCAAATACAATCATCGTGACAATCGATCTATTTTTGATTTGTTAATCAATAAAATTTCCGCTGTCTAATGATAGGCTATTACTCTCGAGAGGGGGCGCGGAGTGCTGAGCGATGGCAGGGGTGTGTTATGCGATTGATTCATCAAAGCAAAACACACCCTTCCGCCCCTCTCAAGAGTTATAGCCCATAAAAAGACAATAGAGGAGTTTAAAGTGTGGGGGCTGCGCGATTCCCTCCCTTGGGAGGGTGTAGGGAGGGGTTTCAGCGAGATGCCTTGTCGTTATAAAGGCGTATAAACCCCTCCCTGCCAACACGCAATCCTAACGCGCCCCTCCCAGGGGAGGGAATTGTCAATTCATGGGCTATTACTCTCTCAAGAGGGGAATTGCGCAGGCTCCCTGCTTTATTCTATGTTAGGCTATTTCAACTCCCCGCTTCAGCATCCCTCACATTTAAAGTATTCTACCTATATTACTGTCCCTAAGCAACCCGTATGAAAATAAGCCTTATTTTATCCTTATGTGTGTTTTCGCTGCAAGCCGTGGCTCAAAAAAACACTTTGCGTACACAAGTAAATAGCAAAGCCGATGCCTTGCAGCAGCAGGTAGTAACCTGGCGCCGCGATTTTCATGAACACCCTGAGCTGGGTAATCATGAGTTGCGTACTTCGGCCATTATTGCCAAACATTTGCAGTCCCTGGGTATTGAGGTAACAACTGGTATAGCTACTACGGGTGTGGTAGGGATTTTGAAAGGCGGGCATCCGGGCCCGGTGGTAGCACTGCGGGCGGATATGGACGGCCTGCCGGTTATTGAGCGTACGCCGGTACCCTTTGCATCCAAAGTAAAAACAACCTACAACGGCCAGGAAGTTGGTGTGATGCATGCCTGCGGGCATGATTCGCACATGGCCATACTGATGGCGGTTGCCCAGGTACTTTCGTCAATGAAGGCAGATTTGCACGGCACCGTAAAATTCATTTTTCAACCTGCCGAAGAAGGCGTTGAACCTGGACAAAAAGGCGGGGCCGAGGAAATGGTAAAAGAGGGCGTGCTGGAAAACCCCAAAGTTGATGTGGTTTTTGGCCTGCATATCAATTCGCAAACGGAAGTTGGTAAAATTACCTACCGGCCGGGCGGTACCATGGCCGGGGTTAATGATATGCAGATCATCGTAAAAGGCCGGTCGGCCCATGGGGCCTACCCATGGTCGAGCGTTGATCCTATTGTAACATCGGCCCAAATCATCAATAACCTGCAAACTATAGTGAGCCGTAATATCAACGTGACCGAAAACCCGGCGGTAGTTACCATTGGCGCTATAAAAGGAGGGAACCGTTCAAACATCATCCCCGAATCAGTTGAGATGCTGGGCACCCTCCGCTCCTTTACCCCCGCCGACGAAAAAATGCTGATTGCCCGGGTAACGGAAATAGCCACCAAAACTGCCGATGCGATGGGGGCTACAGCAACGGTGAAAATCCCTTACAGCAACCACTACCCGGTTACTTATAATGATCCCAAGCTTACCCAAAAAATGCTGCCAAGCCTGCAGCAAACTGCCGGTGCTGCTAATGTGTTATTTCGCCCGCCTGTAACCGGTGCCGAAGATTTTAGCTTTTACCAGGAAAAAGTACCGGGCTTGTTTATATTTTTGGGCGGGATGCCAAAGGGCGGCGATCCGCTGAAAGCGCCATCGCACCATACGCCCGATTTTTATATTGATGAAAGTGGTTTTAGCCTGGGCGTAAAAGCTTTGTGTAACCTGACCATCGATTACATGAATGCTAAAACAAAATAATAATGAAATACCTGTTTGGAATAGTTGTAGTGCTAAGTTTAGGATGTAAACAAAACGCAAAACGAGTTAGTAATAAACAAACAGACAGTGTAGTTTCTGCAAATAACGATACAACCTTAAGTTCTGAATACCTGGACTGGTATAAGGTAAAACTAAATGGTACGATAGATATGCTATCAAGCTTTAAAACCACATCCCTGATTTTAGGTAAACCTGATAGTATTGTAACCCCCAATTATGAAGATATAGCGGTATCTTATTTCAATGGAGAGAAATTTAAATATGTATACTACAAAGGGCTGCAATTTGAAGTGGTAAAAGACAGCCTGGTTTTTAGAGAAGCAGATTTCAGCAAGGATACGGCATTATATTTCACGAGTGATAAGATCAGGCTAAGCCGGCATACAAAGTTTGATGATCTTAAAAGGCTTTTTCCAAAAGCTGCGAGTCGTGTTCCTTCGGATGAAGGCAAACTTAAGTACATATTAATGGATGTTGATGTTGCCAAATTATCGATGGAAGATAAATGGATGTTTTGGTTTAGCTCTGACGGAAATGAGTTACTCAAGATAGAATACTTCATCCCCGATTGATACTTTTAATTAAAGCTGAAACAATAACGATCAAAAAGTATTTTTACACAGGCTTATTCGTATATTGAACGGCCTTAATAGGCTGCGAAGTCCGAAATTGTTAAGATCATGAAAAAGCATTTATTACCCCTTTTATGCCTGTGCATGTTTATGAGCAGTTTGCCTGTTATGGCAGCTTCGGCAAGAATAATATTACCTGCCGATACTGTAGCTAAATTAAAACCCGAAGTACGCCAGGTTGTGGAAACAGTAATAAAAGCTTCGGGTACTTTCAATATTGAAGTAGTATCTGACCTTTATGCCCCAAACGCGGTTGTAGCCGATGAACAGCCCCCTTTTTCATGGAACGGGCAGCTGGCCGGCGTGCAGTGGATCAATTCGGTACAAAAAGCGGTTAAAGATTTTAAAATCAGTAATTTTAAGGTCGACCTGCAGCGCATCAAAACCTTTCAGCAAACCGACGAGATAGTTTACCTTGTAGCCCCTGTTGAATATACCGGCCTTGTAAACGGTGAGCATTTTGAAGAACAGGGTGCTTTTTCATTTGTATTAAGGATAGTGAGCGGTAAATGGCTTATTAAAAGCCAGGCCTGGATCCCACGCAACGGCATGTAAACCTCCGCCAATATTATAACCTATTTATGGTACCTGAATTTATCACCTTTAAAAAATTTGACGATCCCGCTTTGGCGCAGGCATTAATTGATTTGCTTGAAGAAAATGGCATCGAATACCAAACCGAAGAGGGCGCATTTTCTTTCGACCCAACATTTGCCGCCAGCCCTGAATTATCTACCGAGTACAGGGTAAAGATCAGTCCCGATGATTTTACCCGCGCTACCCAACTGCTCAATGCCAGCGAGGCCGAGGACATTAAACATGCTGATAAAGATTATTACCTGTTTAGCTTTACCGATGCCGAACTGATGGAAATATTGGAGAAAGCCGATGAGTGGAGCTCATTTGATCATCAGCTTGCACGTAAACTGCTTGCCGACCGGGGAGTTGATATTAGCGATCAGAAACTGGCCGAGATTAATCAAAACAGGATAGATGAGCTTAAGAAACCTGAAAGTACCCGAAGCGAATGGGTGTTTATAGGTTATGTCCTTGCTGTTATAGGCGGTGTTCCGGGTATTTTTATCGGTTGGATGCTGGCATCATTTAAAAAAACGTTACCCACAGGCGAAAAGGTTTTTGTTTACCGTGAGGTCGACCGCAAGCATGGTAAAAATATCCTGTATATTTCAATAGTTATAATAGTGATTGCCGTTACTTACCGGGTGATAAGGGAGATGACTATGTAATAGTAATCCCAATGCCATAAATGCCCGGGCATAAACCCTGCCTGCAACCCGATGCTTATTTTTGTGTTCACAATATATATGAGCATAAACAAGATTAAGCTGAGCGTGCTCGACCAGTCGCCGATAAGAAAAGGCGCTACTGCCGAGCAGGCCATACAAGAAACCATACAACTGGCAAAATATACCGATACCCTGGGCTATACCCGCTTCTGGATTTCGGAACATCATAATATGGGCATCATAGCAGGTTCAACACCTGAAGTACTGCTGGCTCACCTGGCGGGTGAAACCAAAAATATGCGCATGGGCTCGGGCGGTATCATGATGCCAAACCACAGCACCCTTAAAGTGGCCGAAAACTTCCGGATGCTGGAAGCGTTATTCCCCGGCCGGATTGACCTGGGCATGGGCCGCGCGCCGGGTACCGACAGGATCACCGCGGCTGCCCTTAACCCATCAAACCAGTTCAGAGAGCAGGATTTTGTGGAGCAGCTGGCCGATCTGCAAAATTACTTTCATGACACCTACGAGCCGGGAACTATACAGGCACGCATCAGGGCCATCCCGCAGGTGAAAACTGTGCCCAACATGTGGCTGCTAAGCTCAAGCGGGCAAAGCGGTTTGTTTGCGGCGCATTTTGGTATGGGCTTTTCCTTTGCCCATTTCATTAACCCCAATGGGGGGCCCGAAAGTGTTAAAATGTACAAGGAGCGTTTTCAGCCATCGGATGACCTGCAACAACCCGAGGCCAATGTGGCGGTATTTATTTTCTGTTCTGAAGATCCCGAAAAGGTAAGGCAGCACCAGGCCGTAATGGAGCACCGCTTTTTACAGTTTGAAAAGGGAGGCCCCATTGTTCCGCTGAGTTATGATGATGTGAAGGATGTGGAGTATACTCCGGCCGAACAGGAACGCATCCGCTATAACCGTTACCGTGTAATTGCCGGCTCGCCAACGGAGTTAAAGCTGAAGTTAACCTGGCTTGCCAATGATTACGAAGTGGATGAGATCATGGCTGTTACCATTACCGAAAACTTTGAGGACAGGCTGGAATCATACCGCCTATTGGCCGAACAGTTTGAATTAATATAACCAAAATAAAATAACTTTTTTAAGTAAATGCCGTTTCTATACCAGGAGCGGCATTTTTGCTGGGACTGCTTTCATTATTTACATATTAAAAACTTTATAAGGCTTTAAATCGTATCTTTGGAAAGATTATAAATAAGTCTATTTTCTACAATTCAATGGTTATTATCATATTCTTCATAGCGCACTGGTTTCTGTCGCTATTCTTTCAAACGTTCTTCCTCCACAGGTACGCATCTCATAAAATGTTCACTACCAATAAATTTTACGAAGGAATGTTTTACCTGCTTACTTATATTTGCCAGGGCTCATCGTTTTTAAACCCGCGGGCTTATGCCATTATGCACCGTGAGCACCATGCTTATAGCGATACTGAGAAGGATCCGCATTCGCCTCACTTTTTTAGGGATGTTTTCCAGATGATGGTATACACCGCTAAGAGTTATAGATTGCATGTGAAAAAATTAAAAGAACCCGAAGAGCGTTTTAAAGGTAATATTCCTGAATGGCGCTTTGTTGATTTCATAGGATCATCAATTGTATCCCGTATTTCATTCGGTATTTTGTACGTTTTATTTTATGTGGAATTTGCCACTCAACCCTGGATGTACCTGCTGATCCCGATCCACTTTTTAATGGGCCCTATTCACGGCGCTATTGTTAACTGGTGCGGCCACAAATACGGTTATCAGAATTTTGATAACGGCGATAAATCAAAAAACACTACCCCATTTGATTTTTTAATGCTGGGCGAACTGTTCCAGAACAATCACCACAAGCACCCCAACAAAGCTAACTTCGGCGCCAAATGGTTTGAGATAGACCCGGTTTACCCCGTGATGAAACTCATGCACTGGATGCGGATAATTAAGCTGCGTAAAGCTTATTTGTAAGCCGAAAGCCACCTGAAGCTTAAGGCTAAAAGCAAAAAGCTAAAAGCAAGAAAATTATAAAGGCCTAAAGCCCGGAAGCTAAAAAGCTTTCGGCTTTAGGCCTTTCGCTTTCAGCTTTCTTCCTATCTTTGCCGCTCATAAATACATAAACCCATGAGTGTTTCTTTATTAGCTCAAAATTTGCATGGCTCGGAGATCATCAAGATAGCCGGCGAGATCAACGAATTAAAACGACAAGGCCAGAATATCGCCAACCTTACCATCGGCGATTTCGATTCCAATATTTATCCTATCCCTGCCCCATTAAAGGATAAGATCATTGATGCTTACAACCATAACCAAACCAACTACCCGGCTGCCGATGGCATGCTTGATTTGCGCCAGAGTGTAAGCGGCTTTTTGAAAAGAAGCCTGGGCCTTGAATACGCCCCTAACCAGATCCTGATTTCAGGCGGCTCACGCCCGCTGATTTATTCTATATTTTTAGCGGTAGTTAACCCCGGCGAAAAAGTAGTATTCCCGGCACCGTCATGGAATAATAACCATTATAGTGACCTGCTGAATGCCGATGCGGTGATCGTGCCAACGGTTCCTGAAAATAATTTTATGCCAACGGCAGATGATATCCGTCCGCATTTAAAAGGTGCCGCTTTACTGGCCCTGTGTTCGCCTTTGAACCCTACGGGTACTATGTTCAGCAAAAAGGACCTGGAAGAGATCTGCGACCTTGTTATAGCCGAAAATAAGACCCGTACAGCAGGCGAGAAGCCGCTGTATTTATTGTACGACCAGATCTACTCGCAATTGACTTTTGGCGAGCATAAACATTATGACCCGGTTACCCTGCGTCCCGAGTTAAAAGATTATACCATTTTTGTAGATGGCGGCTCGAAATGTTTTGCGGCTACCGGTGTACGTGTAGGCTGGGGTTTTGGCCCCGAACTGGTTATTGAGAACATGAAGGCTATTGTAGGTCACATGGGTGCATGGTCGCCAAAGCCTGAGCAGATGGCAATGGCCAAATTTTTAACCGATGAAGCAGACGTAAGCTCTTACCTTAATGATTTAAAAGGAAAGATCCAGGCCAGCCTTACCGCCCTGCACGAAGGTTTCCAGGAAATGAAAGCGAGTGGTTTAAATGTAGATTCTATTGAACCGATGGGCGCTATCTACCTAACCCTTAAAATTGATTACAGCGGCAAAACCACGCCCGATGGCAAAGTATTGAAAGATTCGGCAGATATTAACTTTTACCTGATCAAAGAAGCAGGAGCGGCATTTGTGCCATTTTCGGCCTTTGGTACCGGCGATGAAGTAAACTGGTTCCGTGCTTCGGTAGGTGCCACGCCACTTAATGAAATTGAAGCGTTGATACCAAGGGTAAAAGCGGCTTTGGAGAAGCTGAAATAGAACGATAATATTAATGAAGATTGTCATTTCGAACGAACTGGTAGGGTTTGAGCAGTAGCGTGAGGAGAAATCTTATACGCCCTGCATAGTTGCTTGCTTAGTGTATAAGATTTCTCTTTCGCCCCTACGCTCATTCCAGCCGCATGCTCTATCGAAATGACATTTTTTATAAAACTATTGGGTAGCAATAACCCCTGGTAATACCATTCTCAACCCATAAAAAAAGCCGCTCATCGCGGCTTTTTTTATATATCAGGTTTGTAAAATCTATTCCTCAACCATTTCGCTGTTGGGACTGGCGACTTCGGGTTTTTCGTGCTTGAAATAGCGTTTCTGGTATAGCAGTATCATAATTACGCCTACACAGATAGAAGCATCGGCCAGGTTAAATACTGGTCTGAAAAACTCAAAATACTGACCTCCCCAAAATGGGAACCACGAAGGGTAAGTACCACGCAGCAGCGGAAAGTAAAACATATCAATCACCTTACCGTGAAACAATGAAGCATAATTATACATCAACCCATAAAAGGTTGAATCAATGATATTGCCCATAGCCCCGGCTAAAATGAGCGCTACATTCATGATGAGCCCGCGGTGGAATTTGTGCTTAATTAAGTAAATAAGAGTGTAAATTATACCGCAAACCGCAACAATACGAAACAGCGTTAAAGCCAGCTTGCCCGCATCGCCACCCCACTCCATGCCAAATGCCATACCGTTGTTTTCGGTATAGTGCAGCATACCCCGGCTGCCCAGGAAACGAATTTCTTCCTGAAGCTGCATATGTTGGTGTACCCAGGTTTTAATAACCTGGTCGGCAAGGATGATAAAGGCAGCAGTTAAAAAAGGTTTGGTATAAGCAGCCTTCATTTATTGCTTTAATTTAGCTTCCATTGAAAGGGTGGTGTGTGGAACGGCACGTAAACGCTCTTTCGGGATCAGCTTGCCTGTTTCACGGCAAATACCGTAAGTTTTATTTTCAATACGTACAAGGGCGGCCTCAAGCTGCTCAATAAACTTTTTCTGACGGGCAGCCAACTGGTTTATCTGCTCTTTTTCAAGCGTGGCCGAACCATCTTCTAATGTTTTGTAAGTACCGGCGGTATCATCAGTGCCGTTGGCATTAGGCGAACTCAATGACGTAGCCAATGAGTTTAATTCCTCGCGGGCTATGCGCATTTTATCCAGGATAATCCCTTTAAATTCCTGCAGGTCAGCTTCAGAATATCTGGTTTTTTCTTGTTCTTGTTTCATTATACTTTACTAATAGCAATCAATAATTCTTGTTCATCAATTGTAGCAGGCTCGCCTTCTGTCGGGTTATCTGCAAACACAATGCTGTCGGCCAAAATTTCGGCGCAAATGTAGGATAAATTGTTCTCCACGGCCTCTCTGATCACCGGGATGTTACTCACGCGTACGTTTATCCTGTCAGTTACTTCAAATCCTTTGGTTTTGCGCATGTTCTGCACGCGGTTAATAAACTCGCGCGAGGTGCCTTCCTGTTTCAATTCGTTGGTTATGGTAACATCTAAAGCCACGGTTAGTTTTCCCAAATTTGCAACCTGCCATCCGGGAACATCTTCGGCTATGATCTCAACATCTGCAGCTAATACTTCGTATTTTCCATCAAGTACCGGGATAGTGCCGTTGGTTTCTAAAGCGGCTATATCATCCTGTGTAAAGTTTGTGATGGCTTCGGCTACAACCTTCATATCCTTACCTACCTTTTGGCCCAAGGCCTTAAAGTTTGGCTTTATCTTCTTTTTGATGAAACCTGCGGTATCGGTAATGTACTCAATATCCTTGATGTTGGTTTCAGACAAAATCAGGTCTTTAACCTGCTCAACATGTAATTTAAAGCTTTTATCTAATATTGGCAATAATATTTTGCTCAACGGCTGGCGCACATTAATATTCACCTTTTTACGCAACGAAAGCGTTAATGATGAAATATCCTGTGCCAGTTGCATGCGTTCTTCCAGCTCGGCATCAACAAGGGCGCCGTTATATTCCGGGAAGTAAGCCAGGTGTACCGATTCAAATTCTTCCTTGCCGGTAACAGCGTTCAAATCGCAATATAACTTATCGGCAAAAAACGGCGCTATCGGCGCCATCAGCTTGCTGATAGCGATTAAGCAGGTATATAACGTTTGGTAAGCCGAAAGCTTATCTTCGGTATTATCTGATTTCCAGAAGCGGCGGCGGCTTAAGCGGATAAACCAGTTACTGAAATGCACGTCTACAAATTCCTGGATAGCACGGGCGGCCTTGGTAGGCTCAAAATCGGCATAATAACCGTCAACCTCTTTGCTCAGGGTGTTTAACAGCGATATGATCCAGCGGTCAATCTCCGGGCGTTTGCTGATCTCGATCTCAGCCTCACTGTATTTGAACTTATCAATGTTGGCGTACAGCGTGAAGAACGAGTAGGTGTTGTACAGCGTACCGAAAAACTTACGCCTAACTTCGTCTATACCTTCTTCGTTAAATTTAAGGTTATCCCATGGCGATGCGTTACTGATCATATACCAGCGGGCTGCATCAGCGCCGTATTTTTCGATAGTCTCAAACGGATCAACAGCATTGCCGAGGCGTTTCGACATTTTGTTGCCGTTTTTATCAAGCACCAGGCCGTTTGATACCACGTTTTTAAACGCGATGCCTTTATTACCAACCTGCTCATTAACGGCTTTAACTTCGTCACTGGCTTCGCTCAGCATTACAGCTATAGCGTGCAGGGTGAAGAACCAGCCACGGGTTTGGTCAACGCCTTCGGCAATGAAATCGGCCGGGTAGGCGTTTTTAAATTGCTCCTGGTTTTCAAAAGGGAAATGCCATTGTGCGTAAGGCATAGCGCCCGAGTCAAACCAAACGTCAATCAGGTCAGGCTCACGCAGCATTTTGTTGCCGGTTGATGATACTAAAATAACGTCATCAACATAAGGGCGGTGCATATCCTCTAAAGCAAAACCTTCGGGCATAAAGCCTGCTTTGATTGATTTTGCGATTTCGGCATTCAGCTCAGCTATCGAACCGATGCAAATCTCTTCTGCACCGTTCTCCTCGCGCCAGATAGGCAGCGGGGTACCCCAGTAGCGTGAACGCGAAAGGTTCCAGTCAACCAAATTCTCCAGCCAGTTACCAAAGCGGCCTGTACCGGTCGATTCAGGTTTCCAGTTGATGGTTTTGTTCAACTCCACCATTTTATCCTTTACCGCGGTGGTACGGATAAACCAGCTATCGAGCGGATAATACAATATCGGCTCGTCGCTGCGCCATGAGTGCGGGTAGCTGTGCTCGTATTTTTTAACATCGAACGCACGGTTCTCTGTCTTTAATTTGATAGAGATGAGTACGTCGGTTGGTTTAAAACCTTCTTCGGCACGTTCGGCATCGGTATAATATTCTTCCTTAACGTAACGGCCTGCATAATCGGTAACCTCATCAACAAAACGGCCCTGTTTATTCACCAGCGGAACATCCTTGCCTGTTTCGTCCTTCACCATTACCGATGGCACGTTGTTTTCCTTACAGGCCCTGAAGTCGTCCGCACCAAAAACCGATGCGGTGTGTACTATACCGGTACCGTCTTCGGTGGTAACAAAATCGGCCGGGATCACGCGGAAAGCGTTTTGCTCCAGATCCTCATTGGTTACATATGGCATCAGCTGCTCATAGTGGATGCCCACTAACTGGCTGCCTTTTATATTAGTATGGGTAAATGAACAATGAATGCCATAATTACCTTTTGGAATATTGATTCTATCGTCACCAACAAATTCATATTTCTTAGGGTCAAATACTTTTGCTACCAAAGCTGATGCAAGCACTACAGTAATTGGCTCATTAGTATATTGATTCCAAGTTCGAATTGCTGTGTAAGTGATGTCTTCTCCAACCGCCAAGGCGCAATTTGAAGGCAAAGTCCATGGTGTCGTTGTCCATGCAAGAATAAAGACATCTGTATTTGTGTTCTCAAATAAGAATTCAGACGTTTTATCCCTTTTTACCTTAAACTGGGCGGTAATGGTAGTATCCTTCACCATTTTATAGGTGCCCGGCTGGTTAAGCTCATGCGAGCTGAGGCCTGTACCTGATTTTGGCGAATATGGCTGTACGGTATAACCCTTGTACAGCATATCTTTATTATGCAGTTGCTTCAGGATCCACCAAAGGCTTTCAATGTATTCGTTTTTGTAGGTGATATATGGATCGTTCAGATCAACCCAGTAACCCATTTTTTCGGTCAGGTCGTTCCAAACGTCGGTATAGCGCATTACCTCCTTGCGGCAGGCATCGTTATAATCTTTAACGCTTATTTTTTTGCCGATGTCATCTTTAGTAATGCCCAAAGCTTTTTCAACAGCCAGCTCAATAGGCAGGCCGTGGGTATCCCAGCCGCCTTTGCGTTTTACCTGGTACCCTTTAAGGGTTTTGTAACGGCAAAAAATGTCTTTAATAGAGCGCGCCATTACGTGGTGAATACCGGGCATACCGTTAGCGCTCGGCGGCCCTTCATAAAAAGTATAAGGGTTACCTGCCGGACGGCTGGTAATGCTTTTTTCGAAGATATTTTTCTGTTTCCAGAAGTCCAGTATCTCTTTGCCAGTTTGCGATAAGTTTAACTGCTTATATTCCTTGTACATCTATTATTTCACCTCGTTTTTAAGAGGTTGCAAAAATACAGAATTAAAAAATGATTTTTTTAATTTAGGCCGATGAAAAATAAAGTAAAACGCACCGTTTACCTTTTGTTAATAGGGATTATCCTGTTTTCGGCAGGGATGGCCATTCCAAGCGGCCCCAGCGAAAAATGGGACGACTATGCGCGTGGTGCCGGTGCCGGATTATTTATTGCCGGTTTCATAAGCCTGGTAACCTGGCTTATTGACGTGGTGAAAGAAAATAAGTAGTGTTGCTTTAGTCTTAAGTCGCCAGTCTTAAGTTCTAAGAAGCTGTTTAAAATTGAAGAATATCGTTTACAGGTGGATAAACTTCATTGCCGTTGGTTTTAACCAACGGAATAGTGAGTATTGATAAAGAGGGCTTCAGCCCAAATCCGCGTGCATAATTGGGCTGAAGCCAAGATTTTTCAGCTTTTTAACCGTTGGTTAAAACCAACGGCAATGAATATTTTCTGCCGTTGTTGGTGTTGTCACCATAGGTGTTCGGAAGCTTTTTTTAATTCCCTCTCTCGGGAGGGGTGCGGTTGAAATGTGTGTTGGCAGGGAGGGGTTTGTACGCTATTTCAAACGAATAGGCCTATTGGTGAACCCCTCCCTACACCCTCCCAGGGGAGGGAATCGCACAATCCCCCCGCTTTTTTATTTCTTCTGAACACTTATGGTGACAACACCAATCAACGGGCAAGTTGCATATGTGAAATAATATTTCTGAATTTCAGGCTTGCGGCTACGCATTTAAGCCTCAGGTTATAAGTAGGATACGTGGATACAATATCTTTAAATCCCCGATTTCTGCCTTGCGAATCGCACTGCAGACTTAAGCCTTTTTTATCGATCGTTTAAATACTAAAACTTTAGTTGATGCGTTATTGGATAAAGTAAAAAATAAAAGCCTCCTTGCACTCGCTGCTTGGAGGCTTTAAACCTAAACCTTATCACAAATCAAGGTGGTAACCTTGTATTGAAATAGCTGCAAATCTACTATAAGAATTATTAATATCAAAAAAAAACCGACGAATAGCGTGAATGAATCGACGGATTGGTAAAAATTATCATTTTTCGTTCAAATTTTTCTAAAAAATTAAAGATGCAGGCCTGCTCCATCCGGTGCGTAAGGGAGAATTATGTGTAAAAGCTTCAAAAATCCTGTATCATTGCAAAGGATTTTTAACCAAGCCTGTTACAATGAAAAGGATTTTTTTTACCTCTGTAGCCCTTTGCTTAGCATTTGGCCTGAAAGCTCAGAATATATTCCCCTATAAGCTTGATAATTGCATAACCAGTGTTTTTTGCCTGGATTGCGGAGATCAGAAAGCTAACGTAAAACAAGCTGAATTTACTGCATTGATTGATAGCCTCAATAAGGCAAATGATTACAGCCGGATGAAAGGCAGTATTGTGCTGCAGGTTTTGGTTGATTCGGCCGGGCACGGATGTGTATTAAGCCATACCGATAAATCCAATAATGCTGTTACACAAAATATTGTTAAATGCCTTAATGCTTTTAATGGCTGGATCCCGGCCCAAACCAAAGGCAAGCCCGAACGCCGGACATCGTTTAACTTATTAATGTCCATTAGCGGAGGTGTGTTGTCGGGTAAGGTTCAGCGTGTTGATATGGATGCTTTTAAGCAATCATTTGACAGGCCGGTTTCGCCCGAGATTTATAATAAAGGATATAAGTATAAAAATGAGCACCTTAAACAATATGAAATAACCGTTTGGGATTCAAAAAACTCAAACCTCCCTAATAATATGGATGATAACATCTCCATTGATAAAAATGGCGTGATTTGGTTAACTATTGATGAGGGCCTTGTAAAGTTTGATGGAAAAAGCTTTGCAAACGCTGAGCAGGACATAAGCCCCAAAGGAGATTACTTTAATTATTTTGCTATTGCTATCGATAACGAAAATACCAAATGGGTTTATGCCGGGAAAAATATTTATAGTTATGATGGTAATAAATGGACAGTTTATGATCCTAAAACGATAGGCATTGATGGTGCTTACAAAATTATTAACAATCCGGCCACAGGCGAGGTTTTCTTTTGTTCGGATGAGGGTTTAACCATTTTTAAAAATGGTAAATGGAGTAACCTTAATAAAAGCAAGGTTAAGGAATTGCCTTCAAACCGTGTAACATTTGCAAAGCGCGATTCAAAAAACAAGATCTGGATCGGTACTTTCAGCGGTTCGATTTTAATTGAAGCCGATGGAAAAGCCATAAGCTTTAATGACACGCAATCTGTGCTAAAGGGAAAATGTATTACATCTATGGATGAGGATGAAAACGGGAACGTTTATTTGGGCTTATATGAATATGACCGTAAGGATCCGTGTGGAATAAATAATGATGAGGGAATAGCGATATATAGCAGTAATAATGCAGTAAAGCAATTAACTACTTCAAACTCGGGCATGCCATTTAACCACGTTAGCGATGTGTTGTATGATAGGGTTGAAAAAGTGCTTTGGATAGCTACCGACCGGGCCGGGCTTGTTCGTTATGACCTGAAGGATGGCTGGGAAAATTATCATAACGATAACTCTGCTATACCAACTTCTTATATTTCAAAAATGACTTTTGATAATAATGGCGTATTATACCTTGCTACAAGGCAGGGACTTGTGCGGGTAGCAAGGAAATCAAAATAGTCCTGATATGAGTTGCCGGCCACAGGGGATTGAATTGCTTAAAACTTCGATATGGTATTATTCAGATATTGAAAGTCGGGCCGTGAGGTGATATTGCCGCTCATGCACAGATCCCGTAATGCTGCAAGCTTTTCGATGCCGGGATGTTCGGCTTCATTGCACAAGCTGATAAGATCATCAAGCAGGCAGCCATATGCCCTTACTTCTAATAATTCGAGCTTTTTAGCAGTTTCTATATCCGACAGATTATAAAAACAGGCAGCCCCAAAATCGCTGAACAGCGTATTGGCGTCATCATCAACCAAAATATTATGGGCATAAAGATCGCTGTGCATAATGCCTTTGCTATGCAGGTGCTCTGCCACGGATGCAATGGTAGTCGCAATTTTTAATACCTGTACAGGTGTAAGGCCCATCCCTGGTTTAAAAACATCCCGCGTGCAGCTCACCAGGCTGGGCGGCTGGCCCAGGTTGTAAAAGCTTTTTGGTATGAGTTTCATTACCAGGCCTTTTTTATTTTCGGGATGATTGGTGATCTGGCCTATTAATTCTACAAGGCCGTCATGGTTGCCCGCGGTGATGCAGGCGTTCATTTCATCTTCGGGCAGGCCATCGCTGGTAACTGCACCTTTGAAAATTTTAATGGCAACTTCGCTGGTTTCATTGGCATGCCGCCAGGTAGCTTTGGAGATAACGCCCGATGCGCCTTCACCAAGCAGCTGATTAGTTTCCAGCTCCCGGCTGTCAATTGGTGTAAGTGCCTGTACATTTGGTTTATAACTGAACGGGTTGCCTGAAAAGGCCAGCCAGGATAGTTTTGGCATGGACAGTAGCCATTCAGGAAATTCATTTAGTTGATTGGCGGAGATCCGCAGCAGTTCCAGATTGCGGCAATTGCTAAGCGAAGCCGGTAACTCTGTAAGCCTGTTGCCTGCAAGCATCAATTTTTGCATCCTGCTGCAATTACCTGTTTCGGCAGGTAATCCGGTAACCCTGTTATTGGTAAGGATAAGCCAGCGAAGATTTGAATTAATTGAGCCCGGTGGTACGGTTTCTACCTGGTTTGATTTAAACCCTGCAATATCCAGCAGCGGGCAATCGGCCAATACTTCAGGCAAAACCGTAAACTGATTTTCTGAGCAGAAAAAAGTTTTTAGTTTTTGCAGCCGGCCAAAATCTGCCGGTAGCGCGCTCAGGTTATTGAATGACAGGTCGAGATATTCCAGTGTATCTGCCAGCTCAAAAATTTCAACCGGGAAATGGGAAAGCTGTTCGGATAGCTTAAGTGATATGGCCCCTTTTAATTCTCCGCTTTGTAACTGCTTTAATGTTTGCATAGACTGAAAGCAAAGGAACAAAAAAAGCCTAACATTTATGCCGGGCTTCGTATAGGTGGCTATGGCTACCGGGGGGAATATTCAAGATCCGGTTCCTGGCACGAGTAACAAATAGGATAGGTTTTGGATGTTTATTTATGGATGATAATATCCCTGTTAATTTGTCGTTTGTTGCGAAAGCCCATACGTTTATGCATAAAAAAGCGCGGTTAGCACATATCCGGTATAATACGAATAGTAACGGCCAAAACCAATGCTGGCGTCTTGTTCTTGATGGAGAAGAGGTCCTGGTAGAGTCTGTTCAGATTGAGGCACCGGTATTCACCTCAAGGGATTGGATTGAACCCATTGGTCAGTTTAAGCACCATATATCGGTAAAGGATTGCGATGTTGTTGTAAGCGAAGCAGGCGTTGCCCTGATCACACCAATTACTTAGCCGGGATGAATTTGTAAAATAACCTTTTGGTATTTATTGGAGGGGCTGCTTTTGGACAGCCCCTTTTGTAATTGATATATAATAGGGTATAGTTATCAGGCATATTCAATTATAATATTTGAATATGCCACTGGCAATCCCGCCTTTAAAACTCTACGTGTGCCCTTAACGAAAACACATTTACCGGGCCTCTGTCCTTATTATAGGCAGGGTTCAGTAAAAACTGGTAACCGGGCGTAATCCAGAATTTCTTTTGATAAGCGTTTATTTTATAATCAAGCTCGGCAATAAATTCGGTACCGTAATTAAGCTTGCCATCGCCGATGATAAAACCATAGCCGCCGGCTGCAAGATAGTCGCGATGAGCGTTTGAGATGCCGTTAGCCACAAAAGCCAGGCCCAGCTCATCGTCACCACGGTTCCATGAAGTGCCTTTAAGTACACCTCCAAAGCTCAGTGAGCGGTCAATCTCAGTAAAATACCATGTTTGGGTTTTACCATCGTTGTAACTTACCTTGGCAAATACACCAAAATCTTTGGTTAAATACTGGTCGGCACTAATACCGAAACCGTATTTATGCCTGCCATAAGCCTGGGTGGTATCAACATTTGGCGCAACGGGGCTTTGTGCAAGCGCCAGGCGGTAATCGCCCATTTTGCCATTGTTCCGGAAGCCCAGGATCCTGAACGTGCCTTTTTGGCCGTTAAGGGTATAGCGCTTTTCATATTCTAAAGTCTGGGTATTTGCTTTACCTACCTTCTGATCCCAGATGGCGCCGTTAGCAGTAGTGGTCGACATGGTGAAGGCAAAGCGCAATGTCCAGTTAGGCTGGCCCAGTTCGGTATGGACGCCTAAAACATAGCCACGGGTATTGGCCGGATAGTCCCATGCACCGTTATCCATTAAGCTCCAGTTCATGAACTGCGTACGCGGATCATGGCTAAATTCATTGCCGTCATAAAAATCGGCCATGCCAAACTTACCCACGGTAACCGAAAAGTAGCGTTTACTTTTTAGACCTGCCAGCTGGTTGGCATCGTCGCTTATGGTATCCTTTTCTTTTCCCCATTCAAAGTTTTGGGTAAAATACAAACGGGCTATATAAATCTTGGGTTCAGCGCCGCCAACACGAAAAGTTTCGCCATTAGGGAAACCGGCTGCACCTAACGTTTTGCTCAGGCCCGAACCGCCCGAAAGTTCAGGATTAAAATAAGCTTCGGCACCTTTCCAGAGCCTTGCACCGCCAAAAAGCGTAGTAGTGATAGAGCTTTGTGTTTCCTCACCTGTAAGCAAACTGTTATCGCCTGTATAATCGGCATGAAACGATGGTTTGTATTGAGTAATTACCGTTTGCTGGAAATGAAAATTAAATCGCTGGCGTTTAACCGTATCCTGCCCAAAAACAATGGCAGCAAGTAAAACAGGTATTATGGTAAGTATAAATTTCTTCATGGGCTGTCAATTTTGGCGCAAAAGTAAACTTTCCGCGTAACTATGAGCCACATTCCTCAAAAAACTGCTTCAAATAATCTTCCATAAAAGCATGTCTTTGAGCGGCAAGCACCTTCCCGGTAGGGGTGTTCATCTTATCCTTAAGTAACAGCAGTTTTTCGTAAAAGTGATTAATGGTTGGGGCCGAAGAGTGTTTATACTCCTCTTTGCTCATGTTAAGATTAGGCTTAATCCCGGGATTATATAGCTCCCTCCCTTTAAAGCCGCCATAGGTAAAGGCGCGGGCAATACCAATGGCCCCAATGGCGTCAAGCCTGTCGGCATCCTGCACTACTTCCAGCTCGGGCGAGTGAAAGACTTTTTCATCAAAACTGGCCTTGAACGACATATGCCTGATGATCTGCTGCACATGTTCAATAACAGCGGCATCAACATTCATACTTTGCAGGTAATTGCCTGCCGTACGCGGGCCAATCTCTTCATCGCCGTTATGAAACTTGCTATCGGCAATATCATGCAGCAAAGCAGCAAGTTCAACTACAAGCTGATCGGTTTTCTCTGTTTGGTTAATGAGTTTTGCGTTTGTCCAAACGCGGTGAATATGCCACCAGTCATGGCCGCCTTCGGCATTTTTGAGGGTATCGCGCACAAAATCAACTGTAGCGCCAATGAGTTTATTATGTTCCATCTTTTGCAAAGATACTAAGCAAAAGATGGAACAACAGGATTGTGTATAAAACGTTATGCCGCGGCTATTTTATCTGTATTTATAATTTCGGCAACTTCAACTTCTAAAATAGAAGCAATCTGAAAAAGCCTTTCAACGGTTATTTTTGTATAACCTAACTCTATTTTGCTATACGCATTTTGCGATATACCCAACTTGGCCGCAAGGTACTCCTGGGTATAATTAAGCCCTTCCCTGGTATGCCTGATGTTAGCGGCGATGGCCTTGATCTTGAAATTTAGCATATCTTTCATCCATTTACATATTGATTCAATTATAACTAACGAGAATAATTAGTGCTTGGATTTCAGATTTTTTAATTTTTTTTTGTGAGCCACCATCAAAGAGGGCGATTCTTTATGATTTTTTAATTAAAAATTAACAACAGCACACAATGTCAAGTATAAACATACAGGTTTTAAACAGTCGCGTTAATTAATAGTAAAGAGTAATTTTTTCTATTTTTTTTATAAAAAAAGCGACAAACCGCAAGATCTGTCGCTTCCAAATGCTTTTTACTTTTAAAACTACTCGCTCAAATCGTAGCTAACCGTCACTGTAGGCAATAAAGTTGCCGTTTCAAGCGGTACCTGGTTATAAGATATAATAGGCCTGCGCTTGCTGTAATAATCAAATGCGGCTTTCATGGTTGCATTACTGGTATTGGCCGGAGCGTTAAAGCTGATAGAAAAGGGCAAAATAAAATCATGCAGCTTTTCATGATCGGGAATGATCCATTTATGATTCGATTTTTTGAGCGCATCAATGATAGGCACTACCAGTATGGCATCATCGGCATAGTAAACAATGATCTTTTTAATGGCACCTTTATCATCAGCAGTAAATTTAAACACTGCTGTGCCGGTTGCTTTCTTTTTAATGATCTCGGGCGATACAACAAGACTGTCTTTAAAAAAGCGCGACATGATAGGGCTGCCGCCCTGAAACGGGAATGCTAATTGTGTTTGCGCCTTAACCAGTACTGATGATAAAACAAGTGTTATAAATAACAGGATCTTTTTCATTTAATTTTCTTCTTTCGGTTCACGTTTGCTGCCTTCGTACAGTTCATACTCAAACAGGCGGCAATCAAGCTTACCATTATAAAATTCAATTTTGCGGGCGGCCTTTAAGCCTATCTTTTTGGCCAGATCAGGATTGCCCGTAAAAACATAACCATTATACCCAAGGCATTTCTTTTTCAGGAAATCGCCTACACGTTTATAGGTGATCTCCAGTTTGGTATGTACACCCAAACGCTCGCCGTATTCAGGGTTAAACATAACTACGCCTGCTTCGGCGGGTACCTCGGTATCTTCAAAGTCACAAACGGCAAAATCAATCAAATGTTCTACACCGGCGGTTCTGGCGTTTTTGCGGGCTATATCAACCGCATCTTCAGAAATATCGGTAGCAATGATCTTAAAGCCGGTTTCTTTTTTTGCTTTATCCTTTAAATTGCGGCGTTCGGCAAAAAATACGGTTTCATCATAACCCAATATGTGCATAAAGCCATAATTCATCCTGAACAAACCCGGAGCCTTGTCTGTAGCCAGCAACGCAGCTTCAATAGCCAGCGTACCCGAACCGCACATGGGGTTAATGAACGTGCTTTTCATATCCCATTTGGTAGCCATGATGGTTGATGCCGCCAGTGCCTCCAGCATAGGCGCTTTACCGGGTATTTTACGATAGCTGTGCTTGGCCAGTGTTTCGCCGGATGTATCCAGGAAAATTTCGGCGCGGTCATCCTGCCAGTACAGGTGCACCAGGGTTTTATTAACCTCGGGCCCCGAGTCAGGCCTGATCCCTTTAATGGATTTAATCCTGTCGGCAATGGCATCTTTTACTTTTACGTTGGCAAACAGCGGGGTAAGGATGTGTTCGTTATTCACGTTTGATGATACCGAAAAATAACCGGTAAAATCAATCAGCTTTTCCCATTCAATGGTTACCAGCTCATCGTAAAGCTCTTTTGGGTCGCTGGCAGTAAAAGTTTTTAACGAATACAGGATCTGGCTTGCGCAACGCAGGTTCAAATTAAGCGGAATGGTATCTGCAACGGTGCCCTTTAGCTCAACCCCTGTGGGGAAAACACGGACAGGCTCAAAGCCTAAAGCCTCAACTTCCTTTTGCAGGTAAGTTGAAAGCCTTTTGTTACATGTAATTATGATTTTACTTTCGGTGTGGAAAACTTGCATATTAATTCGGTAAAATTAAGAATTAAAAAGCCCCTATTTTAATTTCTTAACTATTAACTTTACATTTTAAATTATTTGAAGACTAATTATGGAAGTTAAAGGTAAGGTACATGAAGTATCGGCTACCCAGCAAGTAACCGATTCACTTAAAAAACGCGAACTTATACTTGAATATATTGAGAACCCTCAATACCCTGAATATTTAAAGTTTGAAGCTATACAGGATCGTTGCAATTTATTGGATAACGTTAAAGTTGGTGATGATGTAGAGGTTTCTTTTAACCTTAAAGGTCGCCCGTGGACAGACAAAATGGGTAAAAAAAGTTATTTTAACTCGTTACAGCTATGGAGGGTTACTCCGCTGGCTGCCGCTAATAACGCATCTGCTGCTCCGCAATATGCAGCTCCGTCGGCCGATATCAGCTCATCAGCCGATGATGACGATCTGCCATTCTAAAACAGAAAAGCGCAAGCAAGATATTTCAAAAGGCCCTTCATCAGGGCCTTTTGTTGTTTGTAAGATTTTAAATTACAATATTGATGCAGCATCATCTGTAATAAGACAGATCAAAATAATATGGCAACAACTCAAATTCAAACGCAATCCTTGCTCACATGCCCTTTTTGCGGACATCAAAAGAAAGAAACGATGCCCGCTAATGCCTGCCAGTATTTTTACGTATGTGAAGGTTGCCAAACTATACTCAAGCCGCTTGCGGGGGATTGCTGCGTGTATTGCAGTTATGGAACGGTAAAATGTCCGCCGGTACAGGCGGGCACTTCCTGCTGCCGATAAACCGGTCATACTTCCCTGAAAGTTATTCTTATCCGTTTCGTAACATATCTGCATATTCATTCGGGAGCGGGCTGTCTTCAACCGCTTTTGCCGCTTTCTCGATATCGTAGTTAAAACGGATAAACTCAACCTGTACGCTGTCTTTATCTTTTATCGAACTACTTTCATTGATATGCAGCAGCACATAGCCGCCGCGCGGGTCTTTATCTTTTGGCTTGCCGACCGAGCCGATGTTAATAGCATGGCGATAATGCGTATCCTCGGTAATAACCGATGGCAATATCCTGTGATAAGGCTGATGCGTATGTCCAAAGCACATGATATCCGCATCGGCTTGCTCCATAATACGGATCAGGCTTTTTTCGTCGCGATCTTCAAACAGGTACTCGTTTACTTTACGCGGGCTGCCGTGAACCAGCAGCACATTGAGCTTGTCATGATTTAACTGGAACTCCAAACGGATATGGGCGGGTAGGGTACGCAAATAAGCCCGCTGTTCGTCTTTTACAACCTCATTGGTATATGCGATGGATACTTTACCCAAAGCCTTTTCTTCGTCGGTTTTATAGGCACAGCCGCAATCATCACTGTGGCGGCCAATGCCAAAGTCATAGTTACCGGCAATGGTCGGGATACCGCGTCTGCGGATTTCGTCGATCACCTCGTTCGGCCAGATGTTATAGCCTACCAGGTCGCCCAGGCAGTAAATGGCATCGGTGTTTCGGGTTGCCACATCGGCAAAAAAGGCTTCCAAAGCCGGAAGATTGGCATGGATATCGGAGAAAAGTGCAATTTTCATTATTCTACTGCAGTTATAGTTTTAGAGGTGTAATATTTTTTACGGAAGTAAAAAGCAAGGTTTACCAATGCGATCAGGGCGGGCACTTCCACCAGTGGCCCGATCACCCCGGCAAACGCTTCGCCGGAGTTGATACCGAATACCCCGATTGCTACAGCAATCGCCAGCTCGAAATTATTGCCGGTGGCGGTAAACGCAATCGATGTACTTCTTGAATAATCGGCACCAAATGACTTGCCCAGGAAAAACGCGATCACAAACATGATGGCAAAGTAAATTACCAGCGGTATTGCGATCCTCACAACATCCATCGGTATCTGAACGATCAGGTTACCCTTAAGGCTGAACATCACCACAATGGTGAACAGCAATGCGATCAGTGTTATTGGTGAGATGAACGGCACATATTTGGTTTGAAACCATTCCTCGCTCTTGATTTTGATTAAGGTGTAACGGCTGATAACGCCTGCTGCAAAGGGTATTCCTAAATAAATGCCCACGCTTTTTGCAATCTCGCCAATGGTGATGTTCACAGCTAAGCCTTGCAGCCCGAATAAAGGCGGCAATACAGTAATAAACAGGTAAGCATAAACGCTGTATAACAATACTTGGAAGATGCTGTTCAGGGCGATCAGCCCGGCAGCATATTCACGGTTGCCTTCAGCCAGTTCGTTCCATACCACCACCATCGCAATGCAGCGGGCAAGGCCGATCAATATCAGGCCGACCATGTAAGCCGGATGATCACGCAGTAAGGTGATTGCCAGCACAAACATCAGTATAGGGCCAACTATCCAGTTAAGCACCAGTGAAGCGCTCAGTACTTTGGTATCTTTAAAAACCTGTCCCATATTCTCGTATTTCACTTTGGCCAATGGGGGGTACATCATCAGGATCAGACCAATAGCCAGGGGGATATTAGTCGTTCCGCTTGAAAAGGAATTGATGAAGCCGGAAGATGAGGGAAAGAAATAGCCAATCCCTACGCCTATTGCCATGGCAAGGAAAATCCAGAGGGTTAGGTAACGATCAAGAAAACCTAATTTTTTACGTTCGGCCACGGGGGCGCAGTTGTTTGCTGACATGTGATTTACTGTATTGTTAATTTTTTAATGCGAAGTGGGTATTAAAGTAAAGCCCATTCAATCGCTTATTGCATTAAAGCAATATTGCGATTGATATTGGCAAAAAAAAGCTCAGCAACAGCTATCGTCACAATTTACCTCTACAAAGAAGCTGGCAAGCAGCGTTCTGTATTTTGACCAGGTTTTATTGTTGATACAGTAACACATACTGGTGCCTTCTATTTTTCCTTTAATGATCCCGACATCTTTCAGCTCTCTCAAATGTTGGGAAATAGTCGGTTGTGCAAGCCCGAGCAGATCGACCAGGTCGCTTCCTATACATTCATTGGCTTTAATCAGGTGTTCAATAATTGCAATACGGGCAGGGTGCGCCAATGCTTTTAACATGACCGCCAGCTCATTTTGTGCATCTGTAAAATTTGCTGTTTTTGTTACTCCCATATTGCAATATTGCGATTAATTGGTAAAATAAAAAAGCTTTTGCCTTTTTTATTTTACCAACCTTTCCAATCTCATGCTACATTCTCTTTTACAAAGTCTGTCGAAAAGATTTTTATCATATCCCTCACCTCGCGGAACTTATCCATGATCTCTTCCGGTGTACCTGTCGCTTTTGCAGGATCAGGGAAGTTTTGATGAAAGCGCTTCACATTGCCGGGGAAAAACGGACAGGCTTCATTGGCGTTATCACAAACAGTGATCACCATATCAAACGGGACGGCTGAATATTCGTCCACATGGTTTGAGGTGTGTTTTGAAATATCAATGTGATCTTCGGCCATCACCTGTATAGCTTTGGGGTTTACGCCATGTGTTTCGATCCCGGCGCTGTAGATATTTGCTTTCACTCCGGCATAAAACCGTAAATAGCCTTCAGCCAGTTGGCTACGGCAGCTATTACCCGTGCATAGTACTAAAATGTTCTTCATGTTTTCTCCCTTAATTGATCCCTGTAACTTTACTTCTTCTTTCCAGTAGCAATACATCCCGCCACATACCGTTCATTTTGCCGACTTTTTCCCGGTAACCGATTTGCCGAAACCCGTGCTTTTCGTGTAAGGCAACACTTGCGACGTTTTCAGGAAAGATCCCGGCCTGCAGCGTCCAGATATTTTCTGCTTCGGTATCGCTGATCAGTTTTACGAGCAAAGCCGACCCGACTTTTCGCCCCTGATAGGCCGTGCCTACATAAACACTTACTTCGGCAACGCCTGCATAAACGCAGCGGCTTGAAACGGGTGTCAACGCAACCCATCCGGCAACTTTGCCATCAATTTCCGCAACAAAACGGTGTTTCTCCATGTGCGCTTTATTCCATGCCGGGCCATTTGGTGCGCTGGTTTCAAACGTGGCGTTGCCCGTTGCAATCCCTTCCTGGTAAATGCGCATAACGCTTTCCCAATCTCTGGCGGTCATCGGTCGTATTTGCATCATCGTGTTTTTAATTGATATTTACAGAAATCGGTTTGTCTTTAGCAGCAGCCTGATCCCGGCGCGCAGCTCTGTGCAGCCACTGCAAGGTTTTTCAGTTCAACTTTTTGTTTTGCAGGTGCAGGCGTGCAGCATTCTTCGCCCTTGTCATTCGTGCCACAGCTCCCGCCTCTTGTAATAGCTTTGCATTGAACAGCGTCCGGGCTCAGGTCAACGATCAGGTTATCACCATCGATGATAAACTCGCCGGGGAACATCTGGCGGGTATCAAAGTCTGAGTTCCCAAACTCGATTTTAACCGTTCCAAGCGGATTAAGCGGCAATGATTTTTCGACAATAGCCACAATAGATAAGGCCTTGCTCACTTTCATTGATCTTTCCTGTTGCTCGTTTTCCGGCTCCCAGAGCTGTACGATAATTTCTGTCCAGCTATTCATCACACCGCCGCAATCAACAGAAACAATCGGGGCCTGTTTGATCTCGGTAATGTGGTAAGAGGCATCCACCCATTTGCTTTCTGCATACTGGAACTGCAAATTCAGATCAGGGTTCTTTACCAGTTCTTCTTTGAACTGGCTCCAGTTCAGGCTATCTACTTTGTTCATGGTTACATTCTCCTTTACTTGTTTTATTGTAATATTGCGATTGATTTATTCAAATTTTTTTAGCAGCAGGATTTGGCTTTATTGTACGACTGCATGAACTGGCCCAGCTGGTTTTCCAGCTTTTCCCAGGCTTTCGGCTCGATACAGTAGCAAACGCTTACCCCTTCAATGGTGCCTTGTATTAACCCGGCATTTTTGAGTTCTTTTAAATGCTGTGAAATTGTTGGTTGTGCCAAACCCAGTTCATCAACAAGATCACCGCAAATACACGCATTTGTTTTGATCAGATATTGCAGGATGGCAATGCGGGCAGGGTGTGCCAATGCTTTCAGCATTGTAGCTAAAGCATTTTGCTCATCTGTGAATATTTCGGTTTTTGTGAGTCCCATATTAATCGCAATATTGCGATTAATATTTTAAAATACAAATACTATTTTGATAATCTTTATACAAGCTTCAACATCAGGCGTAATAAAACCGTAGAAAACAACACTTTAATATTAATTACATTTGTTAAATTTTGTTAAATGCAATTTTTGTGTGCGGATTTAGGATAATTTTGTTTGTTAACAAATGAAGAAAAGGAGCATAGGTTTAATTATTGGCTTAATGAGCTTTGCGCTGTTGGGCGTAATGGCCATGCAATTTTATTTTTTGCGGCAAGCCTATCAAATGCAATCCGACTCGTTTGACCGCCAGGTTAGGGAGGCCATGAATAACGTGGTGGACAAGGTAACCCGGCAGGATGCCAATAATTTCCTGAAAACAAAAACCCAGCAGGCAGCAGCTATAACCGATAATGATGAGCAGGGAATCCGCAGCATAAATACCAACAAAAATAATCTTAAAAAGCATTCTACAGCCCGCGAGAGGCGGATAGCCCTGCTGCGCGACAGCCTGCAGCGCATGATCCGGCATAAAAAAATTGATGATGAGCTTAACAGCCTGCTGCAAACAGAAGGCACGGTTGATTTTAAGGTGCATGTTGAGGAGTATACCGACGAGTTTGGTGTTGTACATGAGCAGCTAACGCCCGAAATTGTACATACTAATATCACACGCAGGTTAATCCGGCCTAAAAAGCTCCATAAATATGATACGCTGAGGTATGTTTATGTCGACCCCCAGTTTGGCAAGCAAATGATCTCGGTACCGCGCATCAACCCGTTATGGGTGCAGGAACAAACCCGCAAACAAAAGGAAAGGCAATTTCAGCAGATCAAAAAGCTGGTCGAAACTGATTCGCTTGAAAAAGTGAACAGTGCCGGCGCCAAACCAACCGTTATTGAGAACCTGGCCGAAGAATACCGTAAATCGGGCGAGCCATTAAACAAACGGATCAATCCTTTCTGGATAGATTCGTTGCTGCGTTTTGAACTTCATAATAAAGGGATTTTCCTGCCTTTTAGTTATGAGGTAACAACGGCTAACAGCGATTCGCTTATATTTTCAAATGCCAGCGATAGCCAGGGCGATAAGCTGCCTGTATTTGTAGCGGCAAATACATATCAAACCCCCATTTTTACCAAAGAGGTGATCAATGACCCAGGGAAGATCAGGCTTTCCTTCCCTCAAAAAAACTCACTCATATTGAGTAACATGACCGTCACTATGGCTACTACCGGCGGCCTTACCATGGTGCTGGTGCTTTGCTTCGGGTATACCATATTTTCGATATTGAGGCAGAAAAAGATCTCAGAGATGAAGATCGATTTCATCAACAACATGACCCACGAGTTTAAAACCCCGGTATCAACCATCATGATAGCCAGTGAAGCTTTAAGGGACAATGAAATTGCCGAAGATAAAAGCCGGGTGGCCCGTTTAGCCAACATTATTTTTGAAGAGAATGCACGCTTAGGCAGCCATATTGAACGCGTGCTGAATATTGCCCGGATTGAACGCAATGATTTTAAACTGGAAAAAAAACCGGTTGACGTAAACGAAATGGTTAGCATTGTGCTTGACAGCATGGCGTTAAAACTGCAAAAATGCGATGCTAAGACCACGCTGCACCTTGATGCCGAAAACGCCTACATTATTGCCGATGAACTGCATTTTTCGAATGTACTATACAACTTAGTTGATAATGCCATTAAATACAGTAACGAAGCCCCCGATATAACCATAAGCACTTTTGTTAAAAGCGGCCAGGTTGTTATTAAGGTGGCCGATAAAGGTATAGGCATGAGCCGCGATCAGCAATCAAAAATATTTGAGCAGTTTTACCGCATCCCTACCGGCAATGTACACAACGTTAAAGGTTTTGGTTTGGGCCTAAGCTATGTTAATACTATAGTAAAACGCCTTAACGGCACCATAAGCGTAAAATCAGAAAAAGAAAAAGGCTCGGAGTTTGAGCTGAAGTTTGCGATAGCGTAGATACAGTCCGAAAGTCGGGATGTCCGAAAGTCCGTAAGATAAGCTCAGCCTATCTCTCGATATGAATAAAGAACTTCCGGACTTTCCGACCTCGGACTTCCGGACTAAAAAATAAGCATGAAGAAAATACTACTGGTTGAGGATGATGCCAATTTAGGCCTGTTACTGCAGGATTATCTGCAATTGAAAGGTAAGTTTGATGTAGTTTTATGTAAGGATGGCGAAGAGGGCCTGCGCGCTTTTACCAAACAAACGTATGACCTGCTGATACTGGATGTAATGATGCCTAAAAAAGACGGCTTTACACTTGGTAAGGATGTACGTAAGATCAATGCCCAGGTGCCTATTATTTTTGCTACGGCCAAAGGGATGATTGAAGATAAGACACAGGCCTTTAATTTGGGGGGCGATGACTATATAACAAAGCCTTTCCGCATTGAAGAGCTGCTGCTCCGTATTAATGCCCTGTTAAAACGTACAGACAATATCGGTAAAAAGGAAGAGGAAAAACAAACATCTTTTAAGATAGGAAGATATACTTTTGATTATACAACTCAAATGATCACCATTGCTGAAACCCAGCAAAAGCTCTCAACCAAAGAGGCAGAACTGTTACGCCTGCTGTGCGTTCATAAAAATGAAGTGCTTACCCGCGAGGAAGCCCTGCTGAACATCTGGCACGATGATAATTATTTTAACGGCCGCAGTATGGATGTATTTCTGAGCAAGATCCGGAAGTATTTAAAAGATGATCCTAACGTGGAGATCATTAACGTACACGGCCGGGGATATAAGCTGCTGATCAACTGATATCAGGATTTTATTTTCGTTTTAAAATAACCCCGGAAATAATAGGTATGGGTAAAGTGTGTTTTTGTGGGTCCGGTTATGGTTTCTGTAAATTCCGTATCAATATAACCGCTTAGTACTTTGGCTGTATCATAATCCTGCTGATTGAGAATTAATTTGCTTTTGACAACCCGGTAAGTTGTCTTTTGGCCGGCCACAACGTCAGGATAAACCAGTTCCGGCTCAAAGTAATATTTGTTGCTTTGAATATAAACATGATACTCATTTGCATAGGCAGGTAAGCCATCGGCAAAGTTTAACCTGATGCCGGTTTTGTTTTTGGCAGCAAAACAATATTTCAATTTATAGCCGCCCTGTACATTTGTTTTGCAGTTAGCTGTAAAATATAAGTGTGCAGTATCAGCTTTGCTAATATTATTGCCAAGCGTGTTCTCAAATTTGCCGCCGGCCTGTTTGATAACATGCCAGGGATAAGCCCATTTTTCACTGAAAGCAAAATTAGCTTTGACAGTCTTATCTACTATTACAGGGAATTCGGCTTTCGATTGTGCCATAACGCCCAATGCTGCCATCAGCAGGAGATTTAAAATTATCAGAAACTTCATATTAGCCCGTTAATTCTCTTTTTCTGAAATATCCTCACCAAAATGGATAATATTCCCATTATTATCCAATATACTGAACTCTTTTGTTTTCCAGGGCCGTATTTGCAAGTCGGCATTAGGGTGCACTATGCCCAGCGGCTTATATTCGGCATAAAGCTTATCAACCTCAGTTACAAAAATGTAACAGCCGGTATTTTGAGCAATTTCAGGATTATTACATGGCCATAAGTGAATAAACAGGTTATCGCGGTGCATAATAAGGTAGCCGTCCCAGCTTGCATTAAAAGTAAAGCCAAGCTTTTCGGTATAAAACTTAACGGTTTCCTCTTCGTTAAGGGAAGCCAAAACGGGGATAGCAACTTTGAGCATGGTTTGTAATGTATGATATAAAATTATAAAGATTGTTCAAATCTTTACGTTTCCCGGCCACTTTCAGCCAATCAATATGCAGACAGTAATTACTTTAGTAGCGTATTTAAGCTTCTAATAAAGAATTATTTAACCAATGTTGTTACATCCGTTTTGCAGCAACCGTAATAAATAAACAGTAAACCCATAGCTCTTTTTTCATGTAACATGAATAATACACTTGCTTTAGTGTATTAACAGGCAGGCATTTGGTAATTAGTTGAAAGTCACGTAAATTTCATTTTTATAAAAACCTAAATGACAAAAGCACTACTTCCCGTCTTAATTATCACATGGGGCATAATGGCAGGCAGCCTTGTTTCTGCTCAAACAGGTACCGACAGTATAAGCTTAAACCATGTAATTGCCAATTATAATACTGCCATAGGTCAACAATCACATCTGTATAACGGACCGGAATACGAATTTTACGACCCCATAATAAAAGGTAACGCTTATGTTTTTGATGTTAAAAGCTTTGCCCCCGGTACTGTAAACTATAATGGTACAGTGTACAGTAATATACCAATGATGTATGACATTAATAAAGATGTTGCCATAACACTTTTATACAATCATTTTACAAAAATTTCTTTGCTAAGTATATGGGTGCAGGAGTTTTGGCTGCTTGATCACCATTTTATACGCCTAAATACCGATTCGACGGGTAAGGCCGGCCTGGCTACCGGTTTTTATGATCAATTATTTCAGGGTAAAAAAGTGGGGATCCTTGTAAAAAGAGCAAAAACTATCCAAAACAGAACCGCGAGCCTTGATATAGAAACCTTTTTTAGTGAAACGAAGGACTATTATGTCAGAAGAGGGAACAACTATTTCAGCTTTAGCGGCAAAGGGGCACTGTTAGATATCCTGAAAGATAAAAAGAAGGAGCTGCGGCAGTATATAAAAGCAAACAATATTGACTTTCGCGAAAACTTTGAGCAGGCTATTACCAATGTAGCCACTTATTACGATCATTTAACTAATTAATGTATTGCGCCCTGTAAGCTAATAACAGGCCGTGGGAACACTGCATTTAAAATATACGGCAGGAAAATAAAATAACCGGATGAAAAAAATTTACCTTCTAAGTTTCTGTTTTTTGATTTTAATTAAACTGTGCCATGCCCAGCAGGGGCCGGTAAAATCAATTAGCGTAAACTTTCAGCAAGCTACCATTGATCAGTTTGTAACAGAACTGGAGGCAAAATCAGGCTACCATTTTTTTTACGATCCAATGCAGTTTGACAGCCTGAAGATAACCCTGCAGGTAAGCGATAAGCCAATTGAAACCATATTGGGGCAGGCGTTCAGAAACACCGGTTTTAGTTTTGCCATCACCAAACAGCAACAGGTGTTTTTGACTAAAGGGCGCGAAATACAAACCGGCCTGGCCGTAGGTTACTTCGGCATTACGGCGGCTAATGCAACGGCGGCCAACGTAAGTGTTTCCCCGGCCAATGCTGATTATAGCAGCAATGATAAAGATAAAAAGATCCCTGAAGCAACTACCGAAAACAAGCTTTACGAAATTGGGATCAAAACCAATACTATTGAGCAGGGTACAGCAACACTGTCGGGCTATGTAAAAGAAGCTAAATCGGGCGAATCGGTAACCGGGGCAAGTATTTACGTTACCAATACCAAAACAGGTGTAGCTACCGATCAGTTTGGCTATTTTACCATTAAACTGCCAAAAGGCAGGCAGGTTTTAAGCATAAGGGGTATTGGTATGCGCGATACCCGCAGGCAGATCATCCTTTATTCGGACGGTAAGATCATCATTGAAATGCAGGAACAGGTTACCAGCCTGAAAGAGGTAAAAATATCTGCCGAAAAAGTAGCCAACGTTCGTAATGTGCAGTTGGGTGTAAACCGGCTTGATATCAAAAGCATCAAACAGGTACCTACCGTATTTGGCGAGGCCGATATATTAAGGGTTGTACTTACATTGCCGGGTGTTCAGTCGGTAGGTGAAGCTACAACAGGCTTTAACGTACGCGGGGGCTCGGCCGATCAGAACCTGATCCTGATGAATGATGCCACCATTTATAACCCTTCGCATTTCTTCGGCTTCTTCTCATCCTTTAACCCCGATATAGTTAAGGACATTGAACTATACAAAAGCAGTATCCCCGAAAAATTTGGCGGGCGCTTATCATCGGTACTGGATGTTACTAACCGCGAGGGGAACAAAAAGAAATTTACCGGATCGGCGGGTATTGGTTTAATCACCAGCAGGCTTAATGTTGAAGGGCCTATTATTAAGGATAAAACTTCGTTCTCTTTCGGCGGCCGCACTACTTATTCTGATTGGCTTCTTAAACTTCTTCCCGATGCCTATAAACACAGTTCGGCTTCATTTTATGACCTTAACCTGGATATAAGCCACCAGATAGACGATAAAAACAACCTGTATTTAACCGGCTATCTGAGTAAGGATAAGTTTAAACTTAACAGTGATACCGCTTACAGTTACAGCAACAGGAACATCAACCTTAAGTGGAAGCATAATTTTAATAATAAACTGTTTAGCGTTATTATGGCCGGGATAGACAGGTACCAGTATGATGTTTCAAGTGCCGATAACCCGGTTAATGCCTACAAGCTAAATTTTGATATCAATCAAAGCAATTTCAAAACAGATTTCACTTATTACCTTGATCGTAAAAATACTGTTGATTTTGGCTTAAGTTCCATTTATTACAAGCTCCACCCGGGTAGCTTTCAGCCCCTTGGCGCCCAATCATTGGTAGCGCCTGATGTTGTTGCCACACAACAGGCGCTGGAAAGCGCCTTATACCTGGGCGATAAATTCGATGTAACCGACGATCTGTCGATCAGCGGCGGCATAAGGTATTCCATCTATAATTTCCTGGGGCCGCAAACGGTTTACCACTACGCGCCTAATCTCCCTAAAACAAGCGCCAACCTTTTGGATAGCACCAATTATGCCAGCGGCAAGCTTATTAAAACTTATTCGGGCCCGGAAATCAGGCTTTCGGCCAGGTACCAGCTGGGCGATAACCTATCCATTAAAGGCGGTTATAATACACTGAGGCAGTATATCCACCTGTTATCAAACACGACTGCTATATCCCCTACCGATGTTTGGCAACTAAGCGATCCTAATATCAAACCTCAGTATGGCGACCAGGTATCGCTGGGCCTTTATCATAATTTAAAATCAAATACTATCGAAACCTCGGTTGAGGTTTACTACAAACGGCTAAGAGATTATCTTGACTACAAGAGCGGGGCTAACCTGGTATTAAACCACCATATTGAAACCGATGTGATAGGAACGCAGGGCAAGGCATACGGTATTGAATTTTTAATAAAAAAAGCCACGGGTAAAGCCAACGGTTGGATCAGCTATACCTATTCGCGCACGTTTTTAAGGCAAAATGATCCCAATGCCGGCGATTTGATCAATGGCGGTGCCTACTACCCCGCAAACTTTGATAAACCGCATGATTTTAATTTTATTGGTAACTACAGGTTTTCGCACAGGTTTAGCATTTCTGTAAATGTTACCTATAGTACAGGCAGGCCAATCACGCTGCCTATTGCCAAGTATGAATACGGCGGTTCGGAGCGGGTGTTTTATTCAGACAGGAACCAATACCGCATCCCGGATTATTTCAGGTCGGATTTTTCAATGAACATTGAGGGCAATCATAAAGTACACCAGTTAACACATAACTCATTTACAATAGGCGTATATAACTTAACGGGCAGGCAAAACGCATATTCAACATTCTTTACCGAACAGGGCGGGGCTATTAACGGGTATAAGCTATCCATATTTGCCAGGCCAATTCCGTTTATTAATTATAATATCAGGTTTTAACAGTGATGGGAAGCAGGATATACAGGCGGCATAACAGTAACGGTATCAGCAATTATACCGGCCCGGCTTTTTTAAAAGCGGGGGTTTTGGTGCGCCTTAAAATCAGCTTCTCCTCAAATGGCTTTGCGTGGGCTTTGTTGCTTACCGGCTTATTGCTTAACGAAAGCTGCCGTAAATCATTTACTCCCGCAGTCATTTCAGCTCCCAATAATTACCTTGTTGTTGAAGGTTTGATCAATACCGGCGATGATTCGACATTCATAAAGCTAAGCCGTACGGTTAAACTCAATGATAAGGTAACAGTTAGTCCAGAAAAGCAGGCGCAGGTGGTAATAGAGAGTGATAATGGCAGTACTTACCCGCTTGCCGAAATTGCGGCCGGCACTTATACCACCTCCCCTTTACATCTGCAGGCAAGCCACAAATACCGTATCCGTATCAAAACATCAGGAAACAAAGAATATGCATCCGATTTTGTTGAAGTTAAGATAACGCCGCCTATCGACAGCGTATCCTACCGCATTAAACCCGATGGTTTATATATCAATGCCAATGCTCATGACATTAGCAATAATACAAGATATTACAGGTGGGATTATGAAGAAACCTATCAGTATCACGCCCGGTTCGATTCTAAATATAAATCAAACGGAGATACTGTTTTACCAAGAGACCTGATAAATGATCAGATATACAGGTGCTGGCGCAGCGATACCTCAAGTACGATAGTTTTGGCTTCAACCACAAAACTAACAGCGGATGTACTATCACAGGCGCCTATAACCTTCATTGCATCAAGCTCGGAAAAAGTATCGGAGAAATACAGCATTTTGCTAAAGCAGTATGCATTAACCAAAGAGGCTTTTCAGTTTTGGGAAAACCTTCAAAAAAATACCCAGCAACTGGGCAGTATCTTTGACGCACAGCCATCACAACTGATAGGCAATATCCATAACCTTGCCGACACCTTAGAGCCGGTTATTGGTTATATGAGCGCAGGTACCGTTTCAAAACTGCGTAAATTTATACCTAACAGCAGCCTGCCGCCACAATGGACTGTACTTGACTTAAGTGATTGCCTGCTTGCAAGCTTTTATTTCAGACACATTGAAGGCAGCCTGGTAGTCAACGATGAAAATTTTTATTTTAATTATAATCAACCGGGGCCACATAGCCTATATATACCCATTAGCACAATCGAGGTGCCGTTTCAGGGTGTAGTTGGCCATACGGGTGCATTGCCCCCATGTGCCGATTGTACATTAAGAGGATCAAATAAACCGCCTGCTTTTTGGCAATAAAAGAGAAATGATACGAAAGAAAAAGATATGGTTTTTATTACTTGCAGGCTTTGCTTTTATAACTTGTAAAAAAAGTTATAATCCGAAGATTATCAGCGACCCTAACAGTTACCTGGTAGTTGAAGGGATTATAAGCAGCGGTAACGACTCAACCATTGTTAAGCTAAGTAAAACAGTTAAAATAACGGATGATGTAAAAACTGCCGTTGTTGATAACTGCACTGTATCGGTTGAAGATGAAGGAGGAAACGGTATCGCTTTGAAACCGGAAGGAAACGGGTTATATACATCGCCGGTACTTGGCCTTGATGTTACCAAAAAATATCGCCTGCATATCATCACCAGTGACAGTAAAGAATATGCATCAGATTATGTTGAGGTGAAAAAGAACCCGCCTGTTGATAGTATTGGATTTACTATAAAGCAAGGCAATTTACAGATCTATGTAAATACGCATGATGTTACAAATAACACACGTTACTACCGCTGGAGCTATGAGGAAGCATGGCGGTTCCATTCAAAATATTCATCATCATATATTGTTGACCAGATACAAAAGAAAGTGGTGCCGCGGCCATCGTCAGAGCAAAACTATTATTGTTTTACAGGCGATCTGTCAAGTACCATAGTTATCGGGTCATCGGCAAAGCTTACGCAGGATGTTATTTACCAGGCCCCTGTAACTACGATAAGCCCCGAGTCGGAGAAAATTGAATTAAGGTATTCGATCCTGGTAAAACAATACGCTTTAACTAAGGAAGCATACCAGTTTTGGGAAAACCTGAAAAAGAATACCGAACAGCTGGGCAGCATATTTGACGCCCAGCCATCGCAGTTAACGGGAAATATCCACAACCTTAAAAACGCTGCCGAACCGGTAATTGGTTATATAAGTATAACCAATACCCAAACTAAACGGGTATTTATTGACAACGCAGACCTGCCCCGCGAATGGGTTGCAAAATACCCATACGACTGTGAAGCTGATTCGGCCCTGTTTTATAATCCAATTTCGATGCAGGATGAAGTTCGGCTTTTAATTATAGATGGCAATGGCATACCAATACAGGGAATAACAAAATCAGGACAGACAGCCGGGTACACTTACTCAACACTTGATTGTGTTGACTGCCGGATACGGGGACGGGTGCAGGCACCATCATTTTGGATAGAAAGAAAATGAAGATAGTTACCAAACATATACGTTTTGCAGTAATATTAAGCTGCTTTATATGGGGCTGTAAAAAGCCCTATAACCCTAAAATTGTAAACAGCCCTAATAGCTACCTTGTAGTTGAGGGCGTCATAAACACGGGCAATGATTCAACAATAGTAAGGCTTAGCAAAACGGTTAACATTTCAGGAAATGCAAAATCGGCAATTGTAAATAATGCTTCTGTTTCGGTAGAAGCCGAAGGCGGCACCAGCTATAGTCTTTTACCTATGGGCGATGGCAGTTATATATCAACAGGGCTAAATCTTGATATCACAAAGAACTACCGGCTGCATATAAACACTGCCGACAATAAGGAATATGCATCTGATTACGTACCGGTAAAACACACCCCGCCCATTGACAGCATTGGTTTTGCCATTAAAAACAACCAGGTACAGCTATACGTAAATGCGCATGATATTACAAACAATACCCGGTACTATCGCTGGAGTTATGATGAAACCTGGCTGTTCCACGCCAGGTATGAATCATCTTTTGAGGTTGATCACGGGGAAGGAATTGTAATACCCCGCAAACAAAGCGTTTACTACTGCTTTGCCGGCGATAAATCAAGCACTATTGTTTTAGGTTCATCAGCCAAACTGACCCAGGATGTAATATTCCAGGCCCCGTTGACAACTATTGCTCCAACATCCGAAAAAATTGAAACGCGGTATTCGATATTGCTGAAACAATATGCGTTAACAAAAGAGGCTTATCAGTTTTGGGAAAACCTCAAAAAAAATACCGAACAACTGGGAAGTATCTTTGACGCCCAGCCATCTCAGTTAACAGGCAATATCCATAACTTAAAAGATGCATCTGAACCGGTTATTGGTTATATAAGTGTTACCAATATTCAATCGAAAAGGGTTTTTATAGATAATGCTGATCTGCCGCGAACGTGGTCGCCGGAGTACCCCTATGGTTGTGGCCCTCCTGATACGGCATTTTATAGTGATGGCCGTTACCACGGAGAAAATACAGTGAAGGATTTCATTGTTAATGCAGGAGAAAATCCGGTATTAGATATCAACAAGCAAAACACCATAATCGGTTATACTTATTCATCGGTTCAATGTACTGATTGTACAATCAGGGGGGTATTAAAGAGGCCTTCGTTTTGGAAAGACAGATAAACAGGAATTTATAAATAATGCCATAAAAATAAATCAATAAGATCTTGGCTATGAATAAAATTAAAAAAGTTATTACCGCCCCCCTGCTTTTAGGTATGTTACTGATATCATTAAGCAACCAGGCGCAAACTACTATAAATCAAATTTCCGACAGTTTTAATAAATACGGACAAACTACCGTTCAGGAAAAAGTATTTGTGCACACAGACAAAAGTACATATATGACCGGCGAAATTTTGTGGTTTAAGGTATATAACGTTGACGCTACCTATCACAAGCCGCTTGGCCTTAGCAAGGTTGTATATGTTGATGTATTGGATAACAATCAAAATGCCATAATACAAACTAAAATAGAAATGAAAAATGGCCTCGGGAGTGGCTCTGTTTATATACCGGTGTCGGCAAACAATGGTAATTATAAATTAAGGGCATACACCAACTGGATGAAAAATTTCAGTCCCGATTATTATTTTGAAAAGGTTATAGCCATTGTCAACCCGTTAAAATCTCCTGAAACCATGGTTAAACAGCAGCCACTGACCTATGATGTTCAGTTTTTCCCCGAAGGAGGAAATCTTGTTGCGGGTATTAGCAGTAAAGTAGCCTTTAAGGTTACAGCATCAGATGGGATGGGGTTAAACGAATGCCGGGGTTTTATAGTTGATCAGAAAAATGATACGGTAGCGAGCTTTCGGCCCTTGAAATTTGGCATAGGCAGCTTTGTATTTACCCCGGCTGCCGGGAATGCCTATAAAGCCATTATTAAACCGGGCAATAACCCGGCTGTTACCAAAGAACTCCCTGCTGTTAATAGCCGGGGGTATGCCATGACGGTAAAAGACGCGGGCAGCTCGCAGTTAGAGGTTATCGTAAAAGGGACCGGCGTTGAAACCGGCGAACTATATCTTTTTGCACAAACAAGGCAATTGGTTAAAGCAGGCATGGCAGCGCCCTTTAATAACAGTACCGCCAGTTTTATGCTTGATAAAGCTAAATTGGGCGAAGGGGTATCGCACTTAACAATTTTCAATAGCGCCAGGCAGCCCGTGTGCGAAAGACTTTACTTTAAACGGCCCAAACAAAATCTAAGTATTGATGCCACTGCGGATCAGTCCTTATATACCCGCCGTAAAAAGGTAAACATAAACATTGCTGCTAAAGACTTATCAGGGCAGGTAAAATCCACCAACCTGTCTATGTCTGTTTATAAAACTGATTCATTACAAAATATAGACGCCGCTGAAATATTCAGTTACCTGTGGTTAAAGTCAGATCTGAGGGGAAACATTGAATCGCCTGCTTACTATTTTAAAAATACTGATGCAGATGCGGATGCTGCACTTGATAACCTTATGCTGTCACAAGGCTGGCGAAGGTTTCAATGGGATAATGTGCTTGGTAATAAACCCGCATCATTTAACTTTTTGCCCGAGTATGATGGGCACTTAATTACCGGAAAAATAACCAATACGCAAACCGGCAGTGTTGCCAAAGATATAATAGCTTATTTAAGTGTGCCGGGAAAAAGGGTACAGCTTTATGCAGCAAGGAGCGACTCGGCGGGCCGGTTAGCCTTTAATACCAGGCAATTGTATGGCCCCGGCGAAATAGTAGCCCAAACCAACTCGGAAAAGGATACGAGCTATCGCATAGATATTTTAAGCCCTTTTTCTGAACAGTACTCAAAATACCCCTTACCCCAATTTAACCTTACCAGGAGCATGCAAAAGGCCATTGAAGAGGGGAGCCTGGGCATACAGGTTCAGAATATTTACTGGGGCAATAAAACCAAGCACTTTTATGAGCCGGCTGTTGATAGTTCGGGGTTTTATGCAATACCTTATAAAACCTATCTTTTGGATAACTATACCCGTTTTACTACAATGGAAGAAGTGCTGAGAGAATATGTAAGAGAAGTATGGGTTAACAGATCGCAAAAGCGCTACCATATTAAGGTACTTAACGGCAATGGTTTTTTAGATGCTGATCCATTGGTAATGCTTGACGATGTGCCTGTTTTTAATATAGATAAGGTTATGGCTATTGACCCCTTAAAAGTTCGTAAGCTTGAAGATGTTCCTTACCGGTATTATTGGGGGCCGTCTGTATATGAGGGGGTATTAAGCTTTACAACCTATAAAGGCGATCTTGGCGGTGTTGAAATAGACCCGCGGGCTGTTGTGCTCGATTATGAAGGCCTGCAGTTGCAACGGGAATTTTATTCGCCGTTATATGACACTGAACAAGCGGCAAAAAGCAGGATGCCGGATTTCAGAAACCAGCTTTATTGGGCTCCGGATATTAATACTTCAGTCGCAGGCAAAACCCAGATGTCGTTTTATACCTCTGATCAAACAGGTAAATATATAGGCGTTGTACAGGGAATTACAGCACAAGGTGATGCGGCAAGCCAATATTTTAGCTTTGAAGTGAAATGAAATAATTTTTTTTCAAAAAAAATCGCGGAGCAGTATTTCTTAACATTTTCTTTATTTAAATCTGACTACCAATAGTTTACTATTTACAAAAAAGAAGTATGTTAATCAAAAAACACCCTTGAATTTACATTAAACCAACTTTTTTGAAAAAACAATTTGCGTAGATTAAAATGGTTTGTATATTTGCACACCCAAACGGAGGAGTGGTAGTTCAGCTGGTTAGAATACATGCCTGTCACGCATGGGGTCGCGGGTTCGAGTCCCGTCCATTCCGCTGAAAACAATGTCAAAATTGCCTAAAAGCCTGTAAGTCATCGATTTACAGGCTTTTTTGTTTGCCAAAAAACACCAAAATATGCATGTTTTAGCATAAAAAAGGTGAGCAATTCGGTGAGCATATTAAAGCTAAAAAGATGCTCACCAGAAACACCATAAGTAACTGATTTAGAAGATGTTCAGCGAGTGAACATCTTGATTGCAAGTGATAGAATAATCAATTTTGTTTCACTATTTAATTCATTTGTAATGAGAACTAACATCAATTTGCTTTTTTATTTAAAGAAGCGCTCTACCTACAAGAATGGCCCAGTGGCCATCTATCTCCGGTTTACTGTTGAAGGACAAAGAGCGGAAGCTTCAACAGGTAAAACTTGCGAGCCCTCCCGCTGGAATACACAAGCAGGCCGTGCTATCGGCACCAAAGAAGACGTTCGTACCCTCAACTCTTATCTCGACACCTTGCAGGCCAAAGCCCAGGAGTTTCATCGATGGATGACGACTAATGACGAAATGGTTACTGCCGAGAGCCTCAAAAATCGCTTTATTGGCAAAACAGAAAAGGTCCGCACCTTGGTTAGCGTTTTTGAAGATCATAACCAAAAGATGCGCAGCCTGGTAGGACAGGAATTTGAGAAGAGCACATTACAACGTTATGAAACAGCTTTAATGCATACCAAAGATTTTATGCAATGGCAGCACAATGTATCTGATATACCTATCAATAAAATCAATTTTGAATTCCTGAATGACTTTGAATACTACCTGCGGAGCGTGCGCAAGTGTGCCAACAATTCTGCGATCAAGTACATCAAAAACCTTGGGAAAATTGTCCGTATCTGTTTGGGGAACGGTTGGCTTACTGTCGACCCGTATCTGAACTATAAGCCCAAAACCAAAAAAGTTCACCGGGTTGTGTTGACCAAGGAAGATTTGACAGCCATCGCAGAAAAGGAATTTTCTGTAGATAGGCTGCGTTTAGTTAGGGATATTTTCCTATTTAGTTGCTATACAGGGCTTGCCTATGTCGATGTTAAAAAGCTTAAGCGTTCCGAAATGGCTAAGGGAATCGACGGCGACCTATGGATCCATACCAACCGCCAAAAAACAGATACTTTATCCCGCATTCCCATTTTGCCGGCCGCATTAAAAGTTATTGAAAAATACGAAGACAATCCGCAATGCATTGTCGATGACCTTTTGCTACCGGTGATGAGTAACCAAAAAATGAATGCCTATTTAAAGGAAATAGCCGACTTGTGCGGCATTTCCAAATTACTGACTTTCCATATTGCCCGGCATACGTTTGCCACGACCGTAACGCTTAATAATGGCGTTCCGATAGAAAGTGTAGCTAAGATGATGGGGCACACCAGCATAAAGACCACACAAATCTATGCTAAGGTAATGGATCATAAGATCAGTTCTGATATGGCCGCACTTAAAGTTAAGTTGTCGGCAATTAATTAAAACCATCAATTGACAAATATTCACAAATATTAGGCAGTTCGTATAGTTTTTAGTTAATTTTGGGTATGATAAAAGAGATCAATAAAAGAGTAGTATTAGTGCATTGGAAACGCTTTGCAGGAATCGATATTGATGTATTTTCAAGTCTTAAAGGTTTTTGCGACAGCTACCCTGATTTTAATTATCATACCCTCAATAATTACCTTTCCAAGAAAAAAATCCCATTTGAAAATGACGATGTTAAAATAGAGCGGCAGCCATTGATACAAAAAGTCACCAGGCCTAACCTGCCGCCTGTATTATTCTGGGATTTTGATTTTGATAAAATTGATTGGAGAAGGTCAAGGCTGACGATTATGGAGCGGGTGCTTGATAAAGGCGACGAATCTGATTGGAAGGAGTTGATACGATTTTATGGCCATGATAATGTTATCTACGCACTGAAAGAGGAAATTACTTATCTGACTGATATGACAACTGACCTTGTTTGTGAATATTTTCAATTGAGCAAAAAAGAGCTCAAATGTTACACAAAGAAACAGTTAAACCAGGGACACTGGATCTAATTAAAAAGCTGATGCGAGATCAGCAAATTAATTCATTTCATCTTGTCGGTGGAACGGCTATGGCACTACAAATGGGACACCGGGAATCGATAGACATTGATCTATTTAATTCAGGTGATTTTGACTCTGCGCAATTAGCAGATCACTTAAAAACACATTATGATGCCCGGATCAAACGGCAAAATGGCAATTATATTAGCGGAAGTATATTAAATGTTGACTTTGACATAATAAGTCATAAATATCCAACGATTAGAAATATAGATCCACAAGAAGGTATTCGAATAATGTCTTTGGAAGATATAGCTGCTATGAAAATAAACGCAATTGTAAATAGTGGACGCAGAGTCAAGGATTTCATAGATATACATTATTTACTTAAGAAGTTTTCTTATGAGAATATAATGAACTTTTATCACATCAAGTATCCAAAAGCTGATCTCGTTATTGCACGTTTAGCCTTACTTTATCATGGAGAAGTTGACTTAACTGTTCCTGTGATTCTTAAAGACGAAAAGCTCACATGGGAAATTGTGAAAAGTAGTATTAACAGTGCAGTGTACGAATATGATTGGATGCAACACAACCCAGGATTTAATCAAGAGGGTAATGATAATTCTGAAGATACGGGAAGAGGCAGAGGCGGGTATCGAAGATGAGTGATACGGGTACTGCCAGTTTTATAAATGATGCGGAGAACAAGTGTTGTATTCTCCGCAAATTTGCGGAGAAGGAGCCTGGCGGCGTACGAAATACCAACTATGCATTAACAACTTAATATTATTACGAAATAACCAAATCACCAATTTCTAAATTCGCAAATCGCGAATTTAGAAATTGGTGATTATATTCGTATATGAAAGCACATAATGGGATGAGGCCGCATGATTTGGTCTTACTGCTGAAAATAACTTCGTCAGACAAAAACTGGCTGAACAAAGATCTTGCGAATAGTTTATACATCAGCAATTCTGAGATCAGCGAATCCTTAAATCGTTCCATGATTGCCAAATTGATCAGCCCTGATAAACGGGTTGTTTTTAAAACTGCCCTTTATAATTTTATTGAACACGGGTTGAAATTTGTTTTCCCGGCTGAGCCAGGCGCAATTGTTCGCGGGCTGCCAACCGCACACAGCGCTCCAATTCTAAAAAAATACTTTGTATCTGATGAAACCTATGTATGGCCAAGTGCTGATAGGAAATCAAAAGGCCAGGCGATAATACCGCTATACCCCAATCAAGTAATGGCGGCAACGGATGACGAACGGCTATATGATAAACTTGCTTTAGTCGATGCAATCCGCGTCGGTAAAGTTAGGGAGCAAAAAAAAGCCTTAGAGCTGTTAAAAAAATCTTTTGAATTGGTTTTTTGAAGAGGCAATCGAAGCCATTTTTGATAGTCAATTAGATAAATATCCGAATAAATTAAGAAAAGCGGCTGTATCATATATTATGATACAGCCGCTCTGGTGTATTAGAATCAGTTGCCGTTAAAAGATATCCTTATCTCCTTCCGTCATCCATTCATCTTCAGCCATTGTAACTGGGTCGAGCCAATCTGCTTTATGCCTGGCCCAAGCCAGCCAATCATTATTGGGGCTGGGTATTAAAGCAAGGTACTCTCGAATAAGCTGCGCCTGTCTCCAGCGCTTTGCCTGTGTCATTAACTCTTTAAAACTCTCTCGCTCTTCATGCTGGTGTGCATCACGTTTTGCCTGAAGTTTGCGTTGCTTTTCCCAATTCTCTTGCCATATAAGTGCATTTTTTAAATACTCCTCTTCTTGTTTAGCAGATATATCCAACTTCGCCAGTATTTTTGGTAGCTGGTCTTCTAATAGTTTGGTTTTTGAATCTCCCCATTCAGACTTTAACCTGTCATCAAGTCGAAACACTATTTTACCATTTGGCCGCCACTCAAATTCCTGATAGGGTTTATCCGCCTTGAATTTGGTTGTTCGTTCTCGAAAATTGACCCTGAGTTTTACCTCACCAACAACAATATAATTCCCATCTGTAGTTATCTCATAAATGAATCCTCGGGCACGTACGCACTTAATTAACGTATCCATAAAACGAAGTGCCCGCCCAATATTGGATGGTGCCACGCGAATATCCAGTTGCCCTTTTGTGGTTACAGCCATTCCAGGATAATTGATATCAGTCAGTTTTTCCAAACTTTCTTTTGCAGCTATAATTAGCGGATCAGGTTTTATCAACCGTCCTGGTACCTTAAATGGTAATTCCCTCTGAGTTATTTCCTTAACGAGTTGTATTCGTTCGGAAGTTTTTTTAACTGGTTGTTCCTGAGGTCGTTCTTTGAGTTCAATAAAATCTTGTCCATCCCATTGAGCCGGCAGTTTAGGTTGGCGTCTATGATGCCCTGCTTTAACTTTAGCCCAGGAGCCTGTCTTTGGAACAGGAATATTCATACGAAGGCATATTTTACGAAAACCAACATCCGATATCTTATATTTCTTAGCAATCTCTGTCATTGGTAGCTCCCATACCATCTGGTAGATTTCTTTACGTGTAAATCTGATCATAAAACTGGCGCTGCAGACTTTAACTCATCCATATTAAACTCACCCAGGCTTCGCAGATATTTCATCGTTATAAGCACTGATGAATGTCCCATCATTTTCTGAACCATATAAACATCCTTCGTACGGCGAAATACATCTATCGCAGCGGTATGCCGAAAAGAATATAATGTCTGTTTAGGGTATATCAACCCATGGCTCAATAATATTTTCTTTTCCCGTGACCATTGTTTGCTGAAATAATCATCATTAAACGGCTCGTTAATTAAACTGAATATATTGTCATCTCTTTTAATCCTGTCAAGAACAGGATCCAGTTCGTGCCTTACATAATCGGGTACATAGACAACTCGGATCTTGCCACCCTTATTCTCACTACCATCTAAATGGATCTCGGTATTGTTAATCTTAAAATGCTTTTTGGTCAGTAGCCGTATCTCCTCATGGGGGCGTAATAAGCAGCCATAGGTCATCAGGCAGCAGCGATAAAGATTGGTTTGCCTGGCTTTTAGAAAATTGAGCACTGGTTTTAGCTGATCCTTTTCATAAGCTAAATGAAGTGTAGGCTTGATTTTCTGTACTTCTGTTTTCTTAACCGTCATTAAAGATTCATCGATTAGTCGGGTAGCCGCGTTAAAAAGGGAACTCAGTTCACGCCGTTTATTCATGTAGCTCGTTGGAGATGAATTGTAGCGTTGGAGAAATTCTTCAATTGTAGATGTCTTTAATTTCTTGATTGACATTTCACGGCCTTCTGGCCCTAAAAAGATCATGAACTGATTGTAGGCATAGCGAAGGCTATCTCTATGCAGTTTACTAATGTCAGAAGAGAGCTTTCTGTCGAGTGCCTGCTGAAAAAGCAAGCCAATGGATTTGTTATTTTTTTTAATTTTCATCCGGCAAACATGCGCTTATAGCACATATCGACTTTATTAAATTCTTTCTCTTTTTTGACAGCTATGAACAATACAGCCTTAATCATCATGTAAGCAACTAAAAGCAAAGCCGGATAAAATGTCAAGGGCGAGCCAGCTGCTGAAAGCTTACAATACGGCTCGCTTGTATACCCTTGACATTTTATTCCGGCTTGGACTACCTTTGCGATAGTGGTGAGTAAGGTAATCCCACGATAGTAATTTATTCATTGTTGCCCATCTAACCAATTAGGAATTGGGCTTTCTTGCAATATTTTAAGGACTTCCAAGAAAAAATGAGTTGCGATTTTTTTTAAATCCTCCCGGGAGGGCAAGAGACTTTTTGTCATACAAAAAGACATCTTGCAGTTACAAAAGCAACATGTTTTTTGATAATGATTTTAAGTTAATTGAGGCTTCGTAAAACTGAGAGGGTGATTTCAGGAACCATTTAAAAGCCGTTTTCGAGAATCGAAAACGGCTTGTCCAGTTTGGGCTTAGATAGGCGGATAACATGATTGCAAGATTTGCAGATCGTGCGATTTAATGATAATCTGATCGTAAGATCTACGGATTACAAGATCTATCGATTAAGTGATCATAGGATCGGTAGTTCTCAAGATACCCCCTCCTGCCAGGAAATCAGGCTGCCTTTTACAGGATGGTAAGATGGGCTATATTTAATACAGCCCAATTCAACCAACTTCTTAATACATTTATGATAGGTACCGGTAGATCTAATATTACTATAGCACATCAGTTTTCTACGACTGACTGAAAAAAAGGTAATCCCATCATTCTGCAGTAAACAAATAAATAAAGCATTGTAAAGACTTGAATGACTTATGGATAAACTCGGGTCTTCTTTCATTTTCATAACCCGCTCATCGTATGCCTTGAATTTATTGACTTTAACAGCGGGTGTCATTGTTTACCCCCTTCCAGAACTTTTTGAATGTCCTCCAGTTTATAGTACATCATGCCGCCTATCTTCGTAAAGCTAAGCGTGCCATTGATACGCAAATTTTGCAAAGTGCCTGACGAGATGTCCAATAGTTTTCGCACATCTTTGCTCTTTACCCATTGCTTACTTTGTCTTTTTTCAGGCTGAAGAAGAGCTTCAATTTTTTCCAGGATTCTTTTTTCGAAGGCATCCAGAGCCTCTGTTGTTACTAACTCATTTGGTCGCATTTAATTTAGTTAATAAAATAGTTCGTCGCGCCATTCGCTGACCTATGGGAATGGCGGGTTTTAATCTGCAATTGATTTAATCGCAGTAGTTTTTATTTAAAACAAATGTAAAACATTGTTTTGACAAAATAAAACATATCAAAACAAATGATTAATTTTGGCATATTCAATTAGCAAACGACTTAATTAGGATTGATCGTTTTTGGTTAAGCCTGATTAATTATTGCGGTTTAATCAAAAGAAGCGAACATCAAAAGCGGTCAAACCGTATCAAAAAATATTTTTTAAAAAAGTGAATAAGATCAGTTACAAAACATACTTAAATGACCGTTTGAAGCAGGTGGATTTCCATGGCCAGCTAACTCATCCACTATACGTGCAGGTAACTTTTGAGCGGAAAACGATATTCTTTAAGAGCTATTACTTCGAATTGTTTTCTAAAGCCCGGTATTTACTTGATATACCACCATTAAAGCCTAAAGGACCAGAATTAAAAGATGTGATTGCCAAAGAAAACGAAGTGATCGACTTTATAATTGAAAAGCACAAGGATGATTTTTCTTTGGAGATATTCAAAAAGGACTATACTTATTTCAGTCAGGACCTTTGTGATATAACCGAAAGTGGATTTTTGGATTACATGTATACTTTCTTTTGGGATGAGGGAATGCCTTTTATGGGTGACCTGGTTAAATGGGGAGGAAAAAATGTGGTAGCTTACGATTTGGCGGGGGATTTAAAAAGATCGTTTAATAATGTCTTATATGAGAAACTGGTAGAAAATTCATTTTATTACTCACCACCTTATCTTCCTCTTTATGGCTTCATGAAGGAAACTAAAAGATGGCCATTGCTTTGCCTTACTGCGATGGAATGGGATAATATGGAAACAGTTAGGGCTTTTAAAGAATATGTGGAATTGCATTATCCGAAGCTAAAGTCGGCCATATTGATTGAGCAGGTGAATAACTGTCGAAATTATCTTAGATAATTTTGGCAATTTTTAACGATAAAATTACCGTCGAAAAAATATGGTTATAGGTCATTATAATAAGTAAATTAGCTGTATACCAGACATCCTGAAAATTTAAATACCATGTCCTCATATACTGACTCCATGTGCTACGAAGTATTCATCCGTAGAGCTTTTAAATGTGACTACGACGCACATAATTCAAAAAACTCTTACTTCCAAAATCTAATAGAAACAGAGAATGGGGCGACTTCTACGAAACATTTAGGTTCATACGATAAACAACTAGCCGCGATAAAAAAGAATATAGAAAAAGCCATTGATAAATTTCTTAAATCTAAGCCGACCGAAAACGAAGCATTAAATTTAAATGCTTTCAAAACTAAATTGGCATCGGTCTATTCTACGTCTGAAATAAAGAATTTATTAGATCAAGGTGTAGTAAATACAACAAGGTTTAGAGATTTATAAGCCTTATAATGGAGGAAGAATACGATGAGTTGGATGAATATATTGATGCCCTAATCAATGAGGAACGGACTAAATTAATACAGGGCGATATTGGGCTTTCCACGTGCCAGTTTTTTAAAGAGGATGGCAAGGGTGGCGTCACCCCATTTGCGTCAGGTGTAATGGTCGAGTTAGGGCCATCGTCTTATATTTTAACAGCATCACACGTTATCGAAGATTGGTCAAATGCCAGTAAACTGTTTGTCCCTCTCGCTGATACTCATATATCCGTTGCCGGTCATGCGTATGGTACGACTATGGATAAGGAAAACAAGTACGACATTGCTTATATTAAATTAACACCAGAATTAGCAAGACTTTTACGGTACACCTACCGGTTTATGCCTATCCATAAAATGCTGCATCACTGGAAATCATTATTGGAACCTAACTATTGCATATTTGGATATCCTGTTATTAATCAAAAAAAAGCCGATGGAGCAGTTAAAACTTTTGGCTCCGCTTATTTTAGTCTGCCATGTCAGGATAAGGTATTTGAATACTATGGCTTAAATCCGCTCGCACATTATGCATTCGAGTTCCAGGGTAAGGCAGTAAACATCCAAAGCAACAAAGTAGAGAAGATTAAAACCGAGCATTACGGATTAAGTGGTTGTGGCGTATGGTATGTCGATATTGAATTTAAACATAATAAATTCAAGTCATCAGCTCAATTAATCGGGATTATGATGGAATTTCGGAAAGGGAAATATGAATGTTTAATCGGCAACCGCATGGAGATTATTTTGGCCACTATTGAAAAAAACGAAGGAGTTAAAATCAAACGGACCATTTAATGAATATGTCGACTGCTCTGTTCGACTACATTAATGTTGCGCAGCGGAACATCCGATTGGATAAACAGTATTATTTTACGGTAAATTAAACCTAAATCTTACCCACATGGAAGACAATTCTAAAAATTTTCTAAGCCATTTCTTAGAAAAAATATTCTCCGAAAAACTATCAATATTGTGCGGGGCTGGAATTTCATATAATTCGGGGCTGCCAGTAGTTTATCAATTTCTGACCGCGCTTTTTGAAAAATTTGAATTGGCAGAGGAACAGAGGCAACTTATTTATTATTCAGATTATCCTTTTGAAGCGATTATGGAATTGCTACAAAGAGAAACGGATATTACTGATTTGTTAAGAATTTTCGAACTGGGTGATTATAATACAAATCATCTATTCATGGCGTATCTGGCAAAGGAAAAGCGAATTAAGAATATCGTTACTACCAATTTTGATATATTAATTGAGCAAGCATTTGCAGTGGTAGGACTCTACGAAAACATTGACTATAATATATATTCGACTGAAGAAGAGTTTGCAAATATCGGGTGGTCCGGAAATGGCATAAATCTGATAAAAATACATGGCACGGCAAGTGATTTGGAAAGCATGGCCATTAACATGGAAATGGTTGCAACTCAGACTATGTGCATTAATAAAAATAGAGTAATCAAGCAACTTTTCAATAAAAGTCTAAACCCAACTGTTATTATATTGGGTTATAGCAGTTCAGATGTCTTCGATATATCACCGGAAATTAAATTGATTAAAAACAATCAAAGTGCAGTGCTCTACCTTGAACATTCGAAGGATAAAGAATTTCATATTGAGGACATAACATTGAAAGTTGAAAAAAATCCATTCACTGGCTTTGTGGATAGCCATAGGTTATTTTATGACACTGATGATTTTGTAAAAGCACTCTGGTCATTAACGAATCTACCGGATTATAAATTTATTTCAAGGGAAAAAGTTATCTGGAATCCATTGGTTGACAGGTGGTTTGCACAGGCTGAAAAGGTCCTTACAAATGGATTCAAACATCAAATATGCGGTAGACTATTTCATAATATATGCGAATTTGATAGTTCTATCGATCATTATGATAAAGGTATCGCTATTGCTTTGCAGCTAAACGATGAGCAACGCTTTTCAAGCGAATTAGGAAACCTGGCATTGACCTATAATTCTGTAGGACGATTTAAAGATGCTGTTAACTGCCTGAATGCGTCATTAGCAAGTTGTGAACGTATCGGCAATTCGCAAGGGCAGATTAGTCAATTACAATCGCTTGGAAATGTCTATAAGAATATGGGGCAGTACGATATGTCTGAACAATGCTTCCTATCTGCTTCGCGAATTATTGAAAGTCAAGGCGACGAATATGATCTTTGTACAACGTTAGGTAACCTAATTACACTTTATAATAAGACAGGGGATTATGCGAAGACTGTTTTTTATGGAGAAAAGGCACATGAACTGGCTGGGAAGTTGGGGATTAAACAATCTGAGGGAAGCATTCTTTGTAGTTTGGGAAGCGCCTATTATAGCTTAGGTCAAACCAAAAAAGCTATTGATCACATGGAAGGTGGCATAGCAATAGGACGTCTTATCGGCAATAACAATATCATTTGCCTTGGACAAACCAATTTGGCTTTGATTTATACCCATGAGCGTCAATATAACTTAGCGATTGACTTATTAATGACCGCTTTACCACTATCGTTATCGATGGGTACACAACATAATTCTGGGCTCATCTATCTCAGCTTAGGGCAAAATCACGTTGCGCTGGATCAGACTTCTTTCGCTATGGAAAATTTTGAAAAGGCAAAATTAATTTGGGAAAATGTCTTTGACCCAGATCATCCTAATCTAACTATATTGGATAAGGAAATGAGCTCCATAAAGAACCTATGAAACGCATTTAAAATTCGCCTCTGAAATGGGTGGGTTGAACCCTGCAAAACTCATCATATCTTCCTGTAAGTTTAAACATTTGAGGGCTTTGATTAAAGTTAAAAATTCTGTATAAATGATAATTCGCTTGGTTTTCAATGGAAAAATTATACTCGTTCAAAGAAAAATAAAACGGTGATTCTTTACTTAGCTTAGTGGTTTTTACTTCCACATATTTATCGGAACCATTAATATTTTTTGACAATATATCAAAGCCTAGTCCATCGCCCAACTCTTTGGAAATCCATTCTACCTTATCGGCAAGTTTGTCCTTGCCAGCAGCAATTAAACTATATCTTTCATAATTCAAAACAAGTTCTTCACCTTTCAATCCGAGACTTCTATTATCCTGTTCCCTTTCCAAATAATTTATTTTTATAGGTCTTCTAATTGTCTTGATCTTGTTTGGAATCTCCGAAATCTCAGGAGCTGAAACTATCCAAGAAGAAAATTCAACTGTTTTAATGATTTCAGGAATAGCGTCTGAAAACATCTTAAATTTAGATTCAATATTCGCATGAGCCCGAACATAGCGATCAACAACCATTATAAGCTTTGATCGCTGAAAATTGAATCTTGGCTTATAGCCTTTTATAAAAGGATATCCCATCTCGGTAAGCACTGCACTGATATTTTGGTGCTTAAACTCTACAGATCCATCGGATCGATTTTTCAAAAGAGGCATTAAAGCATGACGGTGATTCGTTTTATTTATCTTAATGCCCATGAGTTCATCTATGAGCATTGAAAAATAGTCTGCAACGACTAATTCAACTTCCCGATCAGACCAATCCTCATTCATATTGTTATTTTTTTACATAATCAACGCCTACCCGCAAAGGATGCGAAAAAGCATGATTTGCTATTCTTTGAGCATATTGTTGCCTAAGAGTAAATCGATAGGTTAGGTTAATTTCGAAAGGAGCTCCCTTATGATAATCATGAGCCTTTAATTTTCCTTCAGCAATTGTTCCGTCGGGAATATACAGTTGATTAGGTTTTACATAAATAGGTTTATGCTTATCTGCCTTGTCGCTTTTAGGTGCAACCCATACCCATGATATACATGTTAATTCATCGATATAAGAGATAAAAGCTTCATCGCCTAAGGAAATCGCTTCTTCAATATCATTGAAACTTATACCCTTAACAAAGAAATACTTGTTTTTTATGTTGTCATCCGGATACAAACAATCGCAAAGGGGTGTGATGCACATGTAATAAATGTTATCCCTAAAATGAAATATATCGCCAAAATTCACTTTCCTTTCTTCAGTTAGCGCCGAGCCATTATAAAAAGTATTGATTTTGGCTATTTCTCCGGATGAGGCCTTCGGATATTTTGGAGTGATCGCGGTAAGAAAGTCGTTATCTAAAATGGCAAGTTGCTCTTCTCGTAAGTTTAATTTGGCTTGGGCGATCAGAAGATCCTTTATAAATAATTCAAAAGGCAGATCGTCTAATACTCCATTTATCTGGTGTCTATGATATAAAAACGTTTTAAGCGATATGTTTAATAAATTGGAATCTACAAATGACCCTTTGCGGGCAAAAATGTTTTGCATTTCAATGCCGAGCAATTGAGTAAAACTATTTGTAGAATTGGTAATTTGATTGGATAAGCGACTTACCAGTCTTTTGGGGTCTCTTCTATGATCTTTTTTTATTAGGGTAACGATAGTGTTGTTGATGACAATAATCTTGTTCGCTTTATCGATAATTTCAGGCAGTGGATTAGGCGTTACTGATTTTATAAAAGTAGGGTTAACTGCGATTTTTATCGCAATTAGGGCTTTTTTAATATCTGTTGTATGTGTTGCTGCCAGCGCATCTCTTATAAAACCGTCAATACCAGCTAATGATCCAATCAATCGCTGGTTCTTTAAATGATCATAAATGTCCACATTTTCTAAAACGGGTCTGATCTGATCTAAATAGGGAGTAATGTCAAGCTCAATTTGTTCATACTCGGCCCGAGTTCTACCTGAAAAGAAAGATATTACGTTATCAAATACGTCACTCTCACGAGTAGTTGCAGTGTATATAGCACAAAAGTGTAAGTGGGCGGAGGCAACGACATCGGCTAATAATTTAAGAGAATATTCTTTTCCTGTTGCATAATCTCTATCCAACTCCCAATCCAGTAAAACAAGATCTCTGTTATCAAAAAGGTATCTTATCAGATCTGGTTTACCAAGATCACTTGCTACAAATTTATGAACAGTCAGAGAGGAACCGGCTTGCTTAAATTTATTGAAAAGCTTTATAGAAAGGCTTTCTTCAGGAAGAGGCGTAGCTGGCAGAGGCACATAGGATTCCAGTGCTTTTTCGTCTATAAATACAACGGATTTTATTGAGTCCGTTATGATTTTGTTGGCCGTTTGGTTGTATAAACGGGATGCCATACATTATATAATTTAGGTGATAGGTTTAAGTACAAAACAGGCTCCATTAAGCCTGTTATAATTAGGGTCATTTGTAGCGTAGATCTCAAAGTAGTTGTCAGCAAGACTTTGTTTTGAAAGAAATAAACCGATTCCTCTGCCACCAGGGCGATTTGAGTAAAAGAGTTCAAATATTTTATTCAACCTATGCTCTTCAATTTTAAGTCCGGAGTTCATTATTAATATTTCGCCGGTGTCTTTTTTATAATCAAAAGAGACTTCTTTTTCATCTACACTCCGCAGCCAATAAATAGCATTATTCACTAAATTTATAAAAACGGTATGTATGACTGGTTCTTTAATTTCCAAAGAATGATTTAAAAAACTTTTCGAGGCCGAGAAAGTAATATCATCCTCCCGAATTTTTCTTTCAAAAAAGTCTTTTAAATATTCAAATATGGACTTACAGGTGATAAGTTTCGCGTTAATTCCCGATATGCGATATAAAGGTGAAAGCAGGCCGTATTTATCTTCCAGGCTTTTAAAGGATTTTTTAAGATTATTGAAAAGAACGGTAATCTTTTGAGGGATCTCCGAATCTAATTTCTCAATCACCGAATTGATTTGTGAATACAGCACGTTGAATTCATGATCAATTATTTCTACTGCAATTCCCAATTGGGCTGCATCCCTTGTTTGCTCCCATTGGTATTTTATATTTTCATACTCAGCTCGGTAAGCACCTTGAACTAATTCTTCATCAATATCGAAAGAGAGTTTTTTAATATGCTCAACCAATGGAGTAATTTCTGCACTCACCTGTTCGGAGAGCTGTTCAAACTTCCTTTTAATGCTTATGGTGTTATTAATAACATCATCCTTACTAAGGATGGATGATTCGAGATCTTCCTTGCTAAATTTAAGGTCATCTAATATTGAACTGGTTTTATTTTCAAATTCCCTCGTAATAGCACGGAACTTATCGTCAAGATTCTGTTTATTTTGGTATAAAACAGTCTCCAATTCTGCATGATAACGATTATATTGCTTAACGAACTCAATTTTAAGCTCTTTGATCTGAAGTTCTTTTTGAACCTTGATTAGAAGTTCTTCACTTTCCCTTTTTATCGTATCATTAAACTCAATAACTTCACTTTCATATTTGTACAGGCGATCTAATTGAAGATCAGTCGGCTGGTAAGCCTTTGAAACCTGGGGAATTAGGTTTTTAAATTCAAGATCGAGTTGTTGTATACTTTCTAAAAGTTCCTCCAGTTCCTGATAAATCACCTTTGACTTATATAATTTTGATTGCAATTCACTAAGCAACCTTTTATATTCCTCCTGGTATTTTTTAAATCTTACCGGGTAGTCGCTCAAGCTTTTTGAAAAAGCTTTTTTGGCTTCCGTTTCGCGTTTTTTATCTTTTTTAAGCGCCTCCGACTGGTCTTTTAGTTCGTTTTTCTTATTTAAAAACAGGCTTTTTTTCGCTTCAGAGCCAAAATATTCTTTGGCGAGATCCATAAAAAAAGCTTCTAAATCGTTTTTGAAAGCGCGATAAGGAGCATTGTTAATAAGCCCTTCCCTGCTCGATTTGTCTTTTAAGTTTTCATTCGCTTTTCTCGCAAGCTCTATAAAACCGAACATCCGGCGATGCCCAAAGAACCAAGTACCCGCGCGCAAAGCTCGTCGCTTCTCAAACTCTAAGAAATCGTACTCAGGTCTTCCATATGGAAGCACCCTGAAACCGTCTCTATAAAGATATAATGCGCCGTACTTTTCAACTTTTCTGTTTATTTTATCATACAACCCTCTTTCAAGCTTTGATTCATTGAAATTACCCTGGGAGTATCCTAGTTTGATTGGAAATGCCCCATAATTGCTGCGAATATCTTTTTTTCTTGAATTGGTAAAGTTGTAGGAAATCGTTTCGTTGTAGATTTTTAATTTGCCTTTAAAGCCTCCATCGCCATCAAAATTGCCCTCGATTACAATGTCTGCCAAATCATAATCCTCGGGAACGAAAAAATTTCCGGCTTGGTTAAGAAAGTCCGAATCATTACCCGTCTCACGATGAATAGGAAATGAGGTACTTATGGGCAATCTGTCTTTCTTTTCCTTAAACTGATTTGTAAATCCGGCTAAACTCGTTCTGACAAATTCATTGTCATTATTGTCGGCAGTGCCTATAAGATTTAATATTTGCTCTTCAGGTTCAAAAATCACGAATTTGGTGCCATGATCATCAACAAGGTCTATAATATTACTGAGGATTTCCGTCTCAAAAAATTCGGGTAACTGAACTTTTGTAGTTGATTTAATAATTCTATCCTTCAAAGAAATTTGCGTCTTCTCCCAAATGGGATTTCCGTCAATGTCTTTTACTTTCTTGAAATTTAATAAAAATTCATTCTTTAAATCTTCGAATCGTTCCCTTAATTCATCTAAATCTTCTATCTCGATAACAGGTATTTGAATATCATCTAAAAACAAATTATAGTTTTCAAGAAGGCGCCAGTCGAAATACATGGCTTGGAGATTGTACCCAAGCTTTTTAGTGAGCATCAGCATAGGAGATCCTAAAAAAGCAACTGATAAGCGACCGATACCCTTTTCACCGGCTTTGATCCTTGGCTTTTTAAAAAGTGTTTCTACCCCCTCTTCGTCAACTCCATTTGTCCTGCTTTTTGAATCGGTGCCTAATACTAACCACTTATCAAAAATATCTTTATTAGACATCCCCTTTCCATCATCCGTCATTACAAAGATTGGTTCAGGCAAATCACGATAGCCTTTCAGATAAATTTCTGCCGTTAAATTATCAGCGTACGCATCAAAGCCGTTTTTCCATAATTCGGTAATTGCGGTCGGTAAATCAGCGATTTGTCCTTTACCCAATAAGTCTACAGCTCTTGCTTTGGTCCTAAATGGCGGCATCCGAATTTTGTTTTATGGCTTGTCCTATAGATTTTGCATATTCAGGAGGAACAGCGTTGCCAATTATTCGGGCTATGGAATCGATGCCTTTTCCGAAAAACTTGTAGTCTTTTGGAAAAGATTGAAGAACCGCCCCTTCACGTAGAGAAAGCGCTCGATCTTCTTCGGGATGAACAAATCTCCCGTTTGAAATATTATAAAATTTTGTTGTAATAGTTGGCGAGGGGCGGTCCCACCATAGACGCCCAAAGGTATCTCTAAAAGATTTTTCTCTCCCAATAAAGCATTTTAATTGAAGTCGAGGGTTATCGGCGAAACCAAATCGATTACCGCCATCTTTTTTCACAAATGTTAGACGTTCAGCGTTAACTTCGCCGAGCTTCATAACCGAATGAAGAAACGGGGTTTTATCAGTATGACCATCCTTAATGGATGGAAAACCGTTATCGAGACCCAAGACATCCCTTACAGTAAGTTTTGGGCCTTCTGATTTGATCGGTTGCAGTTCAATATTCGATACTCTGTTAGCAATCAATGTAAACCTTTTTCTACTTTGGGGCACGCCAAATTCATTGACATTGTGAACATTGAAATGAACTTTATAGCCGTTCTCTTCACTTTCTAACCACTCTATAAAGTCTTTTAATCCACTTTCTTCTTTCTTGCGCAGCACACCAGGAACATTTTCAACAACCACATAACCTGGGTTGAAATATCTTACAAAACGAGTAAATTCGATGAGTAGGTTTTTTGATTTTTTTGACTTCTCCTTGTCGGTATTAATTATACTCCAAAATTGACAGGGGCTGCATCCGATTAGGACCAGATTATCATCGTTCCTTTTTAATTTCAGGCTTTTCTCTAAATCGGTTTCTTTCAGTTCAAAGACATCCGCTTGTATAAACTGGGCACCTGTTATATTTGCTTCGTAAGTTTCTTTACATTTAGGCTCGTAGTCAATTCCGGCAATAACCTTAATGCCAGCTTGGAGCATTCCATAACTCATTCCTCCTCCACCACAAAAGAAATCGACCGCTTTCAGTTCGGTATTGTTTGTATATGTAGTATTTTTTTTAGACACAGTTCAGGTAATATAAAATTTTATACCAAAGTATAAAATTTTATTCAAAAAAGCTCCTAAGATAGATTTTTTGTTGAAATAATGAACAGATGTTGATAAGAACTACGTTTTGCCAATGGTTATTTTATTCGGTAGTTCTTCAAGTGTTTTAACGCGCTGCTTCAATTTTAACTCGCATCCCCAGATTACAATTACCCGCCAGCCTTCGCCTCTAAGTTTATCTTGAGCTGATTGATCGCGACAAATATTGTTGCTAATTTTTGCATGCCACCATTCTGTTCTGGTTTTTGGAATTGTGGCATAACTACAGTTTTCGTGTCCGTGCCAAAAACATCCGTTAATAAATACTATAGTTTTATACTTAGGAAGTATAATATCCGGTTTGCCGGGGAGATTCTTGTCGTGTAGCCTAAATCTAAAGCCTTTTGAGAACAAAAATTTTCTAACCAAAAGTTCCGGTTTTGTATTCTTTCCTTTTACTCGGGACATATTATAACTTCGAGTTTCCTTGCTATGGTTATCGGCCATTACATCCACATAAAAATATAAGCTACCTACTCTTTATCAATCTTCTTCTTCTTCGGTGAATTCTTCAAATACAGCGATAAGCTCCGGACAGGCAGCTGTTATTTTACCTGCCTCAACATCATCCAGAAATTGGTTAACTTCTTCGATAGTGACGTTCTCTTCGTCTTCATCATTTCCTGTATATCCATATAGACATGAAATATCGTATAAAGTTTCCGCTAAAGCTTCAGGATCAAAATTTTTTATTTTAAATGTATAGCTAACAAACTCAGAAGGTAAACTGAATGTGTATTCGAAATATTCAGTGTCTTCAGAAATTAATTGGCCTGAATAAGCTGCAAATGCGTAATCATAGGCAATATCCTCGCGCTCACTAAAAAATTGCTTTGATGTTCTAGGTAAGTATAATTCTAGAAACTCATCGGTCTCTGTTTTGATGAGTTCTTGGATTTCGGTTCTGTTAAACAACTTGATTTTAGGTAAATCAATCATATTAAAGATTTAAAAGTGTTAAGAGTACTTTTTAAAAATATCCGCATTCCCGGTTTATCACCCACGCAAGCCCAGTTCATCAAATTCTCCGAAATTATTGGTGTAGCCAACAAAAATGCCCTTGTCGTTATTGAAATAGCTATTAAGAGTGTCGAAATTCCTTAATGTTAATGGTAAAAATAAACAATTATTGTATATCCCCTTTTGATATTTCCCAACGTAGCGGTATAGGTTTCTGATTTTAATGCCTTTCAACCTATAAAAAGACTTAAGATTATAAAGATCAATATCGAAATCTATTGACGATCCGTTAGTCGCTGTAAAACTGATGATATTTTCAGAACCTTCATCGAAATCAAAAGGCGCCTTTATCTCGCCGTAAACTTCCTTATACTCACCGTCCAAATCAACAGGAAAATAGAATTCATTATAAAATAGAGCGTCATTAATTCGTTCATAATTAGGCCTTTCATTTGTAAAGCCTATAGGCAAGGCGATCGCAAAGAAAAAAGTCTGAACTTCAACATCAGATTCCCCCGGAAAAACGAAGCCAAATTTTCCTTTATTAAGCCCGTATGTAAATTGAAAAATAGGAAGTTTCATATCTATAGTATTTGGGCCATCAGTGAATTATTAAGAAGATCTTCTGCTTTCTTACTTTCGAATTTATATTGATGTGCAAATGAAAATGTAGCGAATGGAGCGACTACAACATCCACACCGAATTTATGACTGGCTGTGGTATTTTGCTGAATAAGCATATTCCAATGCTGTCGAACCAAACCTGAAGTTTTGAGTATTTTACTGGAAAGTAACATAAGTTTTGGCTCATCGACCGAAATCTTCAGCACGGATGCCGCCTTATCATATCGCCCTTTTGCAAGCATCGCCGCCATTAACGGTTCTGTCCCCAAATAAAATCCCTGGCCCAGTTCTCCTCGTCCCTTTGTAACATCGATAGAATGGGGTGGGCCTAAAATTTCGGTTGCATGAGTACTATTGGTACCGTGATAGATTTCCATATAAGTTTATTACTTTTAATTGTGTAAGGATAATTTTAAAGTTACAATCTTGTATCAATAAATTATTTAATTGAAAAAGCTATTTCAACAATATTAGTAAGCCAGCATATAGAAGACGACATCCATAGATTGCAAAATAAAGATTCGGAGTTGTTCCTTTACCCTTATTATCTGCCAAAACATATTAAAATCAACCCTAACTCTGTGACACGTTGATAATTTGAAGACCTTTTCGAAAAATATTCTGATATAAATGATATTATTCTTAATTTTGATGTAACCCATTTGCATTCAATTAGTTGCAAAAAATAGGTGAGCATCTGGTGAGCGCCAGGTTTTTAGAAAGTAAAAACATTGAAATTCAACAATATAAGGGCATGGTTCGAGTCCCGTCCATTCCGCTGAAAACAATGTCAAAATTGTCTAAAAGCCTGTAAATTATCGATTTACAGGCTTTTTTGTTTAACCGAAAGCACCAAAATATACTATGTAATTCTTGAAGACGAAAAAAGGGATCAGTCAGAAAAGTTGTGGCAAAAAAGTATGTAGACAAAATACATAAATGTCAAAGGTTAGGCGAAAATAAAAAAGCCTAACAGAGATGTTGGGCTTTTTGTGGGAGCTACTGCACATATATCGAACCATTTCCTTTCTGATTTGCGTTTAATAGTAAATTTAGCCTGAAAAGCTTTTTGGTTCAAGTCGTAAATGTGGCAGGTTTCTGATACTACCCTTTCATAATTGGTAGAAGGCTTGATATATTATTTCTGCAACTCCAACAAACTCGATTTAATTTCATTTGATGTGGGGTTTAACTCGTTGGCTTTTTTGTACGAAGCGATGGCTTTTTGCTTTTCTCCTTTCATAGCATAAGCTGCGCCCAAAGCGGTAAAGGCTCTTGAAGAAAACGGGTAATTAATTGTATTCATTTCCAGTAGCTTAATGCCATTATTTAGGGTTGCCGGATTTTTTACTAACCATTGTGCCCAGTCGTTGAAGTATGCTTCGTCAGGCAAAATCGGATACCCAAACCTTTGCGATAATCCTTTATAGTGTTTCATAATGATCTCCGGATTGACCTCTTCATCACTTACCGGAGGAAGCATCCATTGGTGATAGATAAATCGAAGTCCGTCATAGTATGATTTAATAGGAACAGTCATATGACTCTCAATCGGATAGGCCATATATTCGAAATCTAATCCTTTGATATTTAGCTTTTTGAGCAGGGAATCAAACTTTAAAACATTGGTATGAAACGGTGATCCTGGTGAAGAAGAATCTTCGTTGCCATCGCTAAAAAAAAGCGTTTTCGATAAAGTTGATCCTGCTTTCAATTTTTTATCCGCGAGCTTCAGAAGGAATTTTTGATCCCACCAGAAGGATGGGCTCACGGCAATGTATGCGTCAAACATATCTGGATAATTAATCAGGCAATTGATGATTGTCAGAGCTCCGAATGAGTGTCCCGCAAAGATGCGGTAAGGTTGAGTTTTGTAATTTGAAATGACATAGGGCATGAGCTCTTTCTGAATGAATTGAAAAAAATGCTCATTTCCCCCGCTGTTCTTATACGGGGAATTAGCGGTGGTATCCGTTTTTCCAGAATAATCAACATTGCTGCGAGATGGAGTAAGGTCACGGTTACGGTCTGTATTTGTTATTCCTACAACGATAAGTTGAGGAATAACAGATACATCTTGCCGGCTGAGGTATTTAGAATATTCTACCATCTGGGCGAAATGATTGTCGGCATCCAGAACATAGATCACCGGATATTTTTTCTCAGGATTGGCAGAATCTTTCGGTGTGTAGATCAGTATCCTTCGATCTTCTTTAAGAATGTCGGAATGCATCATTACAACTTCTCCCTGATCAGACTTAATTGGTTCTGTCTTTTGCGCATTTGCTTTAAATGAAAAAAAAAGCGGTATAATAAAAAACACTAATGTGAAATTCTTTTTTAGGAAACGGGATTTCATATGATTGGGAATGGTGAATCAACTCCAATAATAAAGTTTTTCCAGATCATTAACCCGGTTTGGTTGCTGTAAAATTTGCAAGCGATTTGCACGCACTTTGAAAGGACAGAAAAGTTAGGGAGCAACAAAAAACCCCTTAGATATTATCTAAGAGGCTTTTGTTAAGTGGGAGCTACTGGGTTCGAACCAGTGACCCTCTGCTTGTAAGGCAGATGCTCTGAACCAGCTGAGCTAAGCTCCCTTTGTTTTTAATTTACCGTTATAGTTGGTAAAACCGAGCGGCGAATTTAAATCACTTTGATATATAATGCAAATACTTTTATAAAGTATTTTTCATTTAAATGAGTTTGAGGCGGATAAATAAGTTTAGAAGCCTTCATGTACTGGCTGCAACTAAGTAAAATCTTTCTTTTTCATCGCATTTACAGGCTACAGTAATGTTTCTATATTTGTTTATCACAATTAAACATATGCGTAAAATATTTATTTTACAGGTAATTGCCTTATTAAGTTCATTAACGCTGCAGGCTCAGCATAAGCAGCAATTTGATTTGGATGCCCCTGCTGTAAAGGTTAAAAACAGCCGCTATAATGCTATTAAACTTATTGATATCCGGAATGATACAACCAATATAGGTTTTGTTCAAACCGGGATGCTCAACCGAAGGGCCCTGGTGGTGCCGGGAAAGCCACTCGTTAATCAACTATCCGGCTTATTAAACAGCATCACTGATTCATCGGCCACGCACAACGAGCTTCTGATGGAGTTAAGACAATTTAGTTTTGCTGAAATGACCGGAGCAATGAGCGAAAAAGGCTATTGTTGTTTAAGGGCAGGGTTATATACAAAGGTTGCTGATAAATACTGGCTGATAGGTGCTATAGATACATTGGTGCAGGTTAAGGGCATGGTAGATGTAACCAAAGCTTTGTTGAAAACCGGGGGAGAAACCTTGTGTAACTTTATTGCATATAATTTATTGAAACAACCGGAAGGAACAGAAGCTTTCACTGTACACGAAATTTTAAATATCGATAGTGTTGAAAAAAGCAGGATCAAGCTTTATAACGTATCAGCTTATAAAGATGGCTTATATACAACCTATAAGCAATTTATGGATCAGGAGCCTGATAAGCAGATTGTAGTAGATGGATACGAAATATATCCGGATGCCGTAAAAGCAAAAGATAAGGATAACAAGCTGAGAAAGGTAAAATCTCAAAGTATATACGCCATTGTTTATAATGGCCAGCCTTATATTGCCTCGCGGGATGAATATTCTCCGCTTAAAAAAGTGGGTAGTGATTTTCTTTTCACGGGTAATGCAAAAGTTTCACCCAGTATGGGCGAGCAGGTCACTGCTTCTATGATGCTGGGGCTTTTGGGCAGCCTGATGGTTTCAAATGCTGAAGGAAGGTTTGAAATGAAAATTGATCACAAAAACGGAAGCTTTATAAAGCTAAAAGAAATTATTGAACCTGAAAAACCGGCCTATAGCGAATAGGAATTGAATGTAGGGTAATAGTTACCTCATTGCTTTATCACTTTAAAAACATTTTCGTTGCCATCCAAAGTTAGGTGCAGCGTATAAACCCCGGTTTTAAAGGCCGTAACATCCAATTGCAATACTCCGGCCTGGTTGGTGAATTGTTTGTTATATACTGGTCGGCCATCGCTTACGGCATATAGTTGTACCGATACGTTGCTTACCGGCGTAAGGCCAATATTTACATTTAGCGTGTTTTGAAATGGTACAGGGTACGGACTGATAATGCCTGACAGGTTTATCAGTTTTTGTATTATGCCCTGACATTCCTTGTCGGTGCTTATGCTGAGTTTGTTGTTACCTGCATTAAGCGGTAAGTTGATACTGTTGTTAGTGGTAGTATAGTTGGTGCCATTAAGGTTGATATTATATACAGATCCACCAGTAAGCGCCAAATTTACTGTTTTGTTTTCCGTGTTCACGGTTGAATATAGTGTCAGGTCCTTAGGTTCCACAATCACCACATCGTAACATTGCTTGTAATCACTTTGTTCGGCCATGGTGATGCATAAATTGTAGGTGCCGGCGGGCAGATTGTTAAATGCACCTTTTGTTGTAAATGGCAGTGTTTTAGTTAAACCGTTTCCAGTAAGCGCGGCAGTATAGGTAAAGGCTTGATTTGCGTCGATATTAACTGAGCCATTATTGCTGCCTTTACAAGTAGCGCTTACGGTTGATACGGTAAAGTTAGTGTTAGGCAAATTAAGCTGGATAATGCTATTTTTAAATATGGTAGCATTGTTGCCAAGGTAATTGGATACAATTAATTCAGGGGCCTGATCGCCGTCAAGATCGGCAGCAACAATGCTGCCCGGCTGGTAGTTGGTATTATAATCAACTTTTGCGGCAAGGCTAATAGCGCTTGTCGTGCTTGTATTTTTTAATACCGATATGCTGCTGCTACGATTAGCAACTGCAATATCGGGTAAGCTATCGCCATCCAAATCGGCAACGGCAATTGATGACGGGCTTGTGCCGGTTGCAAATTCAACACCTGTTGCAAAGATTATACCGCCTTTGGTGCTTGTGTTTTTAAAAACCGATATGGTGTTTGATTTGGTATTTGGCACAATGATCTCCGGCCTGCCATCATTATCCATATCGGCGATAATGGGTTGTCCGGTGTTTTTGCCGGCGTATAACCTTGCGGGAAACACTACTGGCGTAAAAGAAACCCTCCCGATAGTGCTGGTGTTTTTAAAGACCGAGATATAGCCATAGGCATCCAACTTTGAATAGTCAGGCAGTATGACTATCACATCGGGTTTGCCGTCGCCGTCAATATCGGCCAGGTTAGCACCCAGCGGAAAACTATCATTGGTAAGTATAATGGCGTCATCAAAATAAGTATAATTTTTTTCGGTGCCACCGTTCCTGAACAAGGCTATGTTAAAACCACCATTGCTGATAGATAAAATATCGGGCCGGCCGTCGCCATCAACATCTCCTACTGATGCTTCAAAGGAATAATCCGCGGGTTGTATGACTTGTCCATAGGTGAGGAACGAAGTATTGCCTGGTGTGCTATTGTTTTTGTAAGTATTGATAGCTACCCCGGTAGCCATCACCAGCTCAGCTTTGCCATCACCATCCAAATCACATGTGGTTAAATATTCTCCAGTCTGATCCCTGTTAAAATTTGTTTTGAAAGACAGGTTATTTTTTGTGCTGGTATTGCTTAAAACCGCTGTACCGCCGCCGGTAACTATTACATCAGGCTTGCCATCGTTATCCATGTCTTTTACGCTTACCGCTGATGCCTGGGTAACACTGCCAACATTCTGTTTTACAGCAAAGGTAGTTGGAGTAAAAGTATTTTGCGATTTAAAGGTGACGTTGAAAACTCCGGATGCAAAGGCCGTTAATTGGTTTACGGTTACAGTGAGGGGAGCAGCAGTAGCACCTACGGGCACTTTTACGGTGAGAATGCTATCGGTAGCGGTAATGACCTCGGCTGTTACTGCCCCCAAATAAACTAAATTGTTGGCTGCAGTTGTGCTAAAGTTTTTGCCTTTGATGGTTACGGTTGAATTAACATCGCCAAAAAAGGGTGAAAAAGAGTTAATAACAGGTTGCGGTGCTGTATATGTAAACTGGCCAAATGCGGCAGTGCCGTTAGGAGTAGTTACACTTACAGGGCCGGTTGCCCCTTTGCCCAAAGTTGCTGTAATTGTTGTTGGCGAAACCACCGTAAACGATGCCGCATCACTGGTGCCGATTTTCACTGCCGAGACGTTGCTGAAGTTATAACCATTAATAGTAATTACTGTTCCGATACTGCCAACGGTGGGCAATATTGTGTTAACTACCGGAGGCGCTGCCTGACTATCCACGGTTTTGGTGCGAACATAAACAGGGCCATTTGTATAGGCGTATACCGGATCGCCGTTGGGTGCAAACGCTATGGAATGATTGGTTCCTGTATATGGTACCATCCCGTTGCTGCCTGCATCAGCCCATGTCCCCTGGTTTAATTTAAGTAGTTGCCCGTTAGTGTAATTATCTACTGAATTAGATTGTAAAAATGCAAGGTACAGTTGGCCGGCTGGGTTAAACTGCATTTTTGGTATACTGGCCAACGCGAATGATCCTGTAGGGCCGCCAATAACCTGCCAGCTATTATTGCTAAATTCGTTAACAATAATTTCTTCTGCACTGATATCATAAAACGCCATATAAGGTGTGCCATTGGCCCCTATTACCAAATTGATATCCCGTACGGCACCATGTGTAAAGTTTTCGGCTCCCATGGTTACCCAGGTAGTGCCGTTAAAGCGCTTAGCGTTTGGCTTGTTAGATGAAACATCCAAATAGGCCACATATGGCACATTATTTTTATCAACTGCAATATTGACGTTAGAAACAATACCAGCAGAAAATGCAGCCTTGCCCACAAATGTCCAACTGCCATTGCTGAATTTTTGAACCGATATTAAACCACCATAGTTAGTATCGGAATAAGCTATATAAGGCGTGCCGTTGGGTGCGATAGTTATTTTGAAAAAAATACCGCCATAGCGGGCTATATTACTGCCCACATCTACCCAGGCCGTACCATTGTATTTTTTAACCACGCACGAGTATTGGCTTGAGTCCCTGTAAATCACATACGGTGTTCCATCCGGTGCCAGGTCCATGTCCAGATCAGTCAGAAAAACGCCTGCCTGCGATAGGGTTGGCAGGCCTACATACTGCCAGGCACCCGATAGATATTGCTTAACCGATACTTTTCCATTATTAAATGCATCATTAAAGGCCACATAAGTTGCGCCTGTTTTTGCCACTTTTAAAATTACATTATTTGATGACTGGATAGATACGTTACTTGCGCCTACGTTTGTCCACTGGCCGTTGGTAAACATTTTCACAACTGCTTTTGCGCCCAAATCATAATCAGAATACGTAAGATAGGGCGTGCCGTTTTTTGATATGGCTATGCTGGTGTAATTTGCCTTATCTGCAGGTAAATACGCCGGGCCAACGCTTGTCCAGTTGCCGCCGCTTAATTTTTTTACTACCGGTTTGTTTTTGTCGCCGGCATCGCAAAAAGCAAGGTATGGTGTGCCATCAGGCGCTATAGCCATATTAATATAATTGGCAGCGCCTTTTGAAAGCCCTGTTGGACTAACCACTGTCCATGTTCCGTTTTTAAACTGCTGCACTACAGCGGCGCTCCCTGCAGTCGAATCCTGGTATGCTACGTAGGGCGTAGCATCGGCAGTTAGAGCCATGGTGACGTTATTAGCCCCGGCATTGCTAAAACCATCAGTGCCAACAAGCTGCCATTTGCCGGCAACCAGCTTTTTTACCGATACTTTATTTCTGTTTTTAATAGCTGCATAGGCTGCGTAAAGTGTACCATCTGCTGCAACGGCTATTTTATTGTAAGTTAGTGGCGACCCTGATACATTATCCAGGTCGCCGGCGTTTTCCCAGGTGTTGGTAAACTTTCTTACAGCTAACCCGCCACCGTAAGCTACAGAAAACCCCGAATACAACACATTGTTGGGGTCAACAGCAAGGCTGGGGTATATCCCTGTACCGATAGGATAACCAACTCTTGCCCAATTGTCGCCAACCAGTTTTCGGATTGTTACAGTAACAATATTTTTATCGGCAATGCTGGGCACGTAAGCAAGATATGGCGTGCCATCGGTGCTAAATGCAAGTGCTGGGTCCGACGAATAATAGCCTTCGTTAATGGTGATGCCCACCTGCACCCACCTTTTACCATCATATTTTTTAACGGTAATTGTATTGTTGTTGGTATTGTCGGTAAAAGCGATATATGGAGTGCCATCGGGTGAAATGGCAATGATATTAGAAGACGTAAAACCCAGGCTGGGGGCGCTGATCTCCTCATCTGCGCCGAAGGGTTTCCATGTTTGCGCGGATAATAATGAAGGACAGGCTATAAAGAAAAGTAGGGAAAGTAACGCGTAAAATTTATTCATAATGGGATAAGGTTGGTATAAATATATAAAACCCATTATGATTAAGCAAATTGAATATGGTTAATTGAGGCAAGGCTAAATGGGTAGCTAAAAATAAAAAAGCCTAACATTTCTGTTATGCTTTCGTGGGGCAGCCTTTAATTATAACACGCCATTTTTTTCTATTATTTGAAGCAATTGGCAGATTTGAACCTAAACTAATATTGATTTAAATATGCTTCATATCGGCTATCTCTCTTTAATTGTTTTTATCTTTCAGCTTATTGCAAATTTCCTTTAATATCTTTTTTTGCCGGCTCGTTCCAGTTTTAAGCACCTGGTCAATTTGTCCGCGAAATGCATCCACAAATAGGCTATCATTTTTAAAATCTCCAAAACAGGCTATCTTTTTTGCAGTTAAATCTTCTGTTTCCTTTTTGTAAGATGGAATATTTAATTTGTAAGTCAGCGTTTTAGCATCCCATGAGTACCATGCACTGGCATCTCCTTTTATCAATGAGATGTCTGATGGTTCCGGAACTGCGCTTTGATAGTTGGGAGTATAAAAAAAATCATAAACATAATTAACCAAAAGCCCGTCGCTGTTGTCTGCGCTAAACTTAAAATTCATTTTTACATTCTGATTCAGAAACGGTGACCATCCACAGGTATTGGCTTCGTTCACCAATTCAAGGCAGCGGTAAACTTTATTGTGGATTAACTTGTAAAAACAATAACCATCGGCATAAGTGCACGTTCCTCTGCCATACAAATGCCTGCAATAAAAAACCTTGTTCTTAGAAAAGTTATTGGCAACAGATAGTTCTGTGCCTTCGTTAAACATCCAAATATCTTCAAAATATAACAAATACCACTGGCCTTCAATTTGCTTAAATACCCCCAGGTAAGGCGACCCTATATCCCAGGCTAATAAACAGATTAGTTCTTCTCCCGGCTCGCCATCAAGGTTAACAAACAATGGATTAAGCACCCGGCCGTAGTCCGGATCAATATGATGCCCTCCCTGGTTGATCAGTGTATCCGGCTTTATAAAGCTTTCAAATTCATGCAACAGGCCTTTGGTGTTCCGGCTATAATCAAACCGGCGTATTTTTTCAATCCAGTAGCTCGGTACCTTTATCCTGACGTTATAATTGCCATGATCACTTGTGTCCCGGTAAATATTTTTCCCGGTTACAACATTTTGGTTGTGAGGTGCACAGCCTGTTAAATAAATTAATAAAACCAAAAAAATGATGAGCAGACGTGACATGGGATGGCAAATAAATCAGTATAAATATAGCCAATGTTGCTCAAACCCCTCTGGAAGCAGCCCCAAAAGTATTGACTTTAGCATTGAAAAGTTTTGCCGGAGTATTATAGGATCACGCGGCCGGTAAACTCAAATAAAACGTAGTGCCCACTCCCATAGTTGTTTCAAACCAGATTTTGCCGTTGGCATTTTCGATAGAATTTTTGATGAAAGCGAGGCCTAAACCAGTTCCGGAACTTTTGGTGGTAAAGTTTGGCTCAAAAATCTTTTCGCGCATTTCTTCAGGGATACCGTTGCCATTATCTTTAATAGTAAGCAGGATATTTTTACTGGTTACCAGGTAATTGATATCTATAATACATTTCCTGTCGTGCGGGGTAGCTTCAATGGCATTTTTTAGCAGGTTGTTGAAACAACGTAATAGCTGGTCGCGGTCGGCATTAATGTTAAAAGCATTTTCGGGTTGCTGATAAGCAATTTGTACGTTATCCATTTGTTTAAAAATGATAACCGCCTGGTTCAGCATATCAAAAATATTGATCTGTTCTATCCGGGTATCAGGCATCTTGGCAAATGCCGAAAATTCGGACGCTATTGATGACAGGCTTTCTATCTGCTCAACAAACGACTTGCTGAAACGTTCAAATTTCTGATCAAACTTAGGGTCTTTATCCTTCCATGACTTATCAAGCAGCTGCAAGCCCAGTTTTAGCGGCGTCAGCGGGTTTTTAATTTCATGTGCAACCTGCTTGGCCATTTCACGCCAGGCGCTTTCACGCTCCGACTGAGCCAGTCGCTGGGCACTGTTTTCAAGTGCCGAGATCATTTTATTATACTCTTTAACCAATGCCCCGATCTCATCATCGCGCGACCATTTGATCTGCTCGTTCTTTTTACCGTAAATGGTTTTACTGAGGCTTTGCTGTATAAAGTTTAGCGGCGCGGTTATTTGCCTGGCAATGATGATGGCAAACAAGCCTATGGCTATAAAAACTATAGCATAAACGTTTATCATCACGTTAAGCAAGGAGCTGATCCGCTCACGATAATCGGCTTCATTACTAAAGTAGGGCACCTGGATATAGGCTACCGTTTTGTTTGATGATGTAAGGGTTATTGGGGCATATGCGGCCTTGTAACTCAATTCGCCTATCTTTTCATCATTTACAAACTCGGTTTTTTGCAGCTTGCTTAAAAAGATGAATGCACGGGCGTTCATCCGTTTGGCAACCAGGCCGTTTTCGTAAATTTTAGGCTGGGTGGTTAGCAAAGGCACGCCGTTGGTATCAAATACGGTAAGGTCGGTTGCATAGGTATTGGCCAAATCATTAAAATGAACCTGGCTCTCTTCGTTTACGTGCTCAACGTACTGGGTAAAAAGACCGTTTTCAAATGCCGATGATATGCGGGTTATTTTATCCCTGATCATTTTTTCCTGCTGCGTGTGGTACTGGTTGCTTATGGATAAAAAGGTAATAAAGCCAACCAGCACTAATGTAACCACCACCGCCAGGATCATTGAAATCTGGATGCGGGTTTTATACAATACCTTATCAAAATTTATCCTGAAGTTTATCTTCAGCCCATCTTCGGCTATGTTAAAGATCTTGATACGGGCCCACGACCATTTTAAGGTGATGATAACGGCACTGAAGATCAGTATTACTACCAGGAAAAAGGTAAGCGAAGTAACCGCGTAATAAAGCGAGTTTTCCTCCCTGCTAACAACAATCAGGTTCCTTTCGCTGGGCCTGTATATCAGGTGATTGTACGTTGTAAAGCTTTCATACCAAGCAGTGCTGTGGTTTTGGGTGGTTTTTTCTGTATATTTTTTCAGGTCACTTTTAAACTCAAGGTTATCGAGCGAATAAACATAGGTACCGCGCTGGCTCAGCAGCTTGTTATCGCTGTAAAAAGCATACGAATAATCTTTAAAATCATTTTCAGGGCTGATATTGCCATCAATGAGCAACTCGGGAAAAGCGCCTGATGATTGCAGCGGCTTCGATTTAAGTTCAATTACAATAGTACCCAGTTGCTTGTTACTGGTATTTACAGGCAATATGGCAAAGTAATTCTGATACCCGAACGATTCGTTTTCGCGGTAAAAATAGTCTGATACTTTAAATGAACTATACAGCACCAGGTCTTTAAAAACACTCAGCGAGTAGTTTTTATCTGCCGATGTAGGTTGCTCATTGGCATCATACTCATGCACCTTGAACTCATATTTTGAAAGATAGCCATCAAAATAAAGTTTCTGGAAACGGGTTTTAAGATAATCGCCATTATGCAGGCCATTAGTAAAATAACGTACTATAGCGGTATCCGTTATAATCTGGTTCTCTACCTTTTTAAAAATATAATCAGCCGTGGCATCATCAGGAATTTCCAGCTTTTGTACCAGGGCCTTCCTGGTTTCGTGTTCCTTCAGGTCTTCAAAATGGTTAAGCTTAATGGCTGCTATCAGGGCGCAAATAAATACAATACCTAAAAACGAAGTTGCAAAAAGTTCCTCTTTGTGATAAACAAAATTATAGGCCCGTATTAATACCAATATTGCCCATAATATATAAAACAGCGTAAATTCCTGGTAATAAGCAAATACAATAGTAGTGACGGTAATTCCGCATAAAAACAGGAACAGCTGATGTGTTCGCGGCACAGTAAGCTTAAGGCATATGGTTAAAACAACCTCGTTCAGCAGGTAAAATATCAAAAAGCTGAAGCACAGCATCAATACCCCCAGTAAACTAAAACCCGTTAAGCTAAGGACATTATTTACATCAAAATTGATTTTCGAGTTAAAAACCAGGCCGTAAAACAAACGTAATAGTGATGTTGATACTACTATAAGTGTTAAAATAGAAGTAACCACTACAAAATAGCCGGTTGTCTTACTTTGTACATCATTTAAAAACCCGCGGCGCTGCTTGTACACATAGGTTACAAACCAAAAAATGACCAGGATATTGATGCAAAAATCGCCCAGCGAAGGATAAACCAGGCTCGAACCATAAAATATGGGATTGAAAATGCTGAGCTTATAAGTAAAATCGGGCAGGTTATAATGCAGGTTAATAAACCTGAACAGCACAATATATAAAGCCAGGAATATGATGGATAAAACTACATACCCCTTAGAGGCAACATAATTGCAGATGTTATGCATCAGGACACAAAGCGTAATAGCTGTCAGGATCCAGAATGAAAGCTCGTAGTAAACAAAATCATTATTGGTATCATTATTTTTAAGCTTTACCGAAAACAGGTAATCATTATCGCTGCTGTGAACCTCGTAAACGTTGATATCTGTAAAATCGGCTATATCAATGTTGTCATCATCAAGCAGATCTTTGGCAAATTTATTTTGAAGGTATTTATTCTGGAAAGCGTAATTGATTTTTACCGGGATAAAGAAAATAACGGAAAAGTTCCCCTCCGTTTTCCGGAAAGTTTCATAATATCCGTTAGATTGCTGAATAAATGAATAACCTTCCTTAATGGTATTTGTACTATCGGGCAATACTTTTATCCCGCTCCAAAAGCTAAGTTTGTTATTGGTTAGGGTAATAAACCAAATGCTGTTTCTGGTAGTAAAGTTTTCAATGGCATTAATAGCATCCTGCTCATTATTGCGCAGGTTTACCATCTTTTTAAATCCCCAGTTGCCGTTAAGCTGTTGGTTTATAAAGGCCTCCTTACTGTGAAGATTATCTTCCAGTACCCGTGCAGACTGTACAAGACTGTTTACCGGCGTATATGTTTTTTGAACAATAATGGCAGTAAATAGCAAACTAAGCCCCAAAAGGGCAAGCAACAGGCGTATTTTTCCGGAGGTAGTCAAGATGTTGCTATACTATGGATTTTTTGTTTATTACAAGCCTATAACAAAAATAAAAGCCACATGTTGTATGTGGCTTTTAAAAATTATTGCGGTAAAACAGCGCTTGCTGTTATCACGGTTTTATCAACCTTTTTAACAAGCCCCTGCAGTACGTTGCCCGGCCCCACTTCGGTAAATGATGTGGCGCCATCTTCAATCATGTGCATTACGGTTTGTGTCCATCTAACAGCACCTGTAAGCTGGGCTATCAGGTTTTGTTTGATCAGCTCAGGATCGGTATACGGTTTGGCATCAATGTTCTGGTAGATAGGGCATACCGGGGCTTTGATCTCGGTAGCCACAATGGCAGCTTCCAGTTCAACCCTTGCCGCTTCCATTAAAGGTGAATGGAACGCGCCACCCACTTTAAGCTTTAAAGCACGTTTGGCGCCGGCTTCGGTCATTTTAATACAAGCCTCGTCAATACCGGCAATGGAGCCTGATATTACCAACTGGCCCGGGCAATTGTAGTTTGCAGGCACAACCACCTCGCTTATGCGTTCGCAAATGTCCTCAACAGTAAAATCATCCAGTCCTAAAATGGCAGCCATGGTTGATGGTTGTATTTCACAGGCTTTTTGCATGGCATTGGCACGTGCGGCAACTAAACGCAGGCCATCTTCAAACGTTAAAGCACCTGCAGCAACCAAGGCCGAAAACTCGCCCAGTGAATGTCCTGCAACCATTTCGGGCTGAAAATCATCGCCCAAAACTGTAGCTAAAATGGTGGAATGTAAGTAAATAGCAGGTTGGGTTACGTTGGTTTGCACCAGGTCTTCGGCAGTGCCTTCAAACATTACATCAGTAATACGGAAACCTAATATTTCGTTAGCCTTTTCAAACAGCTCACGTGCTTTTTCTGACTGGTCGTACAGGTCCTTGCCCATACCTACAAACTGGGCGCCCTGGCCCGGGAAAATATATGCTTTCATTAGCCCCCTAACCCCCTAAAGGGGGAATTTTTTTAGTGTTTATAATATAATTATTAGCTCCCATCACTCCCCCTTTAGGGGGCCGGGGGGCTTAACTCAACTTAGAGCTTATCAAATTCAAAAACTCAGTCCTTGTTTTTTCCTTCAGGAACTCGCCGGTAAAGGCCGATGTGGTGGTTACCGAATTTTGTTTTTGTACACCGCGCATGCTCATGCACAGGTGGCGGCATTCAATTACCACGCCAACGCCTATCGGGTTCAGCGTTTGCTGAATGCAATCGCGAATTTCGTTGGTTAAACGTTCCTGAACCTGTAACCGGCGGGCAAATACGTCAACCACCCGGGGGATCTTACTCAGGCCTACCACATGCCCGTTAGGGATGTAGGCCACATGCGCCTTGCCAAAAAACGGCAGCATATGGTGTTCACACATCGAGTATACTTCAATGTCTTTCACTACCACCATCTGGCTGTAATCCTCTTTAAACTTGGCCGAGTTCAGGATCTCCTCGGCATTAAGGTCATAACCGTGGGTTAAATAAAGCATAGCTTTGGCAACACGCTCAGGGGTTTTTAATAAACCTTCTCGCTCTGCGTCTTCGCCTATCTGCTTTAATACGTTGTGGTAGTTATCCTTTAAACTATCAATCCGCTCCTGGTTGTAACGATCTATTTTGATGTATCCGCCGAAATCGTCATCGTCGGTATCCTGGCTAAATTGTGAATCGCTCATCTTATAAAATTAACCGCCAAAATACTCGGCAGAATTGTTTTCGGTTTCGTACAGCTTTACCGAATGTAAAAATACACCCTCGTAAGCTTCGATAGGCTCTTTTAACTGGTTAAAGATCTCAATACAGAGCAACTCTGTCGATGCCATTTTGCCGGCCATAAAATCAACATCTTTATTAATGTTTTTATGATCCAGCTTTTCAATAACATACTCATTGATAATCGTCTTCAGCTCTTTCAGGTCTATCAGGTAGCCGGTAGCGTGCGTAACTTCGCCCTTTACAGTTACAAACAGGTTGTAATTGTGACCATGCCAGTTGGGGTTGGCGCATTTGCCAAACACCTCAAAGTTTTTTTCAGCGCTCCATTCCTCACGGTACATCCGGTGAGCGGCATTAAAATGTTCCTTGCGCGTTATATGTATCATCATAACAAAAGTGGGTGCAAATATACAAAACAAAAACAGGTGAGTTGTTTTATATTAGCCGTCAAAATAATGCAATATGCTTATACTCATTGTTGCAGCTACCAAATTTGAGGTTGAACCACTGGTCAATGCTTTTGGCAGCAAGGTTGATGTATTGATAACCGGCGCGGGCATGGTGCCAACGGCCTTTAGTATGGCCCGGCAACTAAGCAACCACACTTACGACCTTGTGCTTAACTTTGGCATAGCAGGCAGTTTTGACCGCAGTTTTCATTTAGGCGATGTACTGGAAATTACCGAAGATACCTTTGCCGAACTTGGCGCACAGGATGATGAGGCTTTTATCCCTATCGATACCCTTGGCTTCGGAGAAAGTGCTTTTACGCCCACAACTTCACTCGAACAGGTTTATCCAAATTTTTTTCTGAAAAAGGCAAAAGCTATAACCGTTAATACGGTACACGGACATGAAACATCCATCCAAAAAATACAGCAACGGCTAAACCCGCAGCTGGAAAGCATGGAGGGAGCAGCTTTTTTTTACGCCTGCCGGCAGATGAACGTGCCCGGTATGCAGATCAGGGCAGTGTCAAATTATGTTGAAAAACGCAACCGCGAGGCCTGGAACATTGGGCTGGCCATTAAAAATCTGAATACATTTGCCATCGACCTGGTTAGCCAGATCATTAACAGTTAATCTACTACCCGCATGAAACTAACGCTCGGATTTTCGCCCTGCCCTAATGATACTTTTATTTTTGATGCCCTCATCCACCATAAAATTGATACCGAAGGACTGGAGTTTGAGGTTTTTTATGATGATGTGGAAACGCTTAATCAAAAAGCCTTTCGTGGCGAGCTGGATATTACCAAGCTAAGCTACCATGCTTTTGCCTATGTAACCGATAAATATGTGTTGCTTGACTCGGGCAGTGCACTGGGTTTTGGGGTAGGACCATTGTTGATTTCGGATTTGGAAATTTCGATTTCGGATTTAGAAAAAGGAGAAATCCGAAATCGAAATTCCGAAATCAAAAATCCTTTAATTGGTATTCCCGGCAAATACACTACTGCCAACTTTTTGCTGGGCCTTGCATTTCCGCAGGCTACCAATAAGCAGGAGCTGGTGTTTTCGGAAATAGAAGATGCTTTGCTTGATAGCCGTATAGATGTTGGCCTGATCATTCACGAAAATCGTTTCACTTATCAGGATAGAGGCCTGAAAAAGATAATTGACCTTGGCGATTACTGGGAAAAACGCACCGGCTGCGCTATACCGCTGGGCGGTATTGTTGCCAACCGTAATTTACCCCTGGATGTTCAGTATAAAATAAACCGGGTGCTGCGCAAATCGGTTGAGTTTGCTTTTGCCAACCCAAAATCGGGCCTGGAATTTATCAAGCAACACGCCCAGGAAATGAGCGAAGAGGTGATGTATAAACACATTGAGCTTTACGTTAACCAATACTCGGTTGAGCTTGGTGAAGAAGGCCGTAAAGCTATTAACCTGATGTTTGATACCGCTTTGGAGAAGGGGATCATACCGGAGATAAAGGAGGGGATATTTTTGACTGATTGAGAGCATAGAAAGATGGCGTTTAGATATTAAACGAATGATTATATTTGTGTGCAGGAAGGAGATGTAAATGGAAACTAAAAAAATTAAAATAGAGGAACTCTATGACCCATTTCGTTCTTATCAATATAGGTCTTATTCCGTAGAAGAGATTTTGGCAGCCGGAGGAGCTACTGCTTTCGCTGTTAAGATGGGCAAAAGCATGAAAGGTCTGGAAGAGGAATTGCAAGCCTTCCCAGATGATGCTTTTTTAACCGACGAAGAGTTTGAAGCCGCTCTTGCAATGCTTAGGGAAAGTAAATGAATTGATTTCTCGACACCAATATAATTTATATGGTTAAGCAGGCACTGATAAGCCTATGGAACTGCATATCAGCACATGCCAGTTACAAGTAGAAAGCTATTTGAGATTATCATAAGAGGCTGTCTCTGCTATCTGTGCAATTCGTTCTTCCAGATTAGGTATATATCCACTATCTATTTTCAGTTTTTCTCTTTCCCGATTTTGTTTTCTGGCTTCTGCAAACAATGTTTCGTAGCTGAGATGCAATGATTTTAAAACATCTGTCCAGAATCGAACCCGTTCGTCCGGCGAATGACATGGCCCATCTCTGTTATCTTTAAAACGTTCGTGATCGATAACAAATAATTCCGTCGAGTCATATCCCATGATTTTAGCCTTATCTTCAATCAACTCGCGTTCAGGCCAATTGTCAAACCAGTGTTCGCCATAGTCATTATCCAATATAAAAAAACGGCCAATCCATACAACCTCATTCCATTCGGTAAGCCCCAATTGATCTGCTATTCTCTTGTAATCATTATCAACCATAAAACAATTAAGTTCATCGAGGTATTTAAAAATTTTGATCATCGAGACATGATAAAAAAGTTGGTTTATCAATACAACAACTGGTCATACGGATACCTCTCCGTATGGATCGCCTTTACTTCGTCGTACAACAAAGCCCTGAACTCATCAACATTTTCTTTTTTGGTGGCCGAAATAAATATGGCGGGAGCATTATTCTTAGCCATCCAGCTTTGCTTAAAGTCTTCGAGTGTTAGCGGTTCATCCTGCGATACCTGGTGATCTTCGGGTTTAAAAGCATCTATTTTGTTAAACACGGTGATAATGCGTTTATCAATAGCGCCGATATCTTTCAAAGTTTCGTTAACTGTACGGATCTGATCTTCAAAATTGGGGTGCGAAATATCAACCACATGGATCAGGACATCTGCCTCGCGGGTTTCATCAAGCGTTGATTTAAAGCTCTCAACCAAATGGAGGGGCAGCTTACGGATAAAGCCTACCGTATCCGACATCAGGAAAGGCAGGTTTTCGATCACTACTTTCCTTACTGTAGTATCCAGCGTTGCAAACAACTTGTTTTCGGCAAACACCTCCGATTTGGCTATCATGTTCATGATGGTCGATTTGCCTACGTTGGTATAACCTACCAGTGCTGTACGCACCAGTTGATGACGGTTTTTGCGCTGGGTTTCATTCTGTTTATCTATCTGCTTCAGTTTATCCTTTAACAGCGAGATCTTATTCAGGATTAAACGACGGTCGGTTTCAATTTGCGACTCACCCGGACCACGCATACCAATACCACCCTTTTGGCGTTCAAGGTGGGTCCAGAGACGGGTAAGGCGGGGCAGCAGGTATTGTAACTGTGCCAGTTCAACCTGGGTTTTGGCCTGGGCTGTTTGGGCACGGCTCGCAAAAATGTCCAGGATCAGGTTATTCCGATCAAGAATTTTTACCTGCAGCTCATTCTCTATATTACGCAATTGCGAGGGCGAAAGGCCATCGTCAAAAATAACTATGTCAATTTCTTCTTCTATAACGTAGGCTTTAATTTCTTCCAGTTTACCTGAACCTACAAAGGTTGCCCTGTCCGGGCGCTGCAGTTTTTGTGTAAAATGGTTCACCGTTAATGCCCCTGCTGTGCTGGCCAGAAACTCCAGTTCTTCAAGGTGTTCCTTCTCCATTTCATCGGTTTCGTTTGGTGTTATTACACCAACAAGTACAGCTTTCTCCTGCTTCACAGCAGTATCATAAAATTTTTGCTTCATTAATTACAGTATATCAATCCAAATGCCAGTTAAATAAATGTACGTAAACAGGGGCGGGAAATGAAATTTTAATGTCAAAATAACAGGGTGCCGGGGTAAATTCATGACAGCAATTATCGCCATAAAAAAATAAATAAAATGGCCGGAAAATTTGCTTTTAAATATTCCGGTAATTGTTATTTTTGATTTGATTAAACCTCATCACGATGAACAGGCTTTTAGTGTTGCTCGGAGCAGCCTTATTTGCGTTACCGGTTAACGCTCAGAAAAACGAAAATCCCCCTAAAATTCTACCCTTTGGCAAAATCGAAACAGCCGATCTTGAAATGACGAAATGTGATTTTGAGCCGGATGCCAATGCCGAAGTTCTTTTTAACAAAGGTGACGTTTACTACGATGGCTCATTTGATATTAGCGGCGAATATCACAAACGCATCAAAATCTTTAATGATAAAGGCAAAGATGAAGCCAATATCCGTATTGAGTATTACGGCGGTAACCGCCTGGAATATATTAACGATGTACAGGCCGAAACCATTAACCTGGTTAACGGAAAGCCCGAAATAACCAAGCTGGATAAAAAGCTTATTTATACCCAAACCATTGATAAAGTACGCAACGCTATTGTTTTTTCAATGCCAAACGTTAAAGCGGGTTCGGTAATTGAATACAAGTATAAATATCACACTGTTTCGATAAGCAATTTCCCATCATGGGATTTTCAGCAAAAAATACCGGTACGCTACAGCGAACTGGATACCTCTATTCCCGATCTGTTATATTTCCGGACGGTAAGCCATGTATGGATGCCTTATTCAAAATCAATTCATAAATCGGATGCACGTACAATGCCGGGTAATAACTCTTTATCCTACAATGACGAAAAGGATTTGAGGGCTATGGAAAATATCCCGTCACTGCGCGATGAGCCTTATATGCGCTCATACACAGATAATATCATGTCGTTACAGTTTAACCTTACCTCGGTAAAATCAAGCTATGGTTTTTATAAGTCATATTCAGATACCTGGGCCAAGGTGGGGGGGCTTATTGCCGATGATGAAGATTTTGGAGGTCAGCTTAAACGTAAATTAAAAGATGAAGAGCCTATCATTGCCAAGGCCAAAACGTTTAAAACCGATGATGAAAAAATAGCATACATATTTAATGCAGTAAAAAACACCATGAAATGGGATGGTATCGACCGCTGGTATACCAACGATGGTACTTACCGGGCCTGGGAAAAGAAGACCGGTAACTCGGCCGAAGTTAATATCATTTTATACCACCTGCTTAAGCAATCGGGTATTAAAGAAATTTATCCCATGATTGTAAGCACCCGCGAGCATGGAAAGGTTGACGGGTACAATACCTCGCTTTCACAATTTAACAGGGCTGTGGTTTATATCCCGGTTGATACCACAAAAGAATATATCCTGGATGCCACAAGCAAATACAATCTGTACAACGAAATTCCGGATAACCTGCTTAACTCTTCGGGCTTATACATTGATAAATCGGCCAATACTTACGATATGCTCACTATCGAAAAAGATGCGCCCGCCAGGCAGGTAGTCATTATCAACGCCGATATCTCGGCCGACGGAAAAATGACAGGCACCGCCGATATCAGTAGTTTCAGCTATCATAAAATGAGCAGCTGTGAGCGCTATAAAACTGATGGCGAAAAAAAATATATTGAATACTTAAGGGAAAAGGACAATAACCTAAAAATATCGTCATTAAAAATGAATGATATGGAGGTTGATACCCTGCCCCTGGTTCAAAACATAGCCTTTAACCTTGAGCTTACAGGCTCAGATGGCAATTATATTTACTTTAACCCCAATTTGTTTACCCCCATACGTACCAACCCTTTTCTGAGCGAAAAGCGAGCTACCGATATTGATTTCGGGCACCGCAACCGGTATGAAATAAACGGCAGCTATAAAATTCCGGCCGGTTATAAAATTGATGCCCTGCCCAAAAGCATCCACATGGTTATGCCCGATCAAAGCATAAGCCTTAAGCGCTTTATTGCCGAGCAGGATGGAATGGTCATGGTACGGTATGTTATTTCATATGAAAAAGCTTTTTATGAAAAAGAGAGCTATCCCGAATTAAGAGAATTTTATAAACAAATGCAGGATATGCTTAATGAGCAGATAGTGCTCAAAAAAGCTTAGCCAATACATTCCTTATAATTAATCGCAAATCCATAAACCTAATTAACAATACTATAATTTAAATGAATAAATTATTAACCCTTATTGCCTTGGGTGCTTTTGCTACAGTAGCAAAGGCCCAGGCCCCTGCTATCCCAATTGCCCAGGCTTTTGGCAAGGTTGACAAAGCCGATCTTGAAATGAAAGCCTGCGATTTTGAAAAAGACGCCAACGCCGAAGTTCTTTTTGATAAAGGCGAGGTCTATTTCGATACACAATACAACATCATATTTGAAAGGCACAGGCGTATCAAAATATTTAACGATAATGGTAAAGATGAAGCCAATATCCGGTTAACTTATTACGGCGCTAACCATGCCGAATTTATAACCGGGTTACAGGCCGAAACTATTAATCTTGAAAATGGCGTTGCCACCCCCATTAAAGTCGATAAAAAGCAGATTTTTACACAAGCTGTTGATAAAAACCGTTCGGCGCTGGTTTTCTCATTCCCGAATGTAAAACCCGGTAGTATTATCGAATACAAATACAGGCATACCATTAACAACATCGGCGATTTTCCTGACTGGTATTTTCAGGGCGACCTGCCAACCCGCTATAGCGAGCTTAATACCAATATTCCTGATGTACTCACTTATAAAAACCTGGTGAACCTTCATTACCCGCTGGTGGTTGATAAAACTTCCGGAAGCAATACCCATACACAGGCAATGGCCAATATTCCTTCGGTAAAGGAAGAACCCTACATGGATGCCGTTAACGACAATTCAGAGCGGATCCTTTTCCAGCTACTGAGCATTCGCGGCACCTTTATGCACAGCTTTTCCGACACCTGGACAAAGGTTGGTGAAAACGTTATTAAATGGGAGGATTTTGGCGAACAGCTTAACCGTAAGCTTGCCGGCGAGGAAACTATTGTTGCCAAAGCAAAAACTTTCAAAACCGACGATGAAAAAATAGCCTACATTTTCAACGAGGTTAAAAATACCATGAAATGGGATGAATCCTATGATAATACAACCAATGATGGTACTGTTAAAGCCTGGGAAAAGAAAACAGGCAACTCAACAGAAGTAAACCTCATCCTTTATCATTTGCTTCAAAAATCGGGCTTAAAGGTTTATCCTATGATGGTTAGCACCCGTAAGCACGGCCGCATAAACCCTGCTTATCCAAACTCTTATCAGTTTAACAGTACCGTAGCTTACATACCTGTTGATAGCGCAAAACACTACGTGCTTGATGCCACAAGCAAATACAATCTTTACAACCAGGTTCCTTATACCTATCTTAATTCGTTTGGCTTTTTAATAAACAAAGCAGATAACGCTTACGATATGACGTTTTTACAAAATACCGACCCGGTAAGGCAGGTGGTTTTGATCAACGCCGAAATTAAACCCGATGGCAAAATGACCGGCAATGCCGATATCAGCAGCTTTGCCTATAACAGGATCAACGCTATAAGGGATTACAAAACCGATGGGGAAAAAAAATATATCGAAAACCTGCGCGATAATAACAACAACCTTAAAATATCATCGCTAAAATTTGAAGACATAGATATTGATACACTGCCCTTACGCCAAAATATCAATTTTAACCTCGACCTAACCGGCTCAGATGATAATTACATCTATTTTAATTCAAACCTGTTTACCGACCTTAAGACCAACCCGTTTTTAAGTGAAAACCGTACTACCGATATCAACTTTGGCTATCGCGATAACTATGCAATAACCGGCATTTTTAAACTGCCTGCAGGCTATAAAGTTGATGCATTGCCTAAAAGTGTAAGCATGGCCACTCCTGATAATTCAATAGTTTTTAAACGCATAGTGGCCGAACAGGATGGCCAGATCATGGTACGTCTTAATATCGATCACAAAAAATCGATATATTTCAAAGAGGAGTATGCTGATTTTCATGAGTTCTGTAAAAAAATGTACGAAATGATTAACGAGCAGATAGTGCTTAAAAAATCATAGTGAATAATATACGGTCAACCGATAAGATAGCAGAATGAGAAAATTGTTCACCTTTTTTATATTAATCCTGATAACAACAGCTGCTAAATCACAGGTAACAACCACATCAGGCACCAGGCAATTTGGAGATATTGACAAAGCCGACCTGGAAATGAAGGCCTGTGATTTTGAAAAAGATGCAAATGCTGAGGTGTTGTTTGATAAAGGAAGCGTATATTTTAATCATGACTACGAAATCATATTTGAAAGGCACCGCAGGATAAAAATATTAAATGACAATGCCAAAGATATGGCAAATGTACGCCTCGTTTACTTTGATATAAATCATGCCCAACATTTAAACGATGTACAAGCCGAAACAATAAACCTGCAAAATGGCGCCATCACTACTACCGTGGTTGATAAGAAGCAAATTTTCAGCGAATCTGTCGACAAATACCGGTCGGCCCTGGTATTTGCATTTCCAAACGTAAAGGCCGGGAGTGTTATTGAGTTTAAATTCAGGCTTACCTCGTCGTCCATTCTTAACTTTCCCGACTGGTATTTTCAGTCTGATATCCCTACCAGGTACAGTGAAATCACCACAGATATCCCATTCATCCTGTCGTACAAAAACCTGGTGAACGTTCATTATCCGTTTGTAGTTGATAAAGTTGCAGGAGCCAACATCCATACCCAGGCATTAGCTAATATTCCGTCATTGAAGGACGAGCCTTATATGGGTGCCCGTAATGACAACTCAGAGCGGATACTTTTTCAATTAATTAGCGTCAGACTGCCGGAACGTTACTCATTTGGTTTTCAGGAAACCTGGAACAAAGTGGCCGAAAGCGTTTTGTACAGTGACGACTTTGGGAGTCAGCTGAACCGAAAATTACCGGGGGAAGAAACAATATTAGCAAAAGTCAAAAGCTTTAAAACTGATGATGATAAGATCGCATATTTATTTAACTCGGTAAAAAACTCCATGACCTGGAATGGAATACACCAGGCTTTTACCAATGACGGAACCACCAAAGCATGGGAAAAAAGAACCGGAAACTCGGCCGAAATAAACCTGGCGCTGTATAGGCTGCTGCATAAAGCCGGACTAAAGGTTTACCCTATGATGGTGAGCACACGCAGCAATGGCCGCGTAAACCCTGCATATCCAAATTCATACCAGTTCAACAGCACGGTTAGCTACATACCTGTTGATAGTGCTAAATATTACATCCTTGATGCTTCAAATAAGTATAATCTCTATAACAGGGTTCCCCAGGACCTTTTAAACACCTTTGGCTTTTATATCAATAATGATGAGAAAGATTTTAACTTTTTGTTTATGCAGGATGAAGTACCTATGAACAAGGTTATTATGCTGAACGCCGAAATTAAGCCTGAAGGCAAAATGACAGGCGATGCAGATATTAGCAGTTTTGGTTATAACAGGGCAAGCGTTGTTAGCACATTCAAAAAGGAAGGCGAGAAAAAGTTTACCGAAGACCTTGCCGGGAATGGGTTAAAAATAACATCATTAAAAATGGAAGATATTGATGTAGATAGTTTACCGGCCAGGGAAAAGATTACTTTCGATCTTGACCTCAGCAGTTCTGACGGAAATTACATCTATTTTACCCCTAATTTATTTACTGGTCTTAATACAAACCCCTTTTTAAGCGAAGATAGAAAAACCGATATTGATTTTGGCTATCGCGATAATTGTGCTTTAACGGGGATGTTTAAAATACCCCACGGTTACGCGGTAGAGGCCATGCCTAAAAGTATTACCATGTCTACGCCTGATAACTCCATTGTTTTTAAACGCACAGTAGCCGAACAGGATGGGGCCATCATGGTACGTTTTAATATCGATTACAAAAAAACATTATATTTTAAAGAAGATTACCCCGAGTTTTATGAATTCTGCAAAAAATTGCACGAGATGCTCAGCGAAAATGTCGTACTCAAAAAATCCTGATATCACAATGTCAACTCAATACTTTAACAAATTGCTGGTTATTGCGGCAGTTTTATGCTTTTTTACCTTAAAAAGCTACAGCCAGGATAAAACCATTCCTAAAGACCTTTATATAGCCTCAACCATCCCCGATTCATTGAAAGAGGATGCAAACTCGGTGGTGCGCTATAGTATGGAAGATGATAGTTTTACAGGCCCGGGAAAAGCGGAAGAACGCTTCCATACCATTATTACTATTTTAAATGAAAAAGGGAATGACGAAGCCGAAAAGGTTTTGCACTATAATAAAAAGTATAGCATGGTAAATTCATTTGAAATGCGGATTTATGGCGCAGACGGCACCCTGATTAAAAAATATCATAAAAGCGACATGTACGACAGGCTGGCCGTTGACAATGAAACCATGGCAACCGACGATAGATTACTCGCCATAGGCCATACCATAGCTACCTATCCAACAACCGTTGAATATATTTATGATTTAGATGTAAGGAGCCTTATGGACCTGGGTTCCTGGGCTTACCAGGGTTATGAACAATCTGTTCAAAACGCATACTATCACATTTCCATTAACAGCGATGCCGGCTTTAGGTACATGAACAGGAATACCAATATTAAACCTCAAAAAACTACCGCCGATAAAATTGACAGCTATTCATGGAAAGTGACTAATCTAAAAGCTTTCAAGCATGAAATAGGATCAAAAGGATGGCGGGTATTGCCGATGATATATTTTGCTGCCAGTGATTTTGAGTTTTATGGCGTGCCCGGTAGCATAAGTACATGGCAAAACTATGGTAAGTGGCAGCAAAAACTCAATGCTGATGTATGTACACTTAGCCCCGAGCGGGTTGAGGAAATAAAAAAAATGACCGCTGATATAAAAACCGACAAAGAAAAAGTAAAGTTTTTATATGAGTACATGCAAAAAAATGTACGTTATGTAAGTATACAATTGGGTATAGGTGGCTGGAAGCCCTTTCCGGCAACGTTTGTTGACCAGAAAAAATATGGCGATTGCAAAGCGCTGTCCAATTACATGTCGGCTTTGCTTAGGGCGGTGGATATCCCTTCATGTTATGCCATCATAAACGCAGGAGCAAACATGCAGCCGGCCGATCCTTCATTTCCTTTCGATCCTTTTAACCACATCATTTTGTGTGTGCCGCTTAAAAGCGATACTACCTGGCTTGAGTGTACAAGCCAGACACAGACTTTTGGAAAATTAGGCTCATTTACCGAAAACAGGTATGCATTGTTAGTTACCGACGAGGGCGGCAAGCTGGTAAGAACCCCCAGGAGCAAAGACACCGACAACCAGTTTAACAGCGAAGTTCAAATAACGCTTGATGCCGATGGCGGTGCCAAAGCAAAGGTTAAGATCCTTAGCACCGGCGATTACAGGGATGATTACCTTGGTTTAATGTATTTAAAAACGGATGAACAAAAGTCAAAGCTGATAACGATGCTGAATATGAAACAGCCATCTGTTTTTACCTTTACACCATCAACAGATAAGGATGGTGTAAAAGAAGTTGACATTGATCTGGAGTATGACAAGTTTTGTGATATAGCTGCAGGCGGTAAGCAATTTTATAAACCAAGGGTGTTTGATTTATGGCAATCAACATTCCCGGTAGAAGAAAAACGTAAAAGCGACTATTATTTTGAGGTGCCCATGTTAAAAACATGTGTTACTACTATTGATCTGCCTGCCGGTTTCGAAATTGACGCCCTGCCTGCCGATCAAAGTCTTAAATTTACATACGGCACCTATGATGTTAAGTATGTTTATGATGCTGCTAAAAACCAGGTGGTAAGCACTACCAAATTCAATTTAAAAAACCACGTGATCCCTGCTGCAAAATACACCGAAATGCAGGTTTATATGGATGCTATAGCCAAAGCCCAAAATAAAAAGCTGGTGATCCGCCGTAAAGCATAAATTTGTGCCTGATGATATTCAGGCTCGACGAACGTTTAGTATTTCCAAAGCCCGATCTGGCCGAACCAGACGGGCTTTTGGCTGTTGGCGGCGACCTGAGCACTCAACGTTTGCTGCTGGCCTATCAAAACGGCATTTTCCCCTGGTATAGTGATGATACACCAATTCTGTGGTATTCGCCCCATGAGCGTTTTGTTTTATACCCGGATGAATTGAAGATATCTAAATCCATGCGGCAGGTACTCCGTTCCGGCAAGTTGAGGGTTACTGTTGATACCAGCTTTAACGATGTAATAACCGCCTGTTCAACCGCCCCGCGTGAAGGGCAGGACGGCACCTGGATAGTGCCGGATATGATTGCCGCTTATAATCGTCTGCATTTGGAAGGCTATGCCCACTCTGTGGAAGTATGGCAGGATGACAAACTGGTCGGTGGCCTTTATGGTGTGCACGTAGGCGATGTTTTTTGCGGCGAGAGTATGTTTAGCCGCGTTAGCAATGCTTCAAAGACCGCGCTCATTTACCTCTGCAACACCGGCCTTTACCGGCTGATAGACTGCCAGGTACATACCGGTCACCTCGAATCGATGGGGGCGAGGATGATAAGCAGGGGGCAATATATGGATGTATTGCTAAATAGTTTAGTTTGATTAGTTACCTTTGAGCCATATGCAGCAGGTGGTAAGTTTAAAGGAAAGGATCATTTTAGGTATCGACCCCGGCACAGCGGTTATGGGCTACGGATTGCTTAAAGAAACCGGCCCTAAAATTGAACTGCTGGCTATGGGTGTGGTTAAAATGCCCACTACCGACGATCATATGCTTAAGCTGCAACGCATCTTTGAAAAAACTGTAGCCCTTATTGATAACTACAATCCCGATTGCCTGGCTATTGAAGCCCCCTTTTATGGCAAAAACATACAGGTTATGCTTAAGCTTGGCCGCGCCCAGGGCATAGCGATAGCCGCAGCTTTATCACGCAACATCGAGATCACTGAATACGCTCCGCGTAAAATAAAACAATCCATAACCGGTAACGGCAACGCCACCAAAGAGCAGGTAGCCGCTATGCTGCAAAGCCTGTTGAAATTTAAAGAGACCCCCGATTTTCTGGATGCTACCGACGGCTTGGCGGTGGCCGTTTGCCATTCTTTTCAACGGATTCCTACTGGTTCGGGGAAAACAGGATCTAAAAAAGCCTATTCCGGTTGGGATACTTTTGTAAAGGATAATGCTAAACGGATTGTGAAGTAGGATAATAAAAGAAGCGTCATTGCTTCATACCACAATGACGCCGTTATGTTTTGAATATTTTGCCCTTACGGTTTCACCACACTCTTCACATACTTATCCACACGCCCGTCTTTAATAATCCCCTTCCAGTTTAAGCCGAAACCGAAATCATATTTATTGCCCTGCTCGTCAACATAGCATTTCATATCATGGGGAACATCCTCAAATTGCGCTTCTACGGTTTTCATATCTACCGGCATTTGCAACGGTAATAATGCCGATGGCTCAACTTTACCAGTCATGATATCAAGCGATGCCTGGCCTTGCACACCGAAATCAACAATGATGGCATTGGCATCCTTTTCAAACTCGGCAAACACCATCGGGTTACTCATATTAACAGATACAATAACCGGCTTTCCTTTCATTTTGGTATAGGTATCAGTAACCATAGCCAGATCCGTAACATTAATAGCCGTGCTTGATTTGCCTTTGTAAGTACGGTTGGTAAATTTCTCCAGCGGATCGCCACCTGCTATACTGGTTGCGCGTGCATCAGTAGCCGTATACGCTCCATATTGCAGGTTAACAGGTACATAACCTGTTCCACCGTTTTTAGCATCGGCGCTGTTGTAACCGCCGCCGCTGTTGGGGCTGGCAATAAACACCAATGCATAATCGGCCTCATCAGGGTTGTCGGTCACTTTAAAATACTTTTTAACGGTTTCCATATTTACAGGATATTCCAGTTTTTCAGGTGTTTCCATTCCCAAAAAGTTTCTACCTGCTGGGGTGAATTTTTTAGGCACATACACGGTTTTGCCGCTTTGTAAAGGCAATATATTTGCCTTGTTTTTAAGCATTACTATCGATTTAAGCTGCGCCTGGTAACCTGCATCCATAAACTCAGGCTTACCAACAACTTGTTTAGATACTTCAGGCTCCAGGTAAGGGTTTTCAAACAAGCCAGTCCTGAAAATATTGCGCAGCAACCTCACTGCCGACTGCTCAAACCTTGCCCGCATAAATGCTTCACCATGCTCTTTTACGCCAATCTGGTAAGCCTCGGTAACAGGGGCAACCTCGTTATTACCACCGAACTGGTCGACACCGGCCATCAGCACTTTATAATGGCGCTGTGCTATTGTAAGGCTTTCCACGCCCCATGATTTACCGGAAAGGAATGAATCAACCGTAGTTTCATCGCCGGTAACCAGCCAGTCGGTACAAACCACGCCATCGTATTTGTATTTTTTGCGGAGCAGGTCGTTAATAATGTAGGAGTTATAATTATTGGCTACGTTTTCGTGGTTTTTGGTATCCTGGTTATAGGAAATGGTATAATAAGGCATCACAGCCGCAGCCATACCGGTTTTGCCTTGCAGCTTAAATGCGCCCTCGGTAAAAGGGATCATATGCTGCTTAAAGTTATTGCCCGGGTAAACCGCATACTTGCCGTAAGCATAATGCGCATCGCGACCACCCTCACCGGCGCCACCGCCCGGCCAGTGCTTAACCATAGCATTTACGCTATTATAACCCCATCCGTTCTTTATTTCCTTTTCAGCCTCCGAAGTCTGGAAACCATCAATATAGGCGCGGGCCATATCGGCAGCTAATTGCGGATCCTCACCAAAAGTACCACTTACACGTGCCCAGCGCGGGTCAGTAGCGATATCAACCTGCGGCGAAAGTGCCGTTGAGATCCCCAAAGCCCGGTATTCCTGCGCAGCAATGTGACCGAAGTTTTTCACCACTTCCGGATCAAAGGTAGCCGCCAATCCAAGCGACCCCGGCCACATGGAAATAGCCCCTCCTGCCCCGGCATTGTATTCGGCGGTAGCCACGGTACCATGCCGCGGATCGGAACTGTTATTGTTGGGGATCCCTAAACCCAAACTTTCCACAAAAGCCTGGGCATTGTTATTCCATTGCGCGGCTATTTCGGGGCTTTGCACCGATGTAACCAGCACATGCCTTACATTGTCTTTTTCTAAAAAACGCTTTTGCTGATCGGAAAGATCTGATGCCTTAGCACCGCTTTCTGCGAATATCTTATTGTTATAAGTCCCCGCAAATGGACCACCCGCTGCCGCCGGGATAGGCTGGTGACGGCTGTACAGCATTAACCCCGCTATTTGCTCAACGCTCATTTTTGAAGCGAGGTCTTTAGCACGCTCATCAACCGGCAGGCGCCAGTCTTCGTATTTATCCAGTTTGCCGTTCTTGTTCAGGTCTTTAAAAGCAAGCCCGTCAACAGTTAATATTTTTACGCCGGATGTGGTGGAATAACCTAAGTTTTGTCCGCCGGTATTGGTTACAAAAGCAATATCGCCTGCTTTTCTTTCTGTCCACTTGTTTTGCGCTATTGCGGCAGTTGCGGGCAGCAGGGCCAGCAGGGTTATCAGTTTAATTGGTTTGGCCATGATCATTCATGATTCTGGTTAAAGAAAAAAGCCCCTGCAAAAATACTGCAGAGGCCGGGTTGGTTTTACTTTAGTTTTAGTTCGTTTATAGTTTGTTCGGGAACCAGCGCCTTGTTTACTTTTTCAACAGTAATATCTTTAGCCAGGCTAAAAGATGCTGTTTCTTCAATTTTGCGCGATGATGAACCTATTTTCACTTTATAGCTTCCTTCATCAGCTATCCAGGCCTGCCTGTCGGTATAAAACGAAGCGAGATCGGCTGCTTTGATAGTAAACGTTAATGTTTGCGATTGACCGGGGGCCAGCAGTTTGGTTTTGCCAAAAGCCTTCAGCTCATCCTCGGGTTTATCCAGATCTTTTTTAGGGGCGGCTAAGTATAACTGCACCACCTCTTTACCTGCAACATCACCTGTGTTTTTAACAGTTACTGTAGCAGCGATCATATTTTTGAAAACCTTTGAGCTTAATTTCAGGTTACTGAATTTAAAGTTGGTGTATGACAGGCCATAACCAAACTCATATGCCGGGGTGATTTTAGCAGCATCGTAGTAACGGTAGCCCACATAAATACCTTCTTCATAAATAACCTGTGTAGGTTTACCTTCAGGTGTCCCCGGGAAATTATTGGCCGATGGCACATCTTTATAATCGGCAGGGAAAGTAGTGGCCAGTTTGCCCGATGGGTTTACTTTACCGCTCAGTACATCGGCAATAGCATTACCGGCTTCCAAACCAGGCTGCCAGGCTAATAAAATCCCGTCAACCTTGTCGCGCCAGGCGGTAACATCAACTACACCGCCTATGTTAAGTACAACAATTACCTTTTTACCTTTAGCATGAAAAGCACTGGCAACACCGCTGATCAATCCTTTCTCGGCATCGTTCAAATAATAATCGCTTTCCAGCTTACGGTCGGCACCTTCACCGGCGTTACGGCCTATGGTGATCAGGGCCTCATCGGCACCATTGGCCTCTTCAGCTACGATAGCGTTTACATCCATTTCGGGTATTGGAGCAGGATGATCAAAAAAGTTTTTAGGCTTTGGCTGTTTAGCCTTCATATCAACAAGATATGCTTTATAATTATTGGAAAGCGTTTCCTGGAGTTTAAAGTTGGCGTTAGCCAGGCCTTGCATTAACGAAATGGTGTACGCCTTATTTACATCGCCGCTGCCGGTACCGCCCGCAATAATATCATATGAAGTATTGCCGAAAACAGCAATCCTTTTACCGGCACCCAATGGCAGTGCATGGTCGTCATTTTTTAGAAGTACCATACCCTGGGCAGCAGCCTCACGGGCCACCGCAGCGTGACCGGCCAGATCCGGTGCATCAGAATATTTGTATTTTTTGAATGTTGGCGATAGAATGATCACGTTCAGCATCCGCTCAACGTTGGCGTCAAGCTGTTTGATATCAAGCGTACCGTTTTTCACAGCTGCTACTATATCGTCAGATTGAGTGGGGTTACCCGGCATCAGCAGGTCGTTGCCAGCTTTCATCTGCGCTACGGCGTCTTTACCGCCAAACCAATCGGTCATGACAAAGCCTTTAAAACCCCATTCTTTTTTTAGGATAGTGGTAAGCAAGTCGCGCCTTTCGGATGTAAAAGTGCCGTTCAGTTTGTTATATGACGACATCACCGTCCATGGTTGTGCTTTTTTTACCGCAATTTCAAAACCGCGGAGGTACAGCTCGCGCATGGCACGCTCGCTTACAATGGTATTGATGGAGTTGCGGTTAGTTTCCTGGTTATTGGCCGCATAGTGCTTAATGGAAGTACCTACCCCGTTCGATTCGATACCGTTAACAATGGCCGCGGTCATGCTGCCGGCCACTAAAGGATCTTCTGAATAATATTCAAAATTACGGCCGCCCAGTGGGTTACGGTGAATGTTCATCCCCGGCGCAAGCAAAATATCAACACCATATTCACGCACTTCGTTACCAAAGGCAACACCTACTTTATTTACAAGCTGCGTATCCCAGGTTGAAGCCAATAAGGTAGCCACCGGGAAAGCTGTAGCGTAATAAGTTTTTGATTTATCGCCATTGCGGATAGGCTCGATCCTTAAACCGGCCGGCCCGTCAGATACGGTAATTGAAGGGATCCCTAAACGGGGTATGGCGTGGGTGCGACCGGCAGCTCCGGGCACTTTTTCGGGAATATTATAAGCATCCGGATCGGACGGTGGCAATTTAAAGCCGCCTATATCAACTGCTTCGGGCTTTTTACCCTTTACCGGCGGCGGTACGCCCGGCATTTTAAAACCCATCCCCACAACAAGCTTCGATTTTTCTTCGAGTGTCATGGCGGCAACAATCTGTTTTACGTTTGTTGCGCTTAATTGCGGTGCCGGGCTTTTGCTTTGGGCTTGTACTGCCTGATGGATGCCACCGGCAAATAAAACACCTGCTAAAGCAACGTGTAACTTGTAGCTCATTCTCATGTTTAAAAATTAAATAGGTTAAAGGGCAATAATTGGCGGTAATGAAAGCAAGGAAATCAAACTCTTTGTGTCATTATTACACAATAGTAAAAATTAAGTTTTACAATAACAAGTTTTATCGACGAATGAATGAAGATTAAGGATGGAGATGGGACAAGGCCACGTCTATATTCTGGCGCGAGTATGCAGAATGAGGTTGAGTACCGGGGAGACTCGTGGCTTTTCTAAATATTAAGTTAGATTTTCTTTCTAATAGGTTTGATTATAAAAAAGTCACGAGTACGCCACGCTTTTGCTGGCGTTGCATACTCGCACCAGTTGGTGTTGATTGTCCTTCGGAATACACGCGGCACACATGCAACAGCGAGTGGCCACATAGACAATCAAAAGAATCACGATGATCATTTTGGAATTTTAGATTATTAATTATTGTAGTTTTATACTATAATAATTAAATAATATGGCTATCAAAATAACGGACTATGAAGACAATCTGAAAGAAATGCATAAAGCCATTACCGGCTCAATTAGAGATTTTCAAAAGTTGTCTGAAGAACATTTTTTATCTGGTGAATATGCAGATTGGCATATAAAAGGATTAATCTATCATGTTAATAATCTTATAGCATCGTACCGAGAAGTGGTTAAAGAGTTGGAATTAAGATTGAACACTGTCAGTGAAGCGGATATATTTATAATGCATACCCCCCAGATAAATAACCTCATGTATGAATTTTATGCCTTTGTAAGCCTTGCGCGAATTACATTAGATAACCTTCGATACATATTATATCCTCTTTTTGTAAACAATATGGGGCAAATGCCAAAGTCAATAACTGATTTGGAAAAAAACAAAACCGACTGCTCTGTTTATCAAAGAATTGCCGATACTCAAGAATTGCAGTATTTGATAGATTTAAGAAATTGTATTGTACATTATAAGACATTTGCGACAAGCAATAATTCCGTGATTGTAAAAGAAGGGCTCAACATCAATCTTGAGGACTATACTGGAAATAAATGGACTGTCCCAATGGCAAAGGGTATGTACAGAATAACGGAAAATAGAGATATTGTCTTTAATATATTTTTACCCGATAACATTTATGATAGAACCAGTAATGGAAAGAAACTTTGCGTGTTTACTTATGATAAAAGAATCAATATTTTAGGGGAAAGTGTTAGATTTTTAAGGTATATAGTTTTTAACTACATGGAAGCCTTAATCCTCAATATTTCTTCTCAGGAAAAAAGATTCAATTATAATAAATCGGCTTCATTTGCCAATGTTAAGTATTTAGATTTAAAATTTTAAGGCTTTCTATAACAGTTATAATCGCCCGTTACCGCAGGTAAATTCTATACTTAACAAACTAACCACAATGCCCACGCTTTCTGGCACGGGTATGCAGCGCTGTCACGAGTCCCCCACACTTTGTCCGGCGCTTCATACTCGCGCCGGTTGTGTATTGATTTCTCGCAAAGGCGCGAAGACGCAAAGGTTTTTCTTAGCGCCTTCGCGCCTTTGCGAGCTTATATTAATTGCAGGTATTCAATCAGTTATCATCCGCAATGCAATTATTTGTGCGCAAATAAACCTTATTCAGCATGGCCGGGGAAATAAATACTGACCTACCCCAACACCTCCTCCAGCACATCGGCCGATCTAATGTTGCCAAATCCTTCAATGTGCATGGCATAATATTCCAGCAGCTTTTGTATCAGGTAACGGCGTTCATCATTGCTGAGCTTAAGCAGGTGCATGTTTTCAAAACCGGTTTGCAGTATTAATCCAAAATTCTGGGTATGCGGGGGCGACAGGTAAGAAACACTATCAGGCTTGAAACGGGTAAACAGCCCGTTTTTTATATCGAAGTAATCGGCATTGCCGGCCATGGAACGGTCGGGGTAAAAGCCAAGGTAGCGGGTAAGGCGGGTTAAAAATATCAAATGAAAATTGGCAACGCTTTCGGTTTGATGATCGAGCCATTCAATAGCGCTGAAAATAAAATCGAACAGGTTTTCATCCGGCGATTGCTGCTTTACGGCTTTATACAGCACCTCGTTCAAAAATATGGCTATGCAGCTTTTAATCACATCATAGGGAATACTAAGCAGTACCGGCGCGTTTTTCAATTCGGAAATACGCTGCACACCGCCGGTGTTTTTGTGGTAAACCACCAGGTCTAACAGGTGCAGGGGCTGCAGCATATTCCGGCCTATTTTTGCTTTTGGCTTTTTAGCGCCGTTGATGATGTACGATTGCAAACCAAACTTTTCGGTAAAAATTTGAACAATCACGCTGCTCTCACCATAATCGGTAGCCCTGAATATGATGCCCCGGGTTTTATGCAGCATGTCTTACCAATAAAATGATCTTCGGCAAAAAAATAACTATCCCGGTTATGAGCGCAAATAGCGCAGCCACAACAACGGCACCTGCAGCTACATCTTTTACATGACCCGCTTTTTCATTGTACGTAGGCGAAACCAGATCGGTAAGTGTTTCGAGCGAAGTATTAAGCAGCTCGGTGATGAGCACAACGGCAATGCAGGCCATGAGCCAAAGCCATTCGGCAGTTGAAAGCCGGAAAAAGAGGCCCAGTATTACAGCTATTGTACCGGCCACCAAATGAAACCTGAAGTTAGGCTGGGTTTTAGCAGCATACCCCAAACCCTTAAACGCAAAACCAAAACTGCGTATCAACCTTTTCATGCCCAAAAATACAAAGTTTAGGCGCAAATATTGATAAGGGTTATACTACGCTATTGTAGTTGGCCTTATCTAAGCCGTTGTTGGTGTTGTCATCACAGGTGTTCGGAAGATTTTTTAATTCCCTCCCTCGGGAGGGGTGCGGCTGAGTTGTGTAGTGGCAGGGAGGGGTTTATGTGTCATTTTAAACGAATAACCCTATCGGCGAAACCCCTCCCTACACCCTCCCAAGGGAGGGAATCGCACAATCCCCCGCTTTTTTATTTCTTCCGAACACTTGTGGTGACAACAACGGCAAGAATAAAACCCATGTCATTGCGAGCGATAGCGCGGCAATCTCATGCTATACAGAGCTGCTATACTTCTGTGCGATTGCTTCGTACCCTGCAATGACATAGTTTTTGTTTGTTTGACAAAGAGATTTCATCTTCAATAAACTGCAGGTTAACTATTTGTCACATTATCACTATCATTAATAGGCAGATAGCACAATTTTCGTAGTTTTGCGCCTCCTCTTACATATCAATAACTAATGTTCTGGAAACATATAGCTTCTGCAATTCTTAAAAACAGGCTGATAATTTTTATTTGCGTTTTGGCGCTGAGTGCCTTTATGGGCTATCAGGCTTCGAAAGTAAAAATCACCTTCAACGGCGGTAAAGTGCTCCCGGTTACCGATTCTGCTTTTATCCGCTATGCCGAATTTAAGAAAACCTTCGGGCAGGATGCTTCATCGATGGTTATCGGCATCAAATCACCCAATATTTTTGATAAAGATGTTTTTAACGACTGGTACCAGATAGGCGAGCAGTTAAAAAAAGTAAAAGGTATCAAAGCTGTGATCTCGGCCGCCAATATCTACAATCTGCAAAAGGATACCCTGCAGCATAAATTTGTGCTGAAACCTTTGGTTACCGGTCTGCTGCAAACAACAGCCGCGGTCGACAGTGTAAAACAGCAGCTTGCTTCCATGCCTTTTTATAAAGGGTTGATTATAAGCGAAGACGGCCAAAGTACCTTAATGGCTATCACTTTTGATGATAAGATCATCAACACACCTTTTCGCGTACCTATTATTAAAAAGATAGATCAGCTTGGGCAGGCCTTTGAAAAGAAACATAATATCAAAGTACACTATTCAGGTTTGCCCCTCATCCGTACCGTTGTTGGCGACCTTGTGGCTCATGAGTTTTCATTGTTCCTGAGCCTTTCGGTAATCATAACAGGCCTTATCCTCTTGCTGTTTTTCCGTTCGGTATTCCCGGTTATTTTCCCGGTAATCATTGTGATATTAGGCGTGGTATTTAGCCTGGGCGTACTGCAGCTGATGCATTACGAAATGACCATCCTTACGGGCATCATTCCACCGCTTATTGTGGTGATCGGTATTCCTAACTGCGTGTTCATCCTCAATAAGTACTTTCATGAGTATGGTATCAGCGGTAATAAAATGGCGGCCCTCGAAGTTGCCGTTGAACGCGCCGGTATCACCACTTTTATCGCCAACATTACTACCGCTATAGGTTTCGGCGTATTATGCTTTACCAACAGCGAATTGCTTACCCAATTTGGACTGGTAGCCTCAATAGGCATCCTGGGTACTTTTGCACTGAGCCTTATTTTAGTACCTATCATTTTCAGTTTCCTGCCTGCACCAAGGGCAAGCCAAACCGGCATTAAAGACAGTAAACTGATGGACGGTCTGCTGGCCAGGCTGGATAAACTGGTGCATACCAAACGCAAGGTTATTTACATCACCACAGTGGTATTGATCATCATTGCCGGTTTTGGCATGGCTAAAATGAATATTAACGGCTATGTGGTAGATGACCTCCCTCAAAGTAATAATACCCTGCACGACCTTAAATTTTTCGAGTCGAATTTTAAAGGGGTGCTTCCTTTGGAGGTTAGTATCGATACCAAACGCAAAAACGGGGTAATGAACTTAGCCACCATCCGCAAGGTAGAGAAACTGGAAAAACTGATCTCCTCATACCCTGAATTCAGCCGTTCGGTATCATTGATCCAGGTGTTGAAATTCAGCACCCAGGCCTTTTATGGCGGCAGCCCGGAGTATTATCGCCTGCCCGACGGACTGGAGCAAAACTTTATCCTTAACTATGCCGGTAATTCGGGCAAAGGCACAAGCGGCCTGCTGAAAACCTATCTCGACAGCACACACCGTGTTACCCGTGTTACCTTTGAAATGGTGGATGCCGGTTCAAAAAAGATGAATACCGTACTGGCCGAATTACAGCCACGCATCGATTCCATTTTCAACCCCAAGAAGTTTCATGTTGAACTAACCGGTTCGAGTATTATATTTATAAAAGGTACCAACTACCTGTTAAAAAACTTATATGAAAGCCTGGCCTGGGCCATCGCCCTTATAGCAGGGGTAATGTGGATCCTGTTCCGGGGTATAAAAATGATTGCTATATCGCTGGTGCCAAACCTTGTCCCGCTGGTTATCACAGCCGGCATTATGGGTTTTTTCGGTATCCCGCTTAAACCCTCAACCATATTGATATTCAGTATAGCCATGGGGATCTCGTCCGACCAGACTATCTATTTCATTACCCGCTACCGGCATGAGTTACGTCACAGCAAAAAAAGTATCTCACAAATAGTTTCAGATACCATCTGCGAAACCGGGGTGAGCATGATCTTTATTGCTACGGTGCTGTTTTTCGGCTTCGGCATCTTCGCGGTATCAAAATTTGGCGGTACGGTTGCTTTGGGCATCCTTTTATCCATCACACTACTGGTTGCCATGATCAGCAACCTTACTTTGCTGCCGGCATTTTTGCTTTCGCTTGAAGGTGGCGTTGACCGGGATAAGATCAAAGGCCCAGATATTGAAGAAGCCTGAGAAGAGCTGAAAGCTTTTTGAACTTTAGCTAAGGGGTTATGCTACTGTTTACCTTTATCTTCCCGGTTTTAAAGCCGATACTCCCGTTTCCATCTGTGCCTTCCATAATAAAAGTATAAGTTGATGGTTTATCGGCTGTGAAAAATGATACAGTTGCCTTGCCATCGGCCCCGGTAGTTACATTAGGTTGCCAGTGAATAGTTGAGCGAAGATCGGGCAGGTGTTTGCGGGTATCGTTTATACGATATTTGGGCTGGTAAAACTGTGCCGGTAAGCTTAGTGCAAGAGGTTTGTACAGGTACACACCTGGTATATTATTTATTTCCACACCATGCCCCGATCGTGTACTTATCTCTATAAAAACCGAAGGATACTCTATCCACCCTGAGCCAAACCTTCTTTCATAATTACCGGCGTATTTTGAAGACAGCATAACTTCCACACCTTTAATATCTTCCGCGCTGCGGGCAATCAGATAATCGGTTAAATCATTATAGTTATTAATATGAATAATTGTACTTGCGTCAATCCCGTCGATAAGGATCTTTATTAGTTTATCCTGAATATAATACCATTTAAAATAAGCATTACTCCGCTCTGCAAACCCTTTTATATTTTCTTTGAAAAACTCCAGCCAGTTCTTTTTACCGGCCTTTTCCATATCAGCCTCATCAAAAACCATATCGGCTTCGCCTGGCCCATTAAGGTTTTGTGATCCTTTAATTATTTTTTTAGCCGTGACTTTCACCTCATTCAGTATATGGCCTTCCATGGGCAGATCATTGAGCAGGTTTTGGCGGATGCGGTTATTTTTTAGATTATTAAGCAATGTGGTATCAGTACTAATGTACCAGGGGACGGGTGCAGGCCCTGTAGCAGCGCTGAGTATAGGCTCCGCCTGATCATCCATTACAATATTTACATTAAAGTTTTTAACTGTTTTGAGCACAAAAGCAGGTGAATCCACTACGGGAAGGTTATTAAACACAAACCTGCCGTTTTTATCGGTTGTGGCATCAGCAAATAATAGTGGCGATTTGGAAAGTAAGGTTACCCTGGTTGTTTTTACCGGTTTATTAAAAAAGTTCAACACGCGTCCTTTAACTGCAAATTCATTCTCGGCCATATAAGTAATGTTGTCCTTTTCCGTTAACCAATTATAATTTACCCAGCCCTGAGTTAACAGCAGGTCATCCAGGGCTTGCTGATGCTGATCGTTTTGCAAATAATAGCCGGGATTTTCTACATACCCCTTTAGTTCGGATGTAAGCAGCACATTGCTTATAATATTAATGTTATTGAGGGTATCTGTATTAACCTGCCCATCATCTGTTATTGATGCCGAAAAGTTGGCCATTACAGGGTTACCTATAGCGTCGCTAATTTTAATACGCAGGGCAACACTATCATGAGGGGCATAGACGGCCTTATTTGCCGCGATATTTATATGTAAATGATCATGCTGGTTTATAAATATCAGCCTTTCATTAACTGGATGAACCTTGGCATCCATGAGTACGAAATGGGTGATCCCCGATGGAAATAATTGCTTTGAAATATTCTTATTAGCCCTCCCTCCATCTTTAAAATTTAATGTTGCCGCGTAGCATACAATTCCCCTTGCTTTGCCTACTATGAAATAACTCTCGCCGGATGCTATAATATCTTCAGATGCTGATATCAACAATCTTACAGAATCTTTATTGACAGCGTTAGAAACCCTTAAAACTATGCCTGACGTTTTTACAGCAGGCAGTGGATATTCCTTTATTGCCCCGCCGGGTAAGGTAACCCTGGCAACATAATTTTCTCCTTTTTTGACTGCCATATCAAAACTTCCCATCCCCAGATGGTATGAGGCAAATTCAGCTACTTGTTCCTGGTTCTGATCAACAACCACGCCTTTTACAGCTATGCCCCTGCCGTCTTGCCCAATTGCCTTAAAGCCAATATGTGCATTTAATCCTGCTACCAGGCTTCCCCCTTCCGGCATAAATTGGACATCGGCATCCTGCGGCCTATTAAAATTGAGCGGAACATTAATCTTGTTGTTATTTTGATCCCAGGCATTGATACTTAAGCCATGTGTTTTATCGGGCAGATTGAAGCCTATATCAATTAATCCCGAAGCATCTGTTTGTACAGTTTGTTTGAATAGCCTGCGCGTGCCATTTATTACAGCCAGTTGAACCGGCTTATCGGCAATAGCTGTTTTATTGAAATCCCTTAGCCATAGTTTTACACCAGCCTGCTCTTTGCCATCAGCGATATTTATTGTTGTTTTATAATTCACCAGCCAATTACTTCGGGTATCATCAACAATGGTAAACTGCTTACGGAAAAAGCAGTCGTTACCAAAATTTTGCAGCCATTGCGTGTAAGCTATAAGTGTATAAGTAGCAGCGGGTAGTTCTTTCAGGCTGATGTTACCCCAGCTCAACCCATTTTCAACAGGTATACGCTGCCGCTTTACCACCACATTGTTATCAGTAACAATACTTACATACATCAACCCACTTTTAGCCGATAGGTTAAGCGTTGGAGCGTTAAAAAGATAAGCTTTAAACCACAGTGTATCCCCGGGGGTATAAGTGTTTTTATCCAACTGCAGATAGATCTTTTCGGCAGGATTTTTCATCTCTGAGCTGTCTGCCTCAGCTTTGATTTTTAACAATTGCTGTTTTAGCGCTTCTGTTTGTCCAAAACAATTGTGTTGAAGCATCAACATTAGCGGCAGCAAAAAAACAAGACTTTTAAAATGCAAACGCATGGTTTTAATTGCCGAAAAAAACCTTCCGCAAAGCTTAGGGGTACAGCCATCTGTTTTTGACAGCAAATCTTTCAATGGAGTGGATGTATTTAGGTTTATAATTGGGTGATATAAAGTTAATTATTATTAATAAAAAATAAAAGATTGTACATTTATATTATGCCGAAAGAAGAGGTTACCGATCTGCTTTTCTTTATGAGGACTTTCCCCTCTGAAGTGCGGGAGCGTGCTTTGTGGCTGCGCGATTTTATATGGGATTTGTACCCGCAGGCCAATGAGCTTATTTATGACAATTATAATGCTTTGGCCGTGGGCTGGTCGCCTACCGAAAAAATGAGCCATATCTTTTGCTCCTTTGCCCTGTACCGTGGGGGTAATTACAATACTCACTTCGGCTTTTACTGGGGTTCCGAACTTTCCGATCCGCACAAAATACTTATTGGCGAAGGCAAACAGTACCGCTATCTGCTGGTAAATGATATTGCGGCTTTCCCGCAACAAGAGGTAAAGAAGCTGGTTGATGAAGCCTGGCAAAATTCGCTGGCTAAGGTTAAAGACCCTAAACAATTAACAGAGGGCAAAACCATTGTGAAAATGGTATCTGACAGCAAGCGCGAAAAAAAACTGAAAGCTCCCAAAAAGTAAGTTTCTGGCGAATAAGCCCCAATTTTATTTTACAGGATAAAATATTTACTTTAAGCCTGTAAACTTACGCCTTAATGAAAAAGATCATACTGCTGATTTTGTGCTGTAGCATAAGCCTGTATGCCGGTGCCCAATCAGCTCATTTATATTTCGACCGCCTTGATATTAAAAAAGGTCTGCCCGAGTCAAACGTGGGCTCCCTTATTGAAGACAGCCAGGGATATATGTGGTTCTCTACACAAAATGGTCTTGTTCGTTATGACGGTTACCGCTACAAGATATACAAACTCGGCTCTCCAAAATTCAATAAGCAGGTATCAACACTGGTATTTAACATAATTGAAGATCATGATAAAACCCTGTGGATAACCACCCTTGCAAATGGAGTTTTCAGGTATAACCGGGCAACAGATTCCTTTACACAATATCCTTATCCGGCAAGTATAACCTATGGCCAGCTGATTGTGGGCACTATAGATAACGATGGCAATTTGTGGGGACGTTTTGATTCGGCCAACGACGGGCAAAATATTATGAAGTTTGAGCCGGGCACGGGGCAGTACCAACTTTTCGGCAACCGGCAAAAGGGCATCTATCATGTCAGGGCTACCCTTTATTATAACCCCGTTAAAACTACGGACGGCAGTATCTGGTTCGGCTCAAATAATGGCATATACCGTTACATGGGCGCAGGTAAAGGGTTTAGTGAATATCTTACATCAAATGATACCGCAAAAATGCGGGCCGCAAATCCAGTTTATGAAGCCCCATCTGAACCTGGTGTACTTTATATGAATACCTTTCATGGGCATGACGAAGCCCTGAAATTTGCCCGTTATGATATTAGCACCGGCAGGCTTAAAGAATACGGCCAGGCTAATGCAAAAGACAGCCTGTTGAGCGCAGGTATTTATAGCTTTTACGAAGATAAAGGTAAACGCCTGTGGATTGGCACGAATAAAGGTCTTTCAAAATTTGACAGGCAAACCCGTACGTTCAGCAACTATATACCTGTTGATACCATAAATTCAGCTACTAAAAACCAATTCATTACTTTCAGGGAAACGCGGGATGGGAAACTCTGGATCTCATCGTCGGCGGGTTTGGTTTATTTTGATCCCATAACATCTGCTTTTAAGCGCTACCTCACCGATCCGGATGATCCGGGCGCCTTACCAAGCCTGGGCTTAGGCGGTAAAGCAGTCGATCATACCAATACGCTTTGGGTTGGTTTTGGAAATGCAGGTGTAGCGCGCGTAAACAAGTTAAAAAGTGCCTTTACCATATTTAAAAGTAACCCGGCAAAAACCGGTACTTATCCCGGCAAGCTTGTAGCTATTAAAACATGGCCCAATGGCGATGCATGGCTCACCACCCGGCAGGGTATATATAAAGGTAATATCATCGCTAATCAGTACAAAAAGGTATACAACGCAGCCCCTGATGAAGGCTATTTTCCGGGCTTCTGCTACGGACAAAACAACACACTGTATGTGGCAACTGAAAGCGGGCTGCTGGTGTACAATACCATTACCGGAAAAAAAGAAAAATACAGCAACATTCCCGGTGACAGCACTTCCCTTACCAGCAATTTTATACACACGCTGTTCCAGGACCATACCGGGATACTATGGATAGCCGTAGATATAGATGCCGGGATCTGCTCATTTAACCCGGTAACAAAAAAGTTCACCCGCTATCCCTACCGGGGCTCTTATGAAAATATCACTTCAAAAAATAAATATGCACTTGATGACAGCCGCGGCATTACCTTTTATGAAGATCATGAAAATACCCTCTGGATAGGTACCAATTTCGGCGGCCTTAATCGTTTCGACAGGAAAACAGGGCGCTTTATATCCTATTTTAATAATGACATACGAAAAGCCGTTTGTGTAGATAACATTTTTGAAGATAAAGCCGGCAGGCTTTGGGTAGGCACCTATCTTGATGGTTTATTTGAGTTTGACCGCAAAAAGGAAGTTTATGTAAGGCATTTTAATGAAGATTCCGGCCTGATATTTAACTCGGTAATGGGCATTAATGAAGATAATGACGGCCGCCTGTGGGTAATAACCGAGCGGGGCTTTACCCGGATAGATACCCGCACCATGAAGTTGAAAAATTTTTTCATGGACGACATTTTGCCCGGGAAGGATATTTTCAGGGGAATTGATAACGTTAACAAGCTTACAGATGGCCGGATGGTTTTCCCGTTAAACAATGGCATTGCTGTTTTTAACCCCGAAGATTTAAACGACAGCCCCTACCCACCCATTGTACATATTGAAGCGGTTACCTACAGCAGTCCAAAAGCAAGCGAAAAAGCAGTAACCAATGCGTTGACATTTGGCCGTAAAAAACTTGAATTGTCCTATGATCAAAATCGCATTCAATTTAGCTATGTGGCCCTTCAGTATGATAATCCCGGGCAAAACGCTTACGCTTACAAGTTAGATGGATATGACAAAAACTGGGTGCAGGCAGGCACCAACCGTACGGTAACTTATAATAACCTTTCGCCGGGCACTTATGTATTTCATGTAAAAGCTGCCAACAGCTCGGGTGTTTGGAATAATACCGGCGATAGTTTTACCATAATTATAACTACTGCCTGGTACCTGCGCTGGTGGGCCTGGTTAATATATGTGGTATTGTTTGCTTCGGCAGTTTACGCGTTTATTGCTTACCGTTCGCGGCATCTTAAACGTGAAAACCAGTTGCTTGAAGAAAAGGTTAAGCAACGTACCAATGATCTGAGCCTGGCCAATAAAGAACTTAGCGAACAGCAGGAAGAGATCATTACCCAGCGCGACCAGTTGGCCGAAGCTGTCGACAACCTCAAAACCACTCAGCAGCAACTGATCCAGGCCGAAAAACTGGCCTCACTGGGTGAACTTACTGCCGGTATAGCCCACGAAATTCAAAACCCGCTTAATTTTGTAAACAATTTTTCGGAAGTAAGTATCGAGTTGATAGAAGAAATGGAAACCGAGCTCACCAACGGCGATGCGGAAGAAGCCAGGGCCATAGCGGAGGACGTAAAGCTCAACCTCGAAAAAATTCATCATCACGGTAAACGTGCCGATGCTATTGTAAAGAATATGCTGCAGCATTCAAGGGCAGGCACAGGCAGTAAGGAACCAGTAAACATCAACAACCTCACTGGCGAATATTTCAAGCTGGCCTATAACGGGCTTCGCGCTAAAGACAAAACTTTTAATACTGCATTGGTCACGAACTTTGACGACAACCTGCCGCTGATCAATATTGTACAGCAGGATTTTGGCCGGGTGCTGCTCAACCTGTTTAACAATGCTTTTTACGCGGTACATCAAAAGCAAAAAACAGCGGGCGAAAATTATCATCCGGAAGTGGTAGTGGAAACGGCCCCCCAACCCCCTAAAGGGGGAGCGACCTCAGTGATAATAACGGTACGCGATAATGGTACGGGCATCCCTGATAGTATTAAGGAAAAAATCATGCAGCCGTTTTTTACCACCAAACCAACCGGGCAGGGCACAGGATTAGGCTTATCACTCAGTTATGATATTGTGGTAAAGGGGCACGGAGGCAAAATTGATATTGATAGTAAGGAAGGAGAATATACTGTGTTTAGGATTACTTTGCCGGTAGGATAATCTTACAAAAATGTCATTGTGAGCGTAGCGCAGCAATCTCGTCGCCAATGCCGCTTCAATATGAATAGCTACGAGATTGCCACGTCGCTCCCTCGCACCTCCCCGGCAGGCTCCTCGCAATGACATGGTTTATATTTTATCTTCGCAGGTTTAATAGAGTTTAACCTGTGACTGTCCTGCCTCTTGTATCTCTTCCGCACTCATCCCCTAAAAACCCGCGCCCATGTACTTTATCTTTTAACTGTATAATAGTTTTTGTTGCTTTGGTAATAATTCGGCAACAGGCAAATTGAAACAACAGACAACTATATCACTTTATTGGAAATGTCAGCTCATTGGCTGGTCGGTGGCGGCGCTTTATTGGGGGTATACAGGCTACAGTGGGACGGGCTTTCATTGGTTGTCTGGCATTCTTCAATTTATTACCGATGTTGCCGTTTATATCCTTATTACCCATCTTTACCGTTGCCTTGCTTTAAAACTGGGCTGGCAAAACCTGGGATTAAATAAATTATTGCCACGATTGGTACCTGCGGTTATTGTATTGGGCCTTGTTTACCTGTTTGTAACCGTTTCAAAAGTTTATTTTTTCAGGGTGTGGTTTCAGATTGGGTTTTCAGAGCCGTTCAGTGATTTTTTTGATTTTTATCGCGACAGTATTTTTGTTGCCGGGCTGCGCCTGATGTCTATCTGGTTGCTGGCTTATCATATGTACCATTATTCCAAACGCGAGATCAATATAGCCAGGGAAAACGCCAGGCTGGCGGTAATCACCCGCGATGCACAGCTTAATAACCTTTCGGCACAGCTTAACCCGCATTTTCTGTTTAATTCTTTAAATAACATTAAAGCGTTGGTTATCGATGATCCCAAATCGGCAAGGCGGGCAATTGATCTGTTGGCCGATCTGCTAAGAAACTCCCTTTACAGTGGCGATAAACAAATGATCTCCGTAAAAGAAGAGCTTGAGCTGGTTAAAGATTATCTCGAACTGGAGAAACTCCGGCTTGAAGAGCGGTTGCAATATCATATCGAAGCAAGCAATGAGCCGGAAAATGTCATGCTTCCCCGCTTGTGTATCCAAACGTTGGTTGAAAACGCCATTAAACACGGCATCGGTCAGCAAAAACAAGGTGGGCTTATCAGCATACAATTAAACAATGAGCATAACAGTTTGATCATATCCGTGAGCAATCCCGGCAGGCTGAAGCCTGTTGAAGAAAGCAGCGGATTAGGTATTAAAAACCTGAACGAGCGTTTGCAATTGCAATACAAAGGCGAAGCCCATTTTACCATCAGCGAAGTCAATGACATGGTAACGGCAAGCATTAAAATCCCTTTGGCATGAAAAAAATAAGGATTTTGATTGTTGATGATGAACGCGCCGCCCGGAATGAAATAAAACGGTTGCTTGCCAATTATCCCGATTTTGAAATTATAGGGGAAGCCGCCAATGCCGATGATGCCATAAAAATGATGGGAGAACAAGCCCCCGACCTTCTTTTTTTAGACATCCAGATGCCGGAAAAATCAGGCTTCGACCTGCTGGAATCATTAGAACAGGTGCCGCCCGTAATATTTACAACCGCTTATGACCAGTATGCAGTTAAAGCTTTTGAAGTAAGTGCGCTTGATTACCTTGTAAAACCCATCCGCGAAGAAAGATTTGAAAAAGCGATACTGCAGGCAAGACTCCGGTTAGGCAAGGCAGATCCCGCCGGACAAATCTTTGTGAAAGACAGGCAGCAGTACCATTTTATTCAATGGAGTTCGGTACACCTTATTGAATCGATGGATAATTATGCCAGGATCTTTTTTGGTGATAAAAACGTGTTCATGAAAAGTTCGCTCAACCAGCTGGAGGATAAATTGAACAGTGAACTATTTTTCAGGATCAATCGCGCGCAGATCATCAACCGGCAATACATCCAGGCTATAACAACCGTGGATGGCCGCTTAAAAATAATCCTTAATACCGGTGCCAGGCTGGAGGTTTCCGAACGGCAATCGGCAAAATTCAGGCATTGGGCTGCAAGTAAGTAAATAGAGAAAGGATAAATATTGAATAAAAGAAAATGTCATTTCGATTGAGCAGGGGCAGGCTGAGTGCCGGGGCGAAAGAGAAACTATCTCTTGAGCGGTAGCGAAAAATGACATTTGGCTTTATTGATTAATAAAAATGTTTAAATGCAACCTCTCCAAAGAGAAAGTATAAGCTAAAAATCACAATACATATTAAACACTTAAAATGATGAGAAAATTATTCTCCCTGCTATTGCTATGCCTTGTTTTTGGCAGCGTAGCATCGGCACAAAACAAACCCGGCAAAGGAACTTACATTAGGGATAGTGTGCTGTTAAAAACACACGACGGCGTATTTATTACCGTGATGACAGCCCGTAAGAAAGGGGTAACCGAAAAACTGCCGGCCATTTTTCAGTTCACCATATACGCCCGCCGAACCGATTCATTAAAAATTGAAGAAGCTGCAGATCGGGGTTATGTTGGTGTAATGGCCTATACCCGCGGTAAATGGAACAGTCCCGGCGAGCCGATGGCCTATGAAACCGATGGCCGCGATGCTTATGAGGTGATTGACTGGATCAGCAAACAAGCCTGGAGCGATGGCCGGGTGGGCATGTACGGCGGAAGCTATAACGGCTTTACGCAATGGGCGGCTACCAAAAAGCTTCACCCTGCCCTTAAAACCATTGTGCCATCGGCATCGGTAGCGCCGGGACTTGATGTACCCATGACCAATAACGTGCAAATGAGCTTCGTTTTTTCGTGGACCTACTACACCAGCAACAATAAATTCCTGGATGAAAAAGACTACAACGGCCCGCAATGGAACCAGCTATACTGGAAATGGTATAACGCAGGCTTAGCCTATCACACGCTCGACAGCCTTACCGGTCGCGGGCCAAATCATATGTTCAGGCAATGGGTGGCTCACCCTACTTATGATCAATACTGGCGGAGTATGATCCCCTATAAAAAAGAATTTGCAGCTATCAACATACCGGTATTAACAACTACAGGGTATTACGATGGCGGACAAATTGGAGGCATGTATTATTATCGTGAACATCTGAAATATAATCCTCAAGCCAATCATTACGTGATCATCGGCCCCTACGGACATTTCGGCTCACAGGGACACCCGGATTCGGTTTTGAACGGCTATCGCATTGATGATGCCGCGCGGATCAATATCCACGAAATTATTTACCAGTGGTTTGATTATATTTTCAAAAACAAACCCAAGCCGGCTTTTTTGAAGGATAAATTCAATTTTGAAGTTATGGGCAGCAACGAGTGGAAGCATGTACCCTCACTAAAGCAAATGAGTAATGATACGCTGAAGTTTTACCTTGATAATTCGCGTTTAAGCCCGGTTAAACCATTAAAAAAAGCTTTCGCATCGCAAAATGTCGACTTCGCGAACCGGGATAGCATCAGCAGTTATTATTTTTTAAACCAGCTGGTTTATGATACGCTGAATACCGGCAGCAGTCTTGTTTTTAAAAGCGATCCGCTTACAAAACCTTTAACCGTAAGCGGTGCATTTTCGGGCGTATTAAAAACGATGATCAACAAAAAGGACCTGGATTACCATGTGGTAATGTTTGAGGAGATGCCCGATGGTAAATATTTTTACCTCACGTACTTTATGGGCCGGGCGAGTTATGCCACCAACCCGGAGAAAAGAAGTTTATTAAAACCCGGGCAAATAGAAACTATTCCCTTTACCAACAGCTACATCACCAGCAGGCAATTCAGCAAAGGCAGCCGCATAGTGATCCTGCTCAATATCAATAAAAGCCCTTTTGAACAGATTAACTACGGAACAGGCAAAAATGTAAGTGATGAAACTATCCGGGATGCCAAAGTACCGCTGCAAATAAAATGGTTTAATGATAGTTATATTAATGTGCCGGTGTTGAGGTAGATAAGACGCAAGAACCAGGAAGCAAGAAAATGTTTTATAAAAAACGTCATTGCGAGGAACGAAGCAATCCCCGATTAGCAGGTCCGCCCTGTATAGTTTGGGATTGCTTCGTGCCTCGCAATGACGATTGAAGATGTTACAACTACAATTTCTTAATCTCAATATTCCTGTACCACACATCCGCGCCATGATCCTGTAATACAATGTGCCCTGTTTTAAATGTTCCGAAATCGGGCCATTGCTTAAATTTACTGCCGGCTACCAGTTTTTTCCAATGATCATCCCAAAGGGTGGTTGACAGCACATGCTCGCCGTTGATGGTAAAATCAAGCTTGCTGTTGTTGCAAACTATCTCTACCTGATTCCATTCACCGGCAGGTTTAACTACTTCTTTTGATATCGAGATCAGGTCATACAAATCGCCTGCGCGGTGTTTGATGAGTTTACCATCTTCGTTTTCCTTGTTATCGACAACCTGGCATTCGGGGCCGGTAAAATAACTGTACTTGTATTTGGTGGTATCTTCCTTAACGAGGAACAGGATGCCGCTGTTCCCACCTTTGGAGATCTTCCATTCCAGCTTAAGGTCAAAGTTCCCGTATTCCCCGTTACTTACCATATCGCCGCCGTTTTTGCTTTGCCAATCGCCTTTTTGCGATGCGTCAAGGTGCAGCACACCATCTTCTGCTTTCCAGCCCAAACCCGGTGCCGGTTTACCGTAGGCATGCCAGCCCTTAGTAGTTTTACCATCAAACAAAGGTTCAAACGCGGCGCTGTCTTTTGAAGCTGTCGCGGTACTGTCCTTATTATAGTTTTTGGGGGTAGACGAATGGCAGCCGCTAATCGCTATGGCTGTTAGTGCTATTAAAAATAACTTATTCATTGGTGCTATGTTTATTTAGTAAGTTTTAAAGATTTCCTTTTTTAAGTTCGCCTACGGCAAAAGTAGCAGCGCGGGCGGTTAATGCCATATACAATATCGACGGGCTCTGGTTACCTGTACTGGTCATGCAGGCACCATCCGTAACAAACACGTTTTTGCACAAATGCAGCTGGTTCCATTGGTTAAGCAGCGATGTTTTAGGATCCTTCCCCATGCGTACGCCACCCATTTCATGAATATCCAGGCCGGGGGCTTGTTTATTTTCATGCTTTTGAATATTGGTACAGCCTGCCTTTTCAAACATGGCGGCGGTTTGGGTTAAAAAATCTTGGATCATACGCTCATCATTATCATCATACTCAACCGAAGTTATCAGCAGGGGGATGCCCCATTGATCTTTCTGCTCTTTACTCAGGCGCACATGATTACTAACTTTGGGGATAGTTTCGCCCTGCAGGTACATATAAGCACTCCAGCCGCCCGGTTCTGTAAGCGAATCTTTGTAAGCAGCTCCAACTTCACCTTCGGCTGTTTCTTTTGGCCCCCGGTTACGGTAAGCACCCATAAAAGTGGTGAAACCTCCCTTATAGTCAGTTTCCTGTTGATGCAGATTACGATAATTAGCCAGGATCAGCTCTGTTGGATTGCGGCCAAAATAGTAGCGGTCTAAAAAGCCATCCATATCGGCCGTTACAGATGCCCGGTAGTTTTGAAAGGCGATATATTTACCCAGCAAACCATTATCGTTGCCAAGCCCGTTCGGGAACCGGTTTGAAATTGAATTAAGCAGGATGAGGTTAGTATTCAATGCCGAAGCATTCATGAAAATGATGCGTGCCTGGTATACAAACTCCTGTTTGGTATTGGTATCAATAACCTTTACGCCGGTAGCTTTGCCCAGTTCTTCGTCATAAATAATGGAATGAACAACCGAAAACGGCCTTATGGTAAGGTTACCAGTTTTTTTAGCCCATGGCAGTGTTGAGCTTACCGAACTGAAATAACCACCGAATGGGCAGCCGCGCATACACAGGTTCCGGGCCATACATTTAACCCGGCCCTGGTCAATGTGGATCTGTTTGGGTTCGGTAATATGCGCCCAGCGGGCATGTACGAGGTGCCTGTCGGGGAAGCTTTCTTTTATTTTTTTGCTTATGTGTTCCTGCACCGCGTTCATATCAAAGGGCGGCAAAAACTCACCATCGGGCATGGATTCAATGCCGTCCTTATTGCCGCAAACACCTATAAACTTTTCTACATGCGAGTACCATGGTGCTACATCATCATAACCTATAGGCCATTCAATACCATAACCAAACCGGGCCGGGTTTTCAAACTCATACTTGCTCCAGCGCTGGCAGGCCCTGCCCCAGGTAAGCGATTTACCGCCAACCTGGTAGCCGCGGATCCAGTCGAAAGGTTTTTCCTGGATGTATGGATGATCTTTATCCTTTACAAAAAAATGAGCATCATCCTCCCCGTAGCCTGCAGCGCGAGTTATCAGCGGATTTTCGTCCATAAAGGCCTTGGTCATTGCTCCGCGGTGTTTAAACTCCCATGGATCCATGGTTGCGGTAGGATAATCTTTAATATGCTGCACATCCCTGCCGCGTTCAAGCACAAGTGTTTTAAGGCCCTGCTCGCAAAGTTCTTTAGCTGCCCACCCACCACTGATGCCCGAGCCTATTACAATAGCATCATAAGTAAACTGACCGGCAGTATTTTTAGGTTCATCAGGCATTGGTACAATGGTTATGGTTAATAAACTGTTTAATTGCCAATAGGTTTTATATAAAGCTGAAAGTGCAAAGCTAAAGGCCTAAAGCATTCGGTCCTTAAAAGCTAAAAGCACAAAGCAGAAGGCTTAAAGCTTTATATTTTTAGCTTTCGGCTTTGTGCCTTAAGCTTTAAGCTCATCATAACAGTTTTTATACTGTTAAGCTCAGCTGCGCGGCGGCGGCATCATCCAAAAACACCTGCGAGTTTTGCAGCGTTTTAAATATGGAGGCAGGCACATCATTGGTAACATATCCCTGCAATGCCTGCGCTATGATGGGTGCTTTTTTACTTCCGCTGGCTATCAGCACCGGTACAGCGGCTTCGGCCAGGTGCCTCAAGCCAAGGGTAATGCCTTCGGTTAAAACAGTATCGGTAGTAAAATATTTTTGAGCAACCTCAATAGTAATAGGAGCCAGAGGCGAGTGATGGGCATATGAATGAAAATCGGCACCGGGTTCATTAAGGCCGATGTGGCCGTTAAGCCCCACGCCAACCACCATCATATCCAGGCCGCCCAAATTATCAATATGTTTATTCATAGCCTGGCATTCGGCATCCAGATCGTCGGCCACCGCATTAAAAAACTTCACCTTTTTAGGAGAGATCTTTAATGGGGTAAAAAAATATTTTTCGAGAAAATAGGTACAGCTGCCATCATTTGTACGGTCGAGCCCAACCCATTCATCAAGCCCTACAAAGTTTGTCTGGCTAAAATCAACCTGGCCGTGGCTTGCATATTGAACCAGATAGCTGAGTAAGCCTGTCGGCGATTCGCCGGAAGGGAAGCAGATAAGCGCATCGGGCTTTTGATTAACGAGGGTAACCACCAAATCGGCCGCAGCTTTCGACATGGTGTTGTAATCGGGATATGTATGTAGTTTCATTTTCTATTTAGTATTGAGCCAAAGGTTTACCGGTTTATCGATTTTTGCCGAAAAAGGCAGCTCAATTTTCTTACCTGCTCCCGCCGATGCATAGGCCGCATAGATCAACTCGAGCACAGCCCTGCCATCTTCGCCGGTTACCAGCGGGGTTTTGTTGTTTTGCACGCAATCAATAAAATGTTTTAGCTCATGCGGATAGCCCTGGTTAAAGGCTTCCTCAAAAATGGTGAAGCTCCAGCCTTGCGTGGTATCTGATTTTTCCATGGCGTAGCCGTACCCGTCGCGACTGTACGTTACTGCGGCATTGCCCATAAACAAATCGGCATAAATAACGCCTCCAAGGCCATGGATCTCGCAGCGATCGTCCATACCACCATGTTTGGCCCAACTATTTTCGGCCACGGCAGTTACGCCGTTTTCAAACTCAACAATAATTACCGAATTATCTTCGCCCTTGGTGCGGCCTTTATGAAGCACAGTGCTCATACTGGCATAAACGCTTTTAGGTTTGGCATTATCCAGCATCCAGCGGAACCAGCCTAATGCATGGCAGCCCATATCCATGATCACCCCGCCGCCCGAAAAATTGATGTCATAAAACCAATCCGAATGCGGGCCCGAATGCTTTTCGCCCTGTTTCAGCATATAGATCTCGCCAACGGCCCCTTCTTTTACCAGATGCCTTGCCCGTTCATATTTTGGCGCGAAGCAAAGTTCTTCGGCATACATCAGTTTTACATTGCTGGCCTTGCATACGGCAATCATTTCGTCGGCTTCTTCAAGCGTAACGGCAAGTGGCTTTTCAATAATCACATGCTTGCCTGCTTTTGCTGCCTTGATTGTAGCTTCGGCATGCAGGTAATTGGGCAGGCAGATATCTACCACTTCACAGCCCGATTCGGCAATGAGCTTATCAATATCGTCAAACCATTGGGCTATGTTGTATTTGGCGGCAAAGGCTTTAGCTTTTTCGGGGTTACGGGCGTAACAGGCTACTACCTCCGCTTCGGGAATAAAGCGATGGTATGATTCCATGTGGATATCGGTAATAAAACCGGCACCCAGTATGGCTACTTTAGTCTTGTTCATAAAACGTATATATGTTATAATACGCTGATAATTGGCAACAGCGCAGCAGGATTTAACCGGTTCAGAATACTATTCAAGATTAACGAATAATATTTAAAAATTGAAAATTTTTGGAAGATGTTGTGTTATTAGTACTACCTGCCAATCGTACTATGTGGACACATTTTTTCAAATAAAAGAAAATGTCATTTCGATTGAGCAGGGGTGGTTGAGTGTCGGGGCGAAAGAGAAATCTTATACGCTCGGTAGGGCCCTATGTAAGGTTTAGGGCAGGACGTATAAGATTTCTCCTCACCTCGCCCGCACATCCCCAAAGTGGTTCGTCGAAATGACATTTGGTTTTATTGATTGATATTCATTGACAAGATGTCTCCATACGGTAGCTGCCAATCGATGCTGAAGAACAAAGCATCTTTTTCGCTCTGTATAGCCGCTCCGCATCTTGAAGATGATCCTTCGCTATCGCTCATTATGACAAATATTTATCGATCTAATATACTGTTTACTGCTCCAGCACATGCTTTTTAATAAACTCAATTGTTGATTCGGGCAGGGCGTTGCCGCTGGCCTGGGTAAGGCTGCCATCGGGCTGAAGTTCCAGCTCGGCGTTGATGTTGTTATCGATAAAAACATGCAGCTTGTTTTGCTCTTTTTCAACACGGCAGGTAAGCTCACGTTCTGAATAGTTGATCAGGAACTCGTACTTCCCATCTTTAGCAGCCGGTGTGGTATCTTTTTGATCGATCATGGTGGTTTGTTTATTGGGATAACACGCCGGGATACATGATGTTTACTTTATTTGATAAATAAAACAAGCGTTTAAACATGCTTTAAAAAAGAGGCAGAAAAAAAAGAGATAGCCCGCCGGCTGTCTCTTTTTTAAATTTAAGTTGACTGACCTCATTATTTATCATAAAGAACTAATTGGTTAGATCGATAATAACAATTAGTCAAATATAAGCACTATAGATTTAGTAGACTAATTTTTTTGATAAAAAATGTTACTTTTTTTTCATTTTGTATCAGTTTTTCCTAACAGGTAACGCTTTATTAACAATAGTGTCTACTTTTTGCCCATTTTTGGGCAATTTTGGTACAAAATTCTTATTTATCGTATCCTTTTTAATTTTTACCGCATTATTCTTTCCAGTATCAACTTTTAAGGTGCTATCCTGCATATTTTTTTGTCCGGGCCCTTTCAGGCTGTCGGTCTTGAGGCTTGTACCCGGCTTTGCACTACCTGGTTTGCCCGGAGCAGTTTTTACCCCCGGCTTTGCAGGTGTTACTTTTTTACTTCGCTTCTTTATAATATCCTCTTTGGATGCCGGCCGCTCTTTAGGTTTCCACAAAAAGCCCTTCAGGATCTTATCGTCTTCCTTAACTTTTTCAATAGGGATATACCGGTTTTCGGGCTTGGTTAAAAAGACAACATCAGTGGCCTGGTTGTTTTTAAAAGCTGTACGGATCCGGCTGCTTAATGATCGCTGCATCCCCGAAACCTTGCCGCTGTCGCGCTGAAAATAAATGGTTTCAGCATTGCCGAATGTATACATCTGGTCCAGCTTATCATCCTTAAAATACCCCCGCATCTTTTTACCCGATACCTGGTTAAAATGCGTGGAATCATCTTTTTCGATATTTACGATAAACGCCGACGGGAACAGCTCAATATTATCCAGTTTTTTGTGGCGCATTTGCAGGTATACCGTATCACCGCTCATTTGCGAGCCTTGTGCCCAGATAATAGGATTTACGTACATGCGCATGGTGGAGTCGCTGTTACTGTAAAATATCGAATCGGCCTTAGCCTGCAGATCTGATTTAAAGATCTTGACGTGGTGGTGCCCGATAAGCATCCTTACGCGGGCGGTATCTTTTACGTTAACCGGATATTGTTTAAAAACCGGATCGCGCTGCATCTGTACGCGGGCAATACTATCCTGCTTTGCTTTCCTGATTGCGGCAAGCGCATCCTTTTTGCGTTGCAACGAATCATTTACCGGCTTAGGTTTACCAAAAAAATCGCGGTGAAAATAGCTGGTGTCTTTAGGTACCTTAATGTAATAGGCCGTCAAAAACTTCGATGATTTCTTGTCAGCCAGCAGTTTGCGTTGTTTCAACGTGGTATCGCGCAAAGTACGCTGACGCTCCTGGTAAATTTTTTGATTTTTATAGGTCATGATCTGCGTTTCAATAGTATCGGCAGTCATGTATATCGAATCGCGTTTAATGTGGCTGGTATCTTTTGGCACCACTGGTGTTTTTACGGGTATAAGCTTCCCGGTTACTTTGGCAACACCTGGCTTTATGGCATCGGCAACGCCGGCCAGGCTGCCTATGTTTTTTATGTTGGCCTTGTCCTTATTGTTTTTTAATACAGGGGCGGCAGCCTTCAGCGCCGAATCGATCAGCTTTTCATTCCCTTTTTTTGCCTGCGTTGCTGCATTTATTAAAGCATCGGCAGCCATGTTTTTATTATTTTTCATAGCACCCTGTACCAGCGTAGTTGCCATATCAACATTGGCGCTATCTTTTTTACCTATAGCAAAAGGTTGCTTAATGGGCATGGTATTGGCCGGGGCCTTATGGCTGCTATCGGGCTTTATGGCGTTGGCAACTTTACTAAGATCGGTAACGTTTTTGGCCGATGTTTTTGCATTTTTATTTTCGGCAGGTAATTGCTTAACTGTGGTATCGGTTTTACTGGTATCCTTTTGTTCGGAAACCAGTACTACATAAGCATTTTCGGTAACAACGGTTTTTTCCTCGGCCCTGAAGTATGTGCCCAGATCGCCTTTAATGGTTACCTTTTGTTCCCGGTCTTCAAAAGTGATGTTTTTTACCGCCCGGCCATAGCCTTTCAGCTTATCATAAAAAAGGCTGTCTCCTTTTAATGATTTGGTGCCCTGCCTGTATGAATTCTTTTTCCCAAAATAGGCCTGCTCAGTAACTGTATTATACCGGCCGTTTTCGGTGTACAGGGTATCCTTATCCTTGGTGCCGTAAATATTGGTCGGGCCGAAAAAATAGGCTATGCGCGTACCTGTATTGTACTTAAGGGTATCGGTTTTTATCAGGGCATCGGGCGTGGTAAGTACCACATCGTACCGAAAATAAGAGTCGCGGCTGAAAGCAAAATAGTAACCGTTTTTACTGGTGAGCACGTTATCCTTGTTCACCAACTTTCCACCACCGGTATAGGTACCTATGCGGCTGGCCGTGTTATACGTAAGGTAATTGGTGGTTAAGGTAGCATCGCGGTCAACCATTTTAACATTATCGGTAAGGATAGCTATTTTGGTATTACCATTATAGTTAAGCTTATCCGAAAATATATTCAGTGTATCGCCCTGGTTTATGTTTACGTTACCAAAGGCATCAAAGGCATTTTCGTTGGGATAAAAGTAAGCACTGTCCGACCGGAGGATGGAGTAATCCTGCTTAAACACACCTTTATATACCTTGATCAGCTGCCTGCCATTAACCTTTGTGCCGGTGCTTCGTTCAGATTGTATCAGGTTTACAATTGATTTTTTTTGAGCCATAGCTGCAGTTGCCATCGCCAAAAACAAAAAGCATAAAACGTATTTCCTCACAATGGCAAAATTAGTTTTTTGTTGGGGTTATTAAATTAATAATTTTGATGAATGCTGCCAGTTAATCAGTTTGTTAATTTTATTGAGCAAAATGCTTTATTTACACCTGTCACCAAAATACTGGCAGCGGTAAGCGGCGGCATCGATTCGGTTTTAATGACACACCTGCTTAAAGCTGCGGGCTATGACTTTGGCATTGCCCATTGCAACTTTCAGCTGCGCGGCGATGAAGCCTTGCGCGACCAGGATTTTTGCCGCAACCTTGCCACAGCACTTGGTGTACCTTTCCACACTGTTAATTTTGACACAAAACAATACGCTGCCGAAAACAAGGTATCGATACAAATGGCTGCCCGTGACCTGCGTTACCAGTGGTTTGATACCATTAGCCAGCAATCAGGCTATGAGGCCGTTGCGCTTGCCCACCACCAAAACGATACTATTGAAACAATATTGTTAAACCTTACACGCGGTACCGGAATTGCCGGTTTGCATGGCATTTTGCCTAAAAATGGCAAACTGGTGCGCCCCCTGTTATTCCTTACCCGGGTGGAGATACAGACCATTGTTGGTGCCGAAGGTTTAACTTTTGTTGAGGACAGTTCCAACGCTTCGGCAAAGTATGCCCGCAATAAAATCAGGCTGGAGGTTGTGCCTAAGTTGAAAGAACTGAACCCATCGCTCGAAAAAACTTTTGAAAACAACCTGCTCCATTTCCGCGACCTGGAACTGTTACTTGAGCTTAAGCTTGACGAATTAAGGCAAACACTGCCGCAGATACATGATGGCATTATTCACCTGCCCATTGCCGAAGTAAAAAAACTAAAACCCAAACGGTTGTTGCTTTTTAAGTTGCTGGACGAGTATGGCTTTAATGAGGACACTATTGATGACCTCATTGCTTCGCTTGATAAACACTCCGGCCGGGTATTTGAATCTGGTACACACACCTTATTTCTCGACCGGGATAACATTATCCTTAAATCCAGAGCAACAGCCCTGCTGCCTGAAGTTATTATTAACCCAACAGACCACGCAGCTAATTTTGGCGTTTATAGGATAAATTTGCTGCATGATGATAGCCCGCTGATCATAAAGGATAACCCATTAGCAGTATCAATTGATGCGGACAAGCTGGTTTACCCGCTTAAAGTGCGCACATGGCAGGAGGGCGATCATTTTTTCCCTTTGGGGATGAAGGGCAAAAAGAAACTGAGCGATTTTTTCATCAATCAAAAAGTGCCGCTGCATCAAAAGGAAGAAATCCCTATCCTGGTAAATGGCAACGGTGAAATTATGTGGATTGGCGGTTACCGCCCCGACGAAAGGTATAAAGTGAGTGATAACACTAAAAAAGTTATTATCTTCGAACTGTTTAAACTAACATGAGCGATAAATCCGTTTTTACTGAAAAGCAATACCTTGGCCGGGAATTTATACCGCTAACCATACGCCTGGTTTTGGCCATGTTCTGTTTTGCAGCCTACTTTTTTACTGATGAGCGCGAACGCAACGGCGATTTACTGGTTGTTGTGGGCTTTGCCATCATCATTATTTCCATTATCATGGGCTTCCTGCTCCATTTCCGCACACGTGTGGAAAACAAAAGCGTTATGCTTGACGGTCTGTGGACAACCAAACTGGTAAAAATAGATTTAAACGGAATTGTGAAAGTTGAAAAAGGCACTTACAGCCGCTATCTTTTTAACAACCCGGTTTACAACCTGCATACCAAAGGCACTATCCGCTTTTTTACTTCGGGCAACGAAGCCATCCACCTTACCGACCGTGACGGTCTGCTTTACATTATCGGCTCCAAACACCCCAATGAATTTTTGAGGGCAATAAGGGAAGAGATGAAGAAGTAATTCGGGCTGGACTGATTATGCAGTCGTGATGACAGGACCGCGGGGGAGACACATTATACGCCTGTCATTTCGACGAACAAGCGCAGGAATGGAGCGGTAGCGTGAGGAGAAATCTTATACGCCCTGCTCACAAACTTTAACAACGGACTCTTACATAGCGTATAAGATTTCTCTTTCGCCCCGGTGCTCAGCCCCATCTGCTCTATCGAAATGACATTTTTTTTAATATTACTCACTCTCCATCACCCGCATCAACTCCTCAATAAATAAAATAGCCGCTCTTTTCCGGTAAACCCCTTTTTGCCACAGGATGTAGGATTGTCGTTTGATCTCTTTTGATTCGATGGGGATAGCGGTTACTTTGTTCCAGCCGATGATAGCTTTTTCGTTCAATACGGTGGCCCAGGGACCGTTCTCAACAAGTGCCAGCAGCGAATGCACATCATTAAGCTCTATTTTGATATTGGGCGTTATCTTTTTACGGTTAAACAGGTCATTAATAAAATCACGCGAGCTGAAACCTTTACCTGGTAAAATGAGGTCTTGTTTGGCGAGCTCTTCCAGACTTATTTTTTTGAGTTGAGCAAGCGGATTATTTTTAGAAACTACCATTACCACGCTTGAACTAAACAGCTCCTGCATTTCCAGGTCTTCGTCGTCGCTTTCATTATGGAAGGCCAGGATCATATCCAGTTCGGCCAGTCGTAACTTTTTTTCAAGTTCTTCGGGGCTGCCGTAGGTGATAAAGATCTTGATGCCCGGATATTTAGTGCTAAACGGGGCCAGCGCCGGTAATAACAAAGAGGTAAAAGCATATGACACGCCAAGGTTCAGCTCGCCGGTGGTGGCATTCTGCAACTCGCTGATGGCTTGTTTGCTCCGCTGCACATCGTTAAGGATTTTGCGGGCATGGGTTAAAAATATATGCCCGGCTTCGGTTATGCGCACGCGCTTGCCCACCCTGTCGAACAGGAGCATACCCAGTTCTTCCTCCAACTGCTTAATCTGTTGCGATAGGGTACTTTGCGTAATAAAAACAGCCGCTGCTGCCTCGGTAAAGTTCATGGTTTCGGCAGCTTTAACAAAGTACTGGAGTTGACGCAATTCCATAATCAATCGTTTTTATCTATTAATTACATTAAAACAATCTATTTTACAAATGTATCAATATGGGCGATATTTGCATCATAAAACAATTCAATAGTCTTGCATTAAGTACTCCCCTGAATTTGCTTTTGTTATGAATTGAACAAATGAATGTGTTTCGCTCTTTAAAGTACCGTAATTTCAAGCTGTTTTTTTACGGTCAGTCAATATCCCTCATCGGCACATGGATGCAAAAAACAGCAGTGAGCTGGTTGGTTTACCGCCTTACCGGTTCGGCCCTTTTACTGGGTATAGTAGGTTTTGTAAGCCTGATCCCATCCCTGATATTGGCGCCATACGCCGGCAGTATTGTTGACAGGCATAACCGTTACCGCATTTTAGTTATTACCCAGGTGGTATCTATGCTGCAGGCCGGGGCCTTTGCTTTCATGATATTTTTCAAGATCTATAATATCCCGGCTATCATTGGTTTAAGCCTATTGCAGGGCATCGTCAATGCTTTTGACATTACCTGCCGTCAATCATTAATGGTTGATATGGTTGATGACAAGGCCGACCTGCCCAATGCCATCGCCCTAAACTCAACCATGACCAACCTTGCGCGTATTGCCGGCCCTGCCATTGCAGGTATAGTATTGAGCACATTTGGCGAGGATGTTTGTTTCTTTGGTAATTTTCTGAGCTATATTCCGGTACTTACCTGTTTATTTATGATGAGACTGGATACTATAGTCCCTATCCGTTCAGAAAAAAGCATCTGGACAGAATTGCAGGAAGGTTTCAGATACGTATCAGGCGACAGCGACCTGAGCAGCATGATCCTGATGCTTACTGCAAGTAGCCTGTTCGTTATTCCTTTTAATACGCTGATGCCCATTTTTGCAAAAGATATTTTTAATGGCGATGCCAAAACCTTCAGCTGGTTTGAGAGCGCAGCAGGCTTAGGCTCGGTGGTTAGCGCGGTTTATTTAGCCAACTTAAAAAGCAGTAAAAATTTAGTGAAGATCATGTCTATCGCAAGCCTGGTCTTCGGTGTAAGCGTTTTGATGGTGGCTTATGCCAGCAAACTGCCTTTCGCTTTAATGTTTATGGTACTTACCGGGGTTGGTATGATGGCGCAAACATCGGCCATTAACACTTATATCCAAACCCACGCTATCCCGACCATGAGGGCGCGGGCTATCAGCTATTATGTTATGGCTTACCAGGGCATGATCCCTATAGGCAGTTTAATGGCAGGCTGGTTAGCCAATGAGCTTGGTCCGCGCAAAGCGGTTTGTATTGAAGGCATTATCGGGGTAATGGCTACTGCGTTGTTTGTGTTATATAAAAGGAGACAGGCAGCCGGAGAAAGTGTTGATGGGAAAGCTGTGCTGGTTAAATAAAAATATTTCATCTATCTGTATTAAATGTAAAAGCCCTTTCCATTTGGAGAGGGCTTTGTTATTATGAAGATGTCATTGCGGGGAGCGAAACGGGAATGAGCCTGGGAGCGACGTGGCAATTGCATGCGTTACAGGGCGGACAAGCTTCCGTGCGATTGCTTCGTACCTTATAATGACATAATTGTAAGTTATTTATTATTAAGCGTATTTTATGATCCGTTTTATAAATATGGGCGTTGCCTGCGGCCCGGGCTTTCCGTTCCAAGTCCTCGCCTTTCCTACCCGCAAAGCCGACGCACGCTGCGGGCTTTACACTGCAATCCCTAACGCGGCCCCCGCGCACCATCGCTGAAATATATTTTATACCTCATTACGTTTTTTTTCAGGGTTTCCCTGATGGTTGCTTGCAATGACATTTTTTTGCATTACATCTTTAAACCAATCTCTCTCAAACGTTCATCCAAATACTCGCCTGCCGTAATATCGGTATACAACTTAGGGTGCTGCTCATCAATGCACGAGTCAAGGCTGGTCAAATCCATATTTGATTTGGGGTGCAGGAAAAATGGCACCGAAAAACGGGAGAATTTCATCAACTCGCGCGGTGGGTTCACTACGCGGTGGGTAGTTGATTTCAGTTTGTTGTTGGTTAAACGCTGCAGCATATCGCCAACGTTAACTACCAGGTCTTCACCATAAGCTTTCACCGGGAACCAGCTGTTATCGCGGGTTAACAGCTCAAGCCCGTCGGCACTGGCACCTATCAATAAAGTGATCAGGTTGATATCTTCGTGGGCACCGGCACGTACTGCATCATCAGGTACCGAATCGGGATCGGCTATCGGGAAATAGTGCAGGGTACGGAGTATGGAATTACCGTTGTGTACTTTATCGTCAAAATAGTTTTCGGGCAGTTCAAGATAAACGGCAATTGCACGGAGCAAATGTTTACCGGCCGCTTCCAGCTTTTTGTAAACTTCGATGGTGGTTGGGTTAAATTCGGGCAATTCGTTAACCGTTACGTTATCAGGATATTGTGCCTTCAGTGTATCATCATCTGTTACGGTTTGGCCTATCTGCCAAAACTCCTTCAAATCGGGAGTTTTAAAACCTTTAGCTGTTTCCTTGCCTTTACCGGTATACCCGCGCTGGCCTGCTAAACCCGGAATTTCATATTGTTGTTTTACTGCATCTGGTTCGGCAAACAATGCTTTAACCTGCTCGTAAAGCTTATCTATCAGCTCTTTACTAAGGCCATGATTGGTAATAGTAACAAAACCGGTTTCATTAAAAGCCTTGCCAATATCGTTCGAAAATTGCTTCCGTTCTTCGGCGCTGCCGTTTATATAGGTATTCAGATCCAGGCGTGGAATATTTACTGTGCTCATAGTTATAGTTTATAAAACAGGTAGCAAAATTATTTAATTTTTAAGCGTAGTACACAAGATAGCAATAAAATTTTATCCCCATAATTACACCTACTGAGTTTGTATAAACGCATTAAAACAATTTTTGCTTTAAACGTTTTATACTTCTGCCTGTCATATATTTAGCAACAACAATATAACAGGCTTTTTTTAAACACTATTATTATGAAATTCATCAATAAAATATGCGGTATCAGCTTAATAGCATTTTTGATAATGCTTGCCGCACCAAACAGGAGTAAAGCCCAGGAAGGAGGCTACGTATCCGACCAGGAGTTTTATGACGAACTTGATCCTTACGGTACCTGGGTTAATGATCCTCAATACGGTAACGTTTGGATCCCCGATGCAGAAGACAATTTCAGGCCATATGCAACCCGCGGCCACTGGGTAGTAACCGACTATGGTAATACCTGGGTATCTGATTACCCATGGGGCTGGGCGCCATTTCACTACGGCAGGTGGCGTTATGATGATTATTATGGCTGGGAATGGATTCCGGGCCATGAATGGGCACCGGCATGGGTTAGCTGGAGGCATGGTGGCGGCTATTATGGCTGGGCACCTTTGCAACCGGGTATCAGCATCAATATATCCTTTGGCAATAGCTACAACGTGCCCGATAATTACTGGGTTTGCGCTCCACAGGCTTATATCAACAGGCCAAACATTTACAACTATTATGTGCCACAAACCCGTGTGGTAAACATTATTCACCAAACAACTATTATTAACAACACCTATGTTAATAACAACCGTACTTATGTAACCGGCCCAAGAATTAACGAGATCAGGCAGGTTACCAACAACCGTAATGTACGCGTTTATAACATTACCAATGTTAACCGGCCAAACGGCGGCGGCAGGGTAGTTAATAACACTGTGAATATTTATCGCCCCGAAATAAGGAAAGCGCCTGATGCAAGGCCGGCAAGGGTGGTAAATGCTGCGGCCTATCGTCAGCAAAACCCTAACAATGGTATAGCTAACAGGCAAGCCGGAAATGCAGCTATTAACCGCAATAATGCCGCCCGTTTAAGAGAAGTAGCCCGAAATGAAAGACCTGATAACAAAATAGTGCAGGTTAATCATGCAGGCCCGGCTGCAAGGCCAACCCCTGCAAACGGAGCACGCCCTAACCAGCCGAATGCAAGGCCCGGAGACAACCAGGCACAGCGTGAGCAGCAAGCACAACAACGCCAGCAACAGCAACAGGCTCAGAGGCAGCAGCAGCTTGATCAAAAACAAAAAGATCAAACCCAGCAACAGCAGCAGGCCCAACGTCAGCAGCAATTACAACAGCGTCAACAAGAACAACAGGCAAAAAGCCAGCAGCAACAACGGCCTCAGAACCAACCTGACCAGCAAGCGCAACGTCAGCAACGCCAGCAACAACAGCGGCCTCAAGATCAACAAGACCAGCAAGCACAACGTCAGCAACAACAGGAGCAACAACGCCAGCAGGCCCAGCAACAGCAACAAGCTCAAAAACAACAGCAAGAGCAACAACGTCAGCAACAGCAGCAAGTCCAAAGGCAACAACAGGAACAGCAACGTCAGCAGCAACAGCAAGTCCAAAGGCAACAACAGGAACAGCAACGTCAGCAGCAACAGCAAGCCCAAAGACAACAACAAGAACAGCAACGTCAGCAGCAACAGCAAGCTCAAAGGCAGCAACAGGAACAGCAGCGTCAGCAGCAACAGCAGGCCCAAAGGCAGCAGCAGGAGCAGCAACGCCAGCAACAGCAGCAGGCCCAAAGGCAGCAGCAGGAGCAGCAACGTCAGCAACAGCAGCAGGCCCAAAGGCAGCAACAGCAGCAGCAACAACAAGCTCAGCGCCAACAACAACAGCAACAACAGCAGGCCCAGCGTCAGCAGCAACAGCAAGCTCAAAAACAACAACAGGAGCAACAACGCCAGCAACAGCAACGCCGCCCCGAAAACAGGTAAAATAAAAATATAACCGCTATAATAAACAGCACGTATAAAGCATTATATACGTGCTGTTTTTATAAATACCCTGATTGAAAATGAAAAAACTCCTGCATATAAGTTATTTTATCATTGTACTTGCCCTTGTATCCGGCCCTGCTGCCAAAGCACAGGAAAGTATCAGCAAGCCATCAACTCAAATTAATTTTATTGAAAACTCCTGGACCGAAGCCTTAAAACAGGCAGCCCGCCAAAACAAATATATTTTTGTTGATGCCTATGCAAGCTGGTGCGGCCCCTGCAAAATGCTTAAGGCTACTACATTTAAAAACAATAAAGTAGCCGATTTTTACAATGACAATTTTGTGAACGTAGCCATTGATATGGAAAAGGGGCAAGGCCCGGCCCTTGCCGCCGAATGGGGCCTGCAGGCTTACCCTACCATGATCATATTCACCAGCAAAGGCAAACCTGTTTCTGGAACCGTAGGCTATATCAGAGCAAACGACCTGATTAAATTTGGCCAGCAGGCGCTGAATAAATAATTTAATTTATCGGCATAAAAAAAGACCGGGGGTTGTTTGCTCCCGGTCTTTTTCATGTTGAGATAATAACCTTATTTAGCTGTATATAAAAGTACCCACTAATAATTTCAATACCTGGTCCATGCTAAGGGGCTCATCAAACGCAGCGGTAGCCACAGCTACTGATGTTGATGACCCGCCGGCGCTTGCAAGCGTGGTAACATTTACAGGGCCCTGGGTAACATTTTGCTCGCCATCATAATTACCATCAACCAAAGCTACGCCGGTATCATTCCCTTTTGTTGCTGTGCTGGTTATCCATGGTGATATGCCGATAAGCTGGCGCACTGCCGACGCGTGGCGTGCTTCAACAGCGTGAATTGACAATGCTGCCGTTAAAACAACCTGGTTGCCCAATAGGTTTGGCGCCTGGCCTTTGTAAGCACGTACACCTGTATCCTCAAAAGCTACTGCAACTTTTTGAAAAGTAGGATAGTCCGTGAAAACGGAATTGCCTAAAGGCCCTGTTCCAGTTCCGCCACCAGCCGAAAAATCGAACTTAGGTACAGCTACCGGTGTGCCGCCTAAACTTTTAATAACACTTATTAAAAATTCAACGTGCTGGCTTTCATCATTGGCAATTACGGTATAAGTTGGCAAACCTGAAGGAGGAATAAAACCCGCTTTGGTTACCCCGTTTGAGTAAAATTTACCTTCAAGGTACTCTAAAGTAAGCGCATAGTTTAAAACCTCAAGAACAGTTGGTGCTGCGGTAGCTCCATAAGCTCTTTTAAACATGGTGCCTAATGCAAATGGCAGGGCAGCTATTGCTACTTTTGAACCAAAGCTTGTTATATTTTTTATCGCGGCACGACGCGGATTAAACCTGTCGTTCAATTCCGGATCGATTTTTTCTATTTCGTCTATTATGTTAAATAAATTCATGGCGATGTGGGGATTAAGCTACGTAACTGTAATTAGATGCACTCACTTTAGTTTTCAGGTAAGTATTTGCAATAGGCAATACCTGTGCAATGGTTGCTGATTTGTTTAAACCGCTGGCATCAACCTGGTCACTGGCGGCAAATGAACCGGGAGTGATCATGTTGCTGATCAATGCAGCATGCCTTGCTTCAACGGATACAATTTTACCTGCAATGGTAAGGTAGCCCGCGTCCTGGATCAGGTAACCGGCGCCATCATAAGCTTGTACACCGGTATCTTCAAACGCTTTGGCAGCACCGAGTACAGCGGCTTTTTTAGTAAAATCAATAGTGCTGAAATCGACAGTAAGAGCTGGGATTGCGTTACCACCTAAAGCAGCTTTGAAAAATTCGCGGTGAAGTATCTCATGGTCGCGAATGCTGGTGAAAAGTGCTTTTTCGTCAGATGTCATACCCGAATATGGGGTGGTGATCACCTGGATATAAAATGCAGCTTCCAATTGCTCAAGAGCATAAGCATAGTTCAGGATAGCAAGGTCGCCTTTGGCGCCGATGTCAATACCGTTATTAACTATTACCTTATGATCTTTGTGGCAAGCTGCTGTAGCTAAAAGGCCGGCAGATGCCACGCCTAATCCCGCATAGCGTAAAAATGACCTCCTGGCCATATTTGCTCCGCCTATGCTTTCTTGTTCAGATGTTTTCATAGAGTTCGATTTTTTTTAATGCTATAATTAGTTGTTCTGTAGATGGATATACGCCTGTAACAACATGACGGATTGTAATTGGTTGATAATTAATCTACTCTTAATTAGAGTGTTTAACTACAAGTAAAACCAGCGGCTCTATTCACAGCTAAAAGACCATCAGAAAAAAATCAGGAGCAATAAAAAAGGCCGAAAAACTCTCGCAGTTTTTCGGCCCTACATCTACCTATGAAAACAACCCTATGAGAAGGGTATTAATACTTATCCAAACCCGGTGCCAAATCATAAAAATATGTTTAAGGCTTGTAAACAAGCTTTTTGGGAACTGTATATTCTATTTATGTGGAAAGCAATCCCAAAATCGGGGATTATAAGCAACTGATCGTTAAAGACACTTAATTAAAAAGCAAGGGAATAAAGCAGCAGATCAAGATTTTCGTTAAATAAAAAAGGCCGGACAACTCTCGCAGTTATTCCGGCCCTACATCTACCTATGAAAAACAACCCTTTGAGAAGGGTAATAACCTATATTCAAACCTGATGCCAATTTGAAAAAACGCCTTTAAATGCCTAATTGGCAGCTTTTTAAAATAAAAACAAACCTCAATGTGTAGAAATGACACCCGTAACCGGGAATTAATTTCCCAATGGTTAATTTGGCGGATCTTATTTTAATTATCGAGCAATACAAACACAATAATAAAAAAGGCCGGGACAACTCTCGCAGTTGATCCGGCCCTACATCTACCTATGAAAAACAACCCTTTGAGAAGGGTATTAACTTTAATTCAAACAGAGTGCCAAATGGAAAAACATACTATAAAGCGTTAAAAAAGCACTTTTCAAATACTTGCCGGTGCCAAAGTGTGTAAATACATTCCGGGAATGGTGGTATAATTTTCCCAAAGGTTAAAATTTTGCGAATTGTGAGTAATTGTCAGTCTCAGTGATAAGGATCGAAGCTTAAAGTACCTTATAGCGTATTGATTTCTCGCAAAGCAGCTGAGACGCAAAGATTTTTCTTAGCGATTTTGCGGCTTTGCGAGCTTATATTAATTGCAGATGATACTTATCATGGGGTAGGTGGAGGACGAAGCAATGAAGCTTTTATCTATTAGTATTTATTTCAAACAGCTTCTTACAACCAATTCAGGCAAATAAAAAAGGTCGAAATACTCTCGCAGTATTTCGACCCTACATCTACCTATGAAAAACAACCCTTTGAGAAGGGTAATAACATTTATTCAAACGAAATGCCAATTGATAAATTGATGCTTATTTGCCTTAAAAACAGCTTTTTAATATTGCCTAAACGTTAAGGTGTAGAAACTTTCCCCAAACGTGGGCGCTATTTCCACACATAGGGGAAAGCGTGTAAAATTCAAACAATTCTTTACATTAAACGCTTAATAAAGAAACCATCCCATATAAACTTTGTTAATCCAATTATGGACTATAATGTATATTTACTGGCAACAGATCCTCAAAACCCCTGCAGGGATGTGATCCATTCCAGGGATACACGCCTCAAGGTAAAAGTTTATTGCCTGGATGAAGAACGTTTTAGTCCGGATGATAACGAAATTCAGCTTTACGGTTATGCCGAACTTAAGCTTTATGCCTTTGAAACCATTAATGTTGCTGCCGAAGACGCGCTTGACTTAGTAGGCGCCATACAATGGTATGCCAATTACATTGATTTTCCACAAATGGAAATCCTTCCTGAAGACCCCCGTCCGCGTGCCCAATACCGGGATGTTAAGTAAATAGCGATTTTAATCGCTGTAAATCAGCAAGATGTGGTTTTTTTGAAATTTTATTTTGACAAACAAGCACAACATCCTATATTTGCAGTCCCAAAAGCAAGGGAGCTTAGCTCAGCTGGTTCAGAGCATCTGCCTTACAAGCAGAGGGTCACTGGTTCGAACCCAGTAGCTCCCACAGAAAAGCCTAACAGAGATGTTAGGCTTTTTTATTTTCTCCTAACCTTTGTCATTTATGTATTTTGCGTAATCAGCTTAATGACATAGCCTGATTATAAGCTTCGGCCAGCGGCCGGGCCTCTCCAGCCTGAAAGCGGTCAATAAAAAAAGTCTTGAAATTCTCCAGGCATTTTGCCGCAAATTCCCTATAGGGTTTATTTTTGGAAACATGGCTGAAGATTTCAAGAATCGCATTTTTCAGCTGCAAAACCAGTGTCGCTTCATTACCATTGTCCTGATAGTCTTTAAAATACCGTGTAAAGCGGTCCAGGTAAGTATCGTAAAACTCCTTGCGTTTGATCGTAAGCTGGTCACGGTCAAGGCCGCATACCCGGATGGTTTGAAGCCCTTGCGGCGTGTTACCCATAATCGTACCATCGGGGTAGAATTCGAAATGGACCATCGGATTTTGTTCCAGTTCAGGGTTGATCAGCTCCGCCAGTTCGCCCAGTAAATCCGGACTGTTAGCCTGGCATGCAGTGGTATCAAGCGCGTTTTGTACAAACGGCGGCGCGGCAACCCTCATCCCGTTTACCGGGAAATGATTGCGCTTCTTATTATTACAGGAAGCGCAGGAAAGCAACAGGTTGCTCCATTGATAGGCCAGCCAGTAATAACCGGTATGCGCAGGTACAGCACCTACTACCGCTTTTTTCGGCCGGTAATGTTCTACTTGCATGGGGGCACCGGCCGTGGTATCCGATTCACAAAAGGCACATTTATTATAATAGATCCGGCTAAGCTCCGCCAGCACCGTCGGGTGCCTGTAAATACTGCTTGAAAATTCATGGGTATTTTGCTCCGTTAGCGAAAGCGCCAGCCTTGCCTGGTAGGCTACTCCGGAAAGGCCTGCGGGGATAGCCAAATAATCCTTGTAAATCTTTTGCATGGGCTTAAATTGGCAACTGGTCAGCATCATTTTCACGATCCCTGGTGCGCTGTTGTGCATCGAAGTCCCGGTCGATGGCATCAAAATCGATTTTCTTCAGGTTAAGGGCTTGTCGGATCTCCTTAACCTCCTCTGAAGAGGCAAAGTCATCCGTCGTCGAAATCGCTGAAATATCTGTATTGGCAGAAGGAATAATCTTTTCAAATCCAAAGATGGGCGAAGTAAGGATCGTATTGGGCAACAGGTTACTGAAATCGATCTGGTCATCCAGCCGCTCCACCGTGATACCATCCTCCAGGTTGCGTGATACCGTCAGGATCACCGAATTCTTGGGTGCGCCAAGCAGCGGGATCGGGCTGTGCGTCGTCGCAATGAACTGGATTTTCGGGAATACCTTCGACAAAGCATCCGGCAGTTCCCGCTGCAGCAAGGGGTGCAGGTGGTTCTCTATTTCATCGATCAGTACCAGGCCGCAATAATCTTTGTAATCGCTGAAACTGGTCCGGTCACTGTAACGGATAATGATATCACCGATAATATTGATCACACTCCGGAAACCCGCAGCCAGGTTTTCCAGCGGGATGGCCGGCAACACCTCGCCGTTACTCAGTGTTTCCCGGAACAATACATTTTCGCCAACCACTTCAATTTCCGATATCCTGCCGTTGGTGGCTTCCTTAACCGCTTTTTCAAGCTTCTTGAATACCTGCGGGTCGGTATGGGTTTTGGCAAACAATTCGTATTGCAGGCTTTTCAATCTCGTTGTCGTCCGGAACAGGTTCATCACATTGCTCAGGGTCTTGTCCTCCTGGTTTTGGCTGTCCGGCAAAAACGTATTGAGCCTGACCGGCCCGTAGGCGACGATCATCTGGTTAGGTTTATTATAAACATTTCCGCGTGTGCCGGTTTTCAGCCTGACCATCGTTTCTGTAGCCCCCGATGCATGCAATACCACCTCGATGCGACTTTCCGTGTCCAGGTAACTGTCCAGTACCCGGTCGTCGTTCAGGCCTAAGGTGATCGCCTGGAGCACGCTGCTTTTGCCGTAACCGTTTTCGCCGGTGATGAATATCCATTGGCTGTCTGCCGGAAGATTAAACAAAGTCGTGTCGCGGATACCCTGGTAATTTTTAACGTTCAGGTCGCGCAGCGCATAGGGCAGGCCTTCGGGAAAATCGCCAACTGGCGGAAATGGGCTTCCAAAATTGAAGCCCTTGCTTTGTTCAGCAGCCGATATGTTCCTTCCTGCTTCCTTTCTGGCCCGTTCCGTTTCGAGGATACTTTTCTGCTCCCTGACGCGGGCATAATTATCTTCAAACACATCAGCAGCCAGTAAACCGAAATGCGAAGAATAATCATTGATATAGTTCAGCGGGTCATGCTCCAGGACAAACAAGTCCACCAGGAATTTGTCCTCCAGGAGATAGGATTTTAAACTCGCCATATAATCGCCCTTATCCTTAAAACGGTTTTCCCAGACACCTTTTCGCCTGGTCGGCCTGTATTCAACGCCAAATTCCCTGAGAAAGGCCACCAGTTTTTCAAAGTAGGCCAGCTTGTCTTCCGAATCTCTGGCGATGATCAGTCCGCGGCAATCTCCATTATCGGTTACGTCGAGGTAAATGTTGGGCGTTTTATTCAACGAATCTCCCCCGGTCCAAAAGGAAAGGCACAGGTAATCTTCATTACCCGGAAACCAGTAACCCTCTTTAAAACGCTTGTCGTTGGAACTGCGGATATAAAAGAAGGGGTTGAGCTCATTATCTGCGTAACGGTGTTTATTACTCCATTCCACAAGGTAGTCAAAAAGCTCGCTATGAATGGACAGGATATTAGGCATGCCTTAAATATGAACTGCTAATTTAAGAATACAGCGTTACAAAGCAACAATCAATTGTTTATCTTAGTTGAAGATTACCCGTAAAACCTAAGCAACTTCAACACCTTTCAGATGAAGACAATCGACAGACAAGCCGTAATTATCGTCCATGGCATGGGCGAACAAAGGCCTATGGACACCCTCCGCAGCTTTGTCGAAGGCATTAAATGGCAAATGGAACAGAACGACCCTACCGAGGTCAAAGCCAAAGTCAGGAGCAAACCCGACAGCATCGGCGATATCTACGAAACCGTCCGTCTCAGTCTCGAAAGCAACCACCAGGCCGGGCGGCCCATCACCGACTTCTACGAATTTTACTGGGCGCACAACATGCGCGGCACCAAATTTAGCCAGATGGGCACCTGGCTAACGCAGGTCATCTTTCGGCGTGTAAGCCGCATACCCGCGCAATTGCAGCGCATCTGGTGGACGGTATGGGGCATTTTTATCCTGGCCTCCGTCGCCAGCCTGGCCTGCACCCACTGGCTGCATGTTCCCGGCTGGTTTAAACCCGTTGCAGCCGTACTGGGGGGCGCATTCTTCTCCATGATCTGGGGCAGTATTGGCTCCTTTGTCAAAAGCTCCTTCCTGAACTCACTGGGTGACGTGGCCCGCTATATGACCCCCGAACCCGATAATATCGCCGAACGCAGCCATATCCGCCAGCAGGGCATCACCTTCCTCAGGAAAATGCATAACATCAGCAACCGCACCAAGCCCGACCGGATCATCGTTGTGGCCCATAGCCTCGGCACCGCCGTAGCCTACGATCTGCTCCGCCTGCTCTGGACCGAACAAAACACCGTTTATACAACCCCGCCGCCCGGCAACCAGCAACCTATGCTCGACGCCGTTAATGTTTTCGCCCGGCAGCCGCTTACCATTACACCCAACTATGGCGCTTTCGCAGATGCCCAGCATAACCTTTGGGAAGAAGCCCAAAGCCTGGGTAATCCCTGGCTTGTCACCGATTTCATCACACTCGGTGCCGCGCTGAACGCCATCGATTATTTTATGGTCAATAAAGTCTCCGTTAGTAAGCTGATCGAACAGCGCGAACTGCCTGTCTGTCCTCCCGAAACCGATCAGAACGATCATAATATCTTTTACCGCGAATACCTGCCCGCAACCGACGCAGGCAAAAACCGTAAGGGCATCAATGTCCTCAACCACGGCGCCCTGTTCGCCATGACCCGCTGGACCAATATTTTCTATACTTCTGATTTTGTTGGCGGCCCCATGCAGCGCATTTTTGGCCTGGGTGTCCGCGACATCGCCGTCAAACGGAAATCGCTTTGGTGCTACCCCGGCGGGCATACCGACTACTGGGCAGGCGGAAAAAATAATGAAGCCCTGAAAGCGATTGTGGAAGCTTTGAAACTGAGTTAACCGGAAGGAAGCGGTTCAGAACCGCACTATCCCCTGCTGAACCGCGTACATTGCAAGGCCCACACGGCTTTTCACGCCGAGTTTCCGGAATAAGGCATCGCGGTACCCGTCCACCGTTTTCGGGCTCACATGCATCCGTTCCGCAATCTCCACATAGGTCAGCTCCGTGCACACCAGGCTGATCAATGTTAGTTCGGTTTCTGAAAAAGCCGGTTTAATTACCGCAGTGCCGCCCGCAGACGGCTTACCCTGCATCTGCTGGGCAATAATCCCCGAAACAAAGTCCGCGTAGAAAAGCCCCTTATTGCTGATCGCCTCCAGCGCCCGGTTGATATCCTCCACCTCTATATCCTTTGATAAATACCCTTTAATCCCCAGCCGCAGCATCCGCAACACCCCTTCCTCGCTTTCAAACATCGAGATGATCAGGATCGCGATATCCGGATGGTACCGGTTCAGCCATTCCACAGACTGGTAGCCATCCATGTCAGGCATATCAATGTCCATGAGCACGATATCCGGCATGGCCGCCGCCGAAAGCTTATTTTTAAGATCGCTGCCGCTCTCCGCCTCGAAAAGCACCTCATATTTTTCCTCTGTATCCGCCAGCATGATCAGTTTGATCAGCCCCTTGCGGAACAGGTTATGGTCATCGACCACTGCCAGCTTTATTTTTCTTTTTTCCGTAAGCATCATTAAGAATCATCAGGTTGTTGCCGCCGAAGGGATGCGGATGGAAACCCTGCTTCCCGCCCCCGGCGCACTTTCGATCATCACTTCTGCCCCGATCAGCGCCGCGCGCTTGCGGATATTCAGCAGCCCCGTACTGGCCTTCCCGGATTCCGGCTTCGTCACCTCGCCGGCATCGAAGCCGATCCCGTTATCCGAAATCTCCAGCTCGAAAAGGCCCTCCTGGTAATTTAAGGCAGCGGTCACCAGCTCGGCCTGGGAATAATTTACAATATTGTTCAGCACCTCCTGGCACAACCGGAACAGGATGATCTCATGCTCCGGACGCAGGCGGTATTCCTCACCTGTCTTGCTAAAGGTAACATTAAATTTTTTCGTTTTGGCCATCCGGTTCAGTTCGTTGTTCAGCGCCGCAATAAAGCCGATATGCATGATATGATCGGTATTCAGGCTGGCGCTTAGCGCCTTCAGTTCCAGCAGCAACTGCTTGGCCAGCGATTTGGTTTCAAGGATGCCCTCCCTTGCTTCGTCCGAACTGTGCGGCAGGATCGTTGACAGGTTGATATTGATCAGCGATACCAGCTGGCTGAAATTGGCATGCAGTTCCTTGGCGATGTGGTCAAGCGTCACCTCCTGGATCTCCAGCTTGGACTGCAGCAGTGTCTGGGTAAATGTATCATGCAACTCCTGGACCTGTTTTTCATGCAGAAAACGCTTCTGCTGGTACAGGAATAAATAATAAACCACCATGCCGACCAGTACCAGGATTAACAGCGTGGAAATGATGATCGTCAGGATGCTGACTTCAGAAATCGAGGTTTGCATAAAAATGAGATTAGGTAAAGGGAGTACATCAGCGTGTCGAGCGCCACATTGATGTTAAACAGCACGACGGCGAGGCTAAGATTTTGCCGGACCAGGTATGGCAGAAAAATGCAGTAGGGAAGGGCGACTGAGTAATAGATAAATATGCCGAGGGAGATCCAAACGCCCGGATGCGAGACAAGCGATACCAGCTCTTTTGCGTGCAGTACCTGGTAAAAAAAAGCCAGCGCCAGCAGCACGAAGATCAGGTAATACAAAATGATTGTCAGGTTGTTCAGCACCCCCGGTCCCTGGAAATAAAAGAAGTCTGCAATACCAAACAGGATTAACGGGATCCATCCCGCGCGTATCAGCTTCCGGGGCCTGCCGGCCCCCAGCAGCCGGTTATAACCGGCTGCCAGGAACAACAGCTGCACCAGCATAAATATATTATAGATCCAGATATTGGACGCCGGAAAATTCCAGAATGCAGTTTGGTGCAACCCCCATTTCCAGCTTATTGCAAATGCTTCGATCATCAGGCTTGTTATCAGGAATAAAGAAAAAATCCGGTAAGGCCTCAGCCATTCCAGCCGGAAGGCCCTCAGGCTTACAAGGGAGCTTAAAGTCAAAGGGATCAGGTATATATAATGATAGCTCAACAATTTATGCATTGACTAATATACAGTATAACCATCGGACTCTAAACTCCGGAACATTCGTTTTTTTTACAGTGGCCTATGGCCACGCCGCCATTACTTCTGCGCAATCAGTCACATATCGGCGGGCAGGGACTACCCAGGTTAAAGCCCTTATCCACCCCCGGAAGGCCGTTGCCAAAATCATAATCCTTGTTCACGGCAGAGCGCTCCGCGAAATCCGGTTCGTTTTCCAGGATCACCGCCTGGTGCACTACGCTGTCTCCTACGGCTACCCCGCGGGTTGGATTCATCATCAGGCACAGCTGCCCTGCAAACTGGTGCCCCCGCTCATACATTCCGAAAGCTATACGCAGCCCGTCGCCGCCGGCATGGTCAATCTCATCCAGCAGCCCGGCTATATGGTCGCGGGAATACCAGATTGAACGCGTATCCGGTTTGCCCAGCGCCTCGCTGAGCAGGTTGTTTTTTTGGTTGACAAAGTCAGCGGTCCGCTGGTTTACCAGGGCCTGGCCGACAAAGAAAAAGGGAAGAGGTTTGCTGGATGATTCCATAATGTTGGGATTGAAAGGGTTAAAAAAATAATTTGATTTAAAACTCGGACTAAAGTAGAACACAATCTGCAACCCCGCTTGCCCGAATCCCGCTTTCAGGAAAAACCGCCCTGCGATTCAGGAATTTTCCTGCCATAGCAACCTGCGCCACAGGAAAATTCCGGGGATTTTTCTACCTAAAATCAGGTTTTTACCATGCGGTCAATCCTCCACATTTGTAAAAAAACAACTAAACCAATATGACAAAAGCACTCATCGTCGGCGTTGAAAAATACGGCACACAAACTCTGACCGGCTGCGCAGACGATGCCCGCGCGGTTGCCGCCCTGCTCCGCAATAATGCGGACGGATCGCCCAATATGGAAATTGACCTCCAGACCGCAGTGACTGATAAAGCCTCACTGCTCCGCCAGATCACCGAACTGTTTCAGCAGCCCAGGACTATTTCCCTGTTCTATTTCAGCGGGCACGGCCTGGTCAACCAGCTCGGCGGATACCTCGTTACCCCGGATGTCAAGGCTTATGATGAAGGCATCCACATGGACATCGTTGTACAACTGGCCAACGCCTCGCCAGCCCTGAACAAAATCATTATCCTTGACTGCTGTTTTGCCGGAGCCATTGGCCGTGGCAACATGATGGCCGGAATGAACATCCAGGTGATGGAAGGCCTGACCATCCTCACCGCCAGCCGCCACAATGAACCCGCCAAGATGTACGGCGGGAAAAGCCTGTTCACAGCCCTGTTGGTACAAGCCCTTTCAGGCGGTGCTGCCGACATCCGCGGGCGCATCACCCCAGGCAGCGTTTACGCCTATATCGACCAGACACTTGGCGAAACCGGCCAGCGCCCGGTTTTCAAAACCAATATCACCCGCTTTGCCCCTCTGCGTACTGCCAAGCCGCAGCTGTCGCCGGAAGTACTGCGCAAGCTGACCGGATATTTCGGTGCCCCTGATGATGCTTTCCCATTGGATCCATCCTTTGAATATACCAATACTGCAGCCTACGCCCCCCTGAAGAAAAAACCTTATGCCAAAGCCAAAAACGTTAAAACCTTCAAAGAACTCCAGCAAATGCAGAGCGTAGGGCTTGTTGTACCGCAGGGTGCCCCTTTTATGTACCTCGCCGCTATGGCAGGCAAATCATGCAAACTCACCCCGCTGGGCAAGCATTACTGGCAGCTGGTAAAAGAAAATAAAATCTGAAAACCGAAACGTTATGAGACTCCAACAAAAACAACCGGTCGTCTTTATTTCATACTCCTATGCCGGTGACGGCCAGGAATGGGTTTCAGTGCTCGCAAAAAAAATCAAAGCTTACCCCATGCGCGAACTGCCGCCTGTAAGTGTGATCTTTGACCAGGACAACGGACACCTGGGCAATAACCTATACACCCGGATGCAGGCATCCATTGCTGCCGCCGACGTAATTCTGTTAATCCTTACTCCTGATTATAAAGAAAAAGCCGACCAATGCATCGCATCCGTCGGTTATGAATACAACCTCGTCCGCCGTGAATTATTCAAAAGGGGCGGCATTCGCAAAAAATGCATTCCGGTCTTAAAGGATGGCACCCTAACGGAAAGCATGCCCACTGATCTCTACCACCTCATCGGCATTGACATGAGCACCCGCGAAAAGTTCCAGGGCGGATTGACCAGCCTGATCCAGTCTATCGTAAACCCCGCCCTGATCAACGACCCGGAAAAAACGGTGCGGCCCGATTATAGCGCAACAAACAGCAAGCCGGTCATAAACGAACAAACGCAGCTGATCGGGACTACAGTGCTTTTCAGCATGATTGCAGGCACCGCCCTCATCGCGGCAATCAAGGCACTTGATCATTATCAACACCCTTTGCCCGGCCATCATCACCAGCAAGGTACCACCGGTACAGAACAGCCAGGCCTGCACGGAAACCACCAGACAGATGCGTACGATCACTTCCGGGCTATCCATCATACAGACCCGGCGGACGGCCATGATCTTTCCGCCCATCACCATAACGACCATCTTTTTCACCAGCCTTATCCGGAGCACACGGATGGGCATCACCACGATCTCCCGGAAAACGAATCACCAGCCGGCGAAGACGCCTGAACCATACAAAAGAACAACTATGAAGGACCTGGAAAAGATTAACGAAATCCGCAAAGCAGCAGCCATTGATGCCCTGCTGGCTTATTTCGAAACTTTGCTGTCACGCTATCAATGGCCTGCTGATCGTGCCGCACAATTACACCATACCATCACGGTGGTCCGGGCGCGGCAAAGCGACCCTAATCTGTATCTTGGCATCATCGGTGAATTTTCCAGCGGCAAAAGTACGCTGATCAACACCCTGATGCGCAACGATTTCCTGAAAACCGATAACCTTCAGGGGACAACCACATCGTTGGCTGCGTTTCGTCACGGCAATCAACTCGACCTGGCAATCGAATATAACACCGGAAAGTCACTCGTGTACAGCAGGGATCATAAGCAAATCAACCAGCTTTACCAGCAATACCTCCCCAAAAATCAGACCTCCTCTGGTTTTTTTTCCACCTTTTGGAAACAACTGTCCGTATCTGTCAGCCCGGCAGAACACCGGGAAAAAATCAGGCAGCTAACAGAGCTGCTGGCAGCCGGCGAAGCTTTTTCAGGAGATATCAGACAGCTCACGATCAGCTTTCCATCGGATGCCCTAAAAACAGGCCTTGTCATTGTTGACACGCCCGGCATTCAATCGCTGAACAAAAGACACGCAGAAGTCACAGAAAAAGCCATCCGGGAAATTTGTGATGTGGCCCTGATACTAATTCAGAGCACCATTCCTGTCCCGGTCAGCTTAATCGAATTCCTGAAAGCACACGCGGGGGACATTCCAATTCACCGCTGCATCTTTTTAGTGACCAAAATCGATCAGATCAAGGCCGGTGAACGGCAACGGCTGATGGATATGGTCCGCAATAAACTGGCCAGTGAAACCGGCACCGCCAACCCGAAAGTAGTCGCCATTTCCCCCCGGGCCGCCCTGGAGTCCTTACTCCCGGCTGTGCCGCCGTCGGGCGTTTTTGACCACACCCCAGCCGCTGAAATGGATAGCTTCCTGCAGGACTACCTCAGCGCCGAATCTGGAATTTACCTCAGCCTGAACCAGCAAAAACTGGCGATCCAGCTTGAACGGCTCGTCAAACTAACCGCAACGCTCTTTGAAGGAATGGTTGGCGGGCTCCGGCAATTTGAATCAAGTTATGCTGCCGAAAAAGCAGCATTGGAAAAAAACACGATTCCGCGGCTCGCTGATTTTACGCGGGAACGCCAGGACCATTACGCCAAACTGCTCCGGCAGGATACCAGGATATACCGGGAGCAGATGACCGATTGCATCAACAACTTTTGGGACACATTCCTGACAGAAAGCCGCCGCCGCATTAACTGGGCAGATTCCCTTAAAGAACTGAAAGCCTCGGTCGACCATATTTCCGGTTCGGTCACCGGCAAACAAAACCAGCTCCGCCTGCAGGTTTCCGCCATATGCAGCCAGATTACCGGAGTGGCCAACACCCATAAAAAAGATTTCGAGACTGAGTTTATAACAATTTATCAATCGCTGGCCAGCCTCGGCGGTCAGATCCGGCTTGGCGAAAGCCGTCTTAGCGGTACCGGTACCGAAAGCAAATTTAACGGACAGGCGGCCACCTATGGTGCTGTGTCAGCCGTGGGCGAGGCCAGTAACATAGAAAATATCGCCATTGGCGCATCCTTTGTTACGGGTGCAACCATCGGAACAATGATCCTACCCGGGATAGGAACGGCCATCGGCGCCGCCATGGGCTGGTTTATCGGCAAATTATTTGGCCCCTCGCTGGATAAGGTACGGGGAGAATGCCTGCCAAAAATTGAAGCCGCCATTGACGGTATCCGCGCCCAGTGGATTGCCAATAGTACGGATGCATTCAATCAGGCGGTTGAAGACGTCCGGAAGGAATTTAACGGTGTCATCGATCAGTACATGGAAAAATATCGGCTGCTCGCCGAACAAATGGCCGAGAGGGACAGATTGGAGCTGATCCGTCTCGAAGAACTCCGCAAACAGGTAGCCCGCGATTTACAGGAACTGGAGATAAGAAAAAACCTCCTGGCCACAGCAAAAAATAACCTGCTCACGATTTAAATAAAACACATGAAAAAGAATCAAGCAACCGGCGATACCCGACTCAAACATCTGATTAACATTCTCACGGCCAGTAAGCCCCTGTTCATAGCATACGGACTGGAACCTCTACTCAATACATGGGAGCAGCTTTACATCGCGGTTTATAAACCCTATTTCAGCATCGGGATAACCGGCGAATCCGGCAGGGGCAAGAGCACGGTAATTAATCAACTCCTGGGTAAAGATCTGGTGCCCACGGGTACGTTTCCCGGCACAGCTTTGCTTACCCGGATTAGTTACGGCAGTACCGCGCAGCTTACCTGCCCTCAGGCAGCAGAGCCGGGAACCCTGCTTGAAGTATCAGCCCGCTCCTGGGAAAAGATTATGGCAGCAAGCGAAGGCTACGTCATTGACGTTAACCTGAAAACGCCGCATCCCTGGCTGAAGAAATTCAATTGTGAACTGCTGGACATGCCGGGAACGGATAATTACACTCAAAAAACCGGTAGCCTGCTGCCCGAATGCGATGCGCTGCTCATCACTGTGAGCGCAACCATGGCGCTCAGCCAAACCGAGCTGGACTTTATCGAACAATGGGTGCTGCCGCTCAATATACCACGTATCGCCATCCTGATCACCCGGCTGGATCAACTCCCTGCAAAAGATCAGGAAACCCTTGTGCACTATATCCTTAAAACACTCGAAAACCTCCGTTGGGATATCCCGGTATACCTCACCTCCGGCGACAAAAACCTAACAGGCGGCGAATTTGCCGGCAGTTACGGTATAGCAGCTGTCCGGCAAGCGGCGGAGTCCTGGATGACCAGCCAAACACATGCCCGGCTCCGGTTTGAGAGCCTGCGCGCACAGGTGCAGTTACTGCTCACCCAACTCATCACCGAACTGGAAACCCGCCGGCAGCAAGCCCAGTCTGTTAACCAGGCAAGCCAGCTGGCCATAGAAGAAGCAGTTGCCGAGATCACGCAGCTGCGATTGTACTGGGAACAACTGCGCCTGGAAATGGAAAAGCGCCTTGCCTGTTGCGAAAGGCTGCTCAATGACCTGCTCAGCCAGGGAAGGAAGGATGTTCTTGAACAGGCCAACGTTGCGATTTCCAGGACCACACTCCCGAAAGAGTTTGCAGAAAAGGAACTGCCTCTCATGCTCGAACGGCAGATCAGGCTGATAGTTAAGACAGCCGAAGCCACCATACAGCAGCAGATCGCAGCAGACGGGCTGTGGCTGAAAGAAAAAGTCGCCGATGCGTTCCTCCGGGAAATCCACATTAACCGCCCTGAAAGGCAACCCGGGAGCGGAGATCCTTCCCTGAACCTCAACACCCGTAAATACGAAGACCTGCAACGATCGCGGCAAATATCCCGCATATTTACGGGTCTGGCTACTATCGGCGTTTACCTGTTGGCCGGGCCGCTGGGCATTGTGATCAGCATCGGGGGCGGATTTATCAGCGACGCCGTTATTGCCGGGAAAATAGGACAGCAACGCGAAATGCTGGCCAAAACTATCCAGGATCAGGTTTACAAAATTTTTGATGATGCCATCCAAACAGGCACTGCCCTGATCACCTCCCACTACCGGGCAGCAATCCAATCCACCGCAGAACAGGAAACGGCCTGGGCAGACCTGCAGGGGGCCTATCTCAGGCAGCAACAGGACAGCCACGCTGAAAACACCGGAAAACTGGAAACCGATCTGAGCCAAGCCACCCATTTGTTAACCATCCTGCTTAAACAGGAAAACCTCATATCATGACGATCTCAAACAAGAACCTCCAAAAATTCAAGGAATGGAAGGCAATGCTCACAGAGCTGCTGAACCAGAGTACAGGTATTTTTAAATCCGTTGAAATGGATGCCCAGGCAGCTATGCTTTCGGATATTACCATCAAGGTCAAAGCCGAAACCTTCAAAATTATGGTGGTTGGTCAGTTCAAGGTAGGAAAAAGCACCTTTATCAATGCGTTGCTGGGCGAGGAAGTGCTGCCCGCTTACGCCATCCCCTGCACGGCCGTCATCAACGAAGTCAAATATGGCAGCGTCCCCAGGGCAGTACTGCATTTTAAAGATCCGATTCAAAAGGAGCTTCCGGAGAAACTCTCGGTCATCGCCAAAGCCCATATCCAGAAATACAGGTCCGGCGTACCGCCGCTGGAAGTACCCGTGGCACGGCTCGAAGAATTCGTAGTTATCCCCGACCCGGATAAAAAGCAGGAAGACTCGGTTGCCGAAACCCCTTACGAAAAAGTGGAACTTTTTTGGCCGCTCCCGCTATGCGAAGACAATGTCGAGATCATCGATTCTCCCGGCCTGAACGAAAATGGTATCAGGACCGCCATCACTGCCGACTATTTTCCAAAAGCAGATGCGGTATTGTTTGTGCTGACCTCCCTGGCCGCGCTGGCCGAAAGCGACATGAAGTTTATTGACCAGAACATTATCCGCGCCGGACATGAATACATTTTCTTCGTTTTTAACCGCTTCCACCAGATCCCGGAAAAAGAACGGCAGAGGCTGGTTAATTATGGCAAATCAAAGCTGCAGGGCAAAACGAAGGATATGAATTACATATTTTTCGTAGATTCTGCACATGCCCTGGAAGGCAAGACCAGTAAAAACCCATCTCTGGTTGAAAACTCCGGCCTGCCGCGACTGGAAGATCTTTTAACCGATTTTCTAACCAATAAAAAAGGCAAGATCAAATTGCTCCAACCCGTCAACCGGTTCAAGACCTACCTTGAATATACCCTGGAGAGCACCATCCCCGGATCGCTCAGCATGCTCGACCTCAGCCTGGAAGATATAGAAAAACGCCTGAAAGCAGTCAGGCCTATGCTCGAAAACCTGGAAACGAAGAAAAAGCATATCGCCGAAAGGATCCAAAACCGGATCGCCCGCTTAGAACTGACCCTGGAAAGAGAGTTCAGGAGCAACCTCCTGGAAATCATCCGGCAAACACCTGCCTGGATCGACAATATGGACCTGAAGACCGGGTTCCGGATCCAGGCCCCAAAAAAATCATCGGAAGAAATCATTAGCGAAATCATTGAAAAATATCAAGAAAAGATTGGGGAACAGCAGAACGAATGGTGTGACCACCAGCTCACGCCATTGATCATCACCCAGGTGGATGACATGAAGGAAGAATTCAAAACCGGCATCGATGACTTTTACTTCAGCCTGGAAAATGTAAAAAACAAGATTTCAGGAAACGTTGATGTGGACCACCTCAGTGAACAGGGGAAAGTCTCTAACCGGGAGCGGATCTTTGCCGCCGCCGCAGGCCTGCTGCTGGCCGACTTCGGGGCCGGTATCATTGGCGCCAGTTTCGGTTTTACCAAGCAGTTCTTTATCCAGATGGCCCTGCAGGTAACCGCCGTGGTGACGATGATCATGATCGGCATTGCCAACCCCTTCACCGTCATCCCGGTTGTGCTGGCCATTGCTTTCGCCGGTATGTTCATGGGTGTAGATGCCACGGTGAAAAAACTAAAAAAGGAAACCGCGAAAAAGATTGCCCAGGAACTGCATCAAACCATTGATCAAATCGCGCAATCGCAGACCCGGGAGATCGTTGGCCAGATCATTACAGCTACAGCCCCCATAGAATCCAGCCTCGATGACGAAATCGCAGCGCTCAACAGCCAGGTAGCCACTATCTGCGAGGACATCCGGAATGGCGAGGAGCAGGTTCAGGCCAAAAAAGATGGGCTCAACGCCGCTGTACAACAACTTCAGGATATTAACAGAAAGCTGAACGACCTGAAAATACTATTTGAAGCCGACTAAAACCTGCGGCGAATACAAACACACCAATAAAAAAACAAACATATGGAAACCAACGAAGACCACCTGTTCTCCAACCACGAATTGTTCCTTGAACTTTTAAAGGGGCTTAAAACCTTTAAAAGCCGGGACTGGTACCAGACCGGGTTTGAGCACGGCATTAGCCGGCATTCCCACCATGCTTACAACGAAGGCGTCGACCTGATCTCGAACGACCTGAAGATGCATTTCTCGGAGGTATCTGATAAACTCGCCGAACTGATCCTGAAATCCGCCGTCGACCTTTATGATGCCGGACCTGAAGGCGCATCCAGGCATATTGCAGAGCTTAAAAAACAATTCTGGGACGAAAAATTGACCTATTGCCGGGCCATGGCAGTAAAAGACCACGCCAACGAAAGGGACTCGGAGTTTCATACCCTGATCCTGGCTTACCGCTCCGGTTTTAACGAAGGCCACCGGGTATACCTGAAATCCACCGGAAAATATAAGGAAGAAAAAGCAACTGAAACCCGATGAAAGAAATCGACCTCCGCATCGCCTGTTTTTTAACCGGCTACCGCTACCAGGCCGTCCGGCATTACGATAACTGGTCCCGGCGAAAAATCTCCATTTATGCCATTGCGCTGGCCTTTCCCACCGCCATTTGGTTTGCCAATGGATTTTTCCTGACCACCCGCATCCTTGGCGGTACCTTCGGTGCCGGCCTCGTCGTCGGTATGGTCTGCGCCGGGCTCATCTTCTTTATTGAAAGGATCATTGTTATGTCGTCCAGTTCCCCCGGCATCCGGATTATACGGTACACGCTGGCATTTGCTATCGCCTTCCTCGGCAGTTTCCTGATCAAGGAAATCATCTTTGAAAAAGACATCAACAATGCGCTTGCAGATCAGCGGACGATCCTGGAAAATAAGCAACTGGAAAATATCAAAAAACAATATCAGTCGCAGATGGACAGCTCGGCTTTAAAAGGATATCTGAGGGATTATAAAAACTGGAAAGACGGCGCTAAACAAGAAGTGCTTGGCCATTTATCAAACCGGGGATCCGGCAAGGGAACGATCACCACTTATCTTTCAGACCAGGGCGATTCCATCATGAAGAGAAGCATCATCCCCGAAAAAAGACGCCTGGCCAGTGTTGGCGATTCGATCCAGTATAAACTCCGGCTCTGGAAAAAGGATGAGATCGCCAACGAAGGCCTGATCACCCGGATGAATGCCTATATCGACATCACCTTTAGTAATTGGGGCGGACGGATCATCTTCCTGCTTTTCTTTATTATCCTGGCCAGCCTGGAGCTCTTCGTCGTCATCCTCAAACAAGGCCTCGAGAAATCGCTGCTGGAGACCCATGAAAAAAAGATCACCGAAATCGGCATGAAAGCATCCACCCAATACAGCTAAGCACCCCATTAACAGCACCCGACATGGACACCTTTAAATACGATATCGCCATATCCTTCGCCGAAGAAGACCGCAACGCCGCCCTGGCCATGGCCCTCGCCCTGGAAATGCAAAACTTTCAAAAAGTTTATTATTATCCCGATAACCGCGAAGCCACCGCCGGCCTGTCGCTCGACAGCACCCTAACCGCAATCTATTCCCGGCAGGCCCGCTACGCCATCGTCCTGCTCTCCGCCACCTATGCACAAAAAAAATATACCCAAATCGAACTGGCTGCGATGCTGCAAAGGGTGAAGGACGCGCAGGATCAAGTATACCTGATCCCGGTACTACTCGATGCCCCAGGAACCCATGACTTCCCGGAACTCAACAATCTGGGTTATATCCCCTGGGATTATGAACCCAAGCGCGTAGCCCTTACCATGAAAAAATTATTCGGGTACCAGCTCCCAGGCAACAATCCGGATAAGCAGCGGCAATATATCCAGTTGACCACCCAAAAGATTGTCAACCAGCAGGCCACCTACAATCAGACCAACACCAATAGCAGCACGACCTATTTATGAAAGATGAGCCTAATAATGAAAGTCCGGGTAATTCGCCGGACCAACCAGCACCGGAGCAACCAGCCCAGGGAGAAAAGCCAAGTGATAAACCCGATGCCAGCATATCGGCCACCCAGCATATCGAAAACCTGCGGGAGGTTTATGACCAGCAGAATATCAATAAAGTTGATGTTTACTTCAGCACAGGAGGTCAGGAAGCCGACAAAATCGATTTTATGGTTCTTCCCCTTACTCCCCGCACGGATAGCCGCTTGCCTATCGATCAGATCACCCATCAGCAATTCGGTGAAAGCCGGATGATGCTGATCAGCCATGGCCTGAACCATGATGTACTGGCCGCCGAAGCGGTTGAACAAATTGTGCTGCGCCATTGTCCGGGAAGCTCCAGTGCAGTTTGCTGTAACCTGCAATTGCAGTCCGCATTCCAGCTCAGCCGCCTGATCCGTGAATTTAGCACCAGCCCGCTTTACCAGCCCGGCAAAACCCAGGCGCTGGTAATTTTTGAAAACCGGGAAACTAAAGACACTGCCAGCCTTTTAGCCGACTTTGTCAAAAAAGGCGGACCGGCCAAAGGCCTGACCGAACAATTAGCACAAAAAGGACTCCTACTGATATATGCAGGCCAGCATGCCAACCTGCCGGAAAACGCCGTTCAGCAGGAAATCTATGCGGCTTACTACCTGATCAACACGCTCATCCTCGGCATCAGCGAACACGTGAATAATTACCAGGAGGCCCTGGAAACATATCGGCAGGTCATCGAAACATCCAGGCTGACAGGCTGGCTCAGTACCCGCCCGGAAAGCGATCTCGTACGGGAAGTGACCGCATTATTGGTAGCAGGCTCCCTGCTACAGGAATTGACAGAGCGACGCAACAGCATCAGTTACGCTGAAGAGCGCGAAACGGTAAAAAAACTGTTGGACACTCCCCTGAAAAATATCGTATTATTTATAGCTACCTATTTCGACGAAATCAGCATCACCGATTTTGACCAACTCGTTAAAACCCTGATCGGCGATTTGCCGGAAACGCTGATCAACCAGCAAAAAGGCGGTGCATTTGACCTGCTTTGGGAATGGGAGACCAGTGCCGATAGCATCCTGACAGATTGCGGGTTGTTATTTGACCTTTCCGAAAAAAGAAAGATCCCCGCCTACCGGTTTGAAAAGTCCGTCCGCAAAGACATCCTTCGCGATTTTTTTAGCAGCAGCCAGCGGCTTATGTTATTGCGCAGGCACGATGTAATCATGCGCGGTCTGTTTGCCGATAATGCCATGTTCACCCCTGGCATTGTTGCAGGTTGCCTGGGGCTGAATTTTGAAAATGCCGCCATTAACCCGCCGCACTACCTCGCCGGCTTCTGCCTGCACATGACAGACCATCTTTCAGATATTGATTCCGACAACTGGCGCACAAAGCAGGATTATTTTCTATGGCTGGTTAATTTTATCCGCGCCTGGGAAGACAAAGAACGCTTCAAATCCTACCTCGGACAATTTTATAAACAAATGATGGAAAACGAATTGCGCCGGGCTATACTTGGTGCCTTATTAACCCATCTTTGTACACCCGACAGACCGGAGAATTTAGCCCGGCTAAAAACCTTCCTTGAAGGCACCAGCAGCGAGGAAATGACCGGAAGCTTCCGGATCATCAGAGCCATTGTGTTTAATTACCTTGACCATTTACCGGAATTTTTCCGCGAAGTCGATAGCTGGACAGATACCTCTACCGGCGAGCCCTCCAAATCCTGCGCCTTTATCAAAATTGCCTGCACCTATATATTTTATAATGGATGGCTCGACAAAAGGGGTAAGCGAAGCCTGGCCGTGCAGTTGCTTGAAAAAGCAGCCAGTCCCGATTTTCCGGACGGGCTTTCCCTGCTCAGCGATTTTATTTTTGGCCTCTCCTCCGCCGCTGCATTCCGCCGCATTTACCGCAAATTATATAAAGAAAACTACCTCCAGGAACGCCTCCTGAAAGAAGATATGGAAGCAGACCTGCAACTGATCTGGGTAATCGTCCTGACCCAGTGGCATTACCTGCTGCAACCGGGCCGGGAGGTGCTGCAGATCAGCCCCGAAAGCCAGCAAAACCGTTTTTTTCCTGCCCTGGAAGCAATCCTGGCCAGCCATACCCGAAGCCGCCTCAACATCGCATTTAACAAAGCAATCGAGATCATCAACTACAGGATCGCCGGTTTCAAAGAGGCCGACCAGGTTGCCAGGGGACCGCTGGAGAACAAAAGGACATCCGCCAGGACACTCATTAGTTTATTAGCAACCTATTCAACAGCTCATGGAAACGACAGATAAAGCCATCAACACCCTGAACACAATTATCCGGGAAATACCAGCGATGCCCAAACACAAAGAAGCGCATGTGCAGGTCATTATAATCAACGCGAAAAGCGCGGAGATCCTCTATGAACAGCCCTTTGACCCCCTCCGCCTGCAAAAGTTGCGGTTCTTTGAACTGCATATGAAAAGCGCCCTGTTTAATGTCAGGGGCCCATTGCTCACTGCGTCATACGAAAACGCGCTAAAACCTTTTGAAATTACTGTACGCTTCAACGTCCGTATCATCCCCGGCCAGGGCTTCAAGCTTGTTAGATTTATGAACGGCCGGGAAAACCCGCTGGAACTCCTGAATGCCGCCCTGCGGCAAGAGGCAGCCGACTATATCTTCCAGCATAAGGATTTTGTCATCAACTTCAGCCAGCATGGGGAGGTGCTCAGAAAATTGCTAACTGCAACCGCCGAACGTATAGGACTGGAACTGGATATCCAGCTTCAGCACCAACTCAAAATTGACGGCATCCCCCAATTTTTTACGGATCAGTTTACCGTCAAGGCACAAACCAACGACGGGCAGACCGTCGGGATCCGGCATGACCTGGCCCTAACGCTCACCGACCCCATCAAATACGCCCTCTCCGATATTAAGGACACTAAAGAATGGGTACGTAAGCGGCTGGACCAATATACCAGCAATGCCGTTATTGACCTGAACTATGCAACCGTCCTGACCAATATGGACGAGTCCCTGATCAAAGAGCCCATGAAGGTGGCCGTCCAAAAGATCGGTTATGAATTGAAACAAATGATCTCAGTGCCCGGACTCGATAATGAGAAATTCTATTTTGAGACCGCCGACGATAGCCCGAACAGCCAAAAAGATTACAGTACCAGGGATACCAAATTCAAGGTCGCCGTCAATATGGTCGTCAGCGGAAAGCTCGACCTCCATGAGGCAAAGACCAAAGAATTTATCAAGCCGGATTTTGACATCATTGCCTCCATGAAAAAAATGGCCATTGGCAGCGCCCGGTCCTATCTGATCGGAAAAACGCCGCATGAATGTTTCCTCCAGTTTAGCCAGCTCGAAATCGACCTGCTTAACCACGTCCGCAAAACACTGGAAGACGCTTACGGCTTTTACGACCTGAACCTGAGCATCCAGTCGATGGAATCCAATCTCTCCGACCGCTTTTTCAGGTTGCAGGAAAAACCCCACGCAATCAAATTCGACGCCGATTTTCAACAAAAGCATTTTGAACTGGGTTTCCAGGTCAGTGCCGTTGCCGAAGACGGCTGGTTCCGCTTCCGGGGCAATAACTATACCGACACCCAGGAAGAGCTGGAGGCGATAGGCAAATTGGTACTGGATGTCATGAACAACACGATGTCATACCGCACCGGTTTAATTGACAGGGAAGCCATCATGCTCGAATTTGAGGAGGCCCAAAAACAAGTGATCGCCGAATTTGGCCTGGAAATCCGTGTACACACGCTAACGGGAAGCCTTAGCGAACAGGCGACAATCAGCATTGAAGAACGGACAAAAGATAACCAACACAGGGCCAGGCAACGCGATATTCTCCGGGAACACAATGCCATCCAACTGGTCGAGCTCCTGCAACGCCGGCGCGAAGCGGAGAAATACGACAAAGAGAAAGCCCTTGAGCTACAACAAGAAATTGATCGCGAAGTAGAGCGCCTGGCAACCGGCATTGAAGCCAGCACGGGCAGCCTGCAAAATATCAGTTCCCGGCTGTTACCGGGCAGCGATAATCCTACATCCACACCCAATTCCTAAAGATCATGAAACAGTTTTTATATTTCCTGTCCAAAACCGATCAAACCGTTGTTAGCCGTTGCCCACCTATGGCCCGGAACATCCAGTATTCACTTGGCTTTTTTGTACTCCTGACCGGCACCATCGCCCTGCTCTCCGGTACCTATGCCATCTCAAATATGTTCCTCTACGAAGACCCGTCCACCGGGCAACCCGTAATGCCCTTTTTCGGTTGGCCCGCATCCATTATTCTCGGCCTGGTTTACGCCACCTTTATCATGGCTATCGACCGCGAAATCGTTTCTGCCACCAATAAGATCACCGTGGCTTACCGGATCCCTCTGGCCATCGTAATTAGCCTGATCATTTCCAAGCCTATTGAAATGCAGCTTTTTGATTCGGCGGTGGTGCAGCAGCTCAGCAGCGATAACCAACACGACCAACATAACCAAAACCTGTCTAACGAATTGGACGCTAACGTTAACCGGCTGCAGGTCCGGTTCAATATACTGGACAGCAGCCTTCGGGCAGCGGTGGACAGCCGGAATTACTGGCAAAAAATGAAATTAGCAGAAATCGTTGGCACCGAGGCCGCCGGAACCAGCGGCCATCCCGGAGAAGGAGTGGCATTCCGGCAGGATGATGAAAATATGAAGGCACAGCAAACGCTCATTGATCAGTACAACAGTGACCTCAAAACCGTTAAAACAGAACTCGATAAGGCCAGAATAGCAAAAAAGACCGAATACCACCTCGATAAACAGAAAATAGCCTATGACCTGCTGTCCAAGAGTGTTGCCCTGAACAAAGTGAAGGACAACGACAAATCCGGTACAGCCACCCGGATGGGCTGGAGCATAACCGGACTGTTTTTGCTTTTCGAAATCATTCCCTCGCTGATGAAGCTGTTGCTGTCCAAAACCGAATATGACGCGCTCATCGATAAAAGAAGATTGCTTAATATCCTCTCCACAGACATGATCTACGAAGAGGCCACTTCGATCTACCATGACAAATCCGCAGAAGAGATCAGCAAGGAAAACCCCGTCCGGATCTCACAGCTTTACCTGTCACAGTCTGACTAAACCTGTCACAATATGCCAGCAAGTCCGGCGGGTCAACACCCGGCGGACCAACGGCACGAAACGCAGCAGCTGACTGTCCCTTATTCACACACTCGTTCTATGCTCATCACCATCCGCTTTGCCTCCCCTGCATTTTAGCTTCCAGTATCTTCCCGGGAAACAACAGCAGTTTATTGAGAAAGGGCATTTAAGTAATACAGATATCTGAATATTTGAAAAAGATGCTCTGAATTGGATAACATCAGCGTATTTTGCTTTTAGTTATTACCATCTTTGCTATGTAATTCTCAAAATACAGAATTACATAAATATTTATTTACATCGATTTAGAATAAAACGGACCTGAGTAGTTATTTATATGAACGGTTTCATCACGTTAGAAAATGGCGAGGACTTTTCCATCAGATGGACCGGCTATGACGAAATTATTAGAATTGCGATAAAAGAATTGTCGTTTTTAGACAATAGCAATGAACTGGCAGAATGGCTGGATACGCAAGTTCCAAATGAGAATGAAGATGACGGAAATTTCGTCCCCTTTTATAAAGAAAATGGTGAAATGATATTGAGAATTATTGATGTCAGGGGATTAACAACAGCCAATAGGCTGCTTTTTTGGACAGCAGTTGAAAACGGAGAGGAAAAACTATTAAGGTTGGGGAATGAATATTCTATTTTAAATCCAATTGTGATAACCGACCTAATGGAAATGCATCAAACAATCCCTGATAATATTGAAATTTTTGAGGAAAACGCAGAATACATCGTAACGAATAATGATGTTATAAAAAAAATTGGGCCCGGTTGGTAAACTAATGTTTGTTGGTTCGGTAATTATTCTGACGTAAGTCTTGTCCTTGTATAACTCTACTTTTTGAACCAGAAAATTTATTGGTTCAAATCCGCGATTAAACGCAAATCAGAAAGGAAATGGTTCGATATGTGTACAGTAGGGGCCACGAAAAGCCTAACAGAGATGTTAGGCTTTTTCATTTAAAATTTTTATCAAACCTTATCACAGATCAGCCGAAAGAATCAAGCAAACAATATTGTTTTCCTACAAACAAAACCACTTATTTAATTTTGATAACGACTTTTCCTTTAGCCCGCCCGCTTTCGACATAGGTTATCGCTTCTTGGATCGATTCGAATGGGAAAACTTTATCTACAACAGGTATTATAGCTCCGGAATTTATAAGGGAGGTGATCTCATTTAGCTGTTCTCCATTTGCTTTCATAAACAGAAATGAAAAGCCCACATTAAGCCGTTTTGCTTTCTTTCTCACCCCTGAGCTCAAAAGGCGCATAATTAGTTTCACGAACCAGGGGGCTCCGATCTCTTCCGCAAAATCAGGATTGGGAGGACCGGAGATTGAGATGAGTTTTCCTCCAGGTTTTAACACGCGCAGTGACTTTTCGAGTGTGTTTCGGCCCTGGCTATTTAAAACCAAATCATACCCCTGCAGGATTTTTTCAAAATCATCTTTCCTGTAGTCGATAACAACATCTGCGCCGAGGTTTTTCACTAACTCCGTATTGGCCGCACTGGTAGTTGTAGCTATGGTAGCGCCCAGATATTTCGCCAGCTGAATGGCAAATGTACCTACACCTCCTGAGCCAGCCTGGATGAATATTTTCTGCCCTTTCTTCAATTTTCCTTTTTCAACCAGTGCTTGCCAGGCAGTCAGGCCCACCAGGGGAATAGATGCAGCTTCTTCCATAGTCAGCTTTTTGGGTTTAAGCGCCACATCAGCTTCCTTAATGGTAATAAACTCTGCAAATGTTCCGATCCGATGATCTGCCGGTCGTGCATAAACCTCATCTCCAACTTTAAATTGCTGCACCCCGGCCCCAATCTTAGTTACAACGCCAGCCACATCGTGCCCTAAAACAAATGGGGGTTTATACGGCAAAATGAGTTTGAACTCCCCGTTTCTGATTTTAGAATCCAGGAGATTTATACCGGCAGCGTGTGCTTCTACCAATACCTCATCCGCCTTTATTTCCGGGTCGGGTATTTGCCCAATGCGTCCGCCATCCTTGCTTTTGTATTTGTCTATAATAAATGCTTTCATTTTTTTATATATGATGAAGATAATTTCTATGATGATAAAGCCTTATAACTTTTCTTAGGATTAACCAAACTGAAAGCCAGTTTCGGGAAAAGCCGGTTGAGTATATAAAGTGCATTTGTATCACCTACACGGATGGTAAACTGATCCTTTTTAAGGCCTGCAATAAGCGCTTTCACTAAGTCTTCTGCCGTCATTTTTTTATCGTTCCTGGCAGCCGTCATTTCTGTAGCAACAACAGGGGGTAAAAGCTCAAATACTTTCAGGTTGCTGTTTATAATTTGCAGGTGCTTTCTCAGCACTTTTGTGTAAAACTGTAATGCTACTTTAGAAGCCGAATAAGTTGATTCCAATAATGCAGGAACATAACTGAGTATTGAAGTTGTGTTGATAATTGCGCTTTCTTCCCTTGATTTAAGCATATCGATGAACAGGTTATTAAGCCGGATTACCCCCAGGTAATTGACGTTTATTTCATAAGCAGCGTCCTCTAAATGCTGATCATTTGCTATTCCAAGGTTAATCGGGCCGGTTAATACACCTGCATTATTATATAAGATGTCTATACCGCCCATTTGCTGTATCTGCTTGAATAGCTTTTGTGCATCATCCGCATCGGATACATCACTTTTAAGAGCTGTAATTGCAGGATATAGCTTCTTTGCTTCATCTAATTTTACCTGATTTCTGCCAGTGATGACTACGCGGGCGCCGTTGGCCAAAAACTGTTTTGCTGCTTCCAGTCCGATACCTGATGCACCTCCTGTGATCAATACCGCTTTTCCTTTTATTTGCATAATTTCGTTTTGCTTAATTTGTATTGTTATTCATCAGTGCCGGATAATCTGTATAACCCTTTTCACCCGGTGTATAGAAGGTTGAGGGGTCGGGTTGATTGAGTGGCGCGTCTGCTTTAAAGCGTTCAACAAGATCCGGGTTGGCAATAAAGGGAACTCCGAATGATACCATATCAGCATCACCATCATTCAATACCCGGCTGGCCGTTGCTTTGTTAAATCCGCGGTTAATGATGATGGCACCGTCATAAATCGGACGGTAACGTTTCGCAACCTCCTGAATAGCGAGAGGGTTCCCTGAAACATCGGTAAATGGCTCGGTTAAGTGCAGATAGGCCAGGTCGTATTCATTTAATTTGGCAACGATGTAATCGTGTACGGCCATTGTTTCCTCATCCAGCATCATACCCTGGATACCGTGAAGAGAGGGGTTTAACCTTACGCCAATCTTCCTGATGTCGATTACTGAGTGTAGTTCGTTCAGTATGTCAAATAATATGCGCGCCCGCTTTTTAATTGAGCCGCCATACAGATCCTCCCGTTTATTGGAGTATAGATTAAAAAACTGATGCAGCAGATAGCCATTGGCCGCATGCAGTTCAACGCCGTCAAAGCCTGCTTCCATCGCATTTAGGGCAGCCTGTTTAAAATCATTAATTGTTTTTTGGATCTGTTCAAGCGTCATCTCCCTGGCATCAACCGTATCTTTAAAACCTTCAGGCGTAAATGCCTGGGCCAGCGGATTTAATGCTGAGGGTGCCAGCGGAAGCTCCCCGTCAAGCAGGTCAGGATGCGACAATCGTCCCACGTGCCATAGTTGAGCGAAAATTTTTCCGCCTTGTTGGTGTACTGCATCAGTAACCAGTTTCCAGCCTTCAACCTGTTCTTTTGAATATATCCCGGGTACATTAATGTATCCTACAGCGTCACGGCTAATGTAAGTCCCTTCTGTAATGATCAGACCGGCAGATGCGCGCTGCTGATAATAAAGAGCTGTTAGTGCTGTTGCCACATTGCCCGGATTAGCCGAACGGTTACGGGTCATTGGCGCCATTACTATTCGGTTATTTAGTGAAAGGCCTTTTAAATTGAAAGGCTCGAAAATTAGTTGGTCATTCATTTTTTTAATATTATCAGATATAGTAAGCCTGGTTTGCAACCCTGGCATGTGGTTTTTTATTTGTATTTATACTTTTTAGTATATTTTATTGCTTTAAATCGTAGTAGGAATCAATTCTCTGAGTAAATGATTTGGTGTTTCATTGCTATAAAATATACTGAAAAGTATATTTAAATCGAAAAAAATTATGGGGCGTAGCTTTCCAATTCCGCTTTCAGGCTCTTAATTAAACCTTGCATTGGCTTTGCCGTGTTCATCGTTCGGCATAATACAACTGCACCCTCTACTGCTGCTACGGCTTTAAAAGCATATCCAACAGCGTCAAGCTTATCTGTAAATTCACCATTACCGATTCCTTGATTTAGGATGCTTACAAACAATTCCTGCCCCTGGCGAAGTATGCTTGCTACCTTTTCTTTGATAACTGGGTTATTGTCGTCGGCTTCTACAGCCATATTGAATATCGGGCACCCGCCTTTAATATGTGTTTCCAATGGATCCTTATAATAGTCGAGGTAAGCAAATACCTTTGCTTTAGCTGTTTTACCCCTGCTGATGTTTAGCATCAATTTTTCTGCATTATTGTGCAGCATGTAGTCAACAACCTGCAGAGCCAGGTCCTCCTTATTTTCAAAATGACCGTATAAGCATCCCTTGGTTAATTTAGTAGCATCCAGCACATCATCTATATTAGCGCCAGATACACCCTTCTTGTTAAAGATAGGCGCCGCTGTTTCAAGGATAAATTGTTTTGTTCTTTCGGCCTTTGTAAGCATTACATCCAAATTGATGGTGTAAAAATATACTAAAAAGTTTATTTTGTTATAGAAACTTAAACCGCTTGTTGTTTATGACCCCGGGATGATATTTATTATAAAGCGTTTGGGCAAAGATTTATACGACAATATTGATCATATACATCTCCCTAAGGAGTCACCGCCTCCACAACACAATATCAGCTGTTATTGATCTGTAGGAGTTACCCTCATCAACGTTCCCGGCGGAAGGTACTCATCGCGGCAAAATTAATCCATTTTGCTCCCCCGGGAAGCACCCCCCAAAAACAAACCTGGCACGCCAGAAAACTTCTCATTATTCTTTTTTTTCACACCGCCCCGAAAGTATAGCTGCCCATTGCTGGTTTAACTGTAGCGGCTTTCTCCTGCTTGTGAAAGGCAATTAATCTGAACCTTTATTATTTTATAAATAATAAATTCACTTTAACTATAATTTAAATAAATAACTAAAAATGGAATTATTATCATAATTAATTATTGTTAAGTGCTTGTTAATCTTTTACTTATGTGGGGCAATACTCCATTTTTTTGTATATTAACAAAACTGTATTTGAAGCCCGCGATAAAGCAATCAAATAATGCAAACCAAATAAAATTTATAACAACAAATCCTACACAAAACCTACAAGCTTTTTAATTATGGAAAATGTAACTGTTTACACCAACGCGTTTCTCAGCTGGATCAGCACCTTCGGGCTTAATTTATTAAGCGCCCTGCTTGTGTTTATTATCGGCCTTTATCTTATTAACTGGCTGGGCCGCCTGTTTAAAACATCAATGACAAAAGGCAAAATTGATGTATCGCTGCAATCGTTTTTCAGCAGTTTGCTGATGGCGGGTTTGCGCGTATTGTTATTGATAACCGTTGCCGGTATGCTGGGCATACAAACCACCTCTTTTGTGGCCATTATTGGCGCGCTTGGTTTGGCTGTGGGCCTGGCATTGCAGGGTTCGCTGGCTAACTTTGCAGGCGGCGTATTGATATTAGTATTTAAGCCTTTTAAAGTAGGCGATATCATCGAATCGCAGGGACAAAGCGGCGCGGTTATAGAAATACAGATCTTTAATACCATTTTACTTACGCCCGATAATAAAACAGTGATCCTGGCAAATGGCGCAGTATCAAACAATACAGTTGTAAATTACAGCAGACATGGCAGTATCCGCGTTGATATTTCATTAGAAATTGAGCCTCAAAATGATATGGATACCATACGCCAGATAGCGATTAATGCCTGCCTTTCACATCCGCTTGTTTTGAAGGACCCGGTACCAATTGTTAACGTTTCAAAAATAAACCAGGGTAAAATCGCTATCGGTATTTGCCCTTATGCAGAAGCACATGATTACTGGACCGTGTTTTTTGGAGCACAGGAGCTTATTAAAAAAGCGTTTGATGAGCATAAGGTTGGTATGTCAGGGCCACACCTTTATATTACACAGCGCCAAAACCCTGCTACAGCTACTGCCTAAACTGAAAAGGCCGCATCATTTATATGTGATGCGGCCTTTTTATTTGTATTAAAAAGTTTTCGATTATTAACCTATTGCCTGCCTGATCTTTTCGGCTGTGGCATTAAATTGTTCGGGCGTAAATTTTTGTTTGGGAAGCGAAAAGTTGATGCTGCTCATATCATTCATCGGAATAAGATGGATATGTGCATGCGGTACATCAAGGCCCATAACTGCCACACCAACCCGCGGACAAGGAACAGCCTCTTTTAAACCAATGGCTACTTTTTTGGCAAACAATTGCAAGCCGGTATAAGTGTCATCATCCAGGTCAAAAAGATAATCAACCTCTTTTTTAGGGATCACCAGCAAGTGACCTTCCGTAAGCGGAAAAATATCCAGGAAAGCCAAAAATTCATCGTTCTCGGCTACTTTATAAGCGGGGATCTCGCCTGCAACTATTTTTGAAAAGATGGTCATGGGTGCTGAGTGGTTGTGGGTAGTGAGTGGTTGATTAGGTTGATTTAGTGAGTAGTTGATTAGGTGAACAGCTTGTCAAAATTTTAACCATTCGCCTAATCAACCACTCACCTAATCACCTATCTGCTTATTTCCAGGATCTCGAATTCAATTTTACCTGCAGGTACGGTGATCTCGGTTTTTTCACCAACCTTTTTGCCAAGCAGGCCTTTAGCTATTGGCGATGCTACCGAAATTTTACCGGTTTTCAGGTCGGCTTCGCTCTCTGATACCAGTTGGTAGCTCATGGTAGCCCCATTTTTCAGGTTTTTGATCTTCACAACAGATAAAGCCAGCACTTTTGAAGTATCTATTTTTGATTCATCAAGCAAGCGGGCGTTTGCCAGTGTTTCCTGCATTTGTGCAATTTTAGCCTCGTGCAAGCCCTGCGCTTCTTTGGCTGCATCGTACTCGGCATTTTCCGAAAGGTCACCTTTATCACGTGCCTCAGCAATAGCTTTTGATATATCGGAACGGCCGGTTGTTTTTAATCTTTGTAGTTCCTCTTTTAATTTCTCTATACCTTCCTTGGTATAGTATGATACCTCTGCCATAACGCAAAAATTAATTAATATTTATTACTGTTGGTTATCCAAAAAAAACCGCCCTTCCCTATTTTAAGAAAGGACGCAACGCTTATAAAAGCAAACAAGACTATGTAAGCCTGCAGCCTACATAGTCTTGCTTTTTGGTAATTAACGAAGATAAGTGATTTAAGTTTTATAATCCAAATTTTTGAGGAGGGAATTTTATTGTGCTTGTGATATTTTATTTTTATCAAAGATTAACATTGCCGTAACTCAAAGTTCTTATTGCCACCTGTTTATCCTTTCGGGCTTTTTCTCAAGCTGGGCCGATAATGATTTTATCCTTGCCCTGAGCAATAGCCTGCGCCCTTCAATACTGCGGGTAAAAATAAGTTCGCAGGGGCCAACTAACCTTTCCCACTGCTGGCTGAAATAAACAGCTGTATTTTTATTCCGCCCGATAACTTCTGGTACCGAATGAAAATCTTCCTGGTTAATAAAGCGCATAAAAATGCTTCTACGGGTTATCACATACCGCGGATTATCAATGGGGCTAACCACCTCGTGCAGCATGTTGATAAAAGTTGATTTCTCAAAGGTCGATCCTCCGTCAATATAACAGTAAACGGCACCAAAATGATCAACCGAGGCTTCAATACTTATTTTATCATAGCTGGTTTTAACTATACCCGCTTTGATCATAGCGTTCAGCAGGGCATCGCCAATTTGCTGCACATCTTTTGCTATATCGCGATATTTAACGTATAATCTGAAGGCCTTGAATGTTTTACGGCCGAATATCGCTACACCCACTATCGAAACAATAGCTAAATAAGTATAAAAACCTTCTACCGAATTAAGGCTTCTGCCCATGCGCCCTATTGAACTGATCATGTTCATTAAATAATCAAACAGGCCAATGCCGAGCGATATGATCAGGTTTTTGATGGTGCGGGTAAAATGCAGGCTTTTAACTGCCTGGTATTCGCGTTCATCAGGAAAGGGGACTTTAATTTCTTCTATCAGTGTTACGCCTTTTTCAAGCGCCGCTATCCAATATTTTTTAAGCGCTTCCCTGTCGGCCGCATGCCTCATGGTTTCTTTATTGCCTAACTCAATCTGTATTTCGTCACTGATCTTTTCAGGAATATTTAACCTGCCTATGCCGCTTTCAATGCCATAGTTATCTTTAAACGAGATGCCCACAAAACTTCCGAAACGCCTTTTAAGCGTGTCAAAATCATCGCCCCCGGTTGCCGATGTAGTGTCGATACAGGCCAGGTGCCAGATATTACCGGTTTTGCCCAGGTTTCCATTTTGTGTGCGGATAGCCCGGCCCCGCATCTGGTTTGAAAGCACAAACGACCCGACAAAGCTTGCCAGCACCAATGTATTGATAGCAGGTGCATCCCAGCCTTCGCCTAATAGTGATTTTGTGCCGATGAGCAATTCGATATCACCCTGTTCAAAAATTTCTGTGATGATATGAACTATTTCATTTTTGAGCTGACTGCACTCTTCAATTAAAATATAATCCTCATCAAAAGGCACTTGTTCGCATACTATTTTGCCAAGCCCCTGTGCCACCGTCATTGCCTCAAATGCGGGATAAGCCGACCGCGGAATAATCACTACCGATCCTGTTAATACACCAATCTTTATCCGCGTGTTGTTTTCGCGCCTTAACTTTTCAAAAATTGTTATTACCCCTATTTTATTAAGCTCACTGTTGTTTTGAGCAGCATTTGTATAATACTCTTTCCTGATATAATCGGTAAGTATTACCATCCGCAGGTTGTGATTTAACTGCCTGTATTCAAAATCAACAATTTGCTTTATGCTTTCCAGCTTGCTTATGCTTGATGATAAAAGACCCGTAACCTGCCGGTTTTGGGAAAAGCAGATCTGCCGTTTTTCAATAGCGCCATTTCGGCGCAATTTATTCTCCAGGTTCTTTTTATGCTCTTCAAAGCCTTTAAAGTATTGCTTTTCCTTATACAGGTAAAAATCAAGCAGCAACTCGGCCCATTTATAATCAAACCCGGGGATCTTGATACCTTTATCATCAATAATATTCAGGTGACTTTTGGGAATTTCGCGTCCGTTGGCATTTAAAAATATCAGCGAAGCCGAATAGCAGGAAAGGTTAGTATAGATCCAATCGAGGTGCTCCTCGGGCTGAAGCCAGACCGGATGGTTTTCAATTGCTGTTACCAGGATCTTATCCTGCTTTATCTCATCAAAAAGCACCAGCATCCGCTGCCTGAAATTGCTGATATTTTCGGCTTCGGTTTGAGTAGGCAAACTCAGGTAAACATAATCCTGATGGGGGCAAAGGTCGCCTTCAATAACCAGTTCGGGAACGGTAATTTCAACGCTGACTGGTCCGTTTAACTCGATATACCGCTGCCATTCGTTCGGCGAAACGTCATAGGGAGGTGTGGCTGTTAAGCCTATAGTTACCGGATCAATAGCTTCTTTAACTTTGCTAAGGGTAAAATACCATTCGTTTTTAAGGTGATGGGCTTCGTCAATAACTATGGTTTTTACATTTTGCTGTTTTAGCCCGTCAATTATGTTCTGAAGGTTTTGATTGTGCGAAGCCGATACCGTTTCGTCGTCGGCCTCCTCCTCCTCAATTTCTGTATCTTCTTCGGCAATCCGTAAATTGTTGCATGCAGCATGCAGCCCCTGGTAGGTAACCACGGTCATGAATGCCGGCTTACGGATATCTTTCGAGATCCAGGCGGGCACGTGTTCTGTTTGCAAAAACATTTCACAAAACCGGTGGATCCACTGGTTGCGGATAGCAATGGAAGGCGTAAGGATCAGCGTGGCATTGTTGATGCGCCGGGCTACTTCCAGGCCCAAAATAGTTTTGCCGGAACCTGGCGGGGCTATCACATGTAAATGTCCGTCGGCCAGATGTTCATCAAGGCCGTCAAGTACGCGTTGCTGGTATTTACGCCAGTTATATTGAAAATTTATTCCCTCCGGAAAAGCTGTAAGCCTATCTATTTGCAGCTCCAATATGTTTGTGTTTTATAAAGTCCAGGTTCTATTTTGAATAATAATTTAAGGCCTCAATATAGCCATGATCTTTTTGATTCCCAATTATTTTGTGCCTGATACACTGCCGTGTGGCTCATCCTGATGCTTACCTCGTTATTCATACAGCTTCCTGGTATCTTCATTACAATCAAACCTGATCTCATTTTTTATTCGCTCACTCAGCACATTATTTTCCTTTAATATTTCAACAATATCTTTCCGGCACATACCGCAGGTGTGTTTATCATAAAGGGCCTCCAATGGTTCCCTGCATTCGGGCGTTTCATTGGCCCAGTAGATATTCTTGTACTTAAGTACCAACCATTCCAATACATGGCTATCTTTACTTTCGGCCGCCAGCTTGGTCAATAATAAGTTATCACCGGATTTATAATTAGATGCGAGGATGATCACAAAATTTTCCGGAGCTTTGGATGCGCTTATGCTTTCAATTGCAAATTGCCTGATATCTTCTCCTTTAAAAAGGCTTAATGCATCAGCAGCCATAGTAACTATCCTGGTGTTCCTTACCGGATCTTTACAAGCCAGTTTAAAAAGAAATTCTTTATCAAGAGGAAACTTATGCTTAGTAAAAACCCGTAATAATTTTTCACGATTGGTTTTCTTTCGCTCAACTATCAATTGTTGAGCTATTAGATTAAGTTCGGCGCTGTTCAGATCGCGGTTTATAAACCAAATGCGGCTGGATCTTAATAAGGCTTCTTCAACAATGTTTTTATAAACAGGTACAGTCGGCTTCCCCCGTTCATTGCGCTCGGCTGTATTTCGTCGTACATCATCAGTATATATCTTGATAAAGCGGTTTTGTGTAGCGGCAGCATCAAGTTCGGCCCATACGTCAATTTGCTGGTTTTCTTTTTGGAACTGAGTTATAAGATTATCGTCCTGCCAATCTTCCGGATCTTTTTCAAGGCGTTTCCCAAACTCTTCAGCTATAAATTTGAGGCCTTCCAGGCCATCAAGTTCCATGATCTGGTATGTACCTGCCCAGTCCGATCTCCAGATAGGATTATGAACGAAGCCATCATAAATAGCCTGTTTTGCTTCGGTATCACCCTCCCGGGCAAATATTTTAGCCAGGTCAAAAAGCTGTGTCAGGGTCCAGGTATCGTTTTGAGGTTTTAAAAGGGCTTTTAATATGGCTTTCTTTATTTTGTCCCTTTTACCTGATAGATTGATCAATTCAAAAAGATACTCCTCCCTGCTGCGCTCGCATTGTCCATCGTACGAGAAGTTTTTGATACAGGCTTTGATGATCTCTCCCGAAAAATCAATATTGGGATGGCTTTGCAGCAGTAAATGTGCTTCGCCTGTTCCCCGCCGTATGGCGCTTTTAAATTTTTGTTTGATAAGGTTGGTTTCTGTCATTAAAATATGGTTAGCGCTTTAACTGATCCGGGATTTATGCCTTTTTGTTTCATGCTATTAACTAATGCTTTAAGTCTGTTTCTTTCGTCAGCTTCATTAAACGGACTGCCATTAGCATTTAAAATTTTACCTCCTAAACGTTTCTGGCAATATTTTATAGCGTTTAGCATGGCATCAAATATATTTACAGGGGCGGCGCTGCGTGGTACGCTGTAGTAAAATACCAAATCGGTGGGGTTCATGTTCCCTTCTTTAATATTTTCAGGTAAAAAATACCCGGGATTAGTGTTGGTGCCCACGCTAAAAAGCGATTCATCACCATATTCTGACTTTTGATTCTCCCAGTGAAACAGGTCGCCATCGCCCCATTTTAAACCGGTACATTGTAAAACATCCCAAACATCCATCCCTTTAAAGGTTTTATCCGCCTTTAAAATCAGCACTTCATCCACCTCAAACTGCTGCTTGAGCTCGACCAGCAGTTTCGCTTTTGCAAGGGCATCAGTAACTGGCTCGGCCGGCGTTATTTGGGCAGCATACGCTTTTAACTTTTCCTGGATTTTGGCCAGATATTTATCAAGCAATGCAGAATCAAAAACAGGTTTTTCGGGGTCAAAAACCTGCAATAGGCTTACACCTACCTGTAACTTTGTATATTTTCCTGGCCCTTTACCTGCTGTTGCGTAGGTCCACCTGTTCTTTTCGGGTGCAAAGCCGTATATGTCGGCGGCAGCGAAGTTTTTTCGCCAGTCAAGATCAAATATCTCATTGAGTTTGCTTTTTTCAAACAGCGGGGCTCCATCGGATAAGGTAATATTGATGATCCATTCGCTCTCCGGGTCGGCTTTAAATTCGCTGCGATTATCAATATGATGGTCGCTTTGCGGTATAGTAAGTTTGCTTTTATCTAAAATATAGGAAGCGTTTTCCGAAGGCTTATCCATGCCCAGGTCTTTTACCCGCTGATCGGTTTGGCTTTGGGTCGATATGAAATAACCATCGCCGGTTTCAATACCTTTGGGTTTCTGTTTGCAGGCTGATATCAATAAGAAGGAAAAGCAGGTTGTGAGCAAAAATATCCTGTTCATTGCAAATCGTGATTAGGTTTATAGCTGATTTTACAGCGGGTAAATTACTAAAAAACAAGATTATCGAGTGTTAAGAAATTGATTTTCAAAAGCTGTTGAGAAGCCTTTTTTACTTCCATTTGTACGTTGTACATAAACCGGGGCTTCACTCAACTGCCTTAAAAAAACTATTCCTCCAGATTTTTTAGCCGCCGAATATTATCTGCCATAGTTGCCTTATCATGTGCAGACGTAGCCAGCTTCATTGCAGCTTCGTAATGCTGTAATGCTTTTTGATTATTCACACCTGTATATAAATTGCCCAGCAATGAGTAATAGAAATGATTATTGCTAAGGTTCAGCTTTTCGGCTTCGGCTATTGCGGCTGTTTTGCCACTGGTTTTGGCAAGTGCGAAGGTGCGGTTTAATGCAGCAATGGGCGAATACTCCATGATAAGCAGGTTATTGTATAACTGCAGTATATTCTCCCATTTTTCGGAAGTATCTTCTTTAATGGTATGCCAGTAGGCAATACCTGCTTCGAGGTGATATTTGGTTATTACTGTTCCGGTAGATGCCTGGTTTAGGTAATAGATGCCTTTATTAATTAGATCCCTGTCCCAAAGTGATTCGTCCTGGTTTTCATAAAGGATCATAGCGCCGTTGTCATTAGTGCGGGCTTCAAACCGCGATGCATGAAAACACATCAGCGCAAACAGGGCATTTACAGCCGGGGTATTGGTGGCAGGATTTTCTATGAGCAGGTAATTAAGGCGCATAGCCTCGCCGCAAAGGTCGCGGCGAAGAGCGATGTTTTGGGAGATTGAGTAATACCCCTCAGAAAACAGCAGGTAAATAGTTGTTAAAACAGTTTCCAGCCGGGTGCCTATCTCGCTTAGGGTTGGCTGCTTAATCTGGATCGCTGCTTCCTTCAGTTTTTCTTTTGCCCGGTTTATCCGTTTGTATATAACTTCTTTGTTGGCTAAAAAGGCGTCGGTAATTTCCTGGATGCCAAAACCGCAAAGCAGGTTAAGGGCAAGAGCCACCTGCGATTCGGCCGGGATAACCGGGTTGCAAACCGTAAAGATCATGGCCAGCTGGCTATCGGCAATGTTTTTGGTGGATAGGTCTATCTCTATTTCACCGGCACTGTCGGTAGTATATTTTATTTCGGGCGAAAGCTTTTGCTTAAAAATGGTATCCCGTTTCAGGTAGTTTTTGGTTTTGTTTTTAGCAACCGTATAAAGCCAGGCTGTTGGATTATCGGGCAAACCTTTCAGGCTCCAGTTTTCGGTGGCCGAAAGGAAAGTGTCGCTCACAATATCTTCGGCAATTTCAATATGCTCAATACCAAAAAGGCGACAAAGCACCGCGGCAATTTTGCGGTACTCGGTACGGAACAGGTGAGGTAAAAGCTCCTGGGCTTGCATAGGTTAAAGTAAAAATGCCTTTGCAAAAGTACAAAGGCATTTTTGATTTATACGGAAGGAACTGCCATTCGCACTTCAACCGTGGCGCCCCATTGCAATACCGGGCAGCCTTTGGCAATTTCAACGGCATCATCATAATCTTCGGCCCTGATCATGAACAAACCTCCTATTGATTCCTTAATTTCGGCATAGGGGCCATTGATCACTGTATTTTGTTTGATCACCCGGCCGTCGCCATCCCAGCGTTTAGGTGGGCCAACCAGTTTGTTTTGGGCTGCGATGCCGCCTATCCAGTCCTGGAAAGGTTTTATAGCCGCCTGCATTTGCTCGGGCGAAGGGCTGGCATCCTTACTTTTCAGATCCCTGTGGATCACTAACAAAAACTCATTCATAAGGTTATGTTTTAATGTTGTAATATAAACTGTTTATGAAAACTGACCAACCTGGTAAGTGCCCGCAACATTAGGGAACGACAGGTTGATACGGTTCCATGTGTTAATAGTAGTAACGGCCATGGTAAGGTCTATCAGTTCTTCATCGCTGAACTGGGCTTTAGCTGTACGGTATGCATCGTCGGTTACATGGCAGGCGGTAACGGCTTCAGCCCAGGTAAAGGCAGCCCTTTCACGGTCGGTATAATATGGTGATTCTTCCCAGGCGCTTAGTCCGTATAACCGCTGTTCGGTTTCGCCTTTGGCGCGGGCATCTTTATAGTGCATATCAAGGCAGTAGGCGCATTTATTAATTTGTGATACCCTGAAGTTTACTAATTCAAGCAAGGCTTGTTCAAGGGGCGACTTTTTAAGATAGGCACCCATGCCAAATAATGGTTTTAAGGCATTTTGTCCTTTTTCCCACATGCTGATTCTCTTTTCCATTTTGTTTGAAATTTATGTTGTTAAAACCTAATGACAACCATGCTGCACGGATTGGACAAAATGGAGAAAAAATATTTTTTGTTTTTTTGGCGAGGGTTGAAATGGGGACTAAATAGCTATTTGCATAAAAACAATTCCAGAATAGTACGGCACTTACTTAACGTCATCAAATATTTCGTGATACTCAAGCGTATTCTGATTGCCAAACTCATAAGCACCAAACCGCCTCACAATATCATGCGTAGCCATAAGCAAAAACTCATTGATGGCCATTTTATCTTTTGGGTTGGTCGAAACCGTATTGAGTATGGTTAAAGCCACCTGTTGTCTCACCTCATCATACTTATCATTCGGGATTTCTGACATTTTTGACAGACCATTATACTGCTGGGTAACTGCTCGCCATTTAAGCCACGATTCAAAAAGATAAACTGAGTATTGCTTTTTACTCAAAATAGCCCTGTACTTACGTATAGCAAGCTCATTACTATTATCGCCCAGTTTGCCGTTGTGTTTTACATACTGATCGGCAATTTCAATTTGATAAATGGAATACTCCTGGAAATTGGCAGCCGGACTGCCGGTTTTTTCCAGTAAAGCCAAACCCGCTTTTAAATCTTTTACCTTGAGCTTTTCATACGCAGTATAATTGGGCGATTTGATGTAGTTTTTTTTGTCATTAAGCTGCCAGTATTGTTTTTCGCTCATGCTAACAAACCTTTTCATAGGGTAAGCGCTGGCTATGTAATTGAAATATTTATCACTTTCTTTCAAGTAAACTTTGTAACTATTTTTGAACGTAACAGAATTAAAGCCGCTGATTTTTGCTGTTTTATAATTCTGAATAGTTAAGTTCAGGTAATGCTGTACATAATTATTTAACGTATCGTTAAAAAAGTGAACCTTTTTTAAGGCATTGCATACATTGATATAATCAACCAGCATCTTCTTAATATCACCCCCGGCATCGCTATAAACATTTATCAGCTCTTTTTGATCAGCGACTTTGTGGTTAATATCATATGCCCTGTACACATCCTTTAAATCATTAATCAGTTTGGTTTTGGCTGTTACATTATCTAACAAATCGGTACAAAAAACATAGGGATTGAATACAAAAAGGAATAAAACAGTAATTGAGAATTTAAGATTTGCGTAAGGTTTCATGGCATTATGATGGTGTGGATTCACAATAAATCTATGTTAAAAAAGTCAGATTAAGGACACAGCACTTTTGTTTTTTTATAATCGAACCCCGCTCTCAACAAGTCAAAACCCATCCCGCTATTTATGATTAAACTCATTTTCAAAACCACAAATTGTACCTATCTTTCCCTCATGGCCTTACCCAATATTTTCACTGTACAGGTAGCTGATGATGTGATCAGCCGCATTAACAAGCTTACTCCGCAAACCGCACCCGGATGGGGCAAAATGAACGTTGCCCAAATGCTGGCGCACTGCTGTGTATCGTATGAAATGGTATATGAAGATAAACATCCTAAACCCAACGCATTCATGAAACTGATCCTGAAAATGCTGGTTAAAAATAAAGTGGTAAGCGAAACGCCTTATAAGCGTAACAACCCAACCGCGCCTGCCTTCCTCATTACCGGTGAAAGGGATTTTAATACCGAAAAAGCACGATTGGTGGCCTATATCCAAAAAACACGGCAACTGGGCGAAAAAGCTTTTGATGGCCGCGAATCGCATTCGTTTGGCCCTTTAACCCTTACCGAATGGAATAATATGTTTTATAAACATGTTGATCACCACCTTACCCAGTTTGGCTGTTAATGCCTATTTGAAAATGTAAATCTTTTATCCGGCGGATTTTTGTTTATTTAGCAAACCAGGTTCCTGCAACCAGCCTGGATAATTTGACATGGATAAAGTAAGCCCGAACGTACTGCAAACCAAACAGCATTTTGAAATTCTTGACGGCCTGCGGGGTATAGCCGCTATATCTGTTGTTACCTTCCATTTTATGGAGATCGCTTACTCAGACTATAGCAAGGATTTTATAGGTCACGGTTTTTTGGCGGTAGATTTTTTCTTTTGCCTGTCGGGCTTTGTAATTGGCTACGCCTATGACGACAGGATTGGCAAAATGGGTATTAAAGAATTTTTTAAGTCGAGGCTCATCAGGCTGCACCCGCTTGTCGTTTTGGGGTCGGTTTTGGGTTTGTTGACTTTTTTATTTGATCCTTTTGCTACCCAGCCTATAACCCGTAACGGAGGCAACATATTATTGATATTTCTCAGCTCGGTATTAATGATCCCATATCCGGCCATGACGGAACGTTTTTTTAACTTGTTTAGCTTCAATGCACCTGCATGGTCGTTGTTTTGGGAATATGTGGCTAACATTATTTACGCGCTTGTGCTTTATCGCCTTGCACGGCGCTATCTGATTGTGCTTGCCGTGATTGCGGCGGTAGCTATTTGCTATGTGGCCGGCCACTCGGGTAATTTAATGGGCGGCTGGAGCGGCGGCACTTTTTGGGATGGAGGTGTACGGATAGCCTATTCATTTACTGCTGGTTTGCTGGTTTTCCGTTATAAGCTAATCATCAAAAACAAGCTTGGCTTTATTGGTATTTCGGTTTTATTAATGCTGGCTTTCCTGACGCCATTCTCATCCTGGAACTGGTTAACCGAGCCTTTTATAGTAATCATTTATTTCCCGTTGCTGGTGTCATTAGGAGCGGGCGCTGTTCTTAACGATGGCTTACGTAAAATATGTGTTTTTTCGGGCAATATTTCCTATCCGTTATATATGACACATTATGCTGTGATGTGGATATTCGGTAATTATTATACAGCAAACAAACCCGATACCATACATTTAACATACATCATTATAGGCGGGTTAATTGTGTTGATAATATTCGCTTACCTGGTTATGATAGGTTACGATATCCCATTGCGCCGTTATTTAACTGAAAAGAGAAAACAAACTATTAAGTAAATAGAAGGTATATCCGCAAATTTAATCAAAGGTTAAAAGGAGGCTGGCTAATACAGTCAAGCCTAAAACCTGCATGTTTAAACCGCTGAAAAAGTGTTTTTTATACACGGAAAACAGTATTTTTACAAGTGTTTTTTGCAGTTTTTCAACTGTTTTTGTTGATGTGCAGAAAACTTTGGCACAATGAGGAAAACGTTAGTTATTGGTTGGCTTGTTATACTTTTTGCTGTTGTTGGCGCATTATTTTGGTATAATGAGTTGCAATATCAGTTGCCCACGCCTATCCCCGAAAACTACAAAGCGGTAAAACAAGGCGCAATAGTCTCCATTAATCCAAAGCATTTTAAAGACCACAGCAAGCCGCTGTTCCTGCACTTTTTTAACCCGGATTGCCCCTGCTCGAGATTTAATATGAAACAGTTTAAAGCCATTGTTGAGCAATACCGCGGGCAGGTAAATTTTGCCATTGTGATCATGAGCAGCAAACATTTTACCGAAAGCGAAATCCAGGATAAGTTTGGCATGAAGCTCCCGGTAATATTTGATCCTTCGGTTGCCGAAGCATGCGGGGTTTATTCAACACCACAGGTTGCGCTTATTGATACCGCAAGCAAATTGTACTATCGCGGTAACTATAATATAAGCCGGTACTGTACCAACGAAAAAACAAGCTTTGCCAAAATAGCAATTAACGGTTTACTTGTTAACAACACCCGCCTTACATTTAATAAATTGGCACTAATTTCATATGGCTGTCGCTTGCCCGATTGTCATAATTAACATACCCCTAAGTTTTCAATAATAGTGACTGCAGCCATAGCCCATAACATTAATTTCCAAACCGAGATCAAAGACCGCTCAGACAGGTTGATGAATTACTTTCTGCCTGTGCATTTTGCAGTTGGTTTGGCACTGGCCTTTTTTTATGATACCTGGCTTATAGCCTTTGGTGTTGGCGGCCTTTGCCTGCTGGCCTATTATACAGCAAAAATTGCCCTGCCCCAATCTCCTCTGTATCAATATGTGCTGGCAGCCGTGCTGGGTATTTTTATGGCCCAGTACATTTACCAGATGCACGGCATGTTTGAGATGCACTTTTTTGCCTTTATTTCAAGCGCGCTGCTTATCACCTATCAAAACTGGAAGCTGCAGGTCCCGCTGCTTATAGTAGTTATTATACATCATGCCACTTTCAGCTATCTGCAGGATATAGGCTATGGCAACATATTTTTTACCCAGCTCAATTATTTCGACCTGCAAACTTTTGCCATCCATGTATTACTTACCGGGGTCATCATGTTTATATGCGGGCTTTGGGCATATCAGTTGCGCAAGTACAATGAGTTAAGAATAGTACAAACCCTGCAAATGGCCGATTTGCAGCGCGAAGCACAATTATCGCTTGAGCGCAAGCATAATGAAGAGGTTTTAGCAGCCGCTAACCAGGAATTAAATCTTTCTAACCAGGAGCTTCAAAAGGCCCGCCTGGCAGCCGACCAGGCCAACCAGGAAAAAAGTATTTTCCTGGCTACTATGAGCCATGAGATCCGTACGCCTATGAATGGGGTTATCGGCATGTCGGCGCTGTTGAATGAAACGGAGCTTAATGATGAGCAGCGCATGTTTACCGAAACCATCATCAACTGCGGCGAAACCCTCATTCATGTGATCAACAATATCCTTGATTTTTCAAAGATAGAAGCAGGCAGTCTCGACCTTGAAAAGGAAGATTTCAACATAAGGCAAAGTATTGAAGATGTGATGGATATGTTTGCCGTTAAAGGCGGACAAATGGGGCTCGACCTGGTTTATGAGATTGATGAAGATATATCGCCCAGCATTATCGGCGATCCGCTCCGGCTTAAACAGGTACTTATAAACCTTGTAAGCAATGCTATTAAGTTTACCGAAAGAGGCGAAGTGGGCATTAGAGTTAGCTGCCTTGAAAAACAAATTGATGGATTGCTGAAATTGCAGTTTGATGTTTGGGATACTGGCATTGGCATTCCGAAAGATAAACTGCACCGTTTGTTCCGTGCTTTTTCACAGGTTGATTCATCTACCACACGGAAATACGGCGGTACCGGCTTAGGTTTGGCCATATGCCAAAAGCTGGTTACGCTGATGGGGGGTACCATAGGTGTTCAAAGCTTACCCGGCGTTGGGGCCAAGTTTTCCTTTACCATCAATGCTTATCCGGGTGAAATATCTCATCAGCAGTCGCCAAGTTTTGACCTTGCCGAATTACATGGTAAAAAGATACTGGTGGTTGATGATAACCACACCAACTTATCTATTCTACAACGCCAGTTTGAAAACTGGAACCTTAAATCTGTGCTTGCCGAATCTGCCGCAGAGGCTTTGGTGGTATTGCAAAAAGATAAAAACATCGACCTGATTATTACGGATATGAATATGCCGGTAATGGATGGAGTTATGTTTGCCCGTATTGCCAGGGAAGAATACAGCCATATTCCTATTATATTGTTGAGCTCGGTAGGTGAAGAGTTTATAAAAGATCAGCGGGCGCTGTTTACTTCTATCATGAACAAACCGATTAAACAACAGGTACTCGGAAAGCAGGTTTTCATGGCACTTAGAAATAATTCGGGCCAGAACGATGATAAACAGGTTAAAGCCAAGCTTTCAGTCGAGTTTAGCGATAAATATCCCTTTAATATTCTTATTGCCGAAGACAATGAGATTAACCAGCATGTTATCAAGCATATTTTAAGTAAGATGGGCTATAAGCCAGGTATAGCCAAAAACGGACTGGATGCCATAAAAGCCCTGCATCAGAATGATTACGGGTTGATATTAATGGATATGCAGATGCCCGTTATGGATGGCCTTGAAGCTACCCGTGTGATCCGCAAAGAAGATATTAAGCAGCCTGTTATCATAGCCCTCACCGCTAACGCCATGACCGGTGACGAGCAGGATTGTTTGGAGGCCGGTATGGATGATTATTTGAGTAAGCCCGTTAAGCTTGATGAGCTGATGAATAAACTATCTAAATGGTATACAGCGGTTAATAACAAGGCGGTTTCGCGTTAGGTGGGGACAATTTTCTCAGGGCTACAATTCTAACTCTAACTGATCTCCGGGCCCAAGCTCTTTATCATCCCGTTGTTTAGCCTGCAGCTCGCCAAAGTTTGAAAGTGAGATGCCTAACAGGCGCACTTTTACATCGTCGACACCTGTAGCAGCCATGAGTTGTTTAGCGGTATTGCTGATCGTCTCCAGGTCGTTTACCGGTGTTGGAAACGATTGGTTACGGGTGATCTGTTTAAAATCGTGATATTTTACCTTGAGGGTAATGGTGCGGCCTTTTAATTCGTATTTAAGCAGTCGGTTATGCACGGTGACAGCTATCTTATCCAGTTCGGTCTCCATCTCTTCAAGCGTAGTCAAATCGTAGGCAAAAGTATCCTCAGCGCCGAGGGATTTGGTTTCACGGTGCGGTTGAACTTCCCGGTTATCAATGCCGCGCACTATCTGATAGTAAAACCTGCCCACTTTACCAAAGTGGCGGGTAAGTTCACTTTCTTCCAGCCGTTTCAGGTCGGCCCCGGTATGCAGGCCCATCTGCTTCATTTTTTGCGCGGTTACTTTCCCCACACCAAAAAACTTTTCGACAGGCAACTGCTCCATAAAGTTTTCGATGCTTGATGGGCCGATGAATTTGAGGCCATCGGGTTTATTGATATCCGAGGCTATTTTGGCTACAAACTTATTGATGGATACCCCTGCCGATGCCGTGAGCTGCAACTCGTCTTTAATGGCTTGCTTAATGAGTTTGGCTATCTCAATGGCCGAGCCAATATCCTGCTTATCATTGGTTACATCCAGGAAAGCTTCATCTAAGGAGAGCGGTTCTATCAGGTCGGTATAGCGGCTAAAGATCTCCCTGATGTGTTGTGATACCTCACGATAAACATTAAACCTCGGCCTTACAAACAAAGCATGCGGACAAAGCTGTAAAGCTTTCTTAGATGACATGGCCGAACGGATCCCAAACTTCCGGGCTTCATAACTGGCAGTAGCCACCACACCGCCCCGTCCTTCGGGCAAGCCGCCAACCACTAAAGGTTTGCCCCGGTATTCCGGAAAATCCCGCTGCTCAACCGACGCGTAAAATGCATCCATATCAATATGGATAATTTTACGATGGATATTGGATGATTGCTCCGTCATGGCGATGAAAGCAAATATAGGTGGGTTGCAGGGTTGCTGCAAAGGGATGTGGTTGGTGCAATGTAAGAATACAGATAGCAGGTTTAAGCTTACCCTCCCTGTTGTTCAAACGAAGGACGCTTGAACATGCAATGAAAAAACTAACTCTCAGTATCCTCCGGCAAAAACTTAAGCTTTTGCTGAAAGTACATATCCCAGCTATGCTGTTGTTTGCGGTCGGTCATGTGAGCGGTATCTTCATCGTAATCGGCATTGAGCTGTTTGTATTTGGCGTCGATGCGGTTAAAGATAGCCATGGCCTCATAGTTATAATTATTGCTGAAGCGGGTACGGCTTACAATACGTAACAGCTCCTGCTGCTCTAAAAAGGCGATGGTGTAATGGCCCTGCTCGTGCTTCAGTATTTCACTGAGTTGCTGTGGCGTGCCAACCCGGCTTTTATCAAGCCATGATTTGTTATTATTAAGGATCAGCCTGATATTAAAGTTGAGTCGGTAGCCCCCCTGCTCACGATGCGCCTGGTAACGGTAATCGATAGTACAATTGGTATAAGCTACAACGCCGCCGGCATTAGCCCGCGGCGTTCCCCAAAAATCATTGGCGGTAAGCTGGTGAAATGATTGTGCCGAAGCCGACGTTATCACCATCAAAATACACATGGCCGTAAGGCCTATCCCTTTCACAATATTTCTTTTCATTTAAAAAAATGGCGGTTTTTAACTTTTACTTTTTGACGTTGTCGGTATGTAAAAGGTTTAAGGCCATCATTTCTTTTAACGTATGTTGCATCTGATCGGTTGAGCCATCAAGGAAAATAACATTCCCTTTTGAATTTTCGGAGAAATGTTTGATGGATTCTGTCCACATGGTGAATAAGATTACCGAAGTATCCATATTGGCTTCGGCCATTTCTTTGGCAGCCACAGTCATACCGCGGGCAACTTCCTCGCGGAACAGCGCTATACCTTGTCCGCGTAACTGAGCCGCCTCACGCTCGGCCTGTGCCGAAATTTTGATGGCGTTACCCTCGGCCTCTGCAGCTTTGGTTTTGGTGATAAGCAGGGCCTGGCCTTCGTTTTCGGCGGCAGCTTTTAAGTTGTTTGATGCAACAACCTGGCTCATTGATTTCATGATCACCTCATCAAAAGTAATATCGTTTAACTGTAGATCCTGCAGGTGGTAGCCCCAGCCTTCCAGTATCACATCCAGCTGCTCTTTTACGTGCTCAACAATATCACGGCGTAATATCAGTACCTCGCTCTGGCGCTTGGTTGCTACGAAGGCCCGGATTGAACCTTCAACCGTGCGGATAAGGGCCTGCATCAGGTTGCGCTCATCAACAAATTTAAAGGCAACATTCTTGATGGTTTCTTCCTGCTGATCCAATACGGAGTAAAGCAGCATGGCCTTAAAGTAAACATTGGCCTGGTCGTAAGTTACCGCCTGGAACTCCAGCTCAACGGAGCGGTTCTGGATGGAAATCTTGGAGTAAATGTTTTCGATAAAGGGGATCTTAAAATTAAGCCCCGGTGTAAGGATGCGGCGGTATTTGCCAAACACGGTGATAACTACTATTGTGCCCTGTTTAACAGACACAAACGAGGTAAAAATGGTAATAAGGATGACAACGAAAATAGCTATCGTTATCAATGATCCAAATGATTCGGGCATGGTTCGGTTTATTATGTTTAAAATAAAAGTAACATTAATTATTGGTGTGTTATTTGTTTTTTAAAAAATGCTCATAAAAAACAGCACAAACCATGAACTTAAAACGAACTTTTGGAACCATACTGAGCGTGCTCGGTATAGTCGGCCTCATTTATACTGGTATAGCTATCATAAACCATAGCACGCAGGTAACTACCATGGTAGTAATAGGGATCATTTCATTAATATTTTTCACAACAGGTATTAGCCTGGTGCGGAATACCAAAGATGAAGCGGCTTAAATCTTAAATAGACGGTTAGCATTGCAAATCGCATAGTTTACTCACCCGGTCTGCGCTTTGCTGGACCACTCTCTATCCGGCTTTGCCGCAAAGAGGGGAATCGTACAAGCCAGCGCTTTTTTCCATTAAGTTAACGGCTACGGTGATGTCGGGATGAGTAGATACGGCGTTCAATTCCTGCCCCTCTTTTTTATTTACAGGTTCTCGCTCTGAATAACCGGATTAAGGCTGATCTCGCCGGTGTCGGATATAACCAATCCTGCATCGGGGAAATCGGCTTCGGTAAGCTCCCTGATCCGGATTGCAGCGCGGTTAAGCGAATCAAGCTCAAGGCCTTTATCATGCGCCTGTCGCAGGGATATGATGCGGCCGTTCAAAAACTCTCCATTTTTGTTCAGGTGCAGTTTTAGTAAGGGGGCCAGCCCGCAAACACCGGCTACACTCACACATTTATAAGTACAAAAATTACCCAGGCTGTAAGCAATTAACCGGTTTTTGTAAACCTCCATTGCCCGGCTTACATGGGGGCCATTGCCAAATATTACATCAGCGCCGGCATCAATTGCGTTATGCGCAAAAGCATGCACATCGCCCCGTTTTTCGCTGATAAAGGATTCCATAGCAAAAGGCACATGCTCATAAGCTACGCCTTCGCCTCCGCCATGAAAGGATACGATGAGGATATCACAGCGCTGTTTCAGTTCGCTGATAATGCGGGTAGCGTTCTTCAGGTCAAGGATGGGGAGGGTATTGGCATTGGGTGCAAAGGAGCAAAAACCATATTTAATCCCGTTGCGTTCAAATACTGTAGTAGGGTGAGTAAGCAGGCCTCCGTAGTTAATACCTATACTATCGAGCACGCGGGTAGTGCTTATGCGGCCGGTATCTCCAAAATCACCAATATGGTTATTGGCAAGGCTTAATATATCAAACCCGGCATCTTTAAAAACACTGGCATAAGCTGTAGGCATTCTGAACAGGTAGGCCTTGCTTTTTTGATGCAGCTTGTAATGAGCAGGGTTGCCGCCATCAAGCAGGCTGCCTTCAAGATTGCCAAATGTTACATCGGCATTTCTTAATTCATCGGCAATCACATTAAAGCTGTTTCTGGCACTATCGGGCGGGAGGGTGTAATTATTGGGGTAGGATGTTCCGAGCATCATATCGCCAACGGCGGCTATACAAATGGAATCATGCTGAACAACGGCTGCGGCTGTTGTTTTTGTGGTATCGGGTTTAGGTTTGGGAGCAAGGGCCAGCAATTGTTTTTTATTTGGCGGGTGGTTGCACGCCTGTAAAAACAGCGCCAGGCAGGCTGCTGTAAGCAATAAAAATCTCATTATAAAAAAATCCCCTCATTGAAAATGAAGGGACCAAATTAGTTTATTTATTTCAAAATCGTTTAGTTCTTGCTTTCGTCTACGTCGTCGCCCATATCGTTATTACCCATGGATGCCGAACCTTTAAATTCATCCTTAAATGAAGCTAACAACCGGCCGCCTTTATAAAAGAAACGGCTGTAGTAAGCATCGTCAAGGCTGCTGATTGCTACACCCCTTGATGATGCGTGAGCAAATTTATTATTACCTAAATAAATACCTACGTGCGAGATGCTGCGGCTGTGGATTTTGAAGAAAACCAGGTCGCCTTCTTTTAACTCATCTTTACCAACAGGGTTAACCATGCTGAAAATATCGCGTGAGTTACGTTTAATATCAAGGTTAAAAACTTCGCTGTACAATTCTTTAGTGAAGGCTGAGCAGTCAATACCTCTTCTTGAGCTTCCGCCAAAGTGATAAGGGGTACCTATCCAATCGTAAACAAAGTGAAAGAGTTTCATGTTTGAGGTAGCAGATAAAGCAACCCCCATAATTTGGGAAAAGTATGCTTTACCTAAACTTTCCTGATCGTCTTTGTTGTCATCACCGGTGCCCGGGGCACTTTTGGTTTGAGCTTGTGAAGCTACGACGCTGAAAAGTAAGGCAATAGCCAGGGCAAATTTCTTCATTTAATCAGTTTGTTTGTTGAGTTAGGGACAACAAATTGTTTATTAAATCAGACATTATGTCTATTGTGCTCTACAAAGCTATTTATATTTTTCAGAATTGCAAATAAATGACACTTATTTTTCAAAAAATATAAAAAAGTGCTTTTTATTATGCATCAATTTAATAAACAGGCTTTTGTACGCATATCAATGTAATTTGGTTGTAATTATTTGAGGGCTTTTTTAGCTTTCAGATAATCACAACGTTTCTAAAACTTCGTAAAACGATAATTTATTGCCCATGGGTGTGTTTTTTTAAGTTTTATTTTAGCTGTATTGCCTGTGCCAAGCTTATAAGGCCCCGGTTTGTTGATGCCAGACACACTTTAAAGCCGCCAAATAAAATTTTGCAACAATTTGCTTGAGGTTTCGATATTTTGCAGGATATAATTAGATTTGCGCTTTACTCCAAAAAGGTTGTTTAATACATGAGTTCAATCGAAATAAACAAGGACACCTACCTGATGTGGTACGAACAGATGCTGTTGATGCGTAGGTTCGAAGAAAAAACAGGACAATTATACGGACAACAAAAAATCAGGGGCTTTTGCCACCTGTATATTGGGCAGGAGGCTGTTTTGGCCGGAGCAATGTCTGTAATTAAACCTGAAGACAGTATGATCACCGCTTATCGCGATCATGCTCACGCACTTGCTAAGGGGGTAACTCCAAACGCCATTATGGCCGAGATGTATGGCAAAGCTACCGGATGCTCAAAAGGCAAAGGTGGATCTATGCACATGTTTGATAAAGAAAAACATTTTTATGGTGGCCACGGCATCGTAGGCGGTCAGGTACCACTGGGTGCAGGTATCGCTTTTGCCGAAAAATATAAAGGTACCGAGTTTGTGAACATTGCCTATATGGGTGATGGAGCCGTACGCCAGGGTGCACTTACCGAAACCTTTAACATGGCTGCGCTTTGGAAATTGCCAGTAATTTTTGTTTGCGAAAACAACGGTTACGCTATGGGTACTTCTGTTGAGCGTACAACGGTGCAAACGGATATTTACAAATTAGGTTTGCCTTACGGTATCCCTTCATCAGCAGTTGATGGTATGGATCCGGCGGCAGTACACGTAGCAATGGACGAAGCCATTCAGCGTGCACGTGCAGGCGAAGGCCCAACCTTCCTTGAAATGCGTACTTACCGTTATAAAGGCCACTCCATGTCCGATCCGCAAAAGTATCGTACCAAAGAGGAGCTTGAAAGCTACAAGGCAAAAGATCCTCTTGAAGTTACCAAACAAACTATCCTTACTGAAAAATATGCTGATGAAGCATGGTTTGATGAAATGGATGCTAAGATCAAAGCTATTGTTGATGAGGCGGTTAAATTTGCCGAAGAGTCACCTTGGCCGGATGCTTCTGAATTATATACCGATGTATATGTTCAGGAAGATTATCCTTATATCAGGGACTAAGTTTTAAGTCATAAGTACTAAGTCTGAAGTTTATAGTATTTGAAGTCGGATTAAAGACTTCAAACTAAAAGCTTCAGACTTTGGACTTCACGCTAAGAACAAACTATATTTATACTGAATTTATAATACTATCAATATATGGCCGAAGTAGTAAAAATGCCTAAAATGAGCGATACCATGACCGAAGGGGTATTGGCGAAATGGCATAAAAAAGTTGGCGACAAGGTTAAATCGGGCGATGTACTGGCCGAGATTGAAACCGATAAAGCTACCATGGATTTTGAATCGTACCAGGATGGCGTTCTTTTGTACATAGGTATAGAGGAAGGTGCTGCTGCCCCGGTTGATTCTGTAATTGCCATTTTAGGTAAAGAAGGCGAAGATTACAAACCATTACTTGATCAGGCTGGCAGCGGCGCTGCTGCAGAACCAGCTAAAGAAGCTGCACCAGTAGCTGATAAAGCACCTGCCGCTACTCCGGCACCAGCCGCACCAAAGGTTGATCTGTCAAGCATCCCGGCTACGGTGATCCGCATGCCCTTGCTGAGTGATACCATGACCGAAGGCACCATTGAAAAATGGAACTTTAAAGTTGGCGATAAAGTAAAAGCTGATGATTCACTGGCTGATGTGGCAACCGATAAGGCTACCATGGAAGTTGTGGGTTATGAAGCAGGTACCCTGTTATACATTGGCGTAAAAGAAGGTGAAGCTGCTAAAGTAAATGGCATTATTGCTATTGTGGGTAAAGAAGGTACCGATATCACACCTTTACTACAGGATGATGGCGCAGCCCCTGCTGCTGAAGCTGCCCCTGCTGCTGAAGTTAAAACCGAAACAGCCGATGCTGCTCCTGCTGCCGAAGCATCATCAGATGATGACAGCCGCGTAAAAGCATCACCGCTTGCACGTAAAATAGCTAAAGATAAAGGCATCAACCTTAATGATGTAAAAGGCAGCGCCGAAGGCGGCCGCATCATCAAAAAGGATATTGAGGAATATACACCATCTGCTAAACCAGCTGCTGCTGAAGCCGCGCCTGCCGCTGCTCCATCTGCCGCACCTGCTGCAAAAGCGCCAATCGTATTACCAACCTTTACAGGCGAAGAGAAATTTACCGAAAGGAACGTTACGCAAATGCGTAAAGCTATCAGCCGCCGCTTAAGCGAAAGCTTGTTTACTGCCCCGCATTTCTATGTAACCATGAGCATTGATATGGATCAGGCTATTACTGCCCGTACCCGTATGAATGAAATTGCCCCGGTTAAAATTTCATTTAATGATTTTGTTGTTAAAGCTTGTGCTGTAGCCTTGAGGCAGCACCCGGCTATCAACTCAGCATTCATGGGCGATAAGATCCGCACTAACGAGCACGTTCACATTGGTGTTGCCGTTGCGGTTGACGAAGGTTTGCTGGTACCTGTTGTTAAATTTGCTGATGGTAAATCATTAAGCCACATCTCGGTTGAGGTGAAAGAGTTTGCCGGTAAAGCGAAAGCTAAAAAACTGCAGCCAAATGAAATGGAAGGATCAACCTTCACCATATCAAACCTTGGTATGTTTGGCGTTGACGAGTTTACTGCTATTATTAACACACCTAACGCATGTATCCTTGCAGTAAGTGGGATCCAGGCTGTGCCGGTTGTTAAAAATGGTGCCGTAGTACCTGGCAACATCATGAAGGTTACCCTGAGCGCAGATCACCGCGTAGTTGACGGTGCTACAGCTGCAGCCTTCCTGCAAACATTAAAACAATTATTAGAAGAGCCTGTAAGGCTGTTGATATAATTATTGATTTCGGATATCGGATTTTCGATTTCGGATTTGGAAAAGCGATGGGTTTAGGCTCATCGCTTTTTTTGTTTAACACCAAACTGCGGCAACTATAAAATATGTCATTGCGAGGAGCGGGGTGGGTCTGTGCTATGGGGCGACGCGGCAATCGCATGCTATACAGGGCGGCTATGCTTCCGTGCGGTTGCCACGCTGCGCTCGCAATGACATGGTTTTATTAACGGAAGTCTATGTCTGCAAAAAATGACATAATGCCCCAATGATATCAATGACCGATATATTGTATATTCACGGCAAATTTTGATGTATGACACTTTATAGCTTTTTTAAGGAATTTCATTCCGGTTTCAGGTACATTGTTATTGTATTGGTATTGCTGGCCCTTGTACGCGCATTTATGGGCTGGCTGAGTAAAAGGCCTTACGGCGAAGGCAACCGCAAGCTTAACCTGTTTGCCATGATTTCGGTACATACACAATTGCTTATCGGCATCGTTTTATTTTTTATAAGTCCGATGGTGCAGTTTACCAAAGAAACTATGAAGAACAATGTTACCCGTTATTTTACGGTTGAGCACTGGGTTATCATGATCATTGCCATTGCGTTAATAACCATTGGTCACAGCAAATCGAAGAAAGCTGCCACGCCCGAAGCTAAACACAAAGCCATTGCTATTTTTTATTTGATCGGGATTGTGCTCATTGCTGTGGGCATTATGCTGATTCCACAGTAATTCTACGTGGCTAATAGGATTTAGCAAATAAATAATTTCATAAAAAATTTGACAATTCAAATTTCTTTATAAATTTGTGACCACGATGATTAAAAACATACATACAAACAGCTGGTGGCACCAATTAAATTGGCAGCCGGCTTGCGCTTTTTGATCAGAGACGACCTAATCAATTGTGAACCTAAATAGGAAACCCGGCGACCCCAATTCGCCGGGTTTTTTTGTTTTAAGATATTTTGAAAATAACATGAGCACATTTAAAATCATTACTACCTATAAAAAGCTGCTGGCCGACACCACCACGCCGGTGAGTATTTACCTTCGCCTGCGCGATGTATTCCCCAACTCGCTGCTGCTGGAAAGTTCCGACTATCACAGCCGGGAAAACAGCACCAGCTATATTTGCTGTGAGCCATTGAGCGGCCTGGTGCTCAACAACGGCATCCTCAAAAAGCAATACCCCGATGGCAGCCAGGAAACGCATGAGCCAGGAACGTTCGATCTGATAGAACAGATCAACAGCTTCATCGGCAGCTTTGAAACCGATTCGCTCCCGCTCAAAATGATCACCAACGGTTTGTTCGGTTATTTTACCCATGAGGCCGTTGAGCATTACGAAACCATCAAACTAAAACAAAGTGATGATGCCACCCGCCAGATCCCGGTAATGCAGTACCATATTTACCGGTACATCATCGCTATCGATCACTTTAAGAACGAACTCTACATCTTCCACAACCAGCCCGAGGGCGCACCAACCAATGGTGGTATCGAGAAACTTGAATACCTCATCAAAAACAAAAACTTTCCCGAATACAGCTTCAAAAGCAATGGCGATGAAAAATCAAACCTTACCGGCGATGAGTTTATTGCGATAGTGGAGAAAATGAAGCAGCACATTTACCGGGGTGATGTTTTCCAGATAGTGCCCTCAAGAGCGTTTTCACGTACCTTCCTGGGCGATGAGTTTAACGTTTACCGTGCCCTGCGCTCCATCAACCCGTCACCATATTTATTTTATTTTGATTTTGGCGATTTCCGGATCTTCGGCTCATCGCCCGAGGCACAGATCACCATAAAAAATAACGTAGCCAACATATTCCCGATAGCCGGAACTTTTAAACGCAGCGGGGATGATGAGCGGGATGCCGAGTTGGCCCGTAACCTGGAAAACGACCCCAAAGAATCGGCAGAACACGTAATGCTGGTTGATTTGGCCCGTAACGACCTGAGCCGCCATTGCGAAAATGTAACTGTTAAAGCATTTAAAGAGGTTCAGTATTACTCACACCTTATCCACCTGGTATCGCATGTAAGCGGTAAGCTTAAACCCGGCGTATCGGCATTTAAAGTGGTGGCCGATACCTACCCGGCAGGCACGCTGAGCGGCGCACCGAAATACCGCGCCATGGAGATCATCGACGAAAACGAAAATATAAAACGCAGTTTTTATAGTGGAGCGATTGGCTTCCTGGGCTTTAACGGCGATTTTAACCATGCCATCATGATCCGATCATTTTTGAGCAAAAATAATACGCTGCATTACCAGGCCGGTGCGGGCATTGTAGCAGGCTCGATACCAGAAAGCGAATTAAGGGAGGTTGATACCAAGATCTCGGCCTTAAGAAGGGCCTTTGAACTGGCGGAGGAGTTGTAAGCGTCGCCCCCTAACCCCCTAAAGGGGGAATAATAGTTTGTTAATTTAAATTTTGATAGATTTTTAATACATATAGTATAATGAGCGAAAATATAAATACTCCTTCAAGCACCCCCTTTAGGGGGCAGGGGGGGCGGATCCTGATAATAGATAATTACGATTCCTTTACCTATAACCTGGTGCATTTGGTTAATGAGCTTGGCCTGGAGTGCGAGGTTTGGAGGAACGACCAGTTTGCCATTGAGGATGTGGATGCCTTTGATAAGATCATCCTTTCTCCAGGGCCTGGGATACCTTCTGAGGCCGGTTTGCTGTTGGAGGTAATCGAAAAGTACGCCGCTACCAAAAGCATATTTGGCGTATGCCTTGGCCAGCAGGCTATTGCCGAAGCATTTGGCGGCAGTTTGTATAACCTTAACCAGCCCATGCACGGTATAGCCACGCCTATAAAAGTTACTGATGGTGAAGAAACACTTTTTATAGGTTTGCCCGAAAGCTTTAAAGTTGGCCGTTATCACTCATGGGTAGTGAGTGGTAAGGACCTGCCCGATTCATTGCAGGTTACCGCCATTGATGAAGCCGATAATTCCATCATGGCGCTTAAGCATAAACAGTACGATGTAAGGGGCGTTCAGTTCCACCCCGAATCTATCCTGACCGATTACGGCAAGGAAATGATGCAAAACTGGCTAAAGGCTTAGTTTTAAGGAATAATGATAACTTTGAAAAATTAAGATAACAAAACTTTTTAAACGTTCCATCAGGGTCTCTCGCAGAGGACCCTGATGTCTACGCCATGCATGCGGCGAACCGCAGGGTCCTCTGCGAGAGACCCTGCGGAGACAGAACGTGTAAAATATATATTAGGGGATGTTGCGCGTAGGCCGCGTTAGGGATTGCAGTGAAAAGCCCACAGCGCGGGTTGGGGTTGCGGGCAGGCAAAGCGAGGACTTGTAACGGAAAGCCCGGGCCGCAGGCAACGCCTATACTTATAAAACAGATCATAAAATACACTTAATAATCAATAGCTTACAATTACGTCATTATAAGCGATAGCGTGGCAATCCCGTAACATGAAAGCATACATGCAAGTCTGTTGTACAGGCATAGCTACGAGATTGCTTCGTACCTCGCAATGACATAAATATTAGTACTTCGATCTATGACGATACTTGATAAAATAGTTGCCAATAAAAAAAGAGAAGTTGCTTCTGCAAAAAAACGTACATCGTATACCGTGCTTGAGGAGTCGGAATATTTTCACCGCGAAACTTACTCGTTTAAAGAGTTTCTGCTTGATCCGGCGCGTACCGGTATTATAGCCGAGTTTAAGCGTAAATCGCCTTCAAAAGGCATTATTAATGATAAGGTAAGGGTTAGCGCCGTTACTACCGATTATGCCGCTGCGGGCGCCTCTGCACTTTCTGTTTTAACCGACCGTAACTTTTTCATGGGCCGCAAAGCCGATTTGGTGAAAGCCCGTTCGGTAAACAGCATCCCTGTTTTGCGCAAGGATTTTATGATAGATGAGTACCAGGTAATAGAAGCAAAATCGTTAGGCGCCGATATTATTTTGCTGATAGCCGCCATACTTACCCCTGCCGAAATTGATACTATGGCCAAACTTGCCAAAAGCTTAGGTTTGAACGTGCTGCTTGAGGTACATAACCTCGAAGAGCTGGAACGTAGCATCAACCCCAACCTGGATGCCATTGGTGTAAATAACCGCAACCTGGCCGACTTTACCGTATCGGTAGAAACCTCTTATAAATTAGCCAAACATATCCCTGCCGAGTTTATGAAGATTTCGGAAAGCGCCATCAGCGACCCTGAAACTATCCGCCACCTCAAACTGGAAGGTTTTAATGGGTTCCTTATCGGCGAAACTTTTATGAAACAGCCGGATCCCGGGCAGGCCATGCGTGATTTTGTGGCTTTGTTATAAGAGAATACAAAGGCTTAGTAAACTAATAACATCCTATACTTCCCTGCCCTGTGGAAGTGTTAAAAAGAGGATAATCAACACAGAAAAGCTGCTGTTATTTACCTCAACTTGGCTGACTGTGAAATGATTGCCGGGCCTATCTCTCAAATTGTATAAAGTACACTATCTTAAATTAGTTAAAATGCCCGGTTATTTCCTAACCGGGCATTTTTTTAACCAGTAAAAGAAATACTTTCACCCTGGTTTCATTGTTCATTTTGTTCATGTTTTATCAAACATATTTTCAGTATTTTACGTAAAAAGCCACACATCATTGCCAGGTTGGTATAAAATAACAGAATTATCTGCCAATCTTAAAACAGTGCTCAATAAGGGGAGTCGTTAACGAGAACCGCTTGCAGCCACATTATTGAGTATAAAGAGACTTATGAAGAACATTAATAAGCCGTTACTTGTACTATTTCTGCTGATCCTTAGTTCGCTTGCCGGGTACAGCCAAACCTGTACATTAAATGTTTCTATATCCTCAACTGCTACTACTATTTGTTCGGGAAAAAGTGTAACATTAACCGCCAACCTAACCGGGGGTACCGGTCCCTTTACTTATATCTGGAACACCGGCGAGAATACAGCATCTATTGATGTTAACAAGGCCGGAACTTATACCGTTACAGTAAGCGATAAAACACCGGGCTGCCAACCTAAAGTTACCAGTATTCAGGTCACTTCCGTGGCATCTCCAAATCCGCCTACGGTTGATAACCAGATTGTTTGCCCCAATACTGCGGCAACATTAACAGCTAAAGCACCCGGCGGAACATACCAGTGGTATGATGCTAATGGCAATTTCCTGTTCACCGGTAATCCATATGTAACGGATCCAATTACCCAGGGTACAATTTTTTATGTAGAAACAACGGTAGGCAGCTGTACCAGTACGCGGAGCGCGGTTGTGGTTAACGTAACTGGCCGTCCAAGTATCCAGTCAGATCCGGTGTGTTACGGCACTTCTGCAACATTAATAGCATCAGGTGCCGATAGTTATGCATGGTATTCAAATGCTTCGGGAACGGGAACGCCTTTGAGCAATGATGCAACCTTTAACACCCCTGCTTTATTTACCAATACTACTTATTATCTTTTTACGGTAATTAAAGGCTGTGCCAGTTCCGGCATACCCGTAGTTGCCAGGATAAACGCGCCGCCTGCCGTTCCGGTAGTAGGCCCCGGCACCAGTGTTTGTTCAGGATCATCGATCACCCTGCATGCAGATGCAAATGGTGTGGTTGAATGGTATGATGTACCCTCAGGTGGTTCACCGCTAATTTCCAGTCCTGATTATACAACACCGGTACTTACAGCTCCAATAACGTATTACGTGCAAACACGTGTGGGCGATTGTACAAGTAACCGTATAGCAGTACCTGTATCTGTAGCGCCAATACCCGCCGCCCCGCCTTCACAATCGCCCGTTGCCTGTTATGGCACCAGTATTACCTTAACTGCCGATCCATCGCCCACCGGTACATATGCCTGGTATACGGCAGCAACAGGAGGTAACCCGGTTGGCATAGGCAATACTTTTAATACCCCGGTTTTAACAAGTAATACAACCTACTATGTTGAGCGCAGCAACGGCACTTGTACAAGCGACCGTACCCCGGTACCAGTTACCATAACCCCGGCACCGGAGCCGCCAATTGTTTCCGACGGGCCGGTAATCTGTAACGGTACATCCACCTCTTTAACTGCAACATCAACACAGGGCGGAACTTTTCAATGGTTTACTACAGCTACCGGAGGTACTGCCATATTTTCGGGCGATACATTTATAACGCCTGCCTTAACAGCCACCACTACTTATTATGTTCAAACAACTGTAGGGACATGTATAAGCGACAGGTCGGCAATTACAGTAACGTTACTTGACCCTATCCCCGCTCCTGTATCACCAGGTACGGCAATATGTTCCGGCACCTCGGCCACACTTACAGCAACCGGCTCGCCCGATGATTATGAGTGGTATGATCAGCCAACAGGAGGCACCCTTTTAGTAACCGGCAATACCTATGTTACACCTGAGCTTACAGCAAATACAACCTACTACGTACAAAGCATTGCCAACAAATGCAACGGGCCCCGCACTGCTGTAACTGTGAAGATTAACCAACCGCCGGTTGCTCCATCTGTTAATGGTACTGCAACGGTATGCCCGGGCCAATCGGCAACCTTAAGCGTGCCTGCATCGGGCGAAACCATTGAGTGGTATACTGATGCTACCGGCGGCGTACCGGTACATACCGGTAACGTTTATACTACCAGTCCTTTATTTGCTCAAACAACCTTTTACGCACAGGCGGGTAATGGTACATGTATAAGCCCGCGTACTGCTTATACAGTATCAACAACTCCTATTATTGATCCGCAGTTCCAATACCCATCCGGAACAATTTGTACTTCGGGGAGCAATGTTGTGCCTGTTATTTATAATCCGGCCGGAGGTACCTTTTCCGCCTCATCTTCCGGACTTGTTTTTGTGAGTAAAACTACCGGCGAGATCAATGTGGCGGCAAGTGCGGTAGGGAAATATACCGTCTTTTTTACTTACGGTGGCACCTGCCCTGGTACGGCCAGCCAAAGCATATCAATAGTAATAACCCCTAATGCCAGTTTTTCATATAATACGCCGATTTGTAATGATGTACCAAACCCGCTTCCCGCTTTTGCTGCAGGGGCCAGCGCGGGAGTTTTCAGCGAAGCTTCGGGTAACCTGGTATTTAAAAATGCCAGTACCGGCGAAATAGACCTGGATAAAACTCCTGCGGGCACGTATACCATAACCAATACTATAGCCGCAAGCGGCGGTTGTGCACAAAGCATTAATACCGGTACGATAACTATTTATGACAAGGTTGATATAAATGCGGGCCCCACCCAAACTGTACAACAAGGGGACCCTGTACCATTGGGAGGAAGTATTAAAGGGGGGATTTTCACAGGAAAATGGACAGGCGGAGCAGGCACATTCTCCGACCCAAGAAAGAAGGACGCTATTTACACCCCTGGCCCCGGCGAAACGGTTGCAATACTTACGCTAACTTCTGATGACCCTGCCGGGCCCTGCGGTGCTAAATTAAGCCGCGTTACCATTTACATAAACCCAAAGCCAGCCGCACCTACTGTCGCTGCCGTTAAACCTGTTTGTATCGGGAGTACAGCTACCCTTGTAGCATCAGCACCGGGAGGCACGTATCGCTGGTATAGCGATGCTACCGGCGGAACAGCCCTTAAAGCTGGCCCGATATTTACTACCCCGCCAATATTGAGCGATATTACTTACTACGTTGCAACAACTGTAGGCGGTATTGTCAGCAATCGTACCCCTGTATTGGTTAAGGCAATGGCCCCGCCTGCTGCGCCGGTGGTTGGCACGGATAACAAGGTAACGGTTTGCGAAGGGCAATCTGCAATACTTACAGCAAGCGGTTCAACGGGCACTTATACCTGGTACAATGTTCCTGTTGGCGGCAGCCCTGTAAAACAAGGCAATCCTTTTCCTACGACTCCGTTAACTATCAACCGTAGTTATTATGTAGAAACTACAGTGAATGGCTGTATCAGTGAGCGAACCAAAGTTGATGTAACGGTTACGCCTGCCCCGCACGTAACAAGCAGCGGCACGGGTGAGCCGGTGTGCAGCGGTACTGCATTAAATTATGCCATAACGGCCGATCAGCCGGGTACAACTTTTTCATGGGACCGCCCTGCCGTAGCCGGCATCAGTAACCCCGCGGTAACCGGTCAAACAACAAGCTCAATTACCGAAACACTGATCAATACCAATCCCAATGGTACAGCCGTTGATGTAACTTATAACATAACACCATATTTAAATGGTTGCCCGGGTCCTGTATTTACCTACAAAGTAACTATAAATGCCACGCCTGTTGTTATAAATCCCGGACACGATCCTATTTGCAATGGCACAAGCACTAATTACCAGGTTAAATTTAACACCCCGGCTACAAGCTTTACCTGGAGCCGGGCGGCCGTTACAGGCATCAGTAATGCGGCGGTATCCGGGCAGGCTTCCCCAATTATAAAGGAGGTACTTTTTAATACAACCAATGAGCCTGTTGTAGTTACGTATGTGTTTAATTTTAAAACCAGTACTTGTCCGGGAACACCATATGAGCTCAAGGTAACCGTTAATCCGGCGGTGTTAATTACCAATCCAGCACCACTCGCATCTGTCATGTGTAATAATACTCCATTGGGGCTTACTTTAACATCCAATGTATCTTCGCCTACGTTTTTGTGGAGCCGGCCGGCTGTTCCGGGTATTAGCAACCCTGCGGTTACCAATCAAACAGGAAATACCATTAATGAAGCGCTGGTTAATACCTTAACAACAGCACTGCAGGTTCCTTATACTATAACACCTATGGCATTTGGCTGTGCCGGCACCCCCGTTACTTATACAGTGATCGTGAGGCCTGAAACTTTAAAGCCCGACGGGCATAGTAACAGCCCTGTTTGCGAAGGAAATAATATTGTGCTGTCAACCCAGACTGTTGCCGGTGCGGAGTACCTGTGGACCGGTCCTAATAATTATCAATCAACAGATCCAAGCCCAACTATTCCGAATGCTACTGCTGCTAACGCAGGTACTTATAATTTATATTTGATCATAAACAAATGCCCGGGCGAACCATTCCCTGTACATGTTGAGGTAGATCCAACCCCGATTGTTGATGCGGGCCCTTCGCACAACGTATGTATTAGTGCTCCATTTATACAGCTTGAGGGTAGTGTGCAAAGCGCTACCAGAACCGGGATCTGGACTGGCGGTGCAAACGGCGGTTTCTCTAAACAGGATAATCCTAAGGGACAATATTTTCCGTCAATTGAAGACAGGAATGCAGGATCTGTAACGCTGACCCTAACATCAACCGGTAAAGATTTTTGCCCTGTATCCAAGGATGTGACCTTTAAATTTGCGCCAAGCCCCGGCGCCGATGCCGGGCCGCCAAGCATTGATAATGTTTGTAACGAAACCCCCATGGTGCCATTAAGCGGTCAGCCACTTTCAGGCACTACCGTAAAGTGGACCTCAGCATCGGGCTTAGGTAAATTCATTCCTTCAGATGATGTATACAATCCAACCTTTCAGCCTGATCCTATTGATATTGCCAAAGGCTTTGTTAAATTAACGCTTAGGGCAACTCAGGCTGATGATTGTCATACCCCTACTGATGATATTACCATTAATTTTGTTCCGCCTCCAACGGTGCAGGCTGATGCCGCCGGCGATACAAGGTATGTTTTAAAAGATCACACCATCACTTTAAACCCTGTGGTAGGCAGCGAAAACGTAACATATGAATGGACGCCGACCACAGGCCTGGATAACCCTGCTGTTAAAAACCCTGTTGTAACCGGCGATCAGGATATAATCTACGAACTGAAAATCACTGATAAATCAAACGGTTGTGTTAATAAAAGCCATGTTGCGGTTAAGGTTTCGCCGGTGATAAACATCAGCAATACATTTACACCTAACGGCGATGGGGCAAATGATTACTGGGAGATCAAAGGCCTTGTTGCCTATGAAAACTGTACTGTGGATGTTTTCAATCGTTACGGGCAGCTTTTATTCCACTCTGTTGGGTATCCTAAACCATGGGACGGTACTTTTCAGGGAAAACAGGTTCCTTCCGGCACTTATTACTATGTAGTAAACACAAAGATGAACAATCAGGTTTTTTCGGGCTATGTGGTGATTTTACGATAATTAAAGCAGCTTTAATACTATCAAAAGTGCCACAAACGAAAATACAGCCATATTCATGAACTGTTTTGAGCGTTGGTTTGCCTGAACAATTTCAGATGCACGGCCATTATCAATGAAGCGGTAGTACCTGCGGCTGTAACCGTATGATATTACAAACAGGATTAAAGGGATGTAAAGCAGTAAATATTTCATTAACATAAAATTAAGCATAGTGCGCATTTTTAGCTAATGGTTAATAAGAACTGAACGGAATGAACAAAACAATTTTATTCAGAACCTGAGGCTTGTTTAATGATTGCTGACTAACAGGTTTGCAGCTGCCTGGGTGCTGCATTTTTGATATTTTACATATGCTGCAACTGCCCGTTGCCGGATGCTTGCTTGTGTTTCGTTATTGATATAGCCTGTTAGGGCATCATGAAGTGTGTAAGCTTCGGGGCACATGAGCCCGGTTGTCCAAAGCAGGGGATTGGCTTTGGCGGTAGTAATGAAACCGTTGAAATATTTTTTGCTGATGCAGGCCAGAATGATGCAATCGCGGGTTTTGCCATCTGCATTTTTAAATTCATTGGGCAGCCTGAAATCCATCAGGCCATCGTGGCCAATATAAGCCAGCAATTGTGCATTGCCATTAATACCTATAACCTGCCTGTTGTAATGTATGGTATCCTTTAATTGCCCGGCGCAGCTGAATAAGAAATCTTCGGTAGTTTTTTCAATGGCCTGGCCGTCCCAGGCATCGGCTACTAAATAAACTTTTTTTGTACGATGACGGAAAATGAGCCTTTCCAATATTATTGAGCTCCCTTTTTGCTTTTTAAGCAGCTGCCAGTCTTTACTTTTTTTAAAGTAGGTACGTATACCATAATCGCATCCCCAGTATAAATTGGTTTCGGGATCCTGGCCGTTTCCGATGGCGGGCGGTACCGGTACTATTCCCTGGTATTTATTATCGCACAGGGCAACAAAAACATGGATCACTTTAAAAGCGGAATCGGTATAAGCAATGCTTTTAAGTTTCGGCGCCGCTGTATGGCCGCTATCTGCCTGGATTGGTTGTTTTACGGATGATTTACAAGAGCAAACTAATAAGCACATCAAAGCCGTAAAAATCCTGGCTTTGATGTTTGCTGTGTAGCTCATTACCTGCTATTTAAAAATTATGCTTTATTATTTTGTTAATAGCCATCCCCCAAAAACGGCCTAAGGCTTCGGCGCCTTTTTTATTGGGATGAAGATAGAATGTGCCTTCCCTGCCATTCTCCGGGATCAGATCGGTCAGGTGATTTTTTTCAAAATAGGCAAATGCTTTGGTATCGCCCACAAAAACCTGTTTAGGGTTTGTAGCGGCATATGTTTTTACAAGCTCGTCTATCATCGGCACATAACTTTGCAGCCTGCTCAGGCCTTCCTGTAAATATTTTGCGCCATTGTAGGTATTAGGGCTATACCATAGCGGGTGCTGGAAAATGACAATCGCTTTCGGGAAATCGGCTAACAATTTATCAATTATGGTCTTTAAGTTTTTTTGATAATCTTCGGGCGATACCGGTGCACCGTGCGGCCCCTGTATAGCGCTGTCATTTGTGCCAAGCTTTATCGAAAATATCAGTAGCGCATCCTTGTTGGTAAAAGCATTGGCAGCTTCCTCAACTTTGGCAAAAGTGCCGGTTCCGGGCAAAAAATCAAGCGTGGTATAACCGCTATGCCCCTGGTTGCTGAAACTTACCGTATCCAGGTTTTTTTGTTTTTGGAGATAAGCTACCGCAGTTGCCGGTGGGGCTTCGGTAGCCGCATCGGTCAGTTGAACACCCTGGGTTATGCTGTTGCCGATAAACACGATGTTTAAATTGGTTTTTTTATGCTGTGCAAAGGCCTGATTAATGGAAAATAGAATAACAATAAGTATGAACTGTTTTTTCATGTGGTTTATAAGATCATTTTACAATGTTGTACTTTTTTAGCACCCGTATTACGGCATCATGCGGCAGGGCATAAGCTTTGTTGCCATTAATGCCTTCCATGGTATCGGCAGCAACCATGGCATTGATGATAGCTTCTTCAACAGATTGTACAGTAGCCTCATACAGCGGGTTAAGCTGATCATTTGCCAGCATTTCAACCCGGGTACTGCCTGTTCGGCTAAAAGCATCCGGATTAGCCGTTGAAAATGCAAGGAAAATATCACCGGAACCATTTTCTCCCCGGCCGCCCACTTTCCCTACGCCTAAAGCAACCCGCTCGGTAAGCCGCTTCAATTGATGCGGCAGCAAAGGTGCATCTGTAGCCAATACTACAATGATACTGCCATCGCCTTCCTGGTGCTTTGATTGCGGCGGGGCTTTAAATTCATAATTCAGTGTGTCTTTTAATTCCCGGCCAACCGGCGCGCCTGCTATGGTCAGGTTCTTCTTCCTGCCAAAGTTTGATTGTACCAATACCCCCAAAGTATAGGTTTTATCATTTATAGTTACAACTCTTGATGCTGTACCGGTACCTCCTTTAAACCCCAGGCACATCATCCCGGTGCCACCGCCTACATTTCCCTCTTTTATAGTACCGGGAGCAGCATTGTTCAGCGCATCAAACGCGTTGCTTTCTTTAACCTGGAAACCGTAGATATCATTCAGTCCGCCGTCATAAGTTTCGGCCACTACAGGATAGGTATACCAATATTGTTCGTTGCCGTACCAGTTTGTATTTACAAACCATTTTAATACCGCATCGCGTACTACGCCTACACTGTTGGTATTGGTGATCATGACAGGGGTTTCTAAAAAGCCCGATTCTGTTAACCAGGTGGTGCCTGTCATTTCACCGTTGCCATTTAAGGTATACCAATTTGCAAAAACCGGGTGGTGGCTAACCTTGCCATTTGGAAAAATAGCCGTAACGCCGGTACGCACAGGGCCTTTGCCAATTATATTTTTTCCCGATCCTAAAATAATTGTACTATAACCAACTTCAACGCCCTGCACATCGGTAATGGCATTGTACCTGCCGGGTGTACCTTCAAAAGGGATACCGATATCTCGGGCCCGGGGCTTTTGCGCAAATGTGCTTATTGCCAAAAGCAGGAATACAGGGGTACTTAAATGGCGGAGACTTTTGAAACATATCATGGGTGATTGATTTAGTTAATTAAATATATCCACAATGTTTTAATTTTAAGTCACTTAGCCATAAATGATCCTGCGCAATTGGCAAATCGGATCACTACCATTTAACACCCATGTTCCAAAACATGAACGCCCATTTATCAACCTGGCCGTTTATAAGCTGGGCTGTACTTTGCCCTGCCCCATGACCGGCATTGGTTTCAATACGGATAAGCGTTGGGGCTGTTCCCTGCTGGTATTCCTGCAGGCGCGCGGCAAACTTAAAGGAATGGGCTGGTACTACGCGGTCGTCATGATCGGCGGTGGTAATCATTGTAGCCGGGTAAACACCGGGTTTAAGGGCATGGTAAGGCGAATAGTTATAAAGGTATTTAAACATCTGCTCCGAATCTTCGGCGGTGCCGTAATCATAGCTCCAGCCTGCCCCTGCAGTAAATTTATTATACCTGAGCATATCCAGCACACCTACGGCAGGGAAAGCTACTTTGAACAGATCGGGGCGCTGGGTTAACATGGCGCCAATAAGCAAGCCTCCGTTAGAGCCGCCCGAAACGGCAAGGTAATCCTTTGATGTGTATTTGTTTTTGATAAGATATTCGGCAGCGGCTATAAAATCATCAAACACATTCTGCTTTTTTAGTTTGATGCCTTTGCGGTGCCAGGTTTCGCCATATTCGCCGCCGCCGCGCAGGTTAGGCACAGCATAAATACCACCATGCTCAAGCAATATAATGTTTGATGTACTGAAGGCCGGGGTTAAGCTAATGCCAAAGCCACCATACGCATACAGCAATGTTGGGTTTTGCCCGTTAAGCACAGTTCCCTTTTTGTAGGTGATGATCATCGGGATCTTTGTTTTATCCTTTGAGGTATAAAACACCTGCTTTGATTCGTACTGTTCAGGATCAAACTTTACCCCTGATTTTTTATAGACCACCGAGTTGCCGGTTTCAATATCGAGCTTAAAAATAGTAGGAGGGTATATGTAGTTAGTAAAAGTGTAATAAGTTACCTTTTCTTCCTTCTTGGTTCCAAAGCCCGATGCGGAGCCAATTGAGGGCAGCTGAATAGTGCGCTCAAGCTTGCCATCCATATTGTATTGCTGGATTAGTGAGGTGGCATCCTGCAGGTATTCGGCAAAAATTTTACCTCCTCCGGTGGTAGCGCTCAGGACATTTTTAGTTTCGGGGATCAGGTTTTTCCAATGAGTAATGCCCGGCTCGGCGGCATCAACAGTAATAATTTTAAAATTGGGCGAGTAGATGTTGGTGAGGATATAAAGCTTGCTCCCCACGTTATCCAAAACACTGTGTTGATTATCAAAGTTGTTTACAATGTTAATAATCTGGCTGCCGGGTTTGCTTAAATCCTGGATATATAGCTCGTTGCCGGTTGTTGAGGTGGCAGCTGTGATCACTAAAAAGCGTTCGTCTTCGGTAAGGTAGGCGCCAATATAGCGGCGAGGGGTTTTATCACCGCCAAAGATCAGCTTATCGGTACTTTGCGGTGTGCCAAGCTTGTGGTAATAAAGCTTATGAAACTGTGTCATGCCCGAAAGCTGGCTGCCTTCTGTTGGCTTATCATAGCTGCTGTAATAAAAGCCGTCGGTGCCGTGCCAGGCCAGGCCACTGAATTTTACGTCTTTCAGGGTATCGCCAACAACACTTTTATCTTCGGCGTTAATAACGATAACCTTGCGCCAGTCCGAGCCGCCTTCAGAGATCTGGTAAGCGGCAAGGTCGCCATTTTTGCTAAAGTCGATGCCCTGCAGTGAGGTAGTGCCATCGGCAGAGAATTTATTGGGATCGAGGAAAACTTCAGGAACACCGTTATCACCTAACTGGCGGTACAGTACGTTCTGGCTTTGCAAACCATCGTTTTTATAAAAGTAGATGTATTTACCTTCTTTAAAAGGGGCGCTATACTTTTCATAGTTCCATAAGAATTCCAGGCGTTTGTGAATTTCGGCCCGGTAGGGGATCTGGTCGAGATAGTTGAAAGTTACTTTATTTTCGTCCTGTACCCAGGCTTTGGTATCATCGGCATGGTCATGCTCAAGCCAGCGATAAGGATCAGGCACCTGGGTGCCAAAATAGGTATCAACAACATCAACCTTTTTTGTTTTGGGGTATGGGAGTGTTTTTATAGTCATTTGTGCATGTGTGTAGCTGCAAAATAAAACAGCTAACGCTAATAAACAGAACGTTTTTTTCATGGAAGTTTAAATTACAGGAAACTAAAGATAGCCATTTAAGGCACATTGCCGCAAGGTAATCATGGCCGAAAAGGTTAAAAGTTGTTAATTTTGCAGCCGGTTGCTGTTTAATTGGCCGGGGCAGGCTATATTAGCGGCGTAAAAAAACTGCTGTAAAACAAGGGCAAATAACTAAAAATTAACCCCTTGGTTTTTTGGAAATGATATCTGCTGTGATTTTCAGGCCTAAACCGGGCCCGGCTATCATATAAGTATCAATAATAATGCGTTTTTTTACACGTTTGCTTTGCAGCTTAAGTATGCAACAGCAAACCTTACGGTAATACAGTTACATAATAACAAACATGAAACAAACCCTTACTTTTTTTACAGCAGGCCTTTTAATGCTGCTGGCATTTACTTCAAAAGCTCAGGATACCAACGATAAAGATGATGAAACCAAGGTTAAACTTAAACCTTATGTAGGGTTAAGCATGGGAATATCCTATGCCCTGAGGGATTTTGCAAAAGCAGATTACAGTAATAATAAATCGGGCTTTGGAAATAAGGGCGTTACCTTCCAGCTTGACGGTGCATATTACCTGCACCGGAATTTTGGGATTGGTTACACCTTTTCATACCAGGATCAAAGCAATTTTTCATATGATGACGACCTGATATTATCGCAGGGCTATACTACCGATTTTAAAGCCGATCAGGGCACAGTATCTGCAGATAAACGTTACCGCAGCTTTAACCTGTTGGTAGGTCCGCAATATACCTTTGTATGGCGCAGCCTGTCATTTGATGTAAGGGCATCGGCAGGTGCTATTAAAAGCCAAACTTCACCGGTGTTAACTATAACTGTTACCGGTGTTGATGCACAAACCGGCAGCATTACGCAGGAAAGTTCTAAAGGCTATGCTTTTGCTTATGGCGGCAGCGCGGCAATCAGGTTTGATATGGGTGCGGGTTGGGGCTTATCGCTAAAAGGCAACTATGTTAACTCATCCGGGTATAATGTAACCACAACAGGCCGTACACTGAATGTAGGCCGTTTGGTAACCAAGCAGCCAATTACCGAAGGACAGATAGTATTTGGCCTATATAAAGCATTTTAATTTAAAGCTAAAAGCTTAATGCATAAAGCTGAAGGCTAATAAAAACTCTGAATAAGATTTTAATTATAAACAGGAAAAGCAGATCATTGATCTGCTTTTCCTGTTTATAATGTTTGATATTGATTAGTTAACCGTGATTTGTTCGGGCTTATCGGCCACAATTTCGGGCTGACCTTTAAAAAGCTCAAATACGCCGGTTGCACACACATGCTTCCCTTTTATGCCGGACAAATCAAGCTTTATTTGATTCCCCTTTACGGCTATGGTATATTTTTGCCTTGGATAGGCCGCACCCATATTTAGCAAGGTAAGCGTATCGCTTACGGCCTTAAACGAATAAACGGTATCGCATAAGGTGCCTGTTTTGCCTATGTTGTTCTTAAAATCGGCCATGGTAAAGCCCTTCGACTGTGCCGATGCTTTGCCTGCAAAAATGACCAGGATCAATGCCGGCAGTAATAGTTTTTTCATTGTTTAGTATCTCAGTTTTTTGGTGATTGCTGGTCTTTGCCTTTTTTATCAGGTGCGGGGGCATAGCCGTCTTCAAAGTTTAAAGTAAATGACGATTCGGACGCGCGGCTGGCTGCGTTCAACCCGGCTACATCCGGTTCACTATTGTCAATTATTTCGTTGCCGGTATCCTGGCCTTCGTTCTGCTCAAATTCGTTGCCCGGATCTTTGTCTTCCTGGGCATCATCAAGATTTGGATTTTCGGGGATTGCCATAATTTTAGTTTTTGATGTATTGTGAATAACCACTAAGATACGCTGTTGTTTGATGGTAATTGTGTAACAATCTTTATCTTTTCTGTTTGGCTGTTAAAACGTATTTTTGCCGAATATGCCGGTTCGCGACAAACTCTATTTTGCTTCTGATTTTCATTTAGGTACAGGTACATATGCCTCAAGCCGCCAACGCGAAGATAAGATAGTGCGCTGGCTGGATAGTATAAAGCATGATGCAGCCGAAGTGTTCCTGGTTGGCGATGTTTTTGACTTTTGGTTTGAATACAAAACGGTAGTGCCCAAAGGCTATATTCGTTTTATTGGCAAACTTGCCGAACTTGCCGATGCCGGCGTAAAGCTTTACCTGTTTAAAGGCAACCACGATATGTGGATGTTTGATTATTTTGTAAAGGAATTTGGCGCTACCATCATCAGCAATGAGTTAAAAATTGAGCGCGGCGGCAAGAAGTTTTTCATTCACCACGGAGATGGACTTGGCCCCGGTGATAACTTTTACAAGTTTTTAAAAGGATTTTTCAGGAGCGGATTTTGCCAGTGGCTGTTTGCACGCATCCATCCAAACCTTGGTGTGGGCATAGCCAATAAATGGAGCCGTCATAGCCGCGATACCAATGCAAAGAAAGAGAACCCCAAGCCGGGCGAACAGGAATGGCTGGTTAATTTTTGCCGCGAAGAGTTGAAAACCAACTTTTACGATTACCTTGTTTTTGGCCACCGCCATATGCCGCTCGATATTCAGCTAAACCCGCAAAGTCGGTATATTAACCTTGGCGAGTGGATTACGCAGTTTACCTATGCCGTTTTTGATGGCAATGAGCTAAAGCTGGAGTATTTTGAAAAGGGTGATAAATAGACTTTGATAATTGTTAAGGGTTAATACTGCCCCTTGTAACCAGAGTTTAAGATCCGGTTTTTTTGAGCATTATACTCCGATTCGGTTATTGCGCCGCTATCAAATAATTGTTTAAATTTTTGCAACTCATCTGCCGATGACTGGGGAGGAAAGTTGAAAAAGTTTTTATCCGCAATCTTTGGCGTGCAATAAACAATTATTATCCCAATAAAATTAAGGAACAGCCCTAAAAACAAGCCCGGAACAGCACCGATGGTTCGCTTGGCTCCCGCGTTATACCCCCACACCGGGAAAATGATCATTGATCCGAGGCTGCCAAAAGCAACAATAATTAAAATGATTTCAGGTGCGCCTAATCCGCCCATAGTTTTAAGGTTTAGAATATTAAAATAAGAAACCTAATATATAAATAAGTTTTCAATACAAGTATTGAAACATATATTGTGTATCCAATCTCTTGTGGCTATCATTGTTTGCCGATTGTAATAAGCTGGTGGCAGCATAGTTGTATAACCTAACAGGGCATCTTTCTTACAGAAAAAATGTGTACTTTTGTGCACTTTTTGCAGCAAGCCTGTAAACCGCCCCGAAACGTTAAATCTTTCATAAGCCGGTTCAATATCAAACAGTTTTTAGCTGCATCATTATTCATAGTATATGTTAGATAAATTAGAGCTGATATACGAGCGCTGGAAAAATGTTGAAGGTGAATTGAGCAATCCTGAAGTAATGCAGGATATGAAGCGTTTTGCCCAGTTAAATAAAGAATATAAAGATCTTGCCAAAATTGTTGATGAGTATCATATCTACAGCAACATCATGAGCAATATCGATACCAATAAAGAGATCCTGGCTACCGAGAAAGATGAAGAATTTCGCGAAATGGCCAAAATGGAGCTTGATGAATTACTTGCCCAACAGGAAGTAAAAGAGGAAGAAATTCGTCTGATGCTGATCCCTAAAGATCCTGAGGATTCTAAAAACGCCATTGTGGAGATCCGTGGTGGTACAGGTGGTGATGAAGCCGCTCTTTTTGCCGGCGATCTTTACCGCATGTATATGCGTTACTGCGAAAAACGCGGCTGGCGTACCGAGCTGGTTGACTATACCGAAGGCACCAGCGGAGGCTACAAAGAGATTGTATTTAACGTAAACGCCGAAGACGCTTACGGAACCCTTAAATATGAATCGGGTGTACACCGTGTACAACGTGTGCCGGATACCGAAACACAGGGCCGTGTACATACATCGGCAGCATCAGTAGTGGTACTGCCCGAGGTTGATGAATTTGATATCGACCTGCAGGTGAGTGATATCCGTAAGGATCTGTTCTGTGCTTCGGGACCGGGCGGTCAGTCGGTAAATACTACTTACTCTGCCGTAAGGTTAACCCACCTTCCTACAGGTATTGTTGCCCAGTGTCAGGATCAGAAATCGCAATTAAAAAACTACGATAAAGCTTTACAGGTATTACGTTCAAGGGTGTATGAAATGGAGCTGCAAAAGCACCTTGCCGAAACATCTAAAAAACGTAAAACCATGGTATCAACCGGCGACAGGTCGGCCAAGGTACGTACCTATAACTACCCTCAGGGCCGCTTAACCGAGCACCGCATTGGTCTTACCATTTACAACCTTCCGGGCGTGCTTAACGGCGATTTGCAGGAGATTCTTGAATCACTTCAGTTTGCAGAGAATGCTGAGAAATTGAAAGAAGGAACAGTGGCGTAAGTTACTGTTAGATGATATAATAAAAATCCCCAGCCTGATGGTTGGGGATTTTTTGTTTGCTTTCATCGAGAAATCGTCATTGTGAGGTACGAAGCAATCCCCTATAAGCAGGTCCGCCCTGTAGAGTCGGGGATTGCTTCGTACCTCACAATGACGGTTTTAAAAGTATACGATTTTTTTATTATAACTTAAACTTCCCCTTCAAAGCGGCCAGTTTTAAAGCCATATCTGTTTCGGGCTCTTTTTCAACCCTTTTATTAAAGTTTGGCTTGTTGTTGCCTTGAGGCCGGCGGTCGTCATTACGGCGCTGATCCGGTGCGCTTTTGTCGTTCTCTTTCATAGATAAGGCAATACGCTTGCGGTTCACATCAACCTCGGTAACGGTTACCTCAACCTTTTGATGTACTTTCAATACTTCGTTAGGGTCTTTAATGTAACGGTTGGTGATCTGGCTCAGGTGAACAAGGCCATCCTGGTGAACACCGATATCAACAAAAGCACCAAAAGCAGTAATGTTAGTTACAATGCCCGGCAGCTTCATGCCTACTTTCAAATCGCCAATAGCATTTACCCCATCGGTAAAGCTGAAGGCCTCAAACTGCTCACGCGGGTCGCGGCCTGGTTTGGCAAGCTCGGCCATGATGTCGTTCAGGGTTGGCAAACCAACAGTTTCGGATGTGTATTTTTGCAGCGGGATGCTTTTGCGCAAGGTGGCGTCGCCCATCAAATCTTTCACAGTGCATTTCAAATCCTTAGCCATTTGTTCCAGTAAACCATAACGCTCGGGGTGCACCGCGCTGGTATCCAACGGGTTTTCGGCATTGTGAATGCGGAGGAAGCCTGCCGCCTGCTCAAAAGCCTTATCGCCCAGGCGGGGAACTTTCTTTAATTGTTCACGGCGTTTAAAGGCGCCATTTTGGTTACGGTATTCCACAATGTTTTGTGCCAGTTGAGGGCCAAGGCCAGATACATAGGCCAGGATCTGTTTTGAGGCAGTGTTTAACTCTACACCCACCGCGTTCACCGCACTGATCACTGTGTCATCTAAGGACGTCTGAAGCTTGTTTTGATCAACGTCATGCTGGTACTGGCCTACACCAATTGATTTTGGGTCAATCTTTACCAATTCAGCCAGTGGGTCCATCAAACGGCGACCGATGGATACTGCCCCCCTTACGGTAACGTCATAGTCAGGAAATTCCTCCCTTGCCACTTCAGATGCTGAATAAATAGAAGCACCGCTTTCATTTACCATCACAATAGTTGCACCCGGTAAATTAAGGTTGCGCACAAATACTTCAGTTTCGCGGCCGGCCGTGCCGTTACCTATGGCAATAGCTTCAATATTATATTTCTGGAACAGGTGCTGTACCGTTTTTTCGGCTTCACGTGCCTGGCCTGCACCTGTGTGCGGGTAAATGGCAGTGTTTTCGAGCAGTTTACCCTGTTCATCCAAACAAACCAGTTTACAGCCTGTGCGGAAACCGGGGTCAAGCGCCATTACCCGTTTTTGGCCAAGCGGCGCGCTCAGTAAAAGCTGGCGGGCATTTTCGGCAAATACGCGGATAGCTTCCTCGTCGGCTTTCTTTTTAGTAAGCAGGCGCACCTCCGTTTCCATTGAAGGTTTCAGCAGGCGTTTGTAGCCATCGGTAATAGCTAAACGAACTTGTCCTGAAGCCTGGTTGTTGGCTTTGATAACTGAACTTTCCAATAGGTTCAGCGCATCATCTTCCTCAGGTTTCAGGTCGAGCCACAGGATCTCTTCCTTTTCGCCGCGGCGCATGGCCAATACACGATGAGATGGAGCGGTTTTAACGGGCTCCGTCCATTCAAAGTAGTCTTTGTATTTAATCCCTGCTTCCTCTTTGCCTTCAACTACTCTTGAAGCAAAGGTGCCTTTCTCTACAAACAGTTCACGGATTTTAGTGCGTACCTCGGCATTTTCAGCAACGGTTTCAGCAATGATATCCCTGGCACCGGCTAATGCTTCTTCAACACTTGCTACGCCTTTTTCATCGCTGATATATTCGGCAGCTATCAGTTCCGGGTCGATATTGCTTTGCTCTAATAAAACATCTGCCAATGGCTGCAGGCCTTTTTCGCGGGCCGCAGTAGCGCGGGTTTTGCGTTTTGGGCGATAAGGAAGATAAATATCTTCCAATGCAACCATGGTTTCGGCTTCATTGATTTGCTTTTCGAGCTCAGGCGTTAGTTTGCCCATATCTGTAAGCGATTTCAGGATGGCCTCGCGGCGTTTATCCAGTTCGCGCAGTTGTTGTACGCGATCGCGGATATTGGCAACCTGTACCTCATCCAGACTGCCGGTAAGCTCTTTACGGTAACGGGAAATGAACGGAACAGTAGCTCCTTCATCAAGCAGGGCAACGGTGGCGGTTACCTGTTTTTCGGCAACTGCAAGCTCTGCAGCTATTATTTTATAATGAATACTCATAATCAAAATTCGGACTGCGAAGTTGGGGGAATAGGCTTACAATTCAAAAAAAGATTGTTAACAAAAGGTTGAAAGTTTTTTGATTTACCTACTTAGAAACGTCATTGCGAGGTACGAGGCAATCGCGAACTATACAAGGCGAACTTGCATAGCTACTCTGTATGTTGGGGATTACTTCGTACCTCGCAATGACGCGTAAAAACTATGCCTACCCCTTCAAATCAACCAGCTTCTCGGCCATTACCTCGCTGATTTTCCGGTATGAGTCAAATGTCCAGCCGGCCACGTGGGGGCTTAGGAGTACTTTACCACTTTGCTTTAATTCTTCAAACCATTGCTGATCGGCAAGGGCGGGAAATTTTTCAACTTCCAGCACATCCAAACCTGCGCCTAAAATTTTGCCTTGTTTTATGGCATTAAGTACAGCAGATACTTTAGCAGTTTTGCCGCGTGATGTATTCAAAAAGAATATAGGCTTTTTAAAATGGAACAGGTATTCGTCATCCACTAATCCGTTGGTTTCGGGCGTTAGGGGGATGTGGAGGCTCAGCACATCACTGTGCTTTACAATTTCTTCCATGCTTACCTCGCGGGCATATTTATCGCTGAAGCCGGTTTTATATTTATCGTAAGCAATAACATTTACCTGGAAGCCAGAAAGCTTACGGGCAAAGCTGCTACCCATATGGCCGTAACCAATAATGCCTACGGTTTTACCTTTAAGTTCATAACCCCGGTTGGCTTCCCGCTGCCATTTACCGTCACGGATTTCGGCATCGCCCCGGTTAAGGTTGTTCATTAACGATAACAGCAAACCTATGGCATGCTCACCTACAGCGTCGGAATTACCTTCGGGTGCATTGATGAGGTTTATACCTTTCTGTGCGGCATAATCTTCATCAATATTATCCATACCGGCACCGGCACGGGCTATAAATTGGAGGTTAGTAGCGGCATCAAGCACAGCCTTATCCACCCTGAACTTTGAGCGGATCACCAAACCGGCATAGTCGCCTATGATCTGCAAGGCTTCGTCAACCTTAATCAGCGGACGGTAATCGCAGGTGTAACCTTTAGCTTCGGCCTGCTCCATAAATATGGCATGCACATCATCAACAATAAGGATATTATTTTTCAACGTTGTATCAATTATTTATAAGAGGCCAAATTTACAAAATGCAAGGGTATTAGCCGACAGGCTTTTATCATGATTGGTGATTTTTACAGAGTGAATATAAAAGAGCGTCATTGTGGCATTAGCTTGTGGTCGGTGTTATCATTATAGGTGTTCGGAAGATGCAAATCAGTTGAAAATGTTGATTTAATAAAACCCATGTCATTGCGAGGAGCTTGTACGGGGTTGCGCATGGCGCGACGTGGCAATCTCGTCGGCATGCATAAACGACATACTTATTCGACATGTATTGAGTACGAGATTGCCGCGCTACGCTCGCAATGACATACTTTTTTTTAAGAGGTAATTTCATCTTTCGAGCAGTTGTAGTAACAACATCGACCACAGGCTCAATATAAAAGAGCGTCATTGCGAGGCACGAAGCAATCCCCGATTTGCAGGTCCGCTGTGCAAGTCTCTCTGTAAAGTTTGGGATTATTAATACTTATAATTTGTTTTTATAGGTATTAATGAGCTCCTTCCGGTCGGTTGTCTTCGTGCCTCGCAATGACTGGTTGTAGAGTAATTAGATTAAACAAAAAAGCCCGGCATTTTTCAACGCCGGGCTTGGTATTAGTCTATTTATCTTCTTAGTTAGCCGGTTGTGAGCCAACACTTGTAAATTTATTATCAAGGCTGATGTAGTCGGTCATGATTTGGCCGGCTTCGCGTTTAACAAAGTCAAGATCTTCATTTTTAGATTTGGTTTGTCCTTTTTTAAGGGCTGGTAAACCTAAGGCTACGCGGCGCAGGTTGTTGCGGTCAAATGCCTTTGCTTCGTCATCGTCGCGTTGTTTCTTCAAATCAGCTTCTTTTAATGATATGCTGTCATCAGCATCATGCTTTTTGAAATCAGCAATATCTTCCAATAAATATTTGTAGCTGTCGCTGCTGGTCATGCGCTGGTCATGCAGTTTTTTAAGCTGTGGCAGCACACCGGTAAAATCGCCTGTTTTGGTATAATCGGTTTTAGCGATGATGTCAAAAGGCATTGCTGATGGCTCGGTATCTTCGCCATATTTATCCAACGGAATAACTGATGGGAAAGAGATATCAGGTGTTACGCCTTTGTGCTGGGTTGAGTTACCGCTGATACGATAGAACTTAGCTATAGTGAGGTTAAGTTGCCCGTAGGTGCTTTGGCTGCCGGTTGAAGTTGTTTTTTTACCGCCGCCAACTACACCTGCAATTTTATCGCGGAGCGAAGTACCTATAACCCTGTCAAGATCGATAGCGCTTTGTACCGAGCCTTTACCATAAGTTTGCGTGCCCAATATCAACCCGCGACCGTAATCCTGGATAGCGCCTGAGAAAATTTCAGAGGCCGAAGCGCTGAAACGGTCAACCAGTACAGCCATAGGGCCGCTATAGGTGATATCAGGATCTTCGTCTTTGTCAATTTCAACCTGATCTTTAGTATCGCGAACCTGTACTACCGGGCCGGTTTTAATGAACAAGCCGGTGAGCTCAATAGCTTCCATTAATGAACCGCCGCCGTTTTCACGCAGGTCGATCACAAGGCCGTCTATATTTTCTTTCTTTAAAGAGTCAATGATGGCCTTAACATCATGCGTGGTGCTTTTATAGTTAGGGTTACCTGCTTTGTAATCATTAAAATCAATGTAGAATGCAGGGATAGATATTACACCTATCTTAACTGTTTTGCCATTGCTGTTATAAGTACGGATCTCCTTTTTGGCCGATTGGTCTTTCAGGATGATTTTTTCGCGCACCATTTCAACTACTTTGGGTTTTGCTGAGGCGTTTACGCCGGCTGGTAATACTTCAAGCCTTACCGTAGTACCTTTAGTACCACGGATAATGGCGATAGCATTATCCACACGCCAGCCCACCACGTTCTGGAATTCGCCGGTTTTACCTTGTGCTACGGCAACAATCCGGTCATCAACACTTATCTGGTGGCTTTTATCGGCCGGACCGCCCGGTACAATTGTTTTAATAGTTACATACTCGTTTTCTACCTGCAGTGAAGCACCGATCCCTTCAACCTGGCGCGACATTTCAATATTGAAATTGGCAGCGTTTGATGGGTTAAAGTAATTGGTGTGTGGATCGATAGCCTCGGTAAAGGCATCCATAAAATATTGGAAAACGTCCTGGTTTGATAGCTTGTTGCTTTGTGTTAACAGGTTTTCGTAGCGTTTTTTTAGCGTTTCCTTGTTTTTAGCCATATCTGCACTGGCCAGTTTCAGGTTCAGCAAATCATATTTAACGCGTTTAGTCCACATGGCATCCATCTCACTTTGTGAAGCGATCCATGGCAGTTTGTCGCGATCATAAACAAAGGTTTCGGTTTTGTTGAAATCGAAGTTTTTGTTGATCTGCTCAAGCGAGTATTTTACGTGCTCAATATATCTTTTCTGAAAAACGTTGAAGATGTAAAAAGCATCGGCCAGGTTACCTGCTTTAATATCATCATCAAGTACGGTTTTATATTTTTCAAAATCCTTGATATCAGACGCTAAAAAATAGCTGTGGTTTTCATCAAGCGATTTGATGTAACGGTCATAAATTATAGTGGATACCGAATCGTTGAGCGGAACTTTTTTATAATTATAATTGGCAATTAATGATGCTATCTGCTTACAAACAACACTTTGTTGTTCATCGGGCTGTAAATCATTTGAACCTGCTACTTTAACTGGTTTGGACGGTGATGCTTTACAGGCGAGGGCAGCGCCCAGCACCAATAACAAATATACTTTCTTAAACATATCTTTTACTGTAGTTAAATCGGGGTTGGTGTAAAACATCAATACTTGTGCCTTTTTTAGTTTTGCTAATGTAAAATAAAAAAGAGACAGTCAAAATGCTGTCTCTTAATTACTAATAACAATAATACGATTATGTTTTGCTAATAGTGTGCAGGCAGCACCATTTTACGTTTTTGTTACAAAAAAATTATTTGTTAACCGGTTTTATACCGGCATCGGCGGTTTCGGCAAAGTGGGTTTCGGTGCGCGGGGTGTTAAATTTATTGTCCTGTAAATAGCGCGTTTTTTTGTCTACAGTGGCCAGGTCATAAGTTAAACCCCGCGAAACAGCTAACTGACGGGCTTCGGCCAAATCCTGTTTTGCTTGTGCATAATCGCCGTAATCGGCTTTTACGGTGGCAAGGTCAAGCAGGTTGGCAATGGTATGCCTGTCGTCATTTTGCTGGCGCGATATGGAAATGCTTTGCAGCAGGAACCATTTGGCTTCGGCCAGGCGGTTTTGCTTCATATACATCTGGGCCAGGTCGCTAAAGTTGTAGCTGGCCGCATTGTACACATGGAAACGCATATTGTGCTGTGCAGTTTTCATAACCGATTCCTCGATCATGGCAAGCACATATGGGGTATGTTCAATAGTAATTGGCTTTATCTTTACTTTAGCTATTGTAGGAGCAGGCAGCCGTTTGATGGAGTTGTTGCGCGCATATGCCATCTGCGGGTACCTGGTATGCTTGCTGAACGGTTTGTAATACCATTGCGCTGATGCATTGAACCCAACAGAGCACAAAATAATAAGTAGAAAATATCTCATTTAATCTTTTTCCTGGGGTTTTAACCGTGTAATTTTAAATTAATCAGCTTAACAAATGTAATTATTTGTTAACGGGAAAACAATACCTGTAAAAGGCAGCAAACACATAAACGCTTAAACACCACTGTTATTTTGCAGATCTTGAATTATATCTTTCTACGAAAAAAATAAATTTAGGTTTTAGTTAAAAACTTCTATGTCGCCGTCATGCAGGGCCCACACCATGTAAGGGTGGGTATCGGAGTGGTAGATCTGTCCATCGGCAGTAATGCCTATAACACCCGCAAAGCCATCATAGGGCTTCATTTCATCAAGCGTTTTTTCTGTAGCGGCCATGAGGGTCATGCCATCGGTTACGCGTGTAACAATTTTAACAGCTACCGATCCGCTTACAATATCCTCGCCTACACCTGTACATGAAATGCCGGCAAACTCATTAGCATAGTTGCCTGCAGTAGTAGCCGAATCACTAACACGGCCGGGGATTTCAAAACCTTTACCGCCTGTGCTGGTAGCTGCAGCCAGGTTGCCATGCACATCAAGCGCTACGCAGCCTACGGTGCCAAGCCTGATGGAATCGCTTAATTTTTGTTCGTATTCGTGGCGGCGCTGCGGGATTTCGGGGTTATAGTATTTATGACCGTTTTCTATAGCAAAATCGCACGCTCCTTTGCCGCTCAATACACGATCGTCATATTGTTGCAGTTTTTCGGCTACGCAGATAGGGTTTTTAACATCTTCAATGTTAATAACGCCCGAAAAACGCTGGGTTTTGCCATCCATGAGAGACGCACTGAGGCGGATCTTGCCGTCGCTCTGGATCTGTGAGCCGGTGCCGGCGTTAAAAAGCTCGCAATCTTCAAGCAGCCTTACGGTGTAAACCGCCGTTTCGGCAGCAGTGTGGTGTTGCAGGTGTTTGTATCCTAACTGTACTATGCCGTTCAGGGCTTCCTGTTTGGCCAGCTTTATTTCCTGGTTGGTAAGCGATTCGCTAAAAAAACCGCCGTGAATAATTATTTTCATAATTATAAATTAAGTAGATGAACCTGCATAAATAAGGCCAGGGTATTTATAAGAACTATACGCAGTTTAAATTATTGTAATAGATTGCTGCCCGGCGCGTGTATAAAAACGCCTTCTTCAACCTTCGTGCTCTTTTTTATGATTAAACGGTGCTGGATCAGATCGTATTTATCAAATATCGACATCACATGCACCTTTAGGTTTTCGATAGATACCGGCGAGCCAAGCTCCACATCATAAATATTGGTTGACACAATGTTGCGGCCATCAACCAAAATGATGAGGCCCGAGCCAATAGCTTCCATCATATAGCCTTCGGTAATAAGTAAGCCTGTATCCTCGCCCAAACCTATCCCTAAAATACCGGGATTAGTTGCTACTGCGTACATTAACCTGCCTATGCGGCCGCGTTGTACAAAGTGCGTATCAACAATAACCGAGTCGATAAAGCCAAGTCCGGCTGTTATCTGTACCTCGCCTTTAACAAGGGCTTCGTTACTTTGCCCGCGATAGATCATATGAGTTGAAGCTGCCGCAGCGCCTGCCGAAGTACCGGCAATCACAAAGTTTTCTTTTTGGTAACGTTGTTTCAGGATCTGTAAAAATTCGGTACCGCCAAAAATGGCTGTCAGCCTGAGCTGGTCGCCCCCGCTAAACATCACCACATCGGCTTTACGAATGCGGTCGAGGTAGGCTTTGTTACCTGCATCCTCGCGGCTTTTAATGTGCAGTACGTTAACATTGGTAACGTTAAGCTGGCCAAAGGCTTTAATATATTCCGCGCCAACAAGCTCCGGAATTTGTGAGGCGGTGGTGATTACTTCAATTAATGAGCCTTCATGCTTTGCCGACTCGTTAATTATCCGCCTTAATATACCCTGTTCAAAAAATTTGATATAATCGGGCTGCAAAATATGCTCCTGGAGGGTAACATTACTCCCCATATCAACCGCGCCGCCTATAATTATTAGTTTACCTTTCGGAACAATCATAATTTTTTCACACTATCTTAATACAAATTAAGATAAAAACATGCAGAAACACAGGAATTAATAATAAATAATGGCTTTTTGCCATCAAAAATTTTATTCCCGTGTTATGTTTTATAGTTTTAAGGGGAAATTAGACTGACAAAAAAATAGCATTCTACATAATGAACATTGAGAATATCCAGGTACTACGCGGACCCAACATTTGGAGCATCAGACGCAAGAAATTAATACAAATGCGGCTTGATCTGCAGGAAATGGAGCACCTTCCTACAAACGAAATAGATGGCTTTTATGAGCGGCTTGAAAAACTGCTGCCATCGTTATACAGTCACCGCTGCTCGCCCGGTGTCCCCGGCGGCTTTTTTCAGCGGGTTATAGCCGGCACCTGGATGGGCCATGTTATTGAGCACATAGCCCTTGAGATCCAAACCCTTGCCGGCATGGATACCGGTTTTGGCCGCACACGCGAAACCAAAACAAGAGGGGTGTACAATGTAGTGTTTGCTTATCTGGAAGAAAAAGTTGGCGTTTTTGCTGCCGAATCGTCCGTGCGCATAGCCGAAGCGCTCATTAAAGGAGAAGATTACAACCTGGATGCTGATATTCAGCAAATGCGTGAGATCAGGGAAAATACCCGCCTGGGGCCAAGTACCGGGTCGATTGTGGAAGAAGCAATTGCAAGGGATATCCCATGGATCAGGCTCAACAATCAATCATTAGTACAGTTGGGCTACGGCAAAAACCAGGTACGTTTCCGCGCTACCATGACCGAAAAAACCAGCAGCATAGCCGTTGATATTGCCAGCAACAAGGAAGAAACCAAGCGCCTGTTACAGGAGCAGGCCATTCCGGTTGCTAAAGGCGTGACCATATCATCGGTATCGGCTGTGCATGAAGCTATCCGCAAGGTTGGTTTTCCGCTGGTGTTTAAACCGCTTGATGGTAACCATGGCCGCGGCATCTCTATCAACATAAAAACCGAAGAAGAAGCTATTGAAGCCTACGAGCATGCTGCCAAAGTTTCGCGCCGTGTAATTGTAGAGCGCTATGTTACCGGGTTCGACTTCAGGGTGCTGGTGATCGATAATAAAATGGTTGCAGCAGCCCTCCGCAAACCGGCCCATGTTACCGGCGATGGCAGGCTGAATATTCAGGAATTGATCGACCTTGAAAATACCGACCCCCGCCGCGGCTACGGGCATGAAAATGTGTTGACAGAAATATCTGTTGACCGTGATACGCTCGACCTGCTGGAAAAGAAAGGTTACACCCTGGAAACCGTACCAGCAAAGGATGAAGTGGTTTTCGTAAAATCAACCGCTAACCTGAGCACCGGTGGTACTTCTGTTGATGTTACCGACCACGTGCACCCGCAAAATATTTTCATTTGCGAGCGTATCTCCAAGATCATAGGTCTGGATATTTGCGGTATCGACATTATGGCGCAAAACCTTACCGAGCCGCTTACCGATACCGGGGGCGTAATACTGGAGGTTAATGCCGCGCCGGGCTTCAGGATGCACATTGCACCAAGCGAAGGCCTGCCGCGCAACGTGGCAGGGCACGTGATTGATATGCTTTACCCCGCCGGAAAATCGGCCCGCATCCCTATCATCGCAATTACAGGTACCAACGGTAAAACTACCACTACCCGTTTAATAGCGCACATTGTTAAAAATAACGGGCATAGGGTGGGTTTTACCACATCTGACGGGATCTACGTACAAAACAACATGATGCTGAAGGGCGATACCACCGGCCCGGTAAGTTCGGAGTTTATATTGAAAGACCCGACAGTTGATTTCGCAGTACTGGAAACTGCCCGCGGCGGTATCCTGCGTTCGGGGCTTGGATTTGGCTTTTGCGATATAGGTGTGGTTACCAATATCCAGGAAGACCACCTTGGCTTATCGGATATCCACACGCTCGAAGATCTTTCACGCGTAAAAAGCGTAGTGCTTAACTCGGTTAAAAAAGATGGCTGGGGTGTTTTAAATGCCGATAATGAATACTGCGTACGCATCGGTAAAAAGGCCGAATGTAACATTGCTTATTTCAGCCGGAACGAAAATAATCCGATTATCAAATCGCATTGCAAAAAAGGCGGTATTGCGGCTATTTGCGAAAACGGTTTCATTACCATTTTAAAAGGCGATTGGAAGATCCGTGTACAGCGCACCATCCTGATCCCGCTTACTTTTGGCGGCACCGTGCCGTTCATGATAGAGAACGTACTGGCTGCAACGCTGGCTACTTTTTTATGGGGATTTAAAACGGAAGATATCAAGATCTCGCTCGAAACATTTATTCCATCGGCATCACAAACGCCAGGCCGGATGAATATTTTTGAGTTTAAGGATTTCCGTTTTATGATAGATTTTGCCCACAACCCTGATGGCTACACCGGCATCAAAGAGTTTTTAAGGCATATCGATTCGCCGCTTAAGATTGGTATCATAGCCGGTACAGGCGACAGGCGCGATGACGACATCCGCGAATTGGGTAAACTATCGGCCGAAATGTTCGATTACATCATCCTGCGCCAGGAGAAACACCTGCGTGGCCGCACCGCCGAAAATATTATTGGCTTGCTTAAAGAAGGGATAGCTTCGGTTGATCCGGACAAGAAGGTTGAGGTAGTGCCTAAAGAAGTTGACGCTATTAAACACGCCATGAGCCTGGCCCAGCCCGGAACATTCATAACCGCCCTGAGCGATGTGATTGATAACGCCATTGAAACTGTACAGGATTACCAGGAACAGGAAAGGAATGGGTTGTTTAATGCCTAACAGTCCCCAAAAGGAGATCTGTTGATAAGCATATTTTTTAATGCGCTGGCCTCGCCAGCGCATTTTTTGTTTATAAGCCTTGGCAGATTTAAGCGTGATAACACCATAAGTATTCGGAAAAAGTAAAAAATTGCGGGATTGTGCGATTCCCTCCCATGGGAGGAGGGGTTTCGCTGATAGGGTTATGCGTTTAAAACGGCGCATAAACCCCTCCCTGCCACTACACAATTCTGCCGCACCCCTCACCAAGGAGGGAATTAAAAATCTTCCGAAGATACTTGAACCTACGAAGACTTTTATTTTTTTAAACTTTCCGGGAGGGTTTGGTTGGGACTGGTGCCCTTTGGCTTAGGTAATAATGCCATAGCAACATTGCTGCTACAGTGCGGTAGGGTTTCCATTGTTCGGTCACCGCTAACAGATCTTCCTTTAGAATATCTTTTTGCAGATTTTTTACCCGCTTAAGCGCATTCACCGCGGCCAGATCCCCGATAGGGAAAACATCGGTGTGCTGTAGTACAAACATCAGGTAAACATCAACCGTCCAGTTGCCAATGCCTTTGAGGGCGGTTAGTTTGGTACGGATCACGTCATCGGGCATCTGTTCCATAGCTTCAAGATCGATTTGCCCGCTGATGATGGCTTCTGCAAGGTATTTGATATAGGCTGTTTTTTGGCGGCTGCAATAGCATGCTTTAAATTCTTCGTCGGTAAGGAGCAGTACCCGTGCAGGGGTGATCTCTTGTACCCGTTCCCGAAGTTTATTTAAGGCCGATAATGCTGAAGCCAGCGATACCTGTTGCTCCAGGATAATATGCACCAGCGTTTCAAAGCTGTTTGGCCGCGACCATAGGGGCGGGTAGCCATGATTTTGAATGATCAGCGCCAGGTCCGGGTCTCCGGCCGCGAGTTTATCACAAATGGAATGGAAGTTTGAATGGGAAAATTGCTCAAACATAGGTTGGTAATATGCCTGCAAGATGCATGATTGGGATGAAACCGCAAAAGATTTATGCCCCTACAATAAGTATAAATACCCTCACGACCCTTGCTATGGTTAAGGAGGCACCTACGGAGCCAATATTTCTGTTCTTTTTGGCTATAAACACGATACTCCTACGGAGTGTGAAAGCATAAAACTGCAAAACTCCGTAGGAGTATCGTGTTTATAGAAATTTATTAAAAGCAATGCGTTGGCTCCGTAGGTGCCCCCTTTTCAAATTGGCAAAACACAATCCTTACTCATAACTATGCCGCTCAAAATCATAATCAGATTGTGAGCTGATGATCTTCTTTCGCCGCTGGATATCTGTATCAAGGTTATGGTCGTAAATGTTATCGGTAACGGCTATATCGCGTTCCTTATCACGTTCGGCGAGGTGAATGTTGGCTTCGGCGGTTTTGGCAATTGCCGTATCATAAGGCCCCTTGGGCGACATCAGCTTTACAAACACCGGTAAACATTCAAACAAAATAAACAGGTAACCAATAAATGAGATAGCGAGGTAGGTATCAAGGTCGCGCGTGCCGTTTTCATTATAGGTGAGCTGGCCTAAAGCCCAGTTACGGTCAGAGAAACCTGCAATGCTGGACAGGCTGTCCAGTTGATGCTCCGTAAACAGGCGGGTGCTGTTTAGTCCCTCATAATCCTTACGGGCACTCAGGTACTGGTCCATCTGCCCCAAATTATCGGTAACGGTTTTAAGGCGGGCTTCTTTTTCTTCCAGCACACTTTGTTTTTGTTTGGCATAAGTGCCGTAGCCGGTAATACCTGATGTTTGATTGGTTTTATCGCCAAAAACTTCCTGGTTAAGCTGATAGCGCGAGCGGTTGATGTCCCGTTCTAACGAGTCCTTTTCTTTTTTCAGATCGGTGTTTTTACCCAACTCCATAGCATACTTTTGCGTATAGGTTTTTTCGAGGGTATCTATCTTACTGTGCTGACCTTTAAGGTAAGCGGTTTTTAACTTCTGGCGAATTTCTTTATCGAAGATCTTAAGTTCAAGCGGGCGCGATATCACAATACCTATCATAATGGCCAGCAAAATACGCGGCGATGCCTGCAAGATCTGCTGGTTGGTTGTACCTTCTTTATTGATGCTGGATACAATATAACGGTCCATATTAAAAATGGCTGTTCCCCATAGCAAGCCAAATAGTATAGCAAAACCTACAGCAAAGCCATCGCCATTAAAAACAAAATACATGGCATAACCGCCGGATAAGGCCGCAAACAAAGCGGTGAAAAATATAGTAGCCCCAATACCAACATACTTATTATGTTCAATAGGGTACTTTTTTAGGGTATCGATATGTGCTCCTGAACAGAACCAGAAAAAGCGTGTAACTTTTTTCATTAAGTAATTATTGTGTAAACATATATGAAACGCTCATACAGTTTGATTGTTACAAATAACAAGCCTAAATATTTGATTAAGAAAAAAACTACCTTTGAATTATAATTACATTTAACATGAACGAGATAACCGTACAGGAACTAAAAGAGAAAATTGACAAAGGCGAAGATTTTCAACTGATTGATGTTAGGGAAGATTTTGAATACGAAACTTCAAACCTTGGCGGCCAGTTGATACCGCTTGGCGGGGTGTTGATTGAATCGGAAAAGATAAGTAAAGATAAACCCGTAGTGGTAATGTGCCGCAGCGGCAAACGCAGTGCAGCTGCCATTATGCAACTGGAGCAGCTTGGTTTTACCAACCTGACAAACTTAAAGGGCGGCATCCTTGCATGGCAGGCCGAAATTGACCCTGAATTAAACGTATACTAATAATGGGCTTTAAATTAGTGCTCAATGTGCTTTACACCATGGGTGTAGCCTTGTGCTTTATAGTAGCTTATAAAATGGCTGTAACCCACAATTACCCGGTAATGGTGGGCGCCATGATTGTTGGTGTAATTGTGATTTTCATGAAGCTGAGGCTTTTGAAAGAGGTTAAGGATACAAAGGATGCACAGCAAAAGAAATAGGTGCTGATAACAAACAGACTTACGAAGTATCCAAAGCTTCGTAAGTCTGCCCTTAATTTCTTGTTTCCCGGCCTCTCCTGGCGCAAGTTTTGCGCGAAGGCAATGAGTACCGGATAACTTGTGCCCTCGACGCTCCCCCCGCTCTCCGAACTTCTTTGTGAAATCAACTAACGAGGCAATTTCGCAACCTCAATATCCCTCAAAATCATTCTTTTATAATAAGCTTGCAGCATGCAAAAAAAGCTTAACTTCATTGCATGTTTATAGCAATATTAGGAGTTATTGTACTCATTGTGGGTATAGTGCTCAAACGTTCGCCCGAACCGGCAGGCCGCTTTAATGGCGTGGTAACCGCAGTGGGTATAGCCATGATTGTACTTGGCCTGGTACTTAACATGTTTAAAGTTATTGAACCGGGTAAGGTAGGCGTGCAGGCGCTGTTTGGCAAGGTACAGGATAAGGTACTTGAAAGCGGTTTGCATATTGTAAACCCCGTTGTTGAAATTACCACTTTTGATATTCAAACCCAAACTTATACCATGAGTGCGGTAAATAATGAAGGCCAAAAGGAAGGGGATGACGCTATCCGGGTACTATCATCAGATGGATTGGAGGTTACCATCGATCTATCGGTACTTTATAAAGTGAAGCCCGACAGAGCTCCGTACATTATGCAAAACATTGGCGAAAACTATGTGGACAAGATCGTTCGCCCTGTTTCACGTACTGCCATTCGTGATAATGCGGTTGCTTATGCTGCTGTCGATCTGTACTCTACCAAGCGGCAGGAGTTCCAGGAAAAGATAAACCGCTACATCACCGCCAGTTTTGAAAAACGCGGACTGGAACTGCAGCAGATCCTGGTGCGCAACATTACATTGCCAGCCTCGGTACGGGCCAGTATCGAATCAAAGATCAACGCCGAGCAGGATGCCCAGAAAATGGAATTCGTACTGCAAAAGGAACGCCAGGAAGCTGAGCGTAAACGCGTGGAAGCACAGGGTATTGCCGATTATCAGCGCATCCTTTCAACGGGGTTATCGGATAAACAATTGCAATACGAAGCGATAAAAGCTCAAAAAGAGATAGCGCTTTCGCCGAATGCCAAGGTGATCATTATTGGCGGCGGCAAGGGGAGCCCGATTATGATTAGTGATAAGTAGCATAACTATATTAAAAACCATGTCATTGCGAGGAGGAACGACGAAGCAATCGCACGGAAGCATGTTCGCCCTGTAGAGCATGCGATTGCCACGCTACGCTCGCAATGACATGGTTTTTATTTGACAAAGATGGTTTTCATTTTTCCAAACAACCGTGTTTGTAAATGAACATGGTTGAAAATTTAATAGTTACCTACCTCTTCAAAGTCCCCTCAAATAACTTATAAATGCGTTTATACTCATCCGTCCAGCTGCTGGGTTGTTCAAAGCCGTGATCCTCTACCGGGTATGAAGCAAGTTCCCAGTTTTCTTTGTGCAGCTCTATCAGTTTTTGGCTTAGGCGGATGATATCCTGGTAGTTTACGTTTTGGTCTATCATGCCATGCAGCATCAGCAGGTTGCCTTTTAAGCCGTTGGCGAAGTAAATAGGCGAGCTTTTACGGTAAGCCTGTTCATCAGTAAAAGGTTCGTTAAGGATATTTGAAGTATACTCGTGATTATAGTGCGCCCAGTCGGTAACTGAACGAATGGCGCCGCCTGCCGCGAAAACATCCGGCTCGGTGAACATACCCATCAGCGTGATGAAGCCACCGTATGAACCGCCGTATAAGCCAACATGCTTAGGGTTAACGCCATATTTGTCAACCAGTAGCTTTACGCCGTCAACCTGGTCGGTAAGGTCCTTGCCACCCATGTGGCGATAAATGCCGGTACGAAAATCCCGGCCATAACCCGCGCTTGCGGTATAATCGATATCCAGTACGGTGTAACCATTATCGGCCAGCATGTTGTTAAACATGTATTCGCGAAAATAGTAACTCCATGAATAGGTTACATTTTGCAGGTATCCTGCACCGTGTACAAAAACTACAGCCGGCTTTGCAGGGTCAGCTTTTTTAGGCTGATATAAACGTGCGTAAACATCGGTACCATAGCGGTTTTTAAAAGTGATGATCTCCGGATCACGCCATGGGTAAGAGAGGTATTCGGCCGAAACAGAATTAGTTATCTTCAGCGCTTTTGCCCCCGGCTTATTGGCCTGGATATATAACTCCCATGGCCTGTTTGAATAGGAATAGCGGATAGCGAGCCATTTTTCATCGGGCGAAAGTGTTACCTCATTGCCGCCTTTCATGCCGGTAATTTTAACCGGGGTGCCACCGTTAACCGGGATACTGTAAAAATGGGTAATACCAGGGTGATCGATATTGGCGGTAAAGTAAAACGTCTTTTTATCCTGGCTTAGTTGCAAGGTTTGCACTTCCCATTTGCCGCTGGTGAGTTGTTTTTTAGCGCCATTGGTTACATCAACCACATAAATATGCGAGTAACCGCTGGCCTCGCTCTGGTAATAAAAATGGGTATCGTCAATAAAACCGGCGTTTCCGGGATCATCGATGCCGGGGCCTCCTACCCATGCTTCGTCACGCTGGCGGTCGAGCAGGGTTAGTTTGCCTGTTACCGGATCGAGGCGCATTATCCAGCAATCCTTATTATCCTGTGACGATATAATTGCCACGGCGTTGCTGCCACTTTGGTTCCATAAAACACCATCGATATTTACCAGCCTGTCGGCGTTTTCTTTTTGACGGGCTTTCAGTTCATCGGGGTAATCTTTTAAATAATCGGGCAGGTCTTTAATGCCGGGGATCTCTGATGTGATAACCGGGCAAACAGCTTCGCGGCGCTTATCATAAATAAAGGTTTCGGAGGTTGATGACGGGCGACCAACTTTTGAACGGTTAGGGATATCCTCCGTAAAACCCGATGCGGTAACATAGTTGGGTACAATAGCATTTTGTACACCATCGGCACGTTTGGTAAGGCGGTAGGTAATAAACCTGCCATCCGGACTAATTTGTACTGCGCTAAGCCTTTTATCGCCAAAGGCTATCTCTTTTAATTTATCAGGTTTAAGTAAAGCTGTTTCTGTCGAGTCCTTCTTTTCATCCTTTGCTTCTTTTTTGATGATCTCAAACAGTTCAAGCTGCTGCTTTTTGAGCCATTGTTCCTGCTCGTTAGGCTTATCCTTGCTTTTTTTATCGCTTGCCGCGCGCACAAAATTGGTAAGCTGCACCAGGCTGCCGCCGTTCAGGTTAAGGGCGAAAAGATTGTTATCGTCTTTATAAATGATCTTTGTTTCATCACCACTGAAAACCGGGCTGTCTTCCTGTCCTACGGTATTGGTTAAACGGGTGGTTTTATTGCTTTTTATATCGTACAAAAACAGGTCACCGTTTTTACTGAACACTTTTTGGCTGTGTTTTTTGTTCCATTCGCCGTTGCCGGGAGCCAGATCGCGCTGCTCTGCAATGCTAACCTTTTGTACCCTGTTATCTGCCGGACTAACGGAATATAAGCGGATATCGCCCGAAGCATCATCATCCCATTTAAAATAGATCTTTTTACTATCGTTGGCCCAGCGGATATTGGAGGGTGATACGCCGATCCATTTTGGGTCGCGCATAATTTTTTCGATGGTGAGGGTATCCAGCTTTTGGGCAAAGGCGCCCGCTGCCGGGATCAGGAACAATAAGCTTAACAGTTTTTTCATATCTCAATAAAGCATGCAATTTAACAGTTTAGCCAATGATTGCTATTTTTAGGCATTTTATTGTTACAAAATGGAACTACAGGGCAACGGATTTTTATTAAGGGCATGGCAACCGGGCGATGAAACATCGCTTCAAAAGCACGCGGACAACCCAAAAGTATCGGCTTTTTTGCGCGATAGGTTTCCGTACCCATATACCATGGATGACGCCTCGTTTTGGGTAAACCTGGTACAAAATCAGCAGCCGCTAACCAGTTTAGCCATAATAGTTAATGGTGAAGCTTGCGGTGGGATAGGCATTGAACTGATGAGCGATGTGAGCCGCATAACTGCCGAAATAGGCTACTGGCTTGGCGAAGAACATTGGGGCAAAGGCATCATGACCGGGGCTGTTAAACTGGTAACCCAATATGCATTTGAACATTTTCCGCTGGTACGTTTAGAAGCGGGGGTATACGATAAAAACACAGCATCCATGCAGGTGCTTGAAAAAGCTGGTTATGTTAAGGAAGCTGTGTTACGAAAATCGATCATTAAAAATTGCGAGGTGATGGATAAGCATATGTATGCTATTTTTAAGGAAGATTAATTGAAATGGCAGCTTTGTCATCCTGAGGAACGAAGGATCTTCTTCGCTCTGTAAGTTCGTTATGCTTGTCGAAGAAGATGTTTCGCTATCGCTCAACATGACAAATAGTTTATATCATGAGTAGGGACGAGGTGTCTTCTATACCATATCAAAATTCTTGCTCGCAAAGGCGCGAAGACGCAAAGGGCTTTCTTGGCGGCTTTGCGCCTTTGCGAGATTATATAAGATCAGGAAATTTGATTATATTTAATTCAATCAAAAGCAAATGATAACTAAAGCACAAAAGGAGGATATGGATGAGTTAGAGGCAAAAGTGCTTGAAGGTATGAAACGGGCTAACCGTAAACTGATTGAAGCAGCAGCTGCTAACAACGAAAGCTTATCATCGGTGATAAATATGGCAGTTTCAAAGCAGTACCTGCAAAAGAGCTTTTAAAAACCCTTCCCGCTGAATAAGGATCAACTACAGTTCCTTCCGCATCACATAATCGTTCATCCAGTATTTGCCGATACTTATATCCTCTTCATAAGCTATCGTGAACCCCATTTTTTCATAAAACGACTTAGCGTTATTGTACCTGTTCACGTTAAGTTCCAAAGCATTTTTGCCTGCATCAATTGTTTTTTGGGCAACTGCGTTAATTAGCACTTTACCATAACCCTTTCCCTGGGTTTCAGGCAGGCAATATAATTTGTGCAGCTTATAGATCTCCGGATTTTCCTCGCGGGGAGAGTACGCCGCAAATGCTACCGGCTTGCCTTCTTCTTCCAGTAACAGGTAAGTTTGCTGATTTTCATTGACTTGTTTAGTGATTTTTTCTTCCGAATAGATCTCGCCCAGCATAAAGGCTATTTGTTCATGTTCAAGGATGGGGCTATAGGTTATCCACCATGTTTTATCGGCAATATCGCGGATGGTTTCCACATCATTTGTGGTGGCTGTACGTATTGTATACATCTAAATAAAATGCTTTTTAAAAATTTAACTTCTTTCTTCCCAGATCATGCACAGGTTCAGGATAGTTTCGACTGCTTTTTGCATATCCTGTACCGATACCCACTCATGCCTGCTGTGAAAAGCATGCTCGCCTGCAAAAATATTAGGGCAGGGTAAACCCATGAACGAAAGCCTTGAACCATCGGTGCCACCGCGGATACTGCACAGTTTGGCAGTCAGGCCGGTACGGTTTATGGCTTCCATGGCATAGTCTACAATTTGCGGGTGTTGATCAAGCACTCCTTTCATATTACGGTATTGTTGGCTCACGGCAATATCAAACGTTGAACCGGGGAATTTCTTTAATACCGCAGACGCAGTTTGACGGATAACCTCAACATGATCTGCAAGTTTGGCTTCGTCAAAATCACGGATAATAAAATCGATGGCAGCTGTTTCCACATGTCCTTCCATCCCCACCGGGTGAACAAAACCCTGCATGCCTTCGGTATGTTCCGGTGAAAGTTCATCAGGCAGGGAGGCAATAATTTGTCCGGCAATTTTAATGGCGCTTTCCATTTTGCCTTTTGCAAATCCCGGGTGCGAGCTTACGCCATTAATGGTAAGCCTTGCGCCATCGGCCGAGAAGGTTTCATTCTCCATATTGCCTGCGCTTTCGCCATCCATGGTATAAGCGGCAAAGGCACCTAATTTGGCAATGTCCACATGGTCAACACCGTGGCCAACCTCCTCATCGGGCGTAAACAAAATGCGGATGTCGCCATGTTTTATCTCCGGATGGTTCATGAGCTGGTAACAGGCATCCATAATCTCGGCCACGCCGGCTTTATTATCGGCACCCAGCAGCGTGGTGCCGCTGGCGGTTATTACATCGTTGCCTATTTGATTTTTAAGGTCGGCGTATTCTGCCATGCGGATTACCTGGGTATTATCATCAGGCAATATTAAATCTTGTCCCTGGTAGTTTTGATGTACTATGGGTTTTACGTCCTTGCCGCTGCAATCGGGCGCAGTATCCATGTGCGAGCAAAAGCAAATTACGGGCACCTTTTTATTGGTATTTGAAGGGATAGTAGCATAAACATACCCGTACTCATCCAGGTGCGCATCGGTTACACCTATAGCCAAAAGCTCATCAACCAGCAGGCGGCCAAGATCTTTTTGCTTTTCTGTTGATGGAAATGAAACCGAAGAGGGGTCTGATTGCGTATCAATGGTAACGTAACGCAAAAAGCGTTCGGTTACAGTGAACTTAATGAATGAGCTAAAATTCATATAAAGCTTTTATATTAGTAGAAATTTAGGCGGCGGCTAAAACCATCACCAATTGTAAATATTGATTAAAATTATACATTGAAAAAATATTTTCTGCTTTTTGTTTTGGTTTGCGCCTCGGTTATGGCAAAAGCCCAAAGTGGTTACAACTATTATGAATGGGGTGTTGGTTTCGGAGCCAATTACGCACGTGGTTATGACGACCTTAAAAAGCAGGTCTGGCATCCCGGCGGTACACTTAATTTAACCTACAACTACAGCCCTTATGTACCAATAGCACTCGATTTTCATTTTGGTACAATTGAGGGCGGCGGTCTAACCCCCGACAAAGACGAGTTTGGCCGTAGATCAAAAAATAATTTCCTGGCCCTCGTCCTCCGTGCCGATTTGCAGATGGGCGAGATCATTGATTACGATAACAGCGGATTTTTAAACGTTGTTAAAAACTTTTATATAGGCACAGGGATAGGTGCAATAAAAAATAAAATGGCCTTTGTACAGCGTTCAAATCCGCCGGGGTATGAAAACCATGGTCCGGTTGGTACAATTGAGGGTTTTCAGGGGAAAGATAAGAGCATTAACCTGATGATACCGATAAGATTGGGTTATGAATTTAAAATTTATGATGATTACGACCAGGTAGGCTATACCATAACCCTTGGCGTTCAGCATAGCTATGCTTTTGGGGAAGGACTTGACGGGTACAATGACAACCCGCAAAAATTCAAAAACAACGCGCCCGACCAGTTTGTTCAATACAGCATAGGCTTCAAATATAATTTTGGCAATACGGTATCCTATACCAAACTTGTCAGAAACTTCAGATAATGAACATAGAAGAACTGCGCGATTACTGTCTGCAAAAACCGGGCGTTACCGAGGGCTTTCCTTTTGGCGAGGATACGCTGGTTTTTAAGATTGCCGAAAAGATCTTTCTATTAACCGGCTTACAAACCGGCGACAGGTTCAATGTTAAATGCGACCCGGAATGGGCCGTTGAACTCCGCGAGCGCCACCCCGAAGTGCAGCCCGGTTACCACATGAATAAAAAAATGTGGAACACCGTGCAAATGAATGGTTCCCTCACCCGTAAACAACTCTGCGAAATGATTGACCATTCGTATAACGAAGTAGTTAAAAGTTTGCCGAAGAAGGTGCAAGCCGAGATAGCTACACTATAAGCAAAAAAATATTATACTCATGGGACTATTCAGCATTTTCGGTAAAAAGGACGACCGACAATTTGTATCAAAAGAAGCATTCGAGGAAAAATCGACAACACAGCTTAATATGATGCCGGTACTTATGGAAAAGCTAAGGGAGCTAAATGTTGACGAAGACAGGGAACTGATGCTTGAGTTTTTCTTTTATACCAATACGTATCAAAAAGCCGGGGCATTTGCTAAGGAACTATCCAATTTAAACTACGAGGTAAAATACGGCGTTTCTCAAGGTGATAAAAAGCTTTTTATTATTACCGGATGGTCTGACAGAATAAAAATGAAAGATGCTGTTGTAGCAGCGTGGATTAGCCAGATGTGTAATCTTGGTTATAATTTTGATTGTGAGTTTGATGGTTGGGGAACTATTCCCGATCAGTAATTTTATTGTGCACCTGCACGCCTAATTGGCATTCTTAAACTATATTTGAGCAACGTATTTACTCATGAAGATAGTTTTTGCCGCTCTCATTGCCTGTTTTGTTGCCTTATCTGCCAAAGCCCAGCTTACCCCATTTGAGCAAAGCAAGGATAAAAACTACACTGCTACTTATGTCCAGGTAATTGATTACTATCAAAAGCTAAACAAGCTGTATCCTCAGCAAATGAAGCTCATTAACTACGGTACTACCGATGTGGGCAAGCCCTTAACGTTAGTTGTACTCTCAAAAGATAAGCTATTTGATCCGGTAGTTATCAAAAAGCAAAACAAAAGGGTGCTGCTCATCAATAACGGCATTCATCCCGGCGAGCCTGAAGGCATTGATGCCAGTATGATGCTGGTGCGTGATATGCTGAAGAATAATACATTGCCAAAAGATGTGGTGATCTGCCTCATCGCCTTGTACAATATCGATGGCAACCTTAACCGCGGCCTCAGTCGTGTAAGCCAGAACGGGCCATCGGCATATGGCTTCAGGGGTAATTACCGTAACCTTGATTTGAACCGCGATTTTATTAAGGCCGATAGCCGCAACGCTTTGGCCTTTACCCAGATATTGACTACCTGGAAACCCGAGATCTTTTTGGATAACCACACCAGCGACGGCGCCGATTACCAATATGTAATGACGCTAATCGAAACTCAAAAGGAGAAGCAAAACCCTATCCTGGCCGATTATACCACCAAAACGCTTACCCCGTACCTGTACAGCAAAATGAAAAAGAGCGGGTACGAGATGATCCCTTATGGTGCGGGTGAAGAAGGTTTGCCTGATTCGGGTATTGTAAGCTTTTTAGAAACGCCGCGTTTTGCTACCGGCTTTACTGCCCAGCATAATATCATCAGCTATATTACCGAAACGCATATGCTCAAACCTTTTGATAAGCGCGTGTATGCCACCTATGATTTTATGCAGCACCTCATCGATATTAACCAGCGCGATGCTAAACTGATAGGCGAACTGAAGCGCAAAGCCGATGAACAGGTAAAGCAACAAAAAACTTTTGCTTTAAGCTGGGCTGTTGACATGGATAAGGTTGATACCATAACCTTTAAAGGTTATGAGGCCGGCCATAAAACCAGTGGCGTTAGCGGATTACCAAGATTATATTACGACAGTGATAAACCATACACCAAAACCATAAAGTATTACAACACTTATAAAGTTACTGCCACTGCCGATAAGCCGGTTGCCTATGTAATTCCGCAAGCCTGGGGTAAGGTGATTGATCTGTTTAGGCTGAATGGTGTGCAAATGAAACAACTGGCACATGACACTACGCTTAACCTGCAAATGTATTATATAGCCGATTTAAAAACCCCGGCCAGGCCTTTTGAAGGGCATTACCTGCATACGGGCGTAAAGCTTAACCCGGTGGAGATGCCAATTAAATTTTATACCGGCGATTACGTGGTATATACTAATCAGCCAATTAACCGTTATATCGTGGAAACGCTGGAACCACAGGGTGTCGATTCGTTTTTTGCATGGAACTTTTTTGATTCGGTGCTGGGCGAAAAGGAATATTTTTCGGATTATGTTTTTGAGGATATAGCGGCCGATCTGCTTAAAAAAGATCCTTCAATAAAACAAAAACTGGACGATGCCAAAGCAAAAGATCCGCAGCTGGCAAAAAATGCCGAAGCGCAGCTGATGTTCGTTTACCGCAATTCACCTTACTTTGAAAAAACTTTTATGCGCTACCCTGTAGGGAGGCTTTTAACAAATACCAAACTCGATCTTAAATAAATGGAATATCTTATCCTGACACCTGTTGCTTCGTTCATCTTTGTAATTACCATTCTCACTTCGTTAATGGCCTTTTACAATCAAAATTTATACGGTAAATTAATGCTTCATCCTTACACCGTTTCGCGGGGCAAGGATATCCACACAGTGATAACCAGCGGCTTTATCCATCGCGACTGGATGCACTTGTTCTTTAATATGTTCTCCTATTACTGGTTCGCTTTCAGCCTTGAAAAAATTATAGGCCACTGGCAATTTGGGATCTTGTATATATTAAGCCTGATCCTGAGCGATATGCCCACTGTAGTTAAACATAAAAATGATTATAATTATTTTAGCCTGGGTGCATCGGGTGCAATAAGCGCGATAATTTTCAGCATCATATTATTTGCCCCCTGGCAAACTATTTTTATTTTCCCTATCCCGGTAGGTATCTGGTTTTGGGTGTTTGGTATCTTATACCTCGTGTATTGTCATTATGCGTCAAAGTATTCTCGCGACCAGATCAATCATGACGCGCACTTTTTTGGAGCGATAAGCGGTTTGATGATCACTATTGTTTTTAATCATCATGTTTTGGGTAATTTTATTCAGCAGATTATTTCTGAAGCCCCAGCTCGTTTGCATCTTTAAACTCCCCATTGGCATTAAATAAAAAGCTCATTGGTTTTTCGGGGTTCTTGATGATCTCTAACAGCAGGAACCCCCAGTTTTTCCAAAAGTTTTCCAATACCTGTCCGTAGGTTTTGTTCATCCAATCGTCAAACAAGGGCTTACTGCTGGTGCCGCGCAGGGGCAGGGCCTCTAATGATATGGTATCGCCTATATTAAAAATATCATACTCGGGCAGGCGGTTAAACAAATAGGCCGAATAAAAGAACCGGGCGTTCAGCTCCTCAAACTGGATAGGGTGCAATATGTTATCTGCAATTTTATCCAGGGCTTCCTGGTGATAACGGGCATTGGCGCCATTATCCTGCAGGCAAATGATCAGGCCAAAATCTTTGATCCGGAGCGAAAAGGTAAGCGTATTGATCTCATCGCGGTAGCCAAAAACGTCTTCGGCATTATCAACCTTAAATAAAACCAGGCTATAAGGTTTAAAGCCATCAAACTCAATAGGGAGATTGAGGCTTTGCAGCATCATGTGCAGGTTATTGAACTTATGGATGATGGATTGCGAAATATTAAACTCCTCACCCTGCGAATGCTGCAGTTTAATACCAGCCTGGATCTCGTTAAAAATAATCCCGTACAGCAATTTGCCCGCCCATAGGAACAATTTTTGTTCGTCAAGGGCTTTTATAGCGTCATAACCGGTATCAAAAGCGGCAGCAATTTCGTTTTCCAGCGGTTCAAGGTACAGCTCGTTAATTTCGGCGGTGCAGGGCAGCTTAAGGTCTTTGTAGGTTGCCATGCTTTCGTCAAGCAGCTTAAAGGGCTTATCTTCCAGCTCGTAACGGCTCATAAGCCATTGCGGAAATACCTGGATCTGCTCCTCGGGCGAATTAAGGGCTTGCCCGGTAAGGAAACATTTATTGTTGCTGAAATTGAAATTGGTGAACGGTGAATAAATTTGTGCCGGCATGGCCGCAAAGATAAGCACGATTTTCATACTAAAATTTTAGCTTTGGTTTTTAACATGGAACTGACATATCAACCCTACGAGCTATTGCTGAAGCATGCTTTTACGATAGCCAAATTTTCGCGCACTTCAACCCCTGTGATGCTGGTGCAGATGAGCCATGAAGGTAAAACAGGCTACGGCGAGGCATCCATGGTTCCCTACATGGGCGAAAGCCATCAAAGTGCAACTGAATTTTTGAGCAAGGTTGATGTGGCCCGGTTTAGTTATCCCTTTGATTTTAGGACAATCATCAGTTATCTTGATAGCATAGCCCCCGGTAACCCGGCCGTTAAAGCGGCTATTGATATTGCCCTGCATGATTTGGACGGCAAATTAAAACAACAACCCTGCTGGCAATTGTTAGGCAGCAACCCCCAACTGATGCCTGTTACCAGCTTCACGATAGGAATTGATACGCCCGAGATGATCATCAAGAAGGTAAAAGAGGCTGATGGTTTTAAAGTGATTAAGGTTAAGTTGGGCAGGGACAGCGATAAAGAATTGGTTACTACCATCCGTTCGGTAACTGATGTGCCGCTTTATGTGGATGCCAACCAGGGCTGGACAGACCTGCAGCAAAGCCTTGACATGACTTACTGGCTGCATGAACAAGGCGTACAATTGATAGAACAGCCTATGCTGAAAACCGATCCCGATAGTAATGCCTGGCTCACCGAGCGCAGTCCTATCCCTATTATTGGCGATGAAGCTGTACAGCGCTTTGAAGATGTGGAAAAAGCTAAAGGTGTTTATACGGGCATCAATATTAAACTCATGAAATCGGCAGGGTTGTATGAGGCTAAAAGGATGATTGATAAAGCCCGCGAACTTGATCTGAAGATCATGATAGGCTGCATGACCGAAACCAGCTGCGCCGCACTTGCCGGTCTGGCCCTCGCACCGCAGGCAGATTGGGTTGACCTTGACGGCCCTTTTTTAGTAAGTAATAACCCATATATAATGCCGGAGTTTGAAGACGGAAAGTATGTGCTGAATGAGGATGCCGGGTTAGGATTGCGGTTTTAGAATATTACGAAAACCCCAATCCCCTGCGACCGTGTCCCCACGGTCGCAAACTATGCATAGCCCTCACAATGGCAAAAACTAAGTATACATCCCCACGGTCGCAAAATGTGCCTATTGATAAATCCACAGTAACACATGTTTCTTTTGCTTTTTCAACAAAGCATCCACAGCTTTCATGGTATTGTTTGAAATAGCGGGGCAGCCCCAACCTTCGGGTGTACCATTGGGATAAACTTCGGTTTCGGCAACCTGTTCCCAGGAGTGAAAAACGATTTGCCTTGCCAGTGCATTATTGTTGGTGCCTTCTAATCCGGTCAAATAGTATTTTACATGAATACCCCAGGCGCTCCCGGCCCGGCCATCTATTTCGTATTTCCCTAAAGCGGTACAATGGCTGCCATCCAGGTTACTGAAAGCCGGTTTATCTTTTGACCATACACCGCTCCAGGGGTTTCGGCCGCAGCCATGGCTCACCAGTCCGCTTATCAATGTGTCATTCTTCTTAAAATCCCACACCACAAAACGCTTAACGCCCGATGGCAGGGCCATATCAATTAAAATGCAATAGCGTGTATTATATCCCCGTTGCCGGCAAAATGTAAGGCTTTGCTTAGCTTTTGCCTTAACGCGGTCAGGATTGATACGGGGCACATCCGCATTAACTTTAACACAGCAGAAAAATATGGAGATAAACAGAAATAATGGCTTAAGTTTCAATTGTGGCAGGTTTTGTGTTGTAAACAGAAATATCCGCTTTTTATTACAATAAACCTATCTTGCCAAATGAAAAAACATTTTCCTGTTCTGCTTCTGCTATTATCCATGTTTGGTTGTACAGAAACATCAACCAAAACGTTGGTAACCATAAGCCCTGTTAATAACGGAAAAGCATTGCAAATAACCGGCTTTGATCCGGCTATTATTAACGAGATCAGTCGCGATTCATCTGCCAGGGCCTGGGAAACGTTAATGGCCGTTTACCGCATGCCTGCCGATACTACCATGAAAAACCTGCAGCGCATACAGCCCGGGCGCTATACAGTTAAAGATAATGTTGTTATTTTTACGCCGGATACCGCCTTTAGCACACAGCAAACCTATTTTTTCCGTTACTATGATTTTGGGGCCGGTGGTACGCTTACCGATTTGATAAAAAGCCGCAGCAAACCCGGATACTTGCACTATACAGATTTGATTTTTAAGCAATAAACTACCTTTATGCTTGAAAATTTAATAATTTTGATTATATTTGCAACCGTTAATAAAAGAGGGGGCAATTAGTCCCCTCTTTTATTTTATCAATCAACAATTATTCAGTCAAAAACACCGGTGGGTAATGAATATTGAAAAAAGGGTAAAAGAACTGGTAGAAGAGAAAATAGCAGATAAGCCGAACCTGTTTATAGTGGATATCAAAATGCACCCGAACGGGAAGCTGATTATACTGCTTGATGGCGATAACGGTATCGGCATTGATGAATGTGTACAGGTAAGCAGGCACGTAGGTTTCCATCTGGAAGAAGAAAACGTGATTGAAACCGCTTATAACCTGGAGGTTTCATCGCCGGGTATTGATTTTCCGCTGTCGTCGCCAAGGCAATACGCCAAAAATGTTGGCCGTAACCTGGGCATTAAGATGAAGGATGGCGCCAAACGCGAAGGCACATTAACCGGCCTTACGGAGGATACCATCATCATTGAAGAAAAAGTAAAAGAAAAAGGGAAAAAAGCGCAGGTTATTGAAAGCGTTATCCCAATGGAGCAAATAACAGAAACAAAGGTTTTAATATCATTTAAGTAAAAATGAGCAATATTAATTTAATTGATTCTTTTCAGGAATTTAAAGATTTCAAGAACATTGACCGCCCTACCATGATGAGCGTACTGGAAGACGTTTTCAGAAGCATGATCAGGAAAAAGTACGGTACGGACGAAAATTGCGACGTAATTGTGAACACCGACAACGGTGACTTAGAGATCTGGCGCACACGTAAAGTTATGGAAGATGGCTTTAGCGAGGACGACGATCTGGAGATTGAACTTGCCGAAGCACACCTGTATGACGCCGACCTTGAAGTTGGTGATGATTATATTGAACAGATCACTTTAGAAAGCTTTGGCCGCCGTGCTATTTTAGCTGCACGCCAAACGCTGGTATCAAAAATTCTGGAATTAGAGAAAGACGAGATCTTCAAGAAATATAAAGACCGCGTAGGTGAAATTGTTACAGGCGAGGTTTACCAGGTTTGGAAAAAAGAAACTTTGGTGCTTGATGACGAAGGTAACGAGCTGTTGCTGCCAAAAACAGAGCAGATCCCGGCCGACTACTTTAAAAAGGGCGATAGCGTTAAAGCTGTTGTATCAAAGGTAGATATGCTGAACAGCAATCCTAAGATCATCATTTCACGCACAGCGCCTGAGTTTTTACAGCGTTTGTTTGAGCTTGAGGTACCTGAGATTTTTGATGGCTTAATTACCATCAAGAAAATTGTACGTGAACCGGGCGAACGTGCTAAAGTTGCCGTTGAATCATATGACGACCGTATCGATCCGGTTGGTGCCTGCGTAGGTATGAAAGGTTCACGGATCCACGGTATTGTACGTGAGTTAAAGAATGAAAATATCGACGTTATTAACTTTACCAATAACGTTCAGTTATATATCCAGCGTGCATTATCACCTGCCAAAATCACTTCTATTAAGTTAGACGATGATAAAAAAACAGCTGCTGTGTATTTGAAACCCGACCAGGTATCATTAGCTATCGGTCGTGGCGGACACAACATTAAGCTGGCAGGAAAATTGACAGGCTACGAAATTGATGTTTACCGTGAGGCTGATGAGCATGACGAAGATGTGGACATTGAAGAATTTTCAGACGAAATTGATAGCTGGATCCTTGACGAATTTAAACGCATTGGTTTGGATACAGCAAAATCAGTACTGGCCTTAACCGTTGGTGAACTGGTAAAACGTACCGATTTAGAGGAAGAAACGGTAAAAGAAGTGCTATCAATTTTGAATGCGGAGTTTGAATAAGCGTAATAAGCAAAATTAAAATCGTATTTTTGCACCCGAATAAGCAGAGAAAGTAAGTAATATTAAATGTCAGAAGACAAATCCATAAAATTAATTAAAGCAGTAAAAGAACTGAACATTGGCATGGGTACCCTTGTCGATTATTTAGCTACCAAAGGATACAAGGTTGACAAGCATCCTATGGCCAAGCTGGATAACGATATGTACAATGCCCTGTTAAAGGAATTTGCTGTTGACAAAAGTATTAAGGAGGAAGCTAAGCAGATCAGTATCGGAAAGATAAGGAAAGAAGAGCCTGCTGCACAGTTTCCTGAAAAGCCGGTTGAGAACCGCCGTTCGCGCGATTTTGAGAACGAAGAGATACTGATCAAGAATACAGGGCATTTTGCACAGCCGCAGGTTGAAAAACCAAAACCGGCCGAACCCGCTGCTCCGGCAGCGCCAGCAGCACCTGCACGTTCTGATGAGCGCAATGACGTATTACCTGGTGTTAAGGTAGTTGGTAAAATTGACCTTAATAACCTGAATGCTAAGCCACAGCCACAGGCAGAAAAACCTGCGGAAAAACCAGTGGAAGTTGTTAAACAGCCTGAGCCTGTAGTACAGGCACCTGCGCCAGCACCGGCCCCGGCACCTGCCGAGCCAAAAGTTGAAGCGCCAAAACCAGTAGCACCGGTTGCTCCCGAACCTCCAAAGGTTGAGGCACCAAAACCGGCTGCACCTGTTGCACCACCGGTTGCTGAAGCACCTAAAGCGGAAGAGCCGAAAGCGCCTGTAGCGCCAGCACCACCCGTTGTTGAAAAAGCACCACCGGTTGTAACACCTCCGGTAGTTGCAGAAACACCGGCTGCCCCTGCACCTGACGAAAGTCAGGAACCGGATGTGATCCGTGCTAAAGCAGAGCGTTTAACAGGACCAAACATTATTGGTAAGATCCAGTTGCCGGTTAATGCGCCAAAACGCAACCCGGTAGCTTCATCATCAAATTCAAATAATAACTCGGCCGATCATAAACGCAAACGTAAGCGTAAAGATAACCAGGGCAACCCGCATCCACAGCAAGGACAGGGCGGCGGCGGTAACCATCCTCACGGCCAGCAAGGCGGTGGTGGCGGTAATCACCCGCAAGGTCAGCAGCCAAGCGGCGGCGGTACCATTAACCCTAACCGTCCGGATTTCAGGAACCGTACACACGGTGCCCCTGGAAACAGCGGGCCAGGTCAGGGACAAGGCGGCGGCGGCGGTGGCCACCGTCCGGATTTCAGGAACAACCGTAACAACAATGTTCCTCAAAACAGCGGCCCTAAAGAAGAACCTTCAGAAAAGGATATACAAGACCAGATCAAGGCTACACTTGCACGCTTAAGCGGCGCAGGTAAGTCGGGCAAGTTTGCACAGCGTGCTAAATTCCGTCGTCAAAAACGTGATGATGTTGCTGCAACAGCCGAAGAACTGGCAATGGAACAGGAACTTCAATCAAAAGTATTGAAGGTTACTGAGTTTGTAACAGCAAACGAGCTGGCCAGCATGATGGATGTATCTGTAACACAGATTATATCTACCTGTATGAGCCTGGGTATGTTCGTGTCCATTAACCAAAGGCTTGATGCCGAAACACTTTCAATTGTGGCCGACGAGTTTGGCTACCAGGTTGAATTTGTTAAACCGCAGGATGAGGAAGCCAACCTTGACCAGCCTGATGATCCGGCCGATCTGGTGGCACGCGCCCCTATCGTAACCATCATGGGCCACGTTGACCACGGTAAAACCTCATTGCTCGACTTTATACGTAAAACCAACGTAATAGGCGGCGAAGCGGGTGGTATAACCCAGCACATTGGTGCTTACGAAGTAACATTACCTGATAATAAAGGAAAGATCACCTTCCTGGATACACCGGGTCACGAAGCGTTTACCGCTATGCGTGCCAGGGGTGCACAGGTTACGGATATTGTAATTATAGTAATAGCTGCCGATGACAGCGTGATGCCGCAAACCCGCGAGGCCATAAACCACGCGCAGGCTGCAGGTGCTCCTATCATCTTCGCCTTTAACAAAATTGATAAGCCGGGTGCCAATGCCGATAAGGTAAGGGAACAACTTTCGGCCATGAATATTTTGGTTGAAGAGTGGGGCGGTAAATACCAGTCGCAGGAAATATCAGCCAAAACCGGCTTAAATGTTGATCTGTTACTGGAAAAAGTATTGCTTGAAGCCGAATTGCTTGAACTTAAAGCTAACCCTAACAAACGTGCCGTAGGTACTGTTATTGAGGCTGCATTAGATAAAGGCCGTGGTATTGTTACCACCATCCTTGTACAGGCAGGCCGCTTAAAAGTAGGCGATCCGATACTGGCAGGCTGTTACAGCGGTCGTGTAAAAGCGTTAACCAACGAGCGTGGCCAGCGTGTGGATTCGGCAGGACCTTCAACACCGGTACAGGTTTTGGGTATGCAGGGTGCACCAACAGCAGGCGACAAGTTCAACGCGCTTGAAAGCGAAGTTGAGGCACGTGAAATTGCCAACAAACGCTTACAATTACAACGTGAGCAGGGCTTACGTACACAAAAACACATCACGCTTGATGAAATTGGCCGCCGTTTGGCAGTTGGTAACTTCAAGGAGCTTAACATCATTGTTAAAGGTGACGTGGATGGTTCTATCGAGGCCTTGTCAGATTCATTACTGAAACTGTCGACCGAGCAGATCCAGGTGAACATCATATCGAAAGCCGTAGGTCAGATCTCCGAATCAGACGTATTGCTGGCTTCTGCATCTGATGCTATCATCATCGGTTTCCAGGTACGCCCTTCAGGCGGTGCCCGTAAACTGGCCGAAGCCGAGCAGATTGATATCAGGCTTTACTCGATCATCTACGACGCGATCAACGAGATCAAAGCGGCGATGGAAGGTATGCTTGCACCAACCTTTGAAGAGAAGATTGTGGCTAACGTTGAGATCCGCGAAACCTTCAAGATCAGCAAGGTGGGTACTATTGCAGGTTGTATGGTGCTTGATGGTAAAATCAACCGTAACAGCAAGATCCGCATTATCCGCGATGGTGTGGTAATCTACACAGGCGAACTGGCCTCACTGAAACGCTATAAAGATGATGTGAAGGAAGTAAGCGCCGGTTACGAGTGCGGTTTGAACATCAACAACTTTAACAACATTGAAGTAGGCGACATTGTTGAAGCTTACGAAAACGTAGAAGTTAAACGCAAGCTGGCTTAAAACACCAAGCTTCAAAATATCAAAGGGCTTATCTGTAAAAGGTAAGCCCTTTTTTGTTGGGGCATTATTGATCGGAAGAAGGCTTACGAAGTTTTTTAAACTTCGTAAGTCTGGGTTCGGAAACTGGTGAACTGGTCGAAGTTTAGCGATAGCGCAACTTCGCTCTGAAATGGGTTAAGCTTTCAGCTTAACTGCCGTAATTTATACTAACTCTAATTCGCTCAATTCCTTACCCAATTGCTTGATCCCGTTTAGTATTCTGCTTACCTGTTTTTCAGAAGGGGTACGTTTGCCGTTAATATATTCAGACAATAAGCTTTTCTGCATACCGATACGTTGTCCCAAAGCTGAAGCATTGATCTCTTTATAAAATTCAAAGAATGATGCGAGATCATATTTAAATGCAATTTGATCAATTGTAGCCGGCTTTTTCTTTGACTCTTCAGCGTGTAAATTATAAGCCTCTAAAGCATTCCTTTTTAATTCGGCTATATTGTTACCTGTTGTGACAGCCACTATTAAATCATTTTCTTCATAGTATCCGTCAAAGCCAGTATTGGTTTTGCCAACGGTGAATGTGTGGTTCTTCATGATGCACTTAGTATTAAATCATCTATCCTTAACGCCGGATTTGCACTTGTAATAAGGATACAAGAAACCTATAAGACTGCAAAATGTGAGACTATTTAAGCCCCGCCTGCTTTTTTAATTTTTCCGCTAACCCTTTTCCTATTTCAGCACTCCCGTGATTTGGAAAAATTAGGTTTTCTGCTTTATCGGGATGCCTCAGTATAAGGTGACTCCCCGTCTGCCGAACTTCATACCATCCAGCTTTTTTAATAAGTTTAAGTAATTCTGAGCATTTCATTTCTCCTTTCTTAATATACTATTAAAGGTAAACAATAGTTCACTTCTTGTCAAGTTAAAAGTGAACTATTGTTTACCCTCAACTGGTCGAAGTTTAGCTATTAGCGTAACTTCGTCCTAAAATGGGTTAAGCTTTCAGCTTAACTGCAGTAGTAATACCCGTTCTGTATTTATATTAATCCGAAGCACGAGTGTGAATACTTTTATTATTTAACAGCTATTGAAATCTTATAATAACATTCTTCAATATAGTTCGTTATAAATTCTCTCCTAAACAAACAATCACCATGAAGTGGACAGTCCTTACAATTCTTCTTTTTTCATGCTTTGCAGCAGTTGCCCAAACCGCAGATACCATACTCGTTAAAGATATCAGTACTAATATCGGTAAAGAAGTGGTTTTAAAATGCCAGGTTATTGATTTTGATTCCCGCACCAATTTACTGTATCTGTACATTGGGAACAGGTTCCCCAATCATTTGTTAACTATCATTGTAAAGAAACAGGTTGATGGCAAGCGCCTGAAAATTGATAAGGATATCATATTGGGCCGCAAGATGGTTTACTTTACCGGGAAACTGATCAGTTATAATGAAGGCCCGGATACTACAGCACTTACAGACCAGGCCATGTTAAAAAGGGAAGTGGAACGGCCCCAGGCTGTAGTTATTGAATATAACGGGCAGGCGGGCACTATGAAACGTACCTACGAACCGAGGCAGGGGCCGATCGATTTGCGAGGTAAGCTTGTAATGATCATAGATGACAAAAAGCAAGTGGGAACAAAAAAGTACCCGGTAATTATGAATGCCAATTAAACTTCCTCAACTGGTCGAAGTTTAGCGATAGCGTAAATCGTCCTAAAATGAGTTAAGCTTTTAGCTTAATTTTGTAAGTCTTGAAAAGAGAATTAATACCGTGAGTGTCTAAAGCGCACAAGCAGAATGCTTTCTTTATTTCGGGTTGAAGTTACTGTCAATATTTTGTCAGTGTTCAACTTTTAAAAACAGGGTGTTCAGTTTTTTAAACTCAGATTTTGTAACCCATTGACTATCAATGTAAATTTGTTCATAGTGGTCTGTTTTGGATTTTTCATAAATTGTAAATTCCTGATTATCAATTGTTTATTTTTATAAAAAAATATCACGTGTTCACACTTTCAAAGTTGAACACCAACAGGGGAATAGCATTGACCGGGGTGTACAATTGCAAAGACAATATCCGGCATTACCATATGCTATGTAACTCCGGCCAGAGACTTTAGTAATTCAATCCCATGTAACAACTTTGTTAACACAATATATTCCCGATTTTAATTTATAATAAATAGGTTTGTTTTAACTGATCTTATAATTTATTGTATATGAAATTAAAACTACTCTTTTCGTGCTTAATCACGGCAGGTATTGCAGTACCGTCGTTTGCACAGGAACCTGTTGACGCTGACATGGTTCAAAAAATCAGGGAAGAAGGCCTTAACCATTCAAAAGTAATGGAAACAGCTTTTTACCTTACGGATGTTTCGGGCCCAAGGCTGGCCAACTCTCCGGGCTTAAAACGCGCTCAAAACTGGGCGGTTAATCAGCTTAAAGCCTGGGGTATGGCCAACGCCAAACTGGAAGCCTGGGGTAAATTTGGTAAAGGCTGGGAGGTTCAAAAAAATTATGCGGCTATTACAGTTCCTTACTATCATGCTATCATCGCCATCCCTAAAGCCTGGACACCGGGTACAAACGGCTTGATCAAAGGGGAAGTAATGCTGATCAAAGCCGATTCGGCAGCAGAGCTGGAACAATACAAAGGTAAGCTGGCAGGCAGGATCGTAATATTTGATACCAAGGCCCCTACAGAACGCACCTGGAAGGTTGATGCTGCCCGCTATACCGATGAGGAACTTGCCGAAATGGCCAACGCTAAGGCTACTCCTGCCGGTCCGCGCAGAAATGCAGCAGATCCCAATGCCGCTCAAATGGCTGCTTTCCGTAAACTCCGTGCTTTCAGAACGGCATTAAGCCAGTTTTTGGTTGATGAAAAAGCAGGGCTGGTATTAAGTCAGGCCCGCGGTACCGATGGTACAGTGTTTACTACCAATGGCGCTTCATATGCTGATACCGCTAAAGCAGTAGCACCCGAACTTGAAACAAGCAGCGAAGATTACCAGCGCATTTTACGCCTGATAAAAGGCGGACAGCCGGTACAACTGGAAGCTGAGATCAAAACACAATTTATTACTGATGACCTGCAAGGTTATGATGTAGTTGCCGAGATCCCCGGTACAGATAAAAAATTGAAAGACCAGGTAGTAATGATCGGTGGCCACCTTGATTCATGGCATGGGGCTACGGGCGCTACGGATAATGCAGCAGGCAGCGCGGTGATGCTGGAGGCTATGCGTATTTTAAAAGCCATCAACTTTAAGCCAAAACGCACCATCCGCATTGCTTTGTGGAGTTCGGAGGAGCAGGGCTTATTTGGCTCGCGCGGGTATGTAGCCAATCACTTCGGCGACCCCAAAACTATGGAACTAAAGCCTGAGCAGGCAAAGCTTTCGGCTTATTATAATTTAGATAATGGTACCGGCAAGATCCGCGGGGTATATTTACAGGGCGATTCGGCTGCTGCACCTATCTTTAAAGCCTGGCTTGAGCCATTTAAAGATCTTGGCGCTGCCACGCTTACCATCCGCAATACCGGCGGTACCGACCACCTTTCGTTTGATGCAGTGGGTATTCCGGGTTTCCAGTTTATCCAGGATGCAATAGACTATGGTACACGTACTCACCACAGCAACCAGGATACTTACGACCGTCTTGTTGAAGACGACCTGAAACAGGCTGCTACAATTGTTGCTTCGTTTGTTTACCATACATCACAACGTGCCGAAATGATCCCCCGCAAGGAATTGCCAAAACCACAACCGGCCAGGTAATAATTGTCAGGATATTTATAGTAAAAGCGATGCTCAGGGGCATCGCTTTTTTAGTTTAAGCTCATTTTTTATTCTTAATTGTTGTGTAATTGAATGGGCCTTGTTTATAAAATTTATGTTAAAAACATCTTATTATGCAGTTAATTTCCTTAAATAGAGCAGTCTGTGAGCTTTAATTTCCATAAACCATTTTAATAAATTAATTTTGTGTGTTTAATGAGCCTATTTATAAAACCCAAAAAACCAGGGAAATCAACAGACGAGGAACTACTTAGTGATTATCGCGCAAGCGGTAACCTAACAGTTTTGGGCAGCTTATATGAAAGATATATGTCCCTTGTTTACGGCGTTTGTCTTAAATATCTGAAGGATGAGGAACTGGCCAAGGATGCGGTAATGGGCATTTTTGAGGAACTGGTTGATAAGGTTAAAAAACACGAAATTAACCAGTTCAGGAATTGGGTTTATGTACTTGGGCGCAATTATTGCCTGATGCAGTTGCGGAGCGGTAAAAAAATGGAGTTGGTTAATTTAGATGAGGTTATGGAATTTACCCCGTTTTTGCATCCTGATGATAATAACAGGGAAGAAGCACTAAAAGCTTTGGAACATTGTATAGCAGGGCTTACCGGCGGACAAAAACAAAGTATCGACCTGTTTTATTTAAAAGAGAAGTGTTATAAAGAAATTGCCGATATAACCGGGTATACTTTAAATGAGGTAAAGAGCTATATCCAAAACGGTAAAAGAAATTTGAAAATTTGCCTCGAACGGAACAGTGCATAGTAAAAAGGCAAATATATTGCAAATACAGAAGTATCTCAACGGAGAGCTTGATGTCCATGCTATGCATAAACTGGAGATGGAGGCACTAAACGACCCTTTTTTGATGGATGCATTGGAAGGATATGAAAACATGGGGACAAGCCAGCAGTTAAATCTGGCCGACCTTACAGGTAGGCTGCAGCAGCGTACAGGAGAAAATAAAGGCCGTGTAATACCGTGGACTGTTTGGCCCATAGCGGCTTCGGTTTTGATTGCATTAAGTTTGGGCGGCCTTTATCTTAACAGATCGCCTAAACCCGGATTGCAAAGCGATAACATCTCTTCAAATAAGAACGCTACCCCGCCGTTGGTGGCCGCCGCTACAGACACCATAAAAACAGCCGATACAGTTAAGAAAGCGAATGTGAATCCGCCGGTACCTGTACAGGCGCCTTTAATTGCTGTAAGCAAAAAATCAAGAAGAGTAAAGCCCTCTGCTAATTCGGTTTATCAGCAGGAGATCTCGGCCGGTGATAACAAAACTGCTGCAAATAATGTTGTGCCGCCGGCAGTTAGTAATATGTTAGCGGAACCGGCGATCCCCGCCTCGGCAGTTAAAGATAAAGTTGGAGTAAAAGAAGACGCTAATTTAAGTGAGCGAATAGTGGCCGGATATACTGCCCCGATTACAAAAAAAGATACGGTGAGCTCTGATGTAATTTCTTTAAGGGGAAATACCACCGTAGCCAAAGCAAAGGCCCCGCTGCAATTTAAATTACCCGGAAAGGTTGATGGTGTTACCTCATCGCCGGCACCAGGCTTTAGCAATAAAGCAGCGGCCGAATCATTATACATTGCCGGCACCATTATTTCAAGGGATGATGGCTCGCCTTTAATAGGTGCCGCTATCAGGATCAAAGGTACCAACCGGAGCACGGTAACTGATGTAAACGGGAGATTTGCCCTTAGCTCACCAGGTGATAAAGCCACGCTTGACGTGGTTTATATTGGCTACGAACCAAGACAGGTAAGCGCCACACGCGGCGATAGTATTAAAGTGGCGCTTAAACCTGATTCAAGGGCGCTTAGCGAAGTGGTTGTAACTACTTCTAAAAGAGAAGAAGATACTGGCGAGGCAAGTGTCACGGCTGCGCATCCGCAGCTGGGTTGGGGCAGTCTGAAAAAATATTTGCAGACCAATGCCGTATTACCCGATGGCACTACAGGTACGGTAACTGTAACATTTACCGTATTCCCGAGTGGTATAACCGATGAGTTCAGTGTTAAAAAAGGATTGAATGAAACGGCCGATCAGAAAGCCATCGAACTTATTAAAAACGGCCCGTCATGGGTTGGCAGCACTAACAACAAGCCAGAGGTTGTTACGGTTAAGGTGAAGTTTCAAAAGCAAAAATAAATTCCAATAGAAAAAGGCTGTGCCGGTTTTATCCGGCACAGCCTTTTTTATATCTTTTACTTAATGTCTTTAGCTCTTTTTCTTATCAGCAAAAGCGAATACTTTTTGCAATAAAGGCGTTGTGCGTGCCCCAAGATTTTGACGAATGTTAAGCTCTTCTTTCGCTATCTCCACAAATAAGCCGTCGATAGCTTTTTGGGTTACATAATCGGTAATATCCGGGTTCATCTTTTTAACAAACGGAACTTTATTGTAAGCTTGTGCAGCATCAGTATAGTATTTGGTGGCGTTCACCTTATTTAAACTGCCTTGAATAACAGGTTTAAATTGCAGGCTTAGCTTAGCTGTAGTAGTACGTTTAAAATATTGTGTTGCTGCATCCTGGCTGCCCAATAAAATATTGGTAACATCCTGCAGGGTCATTTGCTTAATGGCATCAACAAAAATAGGTTTTGCCTGCTTGGCAGCGTCTTCGGCTGCACGGTTAAGCGAAAGGATCACGTTATCGCAAAGGCTGTTCAGACCCAGGCTACGTAAGGTTTTCTCTGCCTTTTGAGCTTCGGGCGGGAAAAGGATCTTGATGGCAGCATTGCCAAAAAAACCATTAACAGCCGATAGCTGATCAGAACTTTTACCGGTGCCTATTTCAAGGGCCTGTTTTAAACCGTTGCCAATTTCAAGCGAGGAGGGAGTCCCCTGGTTTTGAACGGTGGCGTTGGCTACCTGGTTCAATGTATCGCAACTGGTTAATGTAATAAAAGCTATTAAAGCGGGGATAATGAGTAGTCTTGTTTTCATAGTAAGTAAAGCTAACAAAATTACTGCCGGTTTGCTTATGCAAAGAAATGTAACAATGCAAATACACCGGCTGCTATCAGTGCCGAAATGGGTATAGTAATGATCCAGGCCCAAACCAGGTTAATGGTTACGCCCCAGCGTACGGCCGATACACGTTTGGTTAAACCTACACCTATAATTGAACCTGTAATGGTATGTGTAGTTGAAACCGGGATGCCGAAACGCTCGGTAATAAACAGGGTAATAGCACCTGCAGTTTCGGCGCTTACGCCTTCAAGCGGAGTTACCTTGGTTATTTTTGAGCCCATGGTTTTAACAATTTTCCAACCACCCGACATGGTGCCTGCGGCGATGGCTGAGTAGCAAGCCAGCGGGATCCACTCAGGCATCATATCACCGGCCTTGATTATTTTTGAAGCAATAAGCGTTACATATAAAATGCCCATTACCTTTTGCGCATCATTACCACCGTGTGCAAAGCTTAATGCTGCTGATGATACCAGCTGCAGGCGTTTAAACCAACGCTCGGCAACTGCGGGCCTTGCATTTTTGCATAGGTGTAATATGATAATAGTAACAATGTATGCTATTAGCAAACCTATAAAAGGTGCCAGAACGATATAGGCAATGATTTTAAGTACATACTGCATTTCAACTGCCTGCAGTGCATTTGCACCCATGTAAAGCGCGTTGGTCATCCCAGCGCCGGCAAAGCCACCTATAAGCGTATGTGATGAGCTTGAAGGGATCCCGAACCACCAGGTGATCAGGTTCCAGGTGATGGCTGCTACTAAACCAGCCAGGATCACATGCAGGGTAACATAATGTTCCAGTACAATTTTTGATACGGTATTGGCAACTTTATGATCTTTTATAAAAAAGTACGCGGCAAAATTGAACACTGCCGCCATCAATACGGCTTGAAAGGGTGTTAATACTTTGGTAGATACGATGGTAGCAATTGAGTTTGCTGCATCATGAAAGCCATTGGTATAATCAAACAACAGGGCAAGTACAACAATAACTACAAGTAGGGAAGTAACCATTTAGTTTAGGATAAGGTGAACTTAAGCGTTTTTAACTAAGATTGATTCCATAACGTTGGCAGCGTCTTCACACATATCAGTGGCTGTTTCAAGGGCCGCTAAGATCTCTTTATATTTAATAAGGCGGATAGCATCTTTTTCATACAGAAACAAATCGGCTACGGCACGGTCAAAAACATAATCGGCCTGGTTTTCCACACTGTTGATCCTGATGCATGAATCGGCTATGTTACGCACGTTCCTTAAGTCTTTCAGTTCTTTCACAGCTTTCTCCAGATCGATGCTGGCCTGCAGGATAAGGTCAGATAGTTTACGGATATGCTCATTCAAATCATCAATGCGGTAAAGGCTCATGCGGTTGGCAGCGCCTTGAATATAATCGGCAACATCGTCGATAGCGGTAGCAAGCGCGTGGATATCCTCACGGTCAAAAGGCGTAATGAAGTTTTTGCCAAGCTCCAGGTAAATCTGGTGGGTGTATTCGTCACCTTTGTTTTCCAGCTTATCTATCTGTTTATAAAGCTCTTCGCGGGTAGCTTCCTGGTTTGAGTTTACAGCTTCAACCAATATCGTCGCCATGGCTACAACGTTGGCCGTGGCCTGTTCAAACAATGGGAAAAAGATTTTTTTATCTTTTGGTACAAAATACTGGAATATGCTGTTTAATGACATGATAGTTTGAAATTGCGTAAAGGTACGGTTACTATATTAAATTAATGTTAACTTTTTAGCACTGGTAAATTCGGGAACGGGATACTTTGCTTGGCACGTGCTAATGTAAAGCCAAAGGTTGAACCCAGCCCTTCGGTACTGCGCACATTGATGGTTTGCTGGTGGGCTTCAATAATATGCTTTACAATGGCAAGTCCTAAACCCGAGCCACCGATCTGTCTTGAACGGCTGCTATCCGTACGGAAAAAGCGTTCAAATAGCCTGGACAAAAACTTTTCTTCAATGCCAATGCCGTCATCGGTAACTTCAACCAAAACCTGGTCATGAAGTACAAAAAGACTTACCGAGGTACTGCCTTCTTCTTTGCCGTATTTAAACGAGTTATCGATGAGGTTCACCAGCACCTGCCTTATTTTTTCCCTGTCGGCATTTACTACGATAGGCTCATCATATTTTTGTTTAAATATAAGCTTAATGTGGTACTGTTTACCCTTAATCTCCAGCGATTCAAAAACCTCTTTTATCAGGTCGTTAATTTTGAATTTGGTGTAATTGATAGGCATCTCGCCCGATTCAAGTTTTGAAATTTCATCAAGGTCTTTGATCAGGTAGCTGAGGCGGTCAACATTTTTTGAAGCTTTTTCCAAAAACTGGCGGGCCATCTCCCTATCTTCAAAATCATCATCCTGCAAAGCTTCTATATAACCTTGTATAGCGAAAAGCGGGGTTTTAAACTCGTGCGAGATATTGGATAAAAAATCGCGGCGAAATTTTTCCTGCTTACGCAATTCGTCTATTTCAGTCTTTTTTTGTTTGGCCCATTCCTGTACTTCCTGCTCCACATCGGCAATAGGGTTGGCGCTTACGTGTTCGCCAAGGGCATCCCTTAGGTCACGGCCTAATTTGAGGTTGTGGATTAATTTATAAATTAGCTTGATACGGGAGTAGATGTATTTTTCGATGAGGTAATAAAAAACGAAGTAACTTACACCAAGGGCTACCGTGAAGGTAACCATTACATCGTACCATTTATGCTGAAAATAAAAGTTAACGGCTGATAGCGTAATAGCCACGCCAAGCGAGGTTGTTAAAACCAATACACGCAAATTCATAGCGTAAAGCTACGATTTATAGATGATTAACTCCCATCTGAAAGGCCAGCGCCATGTTAATTTAAAGTTATTAATTTGTGCTTTTTTTAATAAAGCTAATAATTCGTGCTTTTTAAAGCCCCGCCTAACCGAAAGCGGCCCATCATTTCGGGCCATGGCATTGCGGGTAAAAACCTGCGTTATGAACACTATGGCATGGTATAAAAGCCAGTGCCTATGCAGATCGGTAATGATGATCCCTTTTTGTGCCGAGGCCTGCATGTTGCAAATAAGCTTAACCCAGCGCTCATCATCAAAATGGTGGGTGAACAGGCTGCAGATGATCACATCGGCCGGTTTAATAAGATAAGCTTCATCAATAACATCGGCCTGGGTAATGCTGATGTTGGTATACCCGGAAGCCTGTTGCCGCGCATAATTAACTGCTGCCGGTGCTGCATCCACGCCGTTAAGATTAAGGTTGATTTGTTTGTTTTTTGCCCATTTGGTGATAGCTATTAAGGTATCCCCGCCGCCACAACCCCAATCGCTTACAGAATAATCATTACTTATAGCGAACTTCTTTAATGACTTGATGATGCTTTTATGACCACCAAATAAAGCGTTCATCTTGCCCAGGCCTTCAAGCACAGGCGTTATTTCGGCCGGTGAAAGATCAAAATCGTCCATGATCTCCAGGGTGTCCGTACGGTAACTTAAATCGGGCATATATTATGAAAACTAAAAGCAGAATGCACAAAGCCAAAAGCTGATGATTTGATTATTAAAGCTATTTATCAACCTTGGATGAAATTTATTAACAAACTCTGTAATACAATACGCTTGAGCTATGCAAATGGTTGGCCGTGCGTTTTACTGATCAGGTATTGCGCTACCGAAGGCAAATGACCGAGGGTGTTTAAGGTGATGGCAGTCATGTTATCATTGCCGAACAAACGCTGCAATTGCCTGCCAACCCAAAGCCTTTGGGCAAATTGTTTGTTCCAGCTTTGAGTATAATCCTGTTCAAGGTTAGTGCGTTTTTCGGGACTAAAGCTGCCTGATTTATAATGGGTGACGATCTTTTCAGAAAGGATTTTGGCCGAATGGATAGCCATGGTCATGCCGTTGCCGCAAAGGGGGGCAATCATCCCGGCGGTATCGCCGCTCATGAAAATGTGGTTATCAACAGGTGCTTTTTTCTCGAACGAGATCTCGTTGATCACCTCGGGTTTATCCAGTAAAAATTTAGCATTACGGAAAATCTCATCCAGGTAAGGGTTTTTGCGGATCACATTCTCTTCCAGGGCCTGTAGGGTGCCGTATTTGCGCAGATCATCACGATGGGCCATATAACACATGCAATACCTGTCGCCATCGGTTTTACTTACGCCGCAATAGCCGTCTTTATAATTATTAAGCTGGATCAAATCCGTAGGGAAATCCATTTGTAAATGGAATTTTACGGCAAGGTAAGGGCTTCGCTTATAAAAGAATGGGCGTTGAAGTTTTTGATCGAGATTTGATCGTTTGCCAAAGGAGCCGATTGCCAGCGGAGCGGTTAATGTTTGACCGGGAGTTACCACTTCAAATTGTTCACCAGCGAAACGGATATCCTCCACCCGGGTACCAACTAAAAAGTTAACCCCTTCGGCAAGGGCTTTCCGGTACAGGAAATTATCGAAGGTAAACCTGCTTAAACCAAAACCACCCAGGTCAAGCTTTTGCGAAAGTTTGGTTCCGGATGCTGCTGTTACCTCCAGCCGATTAATGCGGGCAACGTTGAGTTCATTAAGATCAATATCAAGCGAAGATAAAAAAGGGATCACCTCATTAGAGATGTATTCACCGCAAACGCGGTGCATGGGGTAGGTCTTTTTTTCGATGACTGTAACCTTAAGTCCGGCGCGGTTCAGCAATATGGCGTTGAACAATCCGGCCAGGCCTCCGCCAATTACAATTACATCGCTCATAAAGGTTTAATGCATTTCAAGTATCATCCCTTCAACAGTTAAACCCGGCCCGAAAGCGAAACTCAGGATCTTTTGATCAACCAGGTTACCTGCTTTCAGCATTTTATCCAGTACAAACAAAATAGTGGCCGATGACATATTGCCGTACTCCTGTAAAACCTGGTAAGCAAAGGCATTGCTTTCTTCGGGGAGCTCCAACGCGTCTTCAACGGCCTCCAAAATGGTACGCCCGCCAGGGTGAACGGCATAAGCGGTAATATCATCCATATTGGTTTTGGCCTTTTGCAAAAAGCGCTGGGTAAGGCCTTTGATATGTTTCTTGATTTGTTTGGATACTTTGGAGGTAAGCTTCATTTCAAAACCGGTATTGCCTACATACCAGCCCATCTCGTTGCGGGCCTCGGTAACAAATTCCGAATAGAAGTTTTTTAGGGAAAAGTAATTTCCACTGCCCAACCGGTTAATGGTATTTTCGACCAGTACGGCTGCCGCCCCATCCGAAAAGAGTGAGTTGGCCACCCAATTATCCAGCGTGTTTACTTTTTGAAAGTGCAGGGTGCAAAGCTCAACGCTTACAACAAGCACTTTGGCGCTGGCATCGGCACGACAGATATAGTCGGCCACCTTGAGACCATTTATTGCGCCGTAACAACCCATAAAGTTGATACAGGTGCGTTCGGTATCGCGGTTTAGCTGCAAACGGTCAACCAGTTCAATATCAATACCCGGCGCATGCATGCCGGTGCAGCTGATAGTTACGAGGTGAGTTATACTGCCGGTAATGTCATCACCGAAATTTTGGAGACAGTTTTGGGCTGCATTTACCGCTATTGTAATAGCCTCTTTTTCGTAAAGTTTTAAACGCTTTTGCGTATCGGGGAATGGTTCAAGCCCGGCCGACTGCTCAAAAAAAGTAAAATCGGCAGGGTCACGGTAGCCAAAATCGGGGATCACCGAATAGCGGTAATCAATTCCCGAATGGTCGTAAATTCCCTTTAAACGGGAAGCATTAATTGCATCCAGCCCAAAGGCATTAGCCATAAAATGGTAAATATCCTGCTGGGCAATACGATTGGCGGGATTTGCTATCCCGATAGCACTGATGCAACTCTCCATTAAAAATATATAAACCTGTTTTATTTGCTGATCTCCGCCTCAACCGAAACATTGGCTTCATTTGAAAGGATCAGGTTTTTGCCGCCTATGCCAAAATCTGTCCTTAATATTACGAAGCTCCCTTTCAGCTGAGCCGTGTTACCTGATTCGGTATACGTAAAAGGTATTTCGATCAACTTTGTTTTATCTCTAATAGTTACGTTAAAACTGCCGGTATAGTTGCTCCCACTTTTACGTTTAAACGAAACTGACTTCATGATGATCTTCGGATACTTTGCCACATCAAAATAATCCTCGCTTTTAAGATGGTTATCGCGGCTCTCGTTATCGCTGTTCACCGTATTTGAAGCAACGGATGCTTCAATGGAGCTGCCTGCCAGATCGTTGGGTTTAAACCTGATATCGGCCTGCAAACCACTGAAGATACCGACCACATTAAAGCCCAGGTTTTTGATTTTAAAGCTGATATCTGATTTGGTTACCGTTTGCGCGAAGCCCGCTGTTGCTGCGAAAATTAAAAGTGCTGCTATATAAATTTTCTTCATCATGTTACATTAACGTTGTTTCCAAACATAATAATTTATGCGCTACAATTTTTTGTATTAAAGGTTGTAAGTTTATAACGTTACCGGGGCAACTATAAGTTGCTTTTGAGAGTATTTACCAGCAAACAGCAATAATGAAATTGAAACAATTTATCCCTACCCGGTCGGCATTGGCACATTTGCGGTTTGTATTTTCTGTTTTTTTGCTGCCGGTATACCTGTTTGCCTTTAGCCAGGCGGATACGGTGAAAACCTCAACGGCGGTGCTTGTATTTTTTATCTGGCATTTTTTAGCTTTCCCGGCCAGCAATGGCTACAATAGTTATTTTGATAAGGATGAGGACAGCATTGCCCTATTAGCCAAACCACCCGAAGTGGATATCAGCCTTTACTATTTTTCAATTTTATTGGAGGCTATAGCGTTTTTGCTGGGCTTTATTATTAGCTGGGAGTTTGCCTTTGCTGTGCTTATTTATGGTATTATGTCAAAGCTGTACAGTCATCCGGCTACCCGCTTAAAAAAATATCCAATCATTAGTTTTTTAACGGTATTTATTTTCCAGGGATGTTTTGTTTATTATACAACCTACACCGCTCTTACCGGAACGAGCTTGTTTGGTCATTGGGATTTGGGTTTTATCATTCCCGGAGCTATCAGCTCCTGCCTTATCGGCGCTTCATACCCGCTAACCCAGGTTTACCAGCATGAAGAAGATAGCAGGCGGGGAGATAAAACGCTCAGCATTATTTTAGGTTACAAAGGTTCTTTTATTTTTTCGGGGATCTTGTTTGCGGCGGGGATAGCTTTATCCTGGTACTACTGGCATCTGGCAGGTATGATGCTTAACTTTTACTTTTTCCTGCTGTGTGCCGCGCCGATATTTGTCTTTTTTAACTATTGGTTTTATAAGGTAGGGCAATCAACAACCAATGCTAACTTTAAAAATGCCATGCGCATGAATTTTATCAGCGCGGGCTGCATGCTGATTTATTTTGGGGTGCTGGCGGTGTTTAGTTGAGAGATCTAAAAACCAAAAGCGTCATTGCGAGGTACGAAGCAATCCCCAAGAAGCAGGTAACGTACTTTAGTAGTATGAATTTACATTGTCGTGCTCTTGCTCAATTACTTTTGTCTCGACAGGAGACTATGTACCTGTTAGACCATGAGGGAGATAATACACTACACCCATTTTAAATGTTTAATAACAAACTCGTATAAAAGAATTGCGCCAACAATAATTCCCGCAATCCAATATAAAGTTTCTACCCATGATGCTTTGGTGGGAGTATTTAGTTTGCTATTAATGCTCGTTTGTTTGTCTAAGCTATTGTCAATATTTAGATGAGACTCCTGAATTGTACTATTTACTATAGGTGTTTGGGATTTTTCAAAATTGTAAGTATGATTTACAGGAGCATGTATAACTGGTGTTGATTCAAGCGTTGGCAACAATTCTTTTTCACCAAGTTTTGTAATAGACGCTTTAATACCTGTTTGATATTTTGACCCGAATTGACCCGCCATAGTATCGCACAAAGATGGCGGATGTCCATCCACTTCTATAAATTTTTCTTTTTGTAGATACTCTAATGATTTCCATAAGCTAAGCCTTGTATCATAGCTATCATCTAAAAGTAAGAAAGGAGCGCCAATATCGATTTTATTCGCTTTAGCATTTTGGTTTTTCAGGTGCTCAAGTATTCTAACATCCAAATCTTTTTTATCTATTTCTTCAATAAAGTCAACTCCTTGTGAAGTTAGGATATAGCTGTTGCCATTAGGTTTTAAATATCCTCTGTCAACCAAATAGTTGACTTGATCTATAAATTCCTGAGTACTACTCTTAGATAATGATATTAGCCTGCTCTTGTATTCCAAAAGAAAGGCTCTAATCTGTTCATTGTGCATACTTGAGAGGCTATTGGTTTAGCCTCTCAAGTTATAAAAAATCTTTCATATGCACTTACAGAGTGGTGTATGGCGTTAATTTGTTTTTTAAGGATATCCCAAAGCCTTCAATGCTGTTTGTGTGTATATTCTGCATAGTTTGGGATTGCTTCGTACCTCGCAATGACGCGTTGTGTTATAGCAATTTTCTATTATTGCTTCGCAGCCCAGGCATCCATCTTCGCTTCAAAAACCGCCATTGGCATAGCGCCGTCTTTCAACACCTGGTCATGATATTCGGCGATATTGAATTTGCTGCCTAATTGTTTTTCATACTTTGTGCGCAGTTCGCGGATCTTGAGTGCGCCTATTTTATAGCTCAGGGCCTGACCTGGGATAGCCATATAGCGTTCAATTTCGGCGGTTGCTCCCTGCTCGCTGATGGCTTCGTTATCCATCATGTATTTAATGGCCTGTTCGCGGGTCATGCCTTTGGTGTGGATAGCTACATCAACTACTAAGCGGATAGCGCGGTGAATTTCATCGCCCAATGCGCCCATGTGCTGGTATGGATCGGTATATAAGCCCAGTTCTTTACCTAACGATTCGCAATACAATGCCCAGCCTTCAACATAGGCAGTCTCTCCGCCATCAAACCGGCGGAATTTTGGCAATGAAGCATTTTCCTGGGTTAGCGAGATCTGGTAATGGTGACCGGGGATTGCTTCATGCAAAAACAATGATTCCATGCCCGATGTGGTATTGAACTTAGTAGCGTCCAGTATCGGCACATAAAAAATTCCCGGACGGGTACCATCTGCCGATCCCTGGTTATACTCCGCACTGGCCGACGCTGCACGGAATGCCTCCGTTTGCCTGATCTCGAATGGCGTTTTAGGCACATGGTTAAACATTTTCTTCAGGTTGGGCTCCATGCGTTTATGGATGTTTTCAAAAGCATCAAGCACATCCTTCGGTGTTTTATAAGGCGTAAACTTAGGGTCGGTTTTCATGTATTCGAAAAACGCTTGCAGGTCGCCTTTAAAGCCTACCTTGGTTTTAATGCTGTCCATTAATCCGCGGATACGGGCAACCTCTTTAAGGCCCAGCTGGTAAATTTCTTCCGGGGTTTTATCGGTGGTAGTTTGCTGTTTAACTAAATAGGTGTATTTGGCGGTGCCATCGGGGAGAGACGAAAAGCCAGAGGTAGTGCGCGCATGTGGCAGGTACTGATTTTTCAGGTAATCGGTCAGTTTTTGGTATGTTGGGTTAACTATGGTAGTGATCGCTTTCTTATAAGCTTCGGTCAGTTGTTTTTTATCGGTATCTGAAAAATCCTTGGGCATATTGGTAACCGGGCCGTAGAATAAGCTCTTTTCCACATTGGCCGAAACCAGGTCCTGCATTTCGGGGATCATTTTAACAACCAATGATTTTGGCAATACTACACCTGTATTAATCCCTTTGTTGAAATTTGAGATGGCAGTATCCGCCCAAACCTGGAAAGCTGACAACCGTTTCAGCCAGTCGTTATAATCAACAACCGATTTAAAAGGCTGCGCGCCCGAACCCGAACCCAGCTGCCCCATGGTAATAGGCAGGGCGTAAAACTGGTTAAAGGGCATGTATTCAAAATGATGCTTAAAATTATCAAGTGCCAATTGTACCTCGTAAGTGAAAATATCATATGACAGCTGATCATCGGTGTTTAATTCCGTGCGACTGAAGTTTTTTACTTTAGACAGGTAAACCGAATTGTATTCATAAGCCTTTTTCAAAAACTCTGCCGAGCCATCGTTAGGCAGCAGGTCATTATAACGTCTGTCGCCAATGTATGTAGCATTTAATGGGTAAAGCTTTAAACCATCCTGGAAATAATCTTCAAAAACTTTAGCCAGATCCTTGTTAGCCGGGATGCTGCTGCCGGTATCAGTTGATTTAGGCTGGTTGCAGGCCATAAATGAGCCTGCTATAAATAGCATGAGTAATATTTTTTTCATGAGGGTGTTGATTAAAAGATAAAGCTAAGGAATGGAATGGAGATTTAGAACTTACTTGCTTTGTTTATATTCTTCAATGCCCTGCAAAAGCCTGATTGCATTATTGGGACTTTTAAGAAGATAGAAAGTTTCTTCCATGCTGTTGTATTCAGCTTTCGACATAATTACGATATCTCCATTTTGGGAATCTGTAATCACAATTGGCTTGCGATCTGCACATACCTTATCAAAATACGATTTTATATTTTTCTTAAAATGTTTAATCGTTATTGCTTCCATCTACTAAAGATATAAAACAAAAACAGCATATACGATTAGGTATAAGCTGTTAAATATTTGTTGATTATACTGGATCGAATCAAACTTACGAAGTTTTAAAAACTTCGTAAGTTTTGGATAGCCACTACAATCCCATTTCTTTTTTCAAAAATTTACCGGTAAAGCTGTTTTTTACCTTACACAAACCTTCGGGTGTGCCCGAGAAAAGGATATTACCACCGCCTGAGCCACCTTCAGGGCCAAGGTCAATTACGTGGTCAACCACTTTAATAACATCAAGGTTATGTTCAATAACCAAAACGGTATTGCCTTTGTCAACCAGTTGGTTAAGCACGCCTAACAATACGTTGATATCCTCAAAGTGTAGCCCTGTGGTAGGCTCATCCAGTATATAAAAGGTGTTACCAGTATCTTTTTTGGATAGTTCGGTAGCCAGTTTAACACGCTGTGCTTCGCCGCCCGATAACGTGGTTGATGCCTGGCCTAAAGTGATATAGCCCAAACCTACATCGTTTAGGGTTTTTACTTTGCGGTAGATAGCCGGGATATGCTCAAAAAATGGTGTGGCATCCTCAATGCTCATATCCAGCACATCGCTGATGGATTTGCCGCGGTAGCGTACTTCCAGGGTTTCGCGGTTATACCTTCTGCCACCGCACTCTTCGCAGGGTACCTGCACATCGGGTAAAAAGTTCATTTCAATAACTTTCATACCGGCACCCTGGCAGGTTTCGCAACGGCCGCCCTTTACGTTGAACGAAAAACGCCCCGGTTTATATCCCCTGATCCTTGACTCGGGTAGTGCCACAAACAAATTGCGGATATCCGAGAACACCCCCGTATAAGTAGCCGGGTTTGAACGCGGGGTACGACCAATAGGCGTCTGATCGATCTCAATTACTTTATCGATATGTTCAAGGCCTTCAATTTTTTCATAAGGCAGCGGATGTTTCTTAGCCCTGAAAAAATGATGGTTCAGGATAGGGTATAAAGTTTCGGTAATTAAACTCGATTTACCACTGCCCGATACACCGGTTATGCCGATCAGCTTACCCAAAGGGAAATCAACCGATACCTTTTTCAGGTTATGCCCCGTAGCTTTTTTCAGGCTCAGGGTTTTACCGTTGCCTTCTCGGCGTTTTTTAGGGACTGCAATTTCACGCTCGCCGTTAATGTATGAGGTAGTGAGGGTATGCTGTTTCATGAGCTGGGCCGGTGTGCCTTGAGCAACAACCTGGCCGCCATGTACGCCTGCTGCCGGGCCCATGTCAATTACATGGTCGGCTTCCAGTATCATGTCTTTATCGTGCTCAACTACCAGTACGGTGTTGCCCAGATCGCGAAGATTTTTGAGGGCATTGATCAGCCGCTCATTATCGCGTTGGTGCAGGCCGATGCTTGGCTCATCCAAAATGTACATCACATTCATTAACTGCGAACCAATTTGCGTTGCCAGCCTGATGCGCTGTGCCTCGCCACCCGAAAGTGTTTTTGCCGTACGGTCGAGTGTTAAATAGCTCAAGCCAACATCAAGCAGAAACACGATGCGTGCGCGGATCTCTTTCAGGATTTCTTTGGCAATAACGTTCTGACGTTCAGATAAGCGATCTTCCAATCCGTCAAACCATTCCTGCAGGTGGTTGATATCCATGCAGGCCAGTTCAAAGATATTTTTGCCATCAACCTTAAAGTGCAATGATTCCTTTTTTAACCTTGCGCCCTCGCAAACCGGGCAGGTACGGAGTACGCGGTAGTTCTCCATATCGTCCATGCCTTCGTCGTTACGGCGTTCCTGCTGCTCTTCCAGCATGCGGATGATACCTTCGAAAGTGATCTGGTAGCTTTGAACGTTCCATTTGTTATATTCTACGGCAACGCTCAGTGTTTCAGGCGCTCCGTTCAGGATCATATCCAGTTGATCGCGGTTGAGTTTTTCGATAGGGGTTGAGAGCGAGAATTCATATTTTTTAGCCAGGGACTTCAGCACCTGGAAAATCCATGTTTCGCGGTATTCACCTATCGGGGCTAAACCGCCATTCATGATACTCAGTTTTGGGTTGGGGATCACTGAAGCTTCATCAACCTCAAAAATATAACCCAGTCCATTACATTTTTCGCATGCGCCATAAGGCGAGTTAAACGAAAAGGTATTTGGTTGAGGTTCATCGTACGAGATGCCCGAAACCGGGTCCATCAGGTACTTACTATAATAAGATACATTATTGTCTTTATCGCCAATGCGGATGATGCCTTTGGCAATTTTGAGGGCCTGCTGTACAGAAGTATACAAACGTTTGCTGTCTTTTTCGCTAACTACCAAACGGTCAACCACAATATCAATATCATGGATCTTGTAACGGTCAACCTGCATCTTAGGCTCAACATCGGCAATGGCGCCATCTATCCAAACTTTTAAAAAGCCTTGTTTCCGGATAGACTCAAACAATTCGCGGTAATGGCCTTTGCGCGCCTTTACCACCGGGGCCAGGATGTTAACCGGCTGCCCGTCGAATTTTTCGCTGATGGTTTTCAGGATCTGGTCTTCGCTCATGCGCTCCATCTTTTCGCCGGTGGTGTACGAGTAAGCATCGCCGGTACGGGCAAAAAGTAAACGCATAAAATCGTAGATCTCGGTAATGGTGCCTACGGTTGAACGCGGGTTTTTGCTGGTGGTTTTTTGCTCAATCGCAATAACCGGGCTCAGACCTGATACCTTATCTACATCCGGCCGTTCCATGCCACCCATGAACTGGCGCGAGTAGGCCGAAAATGTTTCCATATAACGGCGCTGTCCCTCGGCATAAATGGTATCAAATGCCAGTGACGATTTGCCACTGCCGCTTAAGCCGGTAATTACCACCAACTGGTTGCGCGGAAACGAAACATCTATATTTTTCAGGTTATGCACCCGGGCACCATAAACTTCAACTTCACTTTGCTCGCCCAGGTCAACAAGAGGTTTTGTACTCATACTTTATTAATATGGATTTATTGACATTGTTTGAAGCTAATTATTATAGTTGCCAGATTTTTACAAAATGCTGTTTTCCTAAAATTTTTGGCTTAAACCATCAATAGTTTGCTACAAATATAAGCAAAAAAGGCCGATCATCCATCCAGGATAACCGGCCTCAAAGTGCTCCGTAATGTAATCTTTTAATTAATTTACAGTATGATTACCTGCTGTTAATTAATTGCCAGCAACTGTGATGCAGGCGGGATATAAAAATAATTATCATACCCGTGCTGCTTTGGCTGCTCAATAACTGCTTTCATGGCAATGAGCTTGTAAACATATGAACCGGTTTCGCGGTTCAGCTTCATGCGGAAATAGTTATCTTCATTTTGCCTGTTAATGGCGCGTGCTAATTTGATCGAGCCATTGTTGTAGGCGGCAGCCGCCAGTGTCCAGCTGTTAAATTCATCGTATAGTTCTTTGATATACTTGCAGGCTGCAATGGTTGATTTGCGAAGGTTTTTCCGCTCATCAACACCATGGCCTACCCTAAGTCCGTAGGTACGTGCTGTACCCGGCATAAATTGCCAAAAACCCGACGCGCCTTTTGGTGATGTACCTCCTTGAAGGCCCGACTCAACCAATGGGATGTACTTAAAATCTTCAGGGATGCCATAAAACTTTAAAATTGGCTCAATAATCGGGAACCATAGTTCGGCTTTTCTGTGTAACACATTGCTCTGCACGTTTTTAAAGGCGTGCTGCATGAGCGATTTGTTAAGTTTACGCGTAACCCTTGCGTCATTAACTGGTAAAGCTTCGTTGGCAAAGTTATAAGCAGTTGCCTTTGTGCTTTTAATAAAAATAAAATTCGAGGTTCGGTGGCTTAAAGAGGCCTTTTGTGCGCCCTTTTCAGTATCTGTTTTACCGAAAATATTAAGCTTTGAAATGAGAACCAGCACCAGTGTTACGGAGCACGTAAGTAAGTGTTTTTTAATCATTTCTTTTCTTATCATTTAACTATACATTTGGTAGAATGTGCTGCAAAGGTATGTCATACAAATCACATAATCAAATACTTAGGATTTTGCTAACTTTTTTAGACATGGTTTTCGGTTCAAAAACGGCGTTTAAAACAGTTTAAACGTGGATTTTGCAGGAGGATATTTTTTTAATCTTTTTAGATAAAAATTGCCAAAAAAGCGTAACTTTGACCCTCACGCTGCGAAAGCGCTAAACAAAAAATTATGGTATTTAAGAGACCAGCAGGTAGTCGCGACGACAAACCCGGAAAGTCGTCATCAAGGAGTTCAAGATCCGACGACCGACCAAAAAAATCAGCATCAACCCCAAAAGGTAAAGCTACTCCAAACGGAGAGAAAAAGATACTTTCCAGGCCGGAAAAAACATTCCAAAGCAACAGGTTCAGTGACGATAAGCCCAAAAGCAGTTTTAGGGATGGTGCATCATCTGGCGCTAAAAGATCAGGTGCTAAGCCAAGGCCTTACTCAGGCAGGCCAACCGGCGACAGTGAAGACAGGCCAAAAAGAAATTTTGGCGGTGATAGCACTGGCGAAAGGAAATCATTTAGCGGAGGCCCGCGTAAACCTTACAGCGGCAGACCAACAGCCGGTGATAGCGAAAGGCCGAAAAGAAGTTTCGGCGGCGACTCACAGGGCGAAAAGAAACCTTACTTATCTCCGCGCACCCGTTCATCAGCAAGCTTTGAGGGTAAACCTAAAAGAAGCTTTGGTGGCGATGCAGGCGGCGAACGTAAATTTGCACCAAGAGGAACCGAAGGTGGCGAGCGCAAGTTTGCACCAAGATCAACTGAAGGTGGTGAACGTAAATTTGCACCAAGATCAACCGAGGGAGGTGGATTTAAAAAACGCGAAGGTGGTTTTAAAGAGAAATCACCATTTGGCGAAAGGCCGGCACACAGGCCGCATGACAGGGAAAACCTGCAGGATGCACCTAAAACCATGCGTGGCCGTAAAAGCCCTGCTAAAAAAGCAGAAGACGACGGGCTGATCCGCCTGAACCGTTATATATCAAACGCGGGTATTTGCTCACGCCGTAAGGCTGATGAGCTGATTGCTGCAGGCGTGGTATCTGTAAACGGCGAAGTGATAACCGAATTGGGTACCAAAGTTGATCCGTTTAAGGATACTATTAAATACAACGGCGAAACGCTGAAGCGCGAAAAAATGGTTTATGTATTATTAAATAAACCAAAGGATTATATCACTACAACCGATGATCCGCAGGAGCGCCGTACAGTAATGCACCTGGTTGAAAAAGCTACCCGCGAGCGTATTTACCCGGTTGGCCGCCTTGACCGTAACACTACCGGTTTGTTATTAATGACAAACGATGGTGATTTGGCCGATAAACTTTCGCACCCGCGTAACAGCATCACTAAACTATACCAGGTTGAATTAAGCAAAAGCTTAAGCCAGGGCGATATGAACAAACTTGCCTTTGGCGTTGAGCTTGAGGACGGTGTGATTAAGCCCGATTCAGTATCATACGTAACAGGCGGTTCAAAACGCGAAGTTGGGATCCAGATCCACAGCGGTAAAAACCGTGTTGTGCGCCGTATGTTTGAGCACCTTGGTTACGAAGTGGTAAAACTTGACAGGGTGGTTTATGCCAACCTAACCAAAAAAGACCTTCCACGTGGCCGCTGGCGTTACCTTGATGAAAAAGAGGTGATCCAGTTAAAACACCTGATGAAATAAAAAAAATGCCCCGCTAATCCGCGGGGCATTTTTTTTGTCTATTTTGCTATCTTGCACAGCAATAACCATCATTTAATCAACCATGAAGAAACTTCTTTTGATCATAGCTATGCTTTCACCGGCAATAACATTCGCACAAAATAAAAAAACGGGGCCTAAAACTTTCGATCTTGTGGTAGGTACCTATACTACCGGCAAAAGTAAGGGCATTGTGGTGTACCGCTTTTATGCCGAAACAGGCAAACTGGCTTACCTTAGTGAAATTGATGGTGTTAACAATCCATCATATTTAACATTAAGCGCTAATAATAAATTTATTTATGCCGTTAATGAATTGCCTAAAGGCGAGGTAAGCGCATTTTCATTTGAGCCTAAAACCGGCAAGATGACTTTTATCAACAAGCAGTCAACTTTAGGTGCCGATCCATGCTACATCTCGGTTGATAAAGCACAGAAAAACCTGCTTATTGCCAATTACTCAAGCGGTACTGTTGCGGTAATGCCTTTAAATAAGGATGGCTCAATAGCTAATGGGATCCAAACCGTGCACGATGATGGTCATAGTGTAAACAAAGAGCGCCAGGAATCGGCCCATGCACATATGGCTGTCCTTACACCCGATGAAAAGTATGTATTATATAATGATCTGGGTACCGATAAAATAAACGTTTTCCGTTATCGCCCCTCAAAAGAACCCCGCATTGAACCGGCGACACCTGCCTTTGTAAGTGTTACCCCCGGCGAAGGCCCGAGGCACCTTGAGTTTTCGGCCGATAAAAAGACCGTTTACGTGGTGACCGAAATGGGATCGAATGTTATCGCGTTTGATTACAATAACGGTAAGCTAAAACAAAAGCAATCCATCACTATGCTGCCTGATGGTTTCAGCGGACAAACTGCGGGCGCTGCTATCCACCTGTCGCCTGATGGACGTTTCCTGTATGCTTCAAACCGTTTGGAAACCAACGAGATCAATATTTATGCTGTAAACCAGGAAACAGGTTTGCTTACTTTTGTAGCCCGCCAATCTACCTACGGTAAAAACCCCCGCGATTTTGCCATCGACCCAACAGGTAACTTCCTGATAGTGGCTAACCAGAACAGCGATAACATGTGGGTATTCAGGATAGATCAAAACACCGGCAAGCTTGCCCAAACAGGTATCAAAGTTGATATCGGCAACCCGGTATGCTTAAAATTTGCACCAGCGGAATAGGGAGGTGAAAGGATAAAGGTAAAAGGCGAAAGGCTTTTGCAAGGTTTAATAAGAAAGGCGAAGTTGTAAAACTTCGCCTTTGTGTTTTTTATCAAATAGAAAGGTACCTTTTACTTTTCACCTCAAAAATTACGGGTTTTTAGTAAATGAATAAACAATGTACCCGGTGGTATTGCCCACAGTAACGGGTGATTTCAGCGTCATGGTAGAGCCATCGTTGGTTGCTATATCCAGGCGGTAACCTTCGGCTACGTTTTTGGCTTTATCGCCTTCGTAAAGTTTTTTGAACTGGAATTGGGTACCTGTTGTACCGCCGTTATAAACCGACCAGAATATAGTTTGGGATGTTCCGTTGGTTAAAGTGTAGATGCCGTTACCGCTGTTGGTTAACTTCCATGTGCTGCCAACAAAAGCTTCGGGAGGAGCCTGATCAAATACGCTTTGTACTGCATTTTGTACAAGGCCATCATAACTTACATTATTACAGGTCCAGGTACCAACAAATTTACCGCGCGATACATTGGATGTAGTGGTGTTTTTAGGTGCAGAACAGGCCGAAATGACCAAAATAAGCGAGAAGATTGCGATTGAGGTTTGAATTAACTTTTTCATGACAGTATATTTTTATGCATAAATAGCATAAATCCTGCCAAAGTGAGCAATTATAAGTTCACCGCTTGCTGCCGGGCGCGTTTTTCTAATTCATTTAACCTTTTGTTTATAGATTCAGCAATCTGATCGGCCTCCCGAACCTTTTTAAGGCTATTAATAAACTTAGGGTTTGTGTCCCTTTCCGATAAAATTTTACCGATCTGCTTAATAATGTTCATAGGTTATTCCTTATAGCTCTATTTTACGATGTGAATACAGCTAAGGTTGCGTTAATTTTAAAATATTGAATAAAATTCAGTTAAACGTTTTATCAGCACACTCCAATTGCTTTAAACACGCTAAGAGAGGAACGTGCAAAAGCAGCTTGCCCATTAATTAATAGGTAAATTGAAATATTACCGACTCTGATGTGTTGCCGTTGATATCGCGGGTAACTACTTTCCAATAATAGGTTGTTTTAGGCACTACGCTTATATAATCGGTTTGCATACCGGTTACCTTAGACAGGTACAACGGCGGCGTTGGAGAAGTACCAAAATACACATCATAATTAACGATATTCTGGTCTACCGAACTTCCTTTCCATGACAAGATCACGCCATTATTATTTAAATAGGTAAAGTGTGTTTCTCCCTGCGCAGGTAAAAGCAACTCCGCCGGGAAAGGTGCATATGAAACCGTGGAGGCCCCTGCATTATAAAACTTCCAGGTATCGCTTTGGCTCACATTGCCCGAAGATGGTTTTGATACCACATACCATGAATAAGGTGTATTACGCAGTAAAGTATCGGCAACACTTGTTGAGGTAACCGTTTGTATAGTACTGCTGCGCGTCAGTAAATTAGTAAGGTGCAGCTCGTAGCTTGCAGCATTGTCTACTTTGTTCCATTTAAGAGTAACAATACTTTTATTGGCAGCTATTACAGTACCGGTATTACAGGCGGCATCCTGCGCAGGTGCTACCAGCACAGCTTTGCTTATCGGCGGTGTAGGATTGTCTGGCTTATTCTTTCCGCCGCAGGCAGATAGCGCAAACACAATTACTAAAATCAATAAGTACTTCATTACTGTTTTATTATTTTGAAAAGCGATTCCCTGTTATCAAGCATTACGCTCACTACATACAAACCTGGCTGAAATGTTGCTACATCAAACTGCAACACACCCGATTTGCCTGTATACTGTTTACTGTATAATGCGCGTCCGAATTTAAGATCGCTTATAGTAACTTTTGTTTGAGCAATTACCGTGTTGCCAATATTAATATTCAATACATTCTGGAACGGGTTAGGATAAGGCTTAAGCTCATCCGACAGGTTAACCAGTTTCTCTATTATGCCCTGGCACAATTTATCTGTCGAAATTGATAATTTATTTGTACCCGCTGCAAGCGGCAGATCGATGGCAGCGGCAGTTGTAGTATACATTTCCCCGTTCAGGCTGATATTATAAACGCTGGCGCCATCCAGCTGTAAGTTGATGCTGTTTAATGATTTGTTAACCGTTGCGTAAACCGAGAGGTCTTTAGGCTCGGCCACTACAACATCAAATATCTTTTTATAGTCGGGTTGTCCTTCTATGGTTATGGTTACCTGGTATGTGCCGGCAGCCAGCCCGGTTATAGATGCCGAACTTGTAAAAGGATACACGCCTCCGGTGCCGTTCCCCGATATGGTTGCAGTATATTTTAGCGGTTTAACAGCAGTAATGGATATTGCACCATTATTGCTCCCCTTACAGGTAGCACTTTGTATAGCAATTTTATAATTATCAACCGGGAGATTAAAAATTGACCTTACCAATACAGGGAGGGAGGTTAATACCGCAGATTGCTCAAAGGATACGCTTACGGTATAACTGCCGGTTTCGGTTGCATTGTAAGCCGGGCTGGTGGCACCGGGAATGGTTACACCATCTTTTGTCCATTTATACGTATAGCCATCCACCACAGGAATAGCATTCAGTGAAACAGAGCCGGGGTAATCAAATGCCAAAGGAGTATTGGCAGCTATCACAGGTTGGGTAACGTATATAAACTTTTTGACAGAGCTGGCTGTTTCATTTGGGAATATAACAGATATGTAGCCAATTGAATCCTGGCCAACAACGGCTGTAATGCTTGTGGCAGAGTTAACTTTGAACGACTGTACATTTTTACCCCCGATAGTAACCCCGGTTGCCCCCGTAAAACCGGTACCTGTAATGGCTACCGTAGTCCCCGTGGTACCGCCGCCGGGTGAAAATGCGATTACCTGAGGCCCTCCTATCAGGTTGCGCAACACCCAGGCTGTTTCCTGGTAACGCTCATTACCTGCAAGATCAGGCCGTCCATCGCCATCAAAATCGCAGATAACCATACTTGTGTTTCCATTAACAGGCAGTTCAACCTGTTTGGCAAATGAAATAGCGGCTGCTGTGCTTGTGTTTTTAAAAACCTGTACTTTATCATTAGCTGCCACAACAAGCTCAATTTTACCATCGCCATCTAAATCGCCTATGCACATGGCCTGGGGTGCAGTTAAATTGTTTATTGTTAAGGCTTTTTTAAATGTTATGTTGCCAGGGCTGCCGGTACCTTTAAAAATAATTACCGTATTATTGGAAGCGTCTGCAGCAAAATCTAATTTACCATCGCGGTCAAAATCTCCTACCCGGATATCATTTACAGCTGCACCTGCGTAAAACTCCACTTTTGGTGCATAGTTTATATTGCCTTTGGTACTAATGTTACGGTAAACCGCAATACTGTCGCCAATACGTTCCAGTACATCCGCTTTGCCATCGCCATCCATATCACCTAATGTGGCATTTGCAAACTGAAAAAGATATTTATAGCCTGCAACATTATCCACCATGCCATCACCATCCATGTCATTCAATTCGATGGTTGCCGGTTGCTCATATTGCAAATCAGAAACGGAAGACCGATGATCACCAAAATTGCCGGTGCCTATGTTATACAGGCGATCGACCATAAATTGATATCCTCCATAAACACCAACGTAAGCAATATCAAGCTGGCCGTCAAAATTAAAATCAGCTACGGCAGCGGCATACGCGCCATCTTCCTGCCTGGTGCTGTTCCTGATTTCGGTTTCTCCAAATTTAAGATTGCCTGGTGTGCTCTGGTTGGGTTTCAAATGAATAGGTACGCCGCCATCGCCGGCTGATGATTTAATTATTTCGGGTAAACCATCACCATCCATATCTCCAACCGCAAGCGCGCCGGCTTCATTCCCCGGAAAAAAATCAAACTCGCCGCCAAAGGAAGCCTGCGTAATAGTGCCGCCACCGGCAAATGTGAGTATAAATGGCATATTTGAATAAGCCGTGTTTTGATGTGCCGATACTGTTATAGGTGCATATGTTGCTCCTTTAGGCACAGTCGCAGTGAGGGTAGTTGCCGTAGCGGTAAGTACCTGCGCTTTTACCGCGCCAAAATAAACCAGGTTTTCTGTTGGTACAGTGCTGAAATTTAAACCGGTAATGGTTACAGTGGCTCCTGCCGGCGCAGCCATTGGGGTAAAGGAGCTGATCTGTGGCGGCCTGTAATAGGTAAAATCATTAAAAGTATAACTGCCGTAGGGGGTGGTTACTTTAATTACGCCTTTGGTACCATCGCCAAGGATAACATCCAGAGACCGGCCATATGGATTAAATGATTTTACCGGAAAGCCATCCACTGTAACTGCGTTTACATCTGCAAAGCCGCCGCCATCTATGCGCACATAGCTGCCGTAATTACCGGTGGCAGGATCAACGGAAGTTATTAATGGCAATATTTTAAAGCCGGAAGCCGACCCGGTTCCTGAATCGCCGTTAATTACAATATCGCCTGACAAACCATCGTCGACCACCGCGTTTATTTGTGTTGATGAAACAACCGTGAATGATTTTGCCTGTAAATTCCCAAAGTATACCGAGTGGATGTTGTTAAACCCCGTACCTTTGATCACCACCGTAGTACCCGGAAGGGCCGAAGTTGGCGAAAATGAGGTAATAGCTGGCGGCGGTATCCAAATAAAGCCCCCCAAACTGCCGCTGCTTTTGGCCGATGTTACCGTTATATTGCCCGAGGCCCCCTTACCTACTACTGCGGTTAAGTAACCGGAGTTGGCAACCTGGAACGATTTGGCTGGTACCCCGCCAAAGCTTACCCCGGTAATATTATCAAAGTTTGCTCCCTGGATAGCGACTGTTGTGCCGCTGATTACGTTATTAGGCGAAAAGTAACGTACGCTAATAGCCTTGCTAAAGTTGGTATAATTAACCGAAGTATCTGCATACCGTCCGTTGGTTACTATCAATTGTATAGTATCCTGTGCCCGGTAAACATCAGGTGTATAGCTGGTATTGTAGTTTGTGCTTACGGTTTTGCCGTTGATGAGCCATTTGTAGGTATAACCGGTTTTGCTGTTGTTGATAAGATTGACTGTTCCGTTGGAGGCTAATGGCGAGATCTGAAAAGCCGAAACAGGGATTGGTCCGCCCCCGCCATTGGTGGTTAGCGCTACGTAACCATGGCCGCCCGCTACCCAGATATTGTTACCCAATATCTGCATATCGCTAAGCCCATAGTTTAAATAGGTATAGGTATTGTTCCTGGGCAGTTTCTCCCATATCCGGCCACCATCAGTAGTTTTATATATTTCATAACCGTCGGTTAGTGCATAACCGGTATTATCATTCACAAACAGCATTTTTGTAGCTGTAAAAGGGAATAAAGGCAGATTTGTTACCCAGTGCAGGCCGCTATCGTTGGTGATGTAGGTACCGCCGCTTTTGGTATTTAACAAGCCTTTGGTGGGGCTTATAAAAAACAGGGATGAAATGGCTGTATTTTCCGGGCCCTCCAGCTGAGTCCAATCTGCACCGCCATTTGCGGTAGCAAACATGTTTTGACCAATATAGTTACTAAACGCGTAAATATGGTTATCATCCAGAGCTTGCAGATTGGTAAACATCTTGTTTTCTGCCGCAAGGCTTTCCTGCCAGGTTTGCCCGCCATCAGTAGTTTTTAATATCTGGTCGGCATTAACGGCGTAGCCAATTTGCCCGTTGGATGGGAAAACCATATCTGTTATACCCGAGTGCGGAACCGTAGTTTGATTGTACTGGCTATGAAAAACAAGCTTAAACGTTTGTCCCTGATCGGTAGAATACAAAATGGCCGGGATGAGCCCGTAATTGCCGTAAGCAATTACCTTATTGCGGCTAAAAGCTTTAACGCCCATTATCTCGAACCCGAATGTAAGGTTCACGCTATTGCCGTTAAAATTAACATTAGTATTGGTGATCTTTCTTTCGGTAAAAGTGCGGCCGCTATCGGCGGTGAAGCCAATAAACTGGGTAAATGCCACATAGCCTTCGGCAGGGGTATAAAAACTTATTTTATGGATATCGTTTTCTGTACTTTCTACGTGCAGTTGCCTGAACTGGGCATACCCGGTTTCCCAAATTAGTGAAAACGCAAGCACAAAAGCAATTATAAAGAAAGGCTTCGGCAGGTTATAAGATCCCTGTTGAAAAACACCCTTATTTTTTGAAAACATACAGGATAAGCGAAAAGGTTAATTCTCAGCAAAATAAACAAAATATCATGTATGGCAATAAGCAATTATAATATTTATATGATATGGAAAAAAAGTGGTTAACTACAGGAAAAGGAGCCGGATGTTCCCAAAGCCATACTGCAAATGACAAGATAAGAGTTGTGCCTATCACCAATGGTGTAAGTTTTAGGCACTCAATTGAGTAAAGACAGGCTGATGCGATGTTGATGATTCGCCGGCACGGTTACAACATCTGTTTTAAAAGATTGCAAATATCCCCTATTAGGGGTTTGAGCTTATTTATCGGCTGTGTTTAAAAATGCGATCAGTTGTTCCATAGCTTTTGCACGGTGGCTGATGGCATTTTTTTGTTCCATGCTCATTTCAGCAAAGGTAATATCGTATCCTTCAGGCTCAAAAATAGGGTCGTAACCAAAGCCGCCTTTCCCGCTTATTTCCTGCCGGATGGTACCTTCAACAGCACCTTCAAAAAAATGTTCTTCGCCGTTCCAGATCAGGGAAATTACAGTGCGGAAACGGGCCTTGCGGCTTGTTTCGCCTTTTAAGTTTTCAAGTACTTTGCTGATGTTGGCCGCGTGGTTACCATGTGCGCCCGCATACCTGGCCGAGTAAACGCCGGGTTCACCGTTCAGTGCATCAATTTCCAGTCCGCTGTCGTCGCCAAAACAGTTAAGCTTATACTCGGCGTATACGTGGTGGCTTTTAATAGAGGCATTTGCTTTAAAAGTGGTACCGGTTTCTTCAATATCATCAAAACAGCCAATATCGTGCAGGGTTAATAGCTGGATGGCCCCATTAAGCTTGGCCGAAACCTCATCAAGCTTATGACGGTTATTGGTAGCAAAAACTAATTGTTGCATATTATTTTATTTAGAACGGGCTAATCGATCTTTTATCCTCTCCAGGATAACCTCGCTGTAATCATTATAAATATCCCTCAATCTATGATCATGGTTTCCAGGATTGGATTGATCTGAAAATTGATTGATATCCAAATTAAAAAGAACCTGCCCAAAGCGCTGAGTAGGGTGTTGCTCCATATATTCTGCTATAAGCGCGATAATTTGCCGGTTATCCTCAAGACGATCATCCATGTTGTTTATAGTGTTTTTACCTGTTCCCAAAAGGCTTTTTTATAATCCACATTGTCCATCATCTCATCAAAGGAGAAACTGTAAAGCACAGTAATGCCATTTGATGTTACCGGTTTATTAAGCTTAAGCACTTTTATATCCTGCGGCAGGGCGCCCTCACCCAAAACAAGCACTTTGGTTGGCTTAAAAAACGGTTTCAGCTGGCTGAATTTAGTTTCATTGTAGTTTGCCAGGTTAAATATGGCTACATCATCCGGGCCAAGCTCTTTACGTTTAAGGATATTTTCAAGGGCGGTTAAATGTTCTGCATTTATAAATTCGGCTGTTTTATAATTTGTCAGTACCAAAAAGCTTTTTAAGTTTTTGCCCATATACTTAAAATCTGCAGCCGGCGTTTTTACTACAGTCTGAGGTTCAGGAGTTAAAGACGGACTGGTTATTGCGGGTTCGTGCTTCGTGCTTTCAATTATAGGGGATGGTGGTACTGCTGCGGCAGGTTCGGGTTCAGCAATTTTATCATATAACATTTTATCTGCATTGAGCAGGTAAAGCTCATCCTCTAACACAAAACGAAACGCGGCCGGGTTCTCAACTTTCACTTTAACAAATTTTAACCAAAAGTAGGTAAACGAATTCAAGCTTTATAGGCATATTAGCACAATTATAGCCGGTTGATTTTATAGAAAATATTTGTTCGGCTATAATTAATAAATTTTACCGAAATTCGTAGTTTTTAACGGGTTAACTATCCCGTTTTATTTAGCATAACAGCGTTACATGAGAAAGTTAGGAGTATTAGTACTAAGTTTTATTTTAACAATAACATTTGCAAAGGCACAGGTAGCATCAGATACGGCAGCAAAAAAACTGGTTAAAGCCGATTCGGTTATTGCCACCGCACCCGGCAAAACGCTTGATAAAATTGCAGCAGTGGTGGGTAACAGCCCAATACTGTTATCAGATATTGAATTGTCATACGCCAATTTCCTGGTACAGGGCAATCAGCCCGATCCAACGGTTAAAGCCCGTATTTTACAAACCTTGTTAACCCAAAAGCTGCTGGCCCAACAGGCTGCTATTGATAGTATTGAAGTAAAGGAAGAAGATGTTGATGCTAATGTTGACCGCCGTATGCGTGAAATGACGCAACGCGCAGGCGGACAGGAAAAGCTGGAAGCATTTTTAGGCCGTTCGGTTATTCAGTATAAGGATGAGATCAGGCCCGACCTGAAGGAGCAAATGGTTGCCCAAAAAATGCAGCAGCACATTACCGAAAAACTGAATGTTACCCCGCAGGACGTTAAAAAATATTACGACGGGATCCCTAAGGACAGTCTGCCTTCATTTAACAAAGAGATTGAAGTTGGCGAGATCGTTTTTCAGCCGAAACTGAGCAAAGAAGAAAAAGATGTTTATAAAGCAAAATCTGAAGAATTAAGGCAGCGTGTTAAAAAGGGTGAAGACTTTGGCACACTGGCAAGGCTTTATTCGCAGGATCCGGGTTCGGCGCCTGAAGGCGGTGACCTTGGATTTGCCGACCGTACAACCTTTGTAAAAGAATTTACAGCAAATGCTTTCAAGCTGAAAGCCGGAGAGATTTCGCAGGTGTTTGAAACTGATTTTGGCTTCCACTTTTTACAGGTGATTGAACGCAGGGGCGAGCAGGTGCACGTAAGGCACATCCTGATTACGCCGGTAATTACCCAGGCCAGTTTAGATAGGGCAAAGGCCAAAGCCGACAGTATTTACACCTTACTTATAAAAGACAAAAACGTAGGTGTTGATTTTTCAAGCGCTGCCGCTTATTACTCAGACGATAAAGACACCAAATATAATGGTGGTATGATGCTTAATGCCGAAGACGTGCAAAACCGTTCAACATTTATCCCAACCGATAAACTTGACCCTAAAGTGGCGCTTATTACCGATACCATGAAAATCGGAAGCATTTCAAAGCCCGATTTGTTTACCGGTGCCGATGGTAAAAAGAGCTACAAAATATTGATGCTTAAATCGGCCACCAATGCCCACAAAGCTAATTTAGAGCAGGACTTTCCTAAGCTTAAGGAATATGCCTATAATGATAAGGTTAACAGAACTGTATCGCAGTGGTTTGAAAAACGCCGCAAGGAAACTTTCATTAAAATTGATAAAGAATATCAATCATTTGATGTGTTGAAAAAATGGGTAAACACCAATCCTTCACTCGTAATACCCGAAACAAAAATCAAATCATCATCTAAATAACTTTATGCAACACCGCTCTGATGTAGAAGCCGCAGACGCTTTAAAGCAGGCCTTCCAGCAAATTCGTGCCGAAATAGGTAAAGTAATAGTGGGCCAGGATGAAGTGATAAAATTTGTGCTGATCTCTATTTTCAGTAACGGACATTGTTTATTGGTTGGCGTACCTGGGCTTGCGAAAACCCTGCTGGTGCAAACGGTATCGCAGGTGCTCGACCTTGATTTTAAAAGGATCCAGTTTACTCCCGATCTGATGCCCTCAGACATCATCGGCTCCGAAATATTAGGTGAAGACCGTAATTTCAAATTCATTCACGGCCCGGTTTTTTCAAACATTATCCTGGCCGATGAAATAAACCGTACACCGCCAAAAACACAGGCCGCCCTGCTTGAAGCCATGCAAGAAAAAGCAGTTACCGCAGCCGGTGTTACCCACAAGCTTGCACAGCCGTTTTTTGTACTGGCTACCCAAAACCCTATTGAGCAGGAAGGTACCTACCCGCTGCCCGAAGCCCAGCTGGATAGGTTTATGTTTAACGTAGCCTTAAGCTATCCTTCATTTAAAGAGGAGCTGCAGGTTGTTAAAAATACCACCAGCACTAACATAGTTGAAGTAAATAAAATATTAAACGCCCAGCAGATCATTTATTTTCAGCAACTGGTACGCAATATCCCGGTTACTGATAACGTGATGGAATACGCGGTAAAGCTGGTATCAAAAACCCGCCCTAACAGCGAGTTTGCCACGCCGCAAATTAACCGCTTGCTAAGCTGGGGCGCAGGCCCAAGGGCATCGCAGTTTTTAGTTTTAGGTGCTAAGTGCCATGCAGTGCTTAACGGTAAATACTCGCCCGATATTGAAGATGTACAGGCTGTGGCCAAACCCATTTTAAGCCACCGCATAGTACGCAGTTACCATGCTGAAGCCGAAGGCTTATCGGCAGCTGATATTATTGAGCAGTTGTTTTGATTTTAGAGAGATTAGAGGTTGGAGATCAGAGGTTAGTTTTTTACCGCTCCGATAAAAGAAGAAGGCCTTGCGGTACCGCAAGGCCTTCTTCTTTTATAAACTATCCCCGAGGCCCGTGTCTTCACGGGTCGGTGCACTTCCGGGAGATTATCACGCGGAAAGGGCAATAGGTTGCCCGTGAGGGCCGGGCACGGGGATAACAGAAAAGCCCCCGATTTTTTCGGGGGCCTTTCTGTTTTATTGAGCTTGTGAAAGACTAATCTCTGATCTCCAACCTCTAACCACTATTATTCATTTTCAATCGGCGAGAAAATCTCAAGCAGGATATTCCATCTTTTTGCCTTATCAATTTCCCAAACTCTTACGTAATTATAGTTGCCTACAACATTGCCTTTGGTAATACGGGCGTGGCCGTAAGTATAAGCAAGATCATTACTTGCGGCGCGGCCGCCGTCAGTGGTTTCGGCGGTGATGCTTATGGCCTCATTGTTGATAAACTTCATCACCACATCAGTTCCGGTCATTGGCGGAAAGCCGGGGAAATAATAGCGGCCCTCAGGGCTTAAAAATTCCTTGTAGCTGGCCATGGCCGATAAGGTTAAACCATGATTAAATGTTTTATCGGTACCGATGATAACATTTTTGGCGCCGAAGGGGTCTTTACTTGGGCCCGAGCGTTGTGCCGGATCGGGTTCTTTAAAATCAGTAACGGCTTCATCTTCGGCTTCGGGGTGCTGGATCCCAAGATCGATAAGTAATTTTAACTTACCATCGGTATTGGTACGCCAGATAGATACATAATCGCCAAATACCTTATCGTCATCAGTTTTGCCGTTTTGATATATATAGGGGCCGGCAGTGAATGCCAGGTCGCCATTGGCCGAGATCCGCGCAAATTTTGGTTCCCAGCTAAGTTTTCCGGCCTGTTTATCAATTTTACTATAAAAATCAACTATTTTAACTACATCGGGCTTAAATATGATGCCATCAGGATCGGCAACTGCCAGGAAACCATCTTTAATTCCTTTACGTTCAACTAACTTATCAAAAGCTTGTTCAACACTAACTACTTTGTTTACATTAACAGCGTCCTGTGCCAGGGCAAAAACACTATAACCAATAAATGTAGCAGCTAATATTATTTTCTTCATATTTATATTCGGGTTTTAGGGAGCAATTTAGTAATAAATTTTAAGTCGGAAACGCAATAGTCAAAATGCCTTAAACTGCATATCATAATTTAACAATTGCATTATTTTTGTTTTATGCTGAAACGAAGATCGGGGCGAATAATTGCAGAAAGTGGTTTTGATCATGTGAAATATGCGTAAATAATTAAATTTATAGGGCGTTGTATAACTCCCGCCAAAAATTAATTAACTTGATAACGGCTAATAACCGTTTTTGTTTACTCCGGCATTATTGTGATACTTAAAAACTTTGATATGAATAAATATCTCTTTGGCTTGTTAGTTATGAGTCTGCTATTTACAGGGAGCACTTTAAGGGCGCAAACCTACCGTGAAGATTACAGGGGCAGGCCTTTTATGGAGCAAAGCTATACCGATATCCAGGGAAATCCTTTTTTAAATGAAAGCTGGCTGATGGGTACAGTGACCTTTGTTAATGGTCAAGCAGCGAACGTCAATCTAAAATATAATATTTATACCGATGAATTGCTTTTCAGAAAACAAAACGATTCGACAGTGCAGGCCTTTGTTGATCCTGTTAAAAGCTTTTCGATTCCTTATTTATTGATAGAGGGAAGCGATCTGGTAAACAATTTGTTTCGCAGTCAATTTCCTGTTATTGACGGGCACACTATGAATACCTTTTACCAGGTAATTGGCGAGGGCAAAATTACGCTGCTGAGATATTATAAGAAAAAATTACTTAGTTCTAAAGAATTTAATTCGGCAACCACAACGCAAACCTTCATGGCCGAAAATGCCTATTATCTGTTTAGTAATAACCAGATGACCAGGTTTAAGCCCTCGCAGAAAACTATCCTTGCGGCAATGAGCGATAAGGCTGATAAAGTACAGGAATATATTAAAACCAACAAAGTTGATTTTAAAAGCGATGCTGCATTAGCTAAATTATTCAGCTACTACAGCTCGCTTTAAATATTATAGTTGATCAGGCTTTGTTCCAGGTGGTGCCTTCTTTACTGTCTTTTAGCTGGAAACCTATCTGTGATAAACCATCGCGGATCTTATCTGATGTAGCATAGTCTTTATTAGCTTTAGCGCTGCTGCGCAGATCGACAATAAAGCTTAACACTTTTGGCAGATCGTCGTTAGCGGCCTGCTCATTTTGTAAGCCCAGCACATCAACCACAAAGGTGTTCATCAGTATGGTTAACTGCTCAAGGTTTGCCGCATCGATTTTCAGCTTGCCATCATATACCGAATTAATAATGCGCGATGCTTCAAACAGTTCGGCAATTAAAACCGGGCTGTTAAAATCATCATTCATAGCTGCATAGCATCGCTCCATTAACGGTGCAATTTCAACTTCGGTAGTGGCAGATGCCTTTAACCCGTCGGTAAGCAGGGCAAAGGCGTTCATGAGGCGTTTAAATCCTTTTTCGGATGCTTCCATAGCCTCGTTGCCAAAATCAAGTGTACTGCGGTAATGGGCCTGCAGCATGAAAAACCTAACAGTCATGGGGCTGTAGCCTTTGTTCAGTATCGAGTTTTCTCCGCTGAACAGTTCATGCGGTAAAAAGCTGTTCCCTAATGATTTTGACATTTTTTGCCCGTTTACCGTAAGCATATTGGTATGCACCCAGTAATTAGCCGGGTTGGTGCCGCAGCAAGCTACGTTTTGGGCAATTTCATTGGTATGGTGTGTTGGTACAAGGTCGAGCCCACCGCCATGGATATCAAAGTGACTGCCCAGGTATTTCTGGCTCATGGCCGAGCACTCCAGGTGCCAGCCCGGAAAACCCACACCCCATGGCGAAGGCCACTTCATCAGGTGCTCGGGTTTGGCTTTAATCCACAGGGCAAAATCAAGCTTGCCATGTTTTTCCTGCTGACCGCCCAATGAACGGGTATTATTTAAAAGGTCTTCAAGATTACGGCCGCTTAGTATGCCATAGTCCTGGCTTTTGTTATATTTTTCAACATCAAAGTAAATAGAACCGTCAACCTCATAAGCATAGCCTTTTTCAAGGATAACCTTTACCATTTCTATCTGTTCAATGATATGGCCGGTTGCTGTAGGCTCAATACTTGGCGGCAGGTTGTTCAATATTTTCATCACATCCCTGAAACCAACGGTGTATTTTTGCACTATCTCCATGGGTTCAAGCTGTGCAAGTTTGGCCTTTTTTGCGATTTTGTCTTCGCCCTCGTCGCCTGCGTCACCTTCAAGGTGGCCTGCATCTGTAACATTACGCACGTAACGCACCTTGTAGCCAATAGCAGCAAGGTACCTGAACATGAGGTCGAAAGATATATAAGTACGGCAGTTGCCTAAGTGAACATCGCTATAAACAGTAGGCCCGCAAACATACATGCCAACGTGTGGCGCATTAATGGGCTTGAATAATTCTTTTTTACGTGTTAAAGTGTTGTAAACAAACAAATTTTGTTGCATGAGCGCAAACTTACGATTTTTTCAATTTTAAGCTACTGCCCGCCGGCTTTCGGCTTCATTTTTACAAATGAAGGGCAATGGTTGTATTAATTCAAAACAAGGTCGCTGCGCAAAGGGTAATGGTCCGAAAGCTTTTTTTCGATCACCTTGTAATTGAAAACCGAGAATTGCGGGCTGCTCATAATATAATCTATCTGGTAATTAGGGAAATCGCCATTATAGGTACGCCCTAAGCCCGAGCCTTTTTCGCGGAATGAATTATTTAAACCTTTGGCCATTTGGTTAACCGCAAAGGACGAAGGGGTATCATTAAAATCGCCGGCTATAATATAAGGATATGGACATTGGGCAGCATGAGCTTTGATCTTAAAAACCTGTTCGGCCCTTTTCATGAAGGCTATTTTGAGTTTGCTTCCCAGGCGTTTGGTTGATTTGATATCGGGTTTCCCTTTTTTCGATACGCTGTCGATGTATTTATAATCGTCCGGATCAAAATTGATGGATTGCAGGTGGATATTGTAATACCTGAAAATTTTATCCCCCTTTTTTATATCGGCATATAAACACTGATTGCCTGATGTTCTATCGGCCGCAAGGCGGATCATCCCTTTTGATATGATAGGGTATTTTGAAAAAATAGCCATGCCTATGGCTTCAAGGGTGTTAGCGTTAAATTGTTCAAAATAAAAGTTGGTGCTGCCCAATATTTTATTGACAGAATCACACATTTGATATTGCCCTTTGTATCGGGTATAAAATTCCTGGAAACCGATAACATCAGGCTGCTCGCTGTTGATGAGCTCTAAGATCTCATGTTTGGTTGAAATATCGTTCTTAAAGCCAAAATGTTTAAAATTATGCACGTTGTAGGTCATCACATGCACTGCATTGAGCCCCGGAGGCAGTGAAAAGCTGGATTTAAACCTGAACCCGATATTGTTGTTAAGTACTACCCAGCCAAGTAAAATACTAACCAGCGAAAGCGAAAACTGCCACCGTTTTCGCAGCAGCCAGTAAAGCATCATGATTACATTGAGCAGTAGTACAGGAGGATAGGCAAGGCCGAAAAATGCAAATAACCAGTATTTCCTGGGATCAATATACGGTGCGAAATAACCGATTAATAAAGCAAAACAAAAAATCAGGTTTATCCATAATAAAACCCTGCTAAAAATACTTTGCTTTTTTTTTATCATTTATTCCTGTTTGCTTGCGCGCGATAAAATTTCCCGTTCCTGTTTGCTTAAACTGTTGTACCCTGATTGCGATATTTTATCTAAAATGCGGTCTACTTCTTCCTGTCGTGGATAATCAGAAGCATTTTTACCCATATTGTTTGAAACTACTTTTAGTTTGGATTTCGGCTTAAATAGTTTGGTTATTCCGCCTATCCAATCGTGTCCCTTTTGCAGTTGCTTAATATACACAAATCCCATTAAAGCGCCGCCCAGGTGTGCTATTTCGCCGCCCGGATTTGATCGTACAATTAATAAAAAATCAATGATCAGGGTAACTATAATAAGCCATTTTAATTTAACCGGCCCTATAAATATTAATGATATGGTAAAGTTGGGTAAAAGAGTAGCTGTAGCTACCATAATAGCCATCACACTTGCCGATGCTCCTACAATAGTGCTCCCTTCCGCAGCATTTATACTTGTAAAAGCGGGCAAAAGATTAAACGCAGCTACATAAAAGAATGCGCCTGATAGTCCTCCCAAAATGTATAGCCCAATAGTACGTTTATTGCCCAGGTACTCTTCAAATATCTGTCCCATCCAATACAGCCAAAGCATGTTAAAAAAGATATGGAAGATATCCGCGTGCATGAACATGTAAGTAACCGGTGTCCAGAAACGGTACGGGAGCTCATGTAAATTGGCTGTGAGATCAATATATTTTTGGGCGAGGATGCCTACAAGGCTTATATGGCCGGAGCCCGTAAAAAGATATTCAAATACAGCCGGGATATTAACCGCTAAAAAAACGATAATGTTAATGCCTATAAGCAGGTTCAGCCTATTGCCGGAGCGCAGCATTTTGTAGTGGATATTTTGCCAAAGGGTGCTCATAATAAAGCTGTATTACAAAGATAACTACTGTTATTAATAAAAATTGTTTGGTTGTTGTAATCGCCAAATTTTAACCATGATATAACCCAGTATCGCTCCGCCGATATGCGCAAAATGCGCTACTGAATCTCCGGCAAATTGTTGGAAACCGAGATACAGTTCTAATACCACATATACCGGAATTATATATTTTGCTTTTATTGGTATCGGGATAAACATGATCATTAATTCCATGTTAGGGAAAAGCATACCGAATGCTATCAGTAATCCAAATATAGCACCAGAGGCGCCTACAATTGAGGTGTGATATATATTATATAATTCTTGTGCTTTTGGGCCATAAGCCTCGTATGATTGATTGAGAGTTGGATCAGCGATTGTAAAAGCGCCCGTTATGGCGTGTACTTCATACGCTTGCACAAGCATTTGGAAAGCTATTGCCCCTATACCGCAGATAAAATAAAAATTGAAGAATTTTTTCGACCCCATTTGATATTCAACTATTGAGCCGAAAGAAAACAAGGCAAACATGTTAAAAAATATGTGGGCGAAACCTCCATGAACAAACATATAGGTTACTATTTCCCACGGCCTAAAATTGGGCGAATTGAAATAGAACATCCCAAAGTTATCAGCTACGGGATTGGGGCCGCCTGGCCCTTTATCAAACATCAAAACCGGGATAAAACAAATAATGTTTATGATAAGCAGGTTCTTAACAACAGGTGTCAGGTTAGCAAAAGGCGATTGATTGTATCCGTTCATATATAATTTAGCCCAGGGCTATTTTTCAAATCGTTCCATTAATTCGTTCATAGTAAAGGTACTGATTACAGGCTTACCATTCAATGCCTGGTTGGGCGATTGACATGCAAAAAGCTGGTCGATAAGCTGGTTCATTTCCTCTAATGATAATTTGGTTCCCGTTTTAATAGCGCCATTGCGGGCCAGTGAACGGGCAAGGTTATCTCGTTTATCTAATTTAAGGATTGCCATATTGTTTTTAAAACCTTCCAATAAATGTTCTAAAAGTTCATGCTCACCTACGTTATTCAACTCGGCAGGGATTCCTTCAACTACCACCGTGTTTTTCCCAAACTCGCGGATGTCAAAGCCCAGCGCCCTGATATCCGGCAAAAGCTCACGTAATAACTCAAAATCGCTGCCGTTTAGTGTAACCGATTGCGGGAATAAACTTTGCTGGCTCACACCCGAATGATTTTGCAATTGCTGTAAAAAACGCTCGTACAGGATCCGTTCGTGCGCGGCCTGCTGGTTAATGAGCATAAAGCCCGATTTTATTTGCGACAGGATAAACCGGTTATGGATCTGGAACAGTTGGCGCTCGCTTGGCTTGCTTACGTCCTGCTCATCAACCGCAATGGTTTTTTCCTCGTGGATCTCGTGCTGAAAAAGGCTTTCTTTTTTGCTGATCTCATACAAGGTATCCCAGTTTTGCGGGATCGGATCTTTTTTATACCCGCCGCTGTCCCTTAAAAATGGATGCTCCTGCCTGGGCTTTTCATCTTTGTTGGCAAAGGGGTTAAAGTTTGGATTGAAGGAAATGGTAGGCGCAATGATCTCCTCAAATGGTTTAGGGGTGATCAGGTGTTCAATACTGTTTTCCTGGTCAAAATCCAGGCTGGGGGTAATGTTATATCTCCCTAATGATCGTTTTACCGCCGAACGGATAATGGCATAAATAGCTTTCTCGTCCTGGTATTTGATCTCGGTTTTGGTAGGGTGTACGTTAATGTCGATTTTCGATGGATCGATATCAATGAACAGCACATAAAAGGGAAAACAATCATCGGGCAGCAACTCTTCAAATGCAGTTGTTACAGCGTGGTTAAGGTATGAATCACGGATGAAACGGTTGTTTACAAAAAAGAACTGCTCGCCCCGTGTTTTACGTGCAAACTCGGGCTTGCCTACAAAACCGCGCAGTTTAATAATAGTGGTATCTTCTTCAACAGGTACCAATCGCTGGTTATAATTATTGCCAAACAAGTGTACTATGCGCTGTTTAAGCGTAGTGCCAGGCAGGTGATAAACCTCCTGACTGTCATGGTGCAGCGTGAAAAAGATTTCCGGATGAGCTAAGGCAACGCGTTGAAATTCGTCAATAATATGGCGCATCTCCACCGGGTTACTTTTTAAAAAGTTACGGCGGGCAGGCGTATTATAAAACAGGTTTTTTATGGAGATGGATGTGCCCGCGTTGGCAGCACATGGCTCCTGGCTTATCACTTCGGAGCCTTCGATAGTTATACAACTGCCCAGCTCATCTTCATGACGGCGGGTTTTAAGCTCCACATGTGCAATAGCGGCAATTGATGCCATGGCCTCGCCCCTGAAACCCATGGTGCGGATGGCAAACAGGTCTTCGGCTTTGCGTATTTTTGAGGTTGCATGGCGCTCAAAGCACATACGGGCATCGGTAAGGCTCATGCCGCAGCCATTATCGATAACCTGTATCAGTGCTTTACCGGCGTCTTTAATAATAAGCTGGATCTTATCTGCACCTGCATCAATAGCGTTTTCAACCAATTCCTTTACCGCAGAAGCCGGTCGCTGTACTACTTCGCCTGCGGCAATCTGGTTGGCAACGGCATCCGGTAAAAGCTGTATAATGTCTGACATCTAAAAAAAATTCCCTTCAATTTCTATTTCGATGCTAAATTAAATATTTGAAGGCATAACTTTATGATTTGATAGTTGTATATACATTTACGCATTAATACAATTACAATAAACATACAATTACTTTATGAAGAGACTATTGCCCGCGCTGCTATTATTGGCAGCAGCCTGCAAACAGAAGGAATACAATGCTGATATGCTGGTAAAAAACGCGGTTGTTTACACCGTTGACAGTAATTTTACAACAGCAAGCGCATTTGTAGTAAGCGGAGGAAAGATACTTGCAGTAGGCAATGCCGATTCCCTTGAACAAAAATACAATGCCCGTGAAGTGATTGACGCGCAGGGCGCCGCAGTTTACCCCGGCTTTATTGACGCCCATGCCCATTTTTATGAGTATGGTATGGGCCTGCAGGAAGTAAACCTGGTAGGTACCCATAGCTGGCCCGAAATTATCGACTCGGTAAAAGCTTATGCCGAACGTAATACCGATGGCTGGATCATCGGCAATGGCTGGGACCAGAACGACTGGACAAATAAACATTTCCCGGATAAAGCCAAGCTTGATTCGCTGTTCCCGATGCGGCCTGTGATACTTAGTCGTGTTGACGGTCATGCAGTTATAGCCAACCAGGCAGCATTGAATATTGCAGGGGTTAAGCCCGGGCAAAGCATAAACGGAGGCGAGATAGAAACCAGCAACGGAAAGCTTACCGGCATCCTGGTTGATAACGCGGTGGGCATAGTTACCCGTAAAATCCCGGAACCTACAGCGGCTATTATAGATACAGCGCTGCTTTCGGCACAGGAAAATTGTTTCGCTGCAGGCTTAACTACGGTTGATGATTGCGGACTGCCTTATACCATGATAAACACCATTGCGGAATTGCAGCACAAAGGCGCTCTGAAAATGCGTATGTATGTAATGCTGGCCGACAGGCAGGAAAACTATGACTATCTTTTTAAGCATGGTGCCTTCAAAACACCTGGTCTTAACGTAAGGGCTTTTAAAGTTTATGCCGATGGCGCTCTTGGCTCGCGCGGGGCCTGCCTGCTAAAACCATATGCCGATTCGGCTAAATGGAGCGGCTTTTTGTTGAGCAGTCAAAAACATTTTGAAGAGATAGCGCCCAAAATAGCAGCCCACGGTTTCCAGATGTGCACCCATGCCATCGGCGATTCGGCGGTGCGGGTAATGCTTAAAGTTTATGCCGCCAATTTAAAAGGTAAAAATGATTTAAGATGGCGGATCGAACACTCGCAGGTAGTATCTCCGCAGGATCTGGACACATTTGGTAAATACAGTATTATCCCATCGGTACAGCCCACACATGCAACATCAGATATGTACTGGGCCGGCAAAAGACTGGGCAGCGAACGGCTTAAAACGGCTTATGCCTATAAGCAATTGCTGAAGCAAAACGGATGGCTGCCGCTGGGTACCGATTTTCCGGTTGAGAATATTAACCCGCTTTATACGTTTTATGCTGCGGTTGAACGCAAGGATTTGAAAGGTTTTCCTGAAGGTGGTTTCCAGCCCGAAAATGCATTAAGCAGGATGGAGGCACTGAAAGGCATGACCATTTGGGCCGCCAAAGCCAATTTTGAAGAAAAGGAAAAAGGCAGTATTGAGCCCGGTAAATATGCCGACTTTGTTATATTGGATAAAGATATCATGAAGGTAAAAGGCAGCGAGATCCCGACAACCAAAGTGACAAAAACCTATATAAACGGAGTTAAAGTATATGATAAAAAATAAATGGGGCCGTGTTCCTTTAGTATTATTAGGGTTTGCATTATTTAATACTGCTTGTGCGCAAAACCCGCCATTAACAGGGCAGGCCTTCATTGCCGAAGAAAGATTGGTTGGTAACTCAACCGTGCTGCTTAACAATGCAGCATACATAGTGCCCCTGCAAAAGCTGGAGGATCTGAAAATTGCCAGCGTGCATTTCAGTAACCAGTACGCCACCGTTTTTGATAGCCTGCTTAATAAATATAATAAGGTTGATCTGTTTGATGGCAATACTTATTCAGGCAATAAAACACTGGCCAATTTAACTTCCGATCTGAAGTTTTACAACACCATTATAGTACAGGTAAACGATGCCGATTTAGCCAACCCGGACCTGATCGATTTTGTCAGCTCCAATCAAAAAAATAAAAATGTAATAGTTGCCGCTTTTGGCAACGGTTCTGTACTGGGGAAGCTTGATGCTGTTACCGCCCCGGTGATCTGGACCGAGCGGGTATCTCAGGTATCGGCCATGTACAGTGCCGAAGCCATTTTTGGCGGCATAGCTATTTCACAAAAGCTAACGAAAAGCTATAGTTCTGTTTATAAAACGGGGATGGGTTTTACCACCGACAAAACAAGGCTGCAATATACTGTACCAGAGGAGGCCGGTATCAATGCCGCCAACCTACAGGATATTGACAAGATAGCGCAGGAAGCTATCCGGGAACATGCCACCCCCGGCTGTGTGGTGCTGGTTGCCAAAGATGGTAAGGTGATTTTTAATAAAGCTTATGGTTATCATACCTATGATAATGTAATGCCCGATAAGCTTACCGATATTTTTGATCTGGCCTCCATGACCAAGGTATCGGCTACCACCATGGAAGTTATGCAGCTTACCGACCAGGGTAAATTAAGCCTGGAGAAAACCCTTGGCGATTATATTCCCCTTGCCCGCAAAAGCAACAAGAACGATATCCAGATCCGTGAGGTGATGATGCACCAGGCTGGTTTAATCCCAGATATTAAGTCGTTCGAGAAGGTGAAACCAACGGATCACAGTACCGATTCGTCAGCCGCATATCCAACAAAAGTATCCGACCATTATTATTTACGGAAGGATTACTATAAAGATGTAATGCTGCCGGAAATGCTGAGCTCCCCGCTGAAAACACGCGGGCAGTATGTATATAGCGATGTTAGCATGCTGTTTATGCAGGAGGTTGTTGAAAACATCACGGCCGTGCCGCTCAACATTTATGTGCAGCAGCATTTTTATACCCCGCTGGGGATGCAAACCGCAGGCTTTTTACCATTATATCGCTTTACGCCCGACAGGATAATCCCTACCGAAAACGATAAGGATTACCGTATGTCGTTATTGGATGGTTATGTGCATGATCCAACATCTGCACTTTTGGGCGGCGTTGCCGGGCATGCCGGTTTATTTGCCAGCGCCAATGATGTAGCTATATTGTACCAGATGGTTTTAAACAAGGGTAGCTATGGCGGCGCCCAGTATTTTAAGCCGGAAGTTGTTGATCTGTTTACCTCCAAACAATCGCCGGTAAGCCGCCGCGGACTGGGCTTTGACCGCTGGGACCCAATAGCCGACAGGCATTACCCCTCAAAACTGGCCTCCGACCAGGCTTATGGGCATACTGGTTTTACAGGTACCTGTATTTGGGTTGATCCTAAATATAATTTGGTTTATGTGTTTCTGTCAAACCGGGTAAATCCATCGGTTGCCAGTAAGTTGCTGAGCCTTAATATCAGGCCAAGGATTCAGGATGTGGTGTATGAGGCTATAACGAAGGGGTTGTAGGGATTTCGGAATTGAGATTTTCGATTTCGGATTTAATTGTCGGTTATATACGGGGCAGCACCTGTTTTTTGACGGTTTGACAGTTAAATTAAAAACGGGTATATTTGATATATGACAACATTAACCATACATCCTGTAGATGCGGATCAGGAAACTGCTATCCGGATTTTTTTGGACGCCCTGCATGTTGACTATAAAACAAGTGAAATAGCAGATGATACCACTTACTTGCTTTCTTCAGAAGCAAATGCTCAGCATCTGCAAAAGTCAATTGAACAAGAGCAACAAGGTAAAGTTACCAAGCTTAACCTTGATGATATATGGAAGTTATAAACTTTACCGACGAAGCACTGGCTGATCTTGAATACTGGAAGAAGAGCGGAAATGTCATTATCCTTAAGCGGATTCGTCAATTGATTCAGGCAATACAAAATGATCCGTTCAAAGGTATCGGTAAACCCGAAGCACTTAAACACAACCTTTCGGGTGCATGGTCACGGCGTATTAATCAGGAACATCGTATTGTTTACAAGGTAGAAGATCATCTTATAACGGTTTACTCACTTAGGTTTCATTATACGAAATAATATTTCTGAATTTAAGATCTAATTAAGCATGATGCTTTTCATAATCAATAGCCTGAACGCGGGCCACAAGTGAGGACACTTGCGGCAGCGATGGAATTGTACCATGATGTTATAACTTACATATCCCAAATAAAAGCCCTAAATTTATTTAATTCCGAAATCAAACATCCGCAATCCAAAATCAAACGATGCGCTATTTCACTATCCAGCCACCGGCCGAGCTGAAACCCTATGTGAGATTTTACTGGGTGCTTGAGCATGAGCTGGGGCCTGATCAGTCGTCATACATTTATCGTTCTGTTGCTGATGGCTGCACCGAAATGGTGTTTCACTATCGTTCTGCATTTGATGAGCTGACAGATAAAAGCGGGCAAAATGCAGGGCCATCGGGTATCCAGTTTCAAACTACGCAATACCGGCGTTTTATTACAACAGAAAGCTTTGGTATTTTTGGGGCATATATTTATCCTTTTGCCGTACCCTGTTTATTTAATATTCCCAGCAGCCAAACCAGTAACCTGGCATTTGATTTCGATACCTTTTTAAACCGGCCAGGCCGTGAACTGGAAGAGCGGATCATGCTGGCCGCCGACAATTATAAACGTGCAGAGATCCTGTCGGCATTTTTAACCGCCCGTCTACGTCAAAATGTGTTAAAAGAGGAACGTATGGCGGTAGCGATAAGGGATGTGATCCACAACAAAAAATACAGAACGGTTGCCCAACTGGCCGATGCTTATAATTTATCGGCAAGGCAGTTCGACCGGAAGTTTAACGAGTACGCAGGTTTTGCTCCCAAAACCTATATGCGGCTGGTACGCCTGCAGGATGCATTAAGACAATACAATACCAATAAAAGCCTAACCCAGATAGCGCTGGAATGCGGGTATTATGACCAGTCGCATTTTATTCATGATGTAAAGGAGTTTACAGGTTATCATCCGGGCTTCTATTTTTCGGGCAAGGCCGAGGGAACGGAATATCGGGAGATATAATGTCCGGTTTTTACAATTTTGAGATGTGTGGGACAGCTAATTTTGAATAAAACACAAACAAGCTATGGCAACAATAAACATTCCCGAAAATTACCAGGCTGTAATGCCTTACCTCGTTGTTAAAAACGGCGCTAAATTCATCGAATTTACCCAAAAGGTTTTTGGCGCAACGGAACAGTTCAAAACCATGCGCGATGAGCATACCATTATGCATGCTGAGGTTAACATCAACGGCAGCACCATCATGTTTGCCGATTGTACCGATACATACCGGCAGCAAAATGCCGGGATGTTTGTGTACGTGGAAAACTGTGACGAAACTTACCAAAAAGCTCTGGATAACGGAGCGGAAAGTATTATGCCTCCTGCGGATCAATCATATGGCCGGAGCGGCGGCGTAAAGGATCCCTTCGGAAACACCTGGTGGATCACTAATCCGTAATAGGTGTTTAAAATAATTTATGGAAATTGCATGGCGCCTGCATCTTACCTATAAATTATCAACCATGAGAAAACTTTTAACTGTTTTAATAGGCATTTTTAACGTATTTGTTGCCTCAGCACAATCAGATAGTGTGTATACTGTAAAAAGCTTTTTTGCATCAAATTCCCCCGATTCTGTTTACCATCATTTGCCCGATGCGAAGGAGAACGTGCCCACGCATATTATTAACGCCAATATCATTACTAATCTGAATTTTATAGATCCGAAGACCATAACGGGAATAAATGTATTGAAAGATGACGCTAAACTTCCGGCCAAATTCAGAAACCTTAACAAGTACGGATTGATAACTATTGATGTAAAGGCTGGAACTAAAATTAATACCAAATCATTTAAAGAAATTGGGAAGTGGCTTAATATGAAAGGACCGGTTAAATACGCTGTTGACGGCTTTTTTATTGATGATGAAAACATGCTGATAGCTACAGATTCTATCTTAGGAATGGAAGTAACGCTAAATAAATATAACCAAACAGAAACAGGTGCAACAATAAATGTTTGGACGTTAGCTCCCAGTAACCGTAAAGGACTTTTACAGGTAAAGCGGGCTACCGATAAGCCAGGTGTTATTTACATAAGATAGATCAGTATGAAGTTAATTGTAGTTTCATTGATGCTGTTTTTTGTTGCACCGCCAAAGCAATATCACGAGGAACAGCTCCATATTTACGGAGGCAAAAATCATGACCAATATTTGGGATGTTTAACCTGCAGCAATGATCAGCTAAAGTCTATTTGGTGCACCTTTGGGGATTATGGCTCCAGGCATATGCCGAATGCCATCTGGAATGAGCTTGGAAAATATGGCAGCACTAATAGTCAATATTCTCCTTTTAATAATAAGGCTAAATACCCTCCCATTATTTTAGATGATCATAAAAAGGTAAGAGGGTATTTAACTATCAATAAGAATAATCAACAACGCTGCAAAAATTATATAGCTGAGCAAATTTGTGGGAGCATTGATCAGATCAGGGAGGATATAACAGCCTGGTACGATTGGTTTGTGGTTAGATATTATTAACTATCAAAATAATTTTTATTTCACTTAAAATCTTTTCCTTTGCCAGTCGTCATTCTATAGTATATGTACGCTTTTATTTTAGCCCTGCACTCCCTTATCCGCTGGTTTGTTTTAGCCAGCTTGCTTTTTGCCTTGTACCGCGCTTACAGCAGATGGCTTTTAAAGAAAAGTTATTCAAAATTTGACGACCGGGTACGGGGGATCACTGTCAACATTGCTAATATCCAGTTTACTATTGGGCTTTGGCTGTATTTTATCAGTCCGATAGCCAATTATTTCGTGAGTCATTTTAAAGAGGCGGTACACGAGCGGCAGATCAGGTTTTTTGGTATGGAGCATATTACCATGATGCTGATCGGTATTGCACTGATCTCCATTGCCTCGGCAAAGTCCAAACGGAAAACAAGCGACAATGAAAAATTTAAAACCCTTGCCATCTGGCTTACCATTGCCCTGCTGGTGATATTAAGCTCTATCCCATGGTCGTTTTCACCGTTGATCAGCCGCCCGTTATTCAGATCGTTTTAGAGATAATTGATTTCTCGCAAAGGCGCGAAGACGCAAAGGTGTTCTTAGCGCCTTCGCGCCTTTGCGAGCTTATATTAATTGCAGGTATTCGATCAACCACCTATCACAATCATTTGTGGGCAAATAGCCCTTACTCAGATGACAAGGCGTTTATTTGTACCAATCAAATCCGAAATCGAACATCCGAATTCCCAAATCACAGCACCTGGTTAAATTCCAGCCGCTCGCCATCCGGCCCGGTAATGTTGAAATACTTACAGCCGTTTTTCCAGAATTGTAAAAACACGGGCTCCGGTTCAAGTACGTTAAAACCGGCCTCTTTAATTGTTTTAAAAGTAAGATCGATATCATCAACATCAAAAGCTACGTGGTCAACATGGCCGTTTGATCTTGAACGGATCTCAGCCAGCGATGCTTCGGGCAATTGATAAAGCTCCATGATCATATTGCCGCGCTGCATCATAACACAGGTGCCGGTACCGCCATTATCGGTAAAGGGGGCCTGCATTACATTGCTAAAGCCAAGTGTGCTGTAAAATTGTTGTGATGCTTCTATATTGGTTACCGGTACGCCGATATGTTGTATGCCGTTTATTGCTAAATTTATACTATTGTCCATATTGATTATCAATTGTTTATTATTGGTTTGATATGTGTTTAAACTTTTAGTCCGGCGAATGGTTGGTGATGCCGTTAAGTTAAATATGCGGCAATTATCATCCATCCATCATTTTACACAAGCTTAACATATTTGATGTAAATTGCTGTTAAACTTGCACCAATTAAAACATATTAATGAAGATCGGAATTGTTTGTTACCCAACCTTTGGCGGAAGCGGGGTTGTTGCCACTGAACTTGGTAAAGCCCTTGCAGACCGTGGTCACCAGGTGCATTTTGTGACCTATAACCAGCCGGCCCGGTTGGATCTCTTTTCCGAAAATCTGTTCTATCACGAGGTTTCGGTTTCCAACTACCCTTTGTTTGATTTCCCGCCGTATGAGCTGGCCCTGGCAAGCAGGCTGGTTGATGTGGTACGCCATGAGCAATTGGATGTACTGCATGTGCATTATGCTATACCTCATGCTTCGGCTGCATTTATGGCCAAGCAGATACTAATGACCTATGGTATTTATATCCCGGTGGTAACTACGCTGCACGGTACCGATATTACATTGGTTGGCAAAGACCGCACCTTTAAACCGGTGGTTACTTTTTCCATTAACCAAAGCGATGGTGTAACCGCTGTATCGCAAAACCTTAAGGAGGATACCTACAAGTTTTTTGATATTAAGAAGGATATCCTTGTGATCCCTAACTTTATCGACCTCACCAGGTTCAGCCTTAAGCCTAAAGATCATTTTAAGAAAGCGATTGCCCCTTCGGGCGAAAAGATCCTGGTGCATACTTCCAACTTCCGTAAAGTAAAACGTACTGAAGATGTGGTGAAGATCTTTGCAAAAGTGATCAAAAAAATCCCATCTAAATTGCTGATGGTGGGTGATGGTCCCGAGCGCTCCATGTGCGAACAGCTTTGCCGCGATTTGGGTGTTACAGATAATGTACGCTTCCTGGGTAAACAGGATGCTGTTGAAGAGATCCTTTCGGTGTCTGATTTGTTCCTGATGCCGTCTCAATCAGAAAGTTTTGGTTTGGCCGCGCTTGAAGCCATGGCTTGTAAAGTACCTGTGATCAGCAGCAATGCGGGTGGTTTGCCCGAATTAAATGTTGACGGTTTAACAGGCTTTTTGAAAGAGCCCGGAGATGTGGATGGTATGGCAGAAAAAGCAATATTTATTTTGGAAGATGAAGAACGTTTAGCTAAATTTAAAGAAAATGCGCTGGCGCGCGCCAAAGAGTTTGAATTAGCTACCATTTTGCCTAAATACGAAAACTATTACCTTGAAGTAATTGAGCAAAGTAAAGCGAAAGCTGTTTAACTAACAGTTGTAATAAACCTGATACAATTCTAAATATATTCTTAAAAAGTTAAATTTTATCGGTTTCGTTAATTAATTTAGTTTTTCACTTCCTAAAAGTTAAAACTTATGGCAAAGCACACACTAAAAAGCGGACAACTCCTTAAGTACATCGGAAAAAAATGGAAAGATCTTCATATAGGTCATCCATTAAAATTTATGGGGTACGATGAGAATAGTTTCGCCGACATCTGGGTAGAATACCAGGGTAAATTAATGCTTCTGGCTCTTAAGGATGTGGAAACACTAAGCATTGCTTAAGTAGAATAACTTAGGCCGGTCTGTTCAAAGACCAGGAAAAAATAGCCTTACTCATGCATACGTGCTAAGTAAGGCTATTTTGTTTTGGTGAAATAAGGTGTAGGTTTTAAAATCCCCTCTCAAGAGGGGAATCGCACAACCCCTTACTTTTTTTCATTAGAGGAACAATTACTTTGGCTCGGAATGAAGTCTCTTGTTTAAAGCAAATTTCCGTATTTTATTTTTAACAAAAGAAAGCTATCTTAGCATTCATAAAAAGGAAATGGTGTCTTCCTACTTAACCGCCCTAAAAAGCTGATGGCGCCTACAGATAATTAATTCACAGGTTTTGCCCTGTGCTAATTTTTTGTGGGTAAATAAATATCAGCATAATGAATAACCGGCTTTTCTCTTCGCAACATTTCGCAATCCTGAAAAATGCCCTCCGGTGGACGGTCATTGTCATTCCTATAGCCGCCGTTATAGGCAGCGCGGTAGCTTTGTTCCTGTGGTTGCTGAGTTGGGCCATTCATTTCCGGTTTGCGCATAGCTGGCTGTTATATTTGCTGCCGCTGGCGGGCGTAGCCATATACTTTATCTATAAACTCTTCGGTGGTGTGGCCGAAAAGGGGAATAATTTAATTATTGACGAAATTCATAATCCCGGTGGGGGAGTGCCAAAGCGTATGGCCCCGCTGGTGCTAATTACTACTATAATCACCCATTTATTTGGCGGTTCGGCGGGGCGCGAGGGTACCGCAGTGCAAATGGGTGGGAGTTTAGCCCAAATGATAGGCAAATGGCTTAAGCTGAACGAAGCCGATACCCAAACAATACTTACTGCAGGCATAGCGGCAGGCTTTGGGGCGGTATTTGGTACGCCATTAACAGGTGCCGTTTTTGCTATGGAAGTATTAACCATTGGCCGGGTACAGTATAATGCGCTGTTGCCCTGCCTTATTGCAGGTATTGTAGGCGATGTTACGGTTGCCGCATGGGGCGTTCATCATACGCCTTATCATATTGATATTGTTCCCGTTATTCCGCATTGGTTTTCGGGCTATATTTCAACCGATCTGTTGCTGATCATTAAAACCATAGTAGCTTCTATCGCATTCGGGTTGGCGAGTTATCTGTTTGCAAAAATGGTACATGGCATTAAAAGCTTTTTTACTAAATATGTAAAAACACCCTGGCTTATCCCATTCATTGGAGGGCTCATTATCATTACGCTTACCATTGTTAATGGCAAACCCGATTATTTAAGTTTAGGGGTAGATGCCGAACATGTTGGAGCTGTTACTATTCCATCAGCCTTTCATGCCGGTGGCGCCGATGCCTGGAGCTGGCTCTGGAAAACCATTTACACTACCATAACGCTTGGTACAGGTTTTAAAGGGGGCGAGGTAACACCGCTGTTTTATATTGGTGCTACTTTGGGCAATACGTTATCCGGTTTGCTCGATGCGCCTGTAAGCCTGTTTGCTGCTTTAGGTTTTATAGCCGTTTTTGCGGGCGCAACAAACACCCCGCTGGCCTGCACCTTTATGGGGATAGAGCTTTTTGGAGGCGAGCATGCTTTGCTATTTGCCGTCGCCTGCTTTACCGCTTATCTTTTCAGCGGGCATACCGGTATATATGGCTCTCAAAGAATTGGGGTCACCAAGCTAAGCGATGACCCTACTGATGACAAAACACTTTCGGAAGCAATGAAAAGACGCGGATATTTATACCATAAACTGGCAAAATATAATTTCCGGAAAGGGAACAGCTAAAGCTTTATTTAGTTGCTGTAACTACAATGTAAGGTGATAACAGCTTTGATTCTACCGGGATAATTTTGGTAAAAACTTTACCGGCTACCCAAACCAATTTGGTGATGGCCTTAGCAAGTGCAGGTTTGTTAGCCTTATCTTCCAGCCAAACCGAAAATTTGCCGTAATAATATGCCTCAACATTTTTTAGCCCAAGCTCTTTGCAATAGCCGGCCAGCAGCGCCGGGTCCATACTGCTGATATTATGCTTTTCATAATTGTTAAGGTCGTAGTTGCGCTGTACCCAGCCGTTAACGCCGGTAAAGTTAGGCAGGGTGATGAACAGTGTACCTCCCGGTTTCAGAAAGGAGAGGTGCTTTTCAATAATGCCCTTGGTATCGTTAAAATGCTCTATTAAGCCACATGAAAGTACCAGGTCATATTCGGTTTCGGGCTGATATTTGAACAGATCGCCTTCTATAACTGCAATATCCTGATCAGTTAGCTGGTTGGCATCCAGTACTTCCTTCAAAACTTTGGGGTGTACATAAAAATCAAACAACGTAGTTTTTAATCCGAAATACTTCTTCAAAAAAATGGCAAAATAACCCGGGAAACCGCCAAGCTCAATAGCCGAAGCTGATTTATTAGTATCTATAATGTTTTTTAGCAGCTTATGAAAAGTATAATTAGCCGGCACATTAAAAGCCAGGTCTTTTTTTGATTCCCAGTAACCGGCCCAAAATGCCTTGTCGGTGAGTTCGTTGCTCATGGGTGCAAAGGAAAGATAATTCGGCAATAGTTCAAAACCCTGTTATTTTGTAAAGCAGGGATTTTGAGCTGTTATCAGGATAAAATTATCCCCTGTTAAATTAAAATAAAAAGACGACGTTATTGCGAGTAACCACCAGGGAAACCCTGAAAAAAATTGTAATGATGTGTAAAATATATTTTAGCGATGTTGTGCGGGGGGCGCGTTAGGGATTGCAGTGTAAAGCCCACAGCGTGTGTAGGGGTTGCGGGAAGGAAAGCGAGGACTTGCAACGGAAAGCCCGGGCCGCAGGCAACGCCCATATTATAAAATAGATCAAAGAAATATACTTAATAATTAAACAATTACAATCATTCCATTATAGGTGAAACGTGGCAAATGCTCATTGCCATTTTGCTCCTCGCAATGACATAGATTTTTTAACCAACATTTCCAACTGACCTTCATCTTCCGAACACCTATACGTTATCATCAACAGGAAATAATTACAATCATCCGGGAATTATACATAGATACATCTCCCTGATTAATAAGCAACTTTGTGTAATTATTTAAACAACAGTGCAATAACTGTACTAAATTTAACAAGATGAGCAATGAACTTATTCCTACAATTAAACTTGATGAAGTAATTGAGCTTGGTTTGCAAGTGGTTGATTATAGAAAAGCAGGTGATCTTCATTTTCTTAAAAGTCCTCACCGCAACGAACATTATCTTTTTGTATTGGTAAATGAAGGTAACCTGAAAGTCATAGTTGATTCGCGCGAGGTGGTGATATCTGCTCAATCTGTTTATTATATTTTACCGGGACAAGTAATGCAGCATTTTGATACCGAAGCCGATGCCTACGTTATTGCTGTGGATGGCTTTTTGCTTAATCAAACTTATAAGTTTATCCTTGATGAGGGGTGTTTTGCACAGACTCCGGTTTCAATAGATCCGGAAAAGACCAAAAGATTACGAACCGCTATTTCGTTGCTGCTTGCCGAGGTAAAAGATAAAAGCATCAATAGCTGTAAAGAGTATATTAAACGTGGGTTGATAGATGCGGTAGCAGGTATGTTTGCAGGGGAATATGCTGATAGTATAATAGCGCATGGAAGGAAAGATTCGAGCGCTGTCAGGATCACTACAGCTTTTAAAAGGCTGATTTTTGCAGAATATAAAACATTGAAAAAGCCCTCATCATACGCTGCGGTATTGCATATATCTACGCCTTATCTTAACGAGGCGGTTAAAGAGATTTCCGGTAACACGGTTAGTTATTGGATCCAATACATGATCATGATAGAGGCGAAACGCCTGCTGATATATACCGATAAAACCATTAAGGCGATTGCTTACGAGCTGGGCTATACCGACTATACCTATTTTTCACGAATGTTTATCGGTGTGGTAAAAATGTCGCCTGTAGCTTTCCGCAAAAAGTACCGCTAATTGTACATATATTTCCGCTATTTATACATTGTTTCAACCTGAAACAGTTTGTTGTTTTGTGATAAATCAAATCATTATAAAACAACAATTAACTATGGGAAACTTAAAAAATGTCGTTCTCGTGCATGGTGCATTTGCAGACGGCTCGGGCTTTAAAGCGCTCTATCAAATCCTTACTCAAAAAGGGTATAATGTATTGGTTGTACAAAATCCGCTAAGCTCATTGGAAGATGATGTAAAAGCAACGCATGTTGTGTTGGACAAGATTGGTGGACCGGCCATTCTTGCCGGGCATTCATGGGGTGGTGCCGTGATCACCGAGGCCGGGAACCATCCTAATGTAGCTGCTTTGGTTTACATCGCAGCATTTCAGCCGGATAATGGCGAGTCGGCATTACAATGGCTGCAAACCGCGCCGCCTGCACCTGAAAACGGTGTACTGCCTCCTGATGAAAAAGGTATTGTATATTATGACAAGGACAAATTTCACGCAGGGTTTTGCGCCGATATCGATGCCGATGAAGCCGCTTTTATGTACGCCTCACAGGGCGCATTTTATGCCCAGGGCTTTGTATCGCCAATAACCGATGCGGCATGGCGTCACAAACCTGCTTATGGCCTGATTGCTACCGAAGATAAAAGTATCAATCCGGATATTCAGCATGCCATGTATAAACGGTCAAACACCATAGTAACCGAAGTGAAAGGCAGCCATGTGATCTTTATGTCGCACCCGGAAACTGTTGCTGAAGTCATTATCGAAGCAGCCCGTAAAGCTTCTGAAGTGTAAAATAAGCTACGCTCTTATAAACATCCGTATGCATTAAACCGCATGCGGATGTTTTGTTTAAAACTTCATCAATCTGCCTTATCTTTAACACCAAAAAAACTTCATGAAGTTAACTGTCTCAGATCAGAAAACCGGCGGAGATCTTCTATTGATCAGCGGTGAGGAAAATTTTGATCGTTTTTTTTATACCCGCGACCGGGCAAAGAAATATTTTACCATAGCCTGGAACAAGGGAGAGCAACAAACCATCAATATAGATGGGGCCGATCATGTATTCAATCCCAACACGCTGCTGCCGCTCATGTTCGACCAGACTTTTACCTTCCAAAGGTCTGCAGATATTATTGCCTGGCAGTTTAACAGGGAGTTTTATTGCCTGATTGACCATGACGCCGAAGTAAGCTGCGTAGGTTTTCTTTTTGGTATGGGCGATCTGTTATTCATCCCTCTTGATGATCCTAATCAATCTAAACTTAAGGTATTGCTGGATATTTTTACCCAGGAGCTGAACACCAAAGATCATATTCAGAATGACATGCTGATCATGCTGCTAAAGCGGCTGATCATCATGGTAACACAAATGGCCCGTACAAAATATATCCCCGAAGAAAAGAACCAGGATCAAAAGCTGGATATATTCCGGAAATTTAACTTATTGGTTGAAGGTAATTTCAGAAGCGAGCATTCTGTTAATTTCTATGCAGGCTTGCTGAATAAATCGCCGAAAACGCTCTCCAATATCTTTTCGCTTTATAACGACAGAACGCCGCAGCAGGTGATCCAAAACCGGATCATTGTGGAAGCCAGGAGGTTGCTTAATTATACCAGCAAGTCGGTTAAGCAAATCACTTATGAACTGGGCTTTGAAGATCCCGCCTATTTCTGCAACTTTTTTAAACGGCACACCAAACAAACGCCGGTGGAGTTCAGGAGTGGGAAGGAGCAGCCGGTGGCAGCGTAAAAGGAAGCAAATGTATTGAACTAAAAAAGTAAAAAGCAGGGGGTAAGTGCGATTCCCTCCCTTGGGAGGGTGTAGGGAGGGGTTTCATCGCCTGGCATATCCGTTAGCATGGCGCACAAACCCCTCCCTGCCACCGCGCAAACCAGCCGCACCCCTCCCAAGGGAGGGAACTAAAGAACTTTCCCAACTCCTTTAAGCCATCCGGGAAGAAATTACAATTTTTCGGGAACTGGCAACATTTCCTACCTGCTGTATTTGGGGCACTTTTGTATTGTTAAATCAAACACAACATTTAAAAACAAAACAATATGAAAACTCCAACATTAAAAAACAGAATTAAAGCAGGCCTGGTTAGTTTAGTATTAACCTTTGCCGCAGTTTTAGGCTTTACTTTTTCATCACAGGCGCAAGCCGTTAAAAATGTAGTATTGGTTCACGGCGCATTTGCCGATGGATCAGGCTATAAAGCATTGTACACTGAACTTACTAAAAAAGGATACAATGTTACTGTGGTGCAAAATCCACTATCTTCTTTGGAAGACGATGTTAAGGCAGTAACAGTTGCATTGGATAAACAGGACGGACCTGCTATATTGGTAGGACACTCGTGGGGCGGCGCGGTAATTACCGAAGCAGGTAACCACCCGAAAGTAGCTGCCCTTGTTTACATAGCAGCATTTCAGCCAGACAAAGGCGAATCAGCCCTGCAATGGTTACAAACTGCGCCTCCGGCTCCTGAAAACGGTGTTTTAGCACCTGATGATAAAGGCATCGTGTATTATGACAAAGCTAAATTCCATGCCGGTTTTTGTGCTGACATCAGCAAAGAAGAAGCTGATTTCATGTACGCTTCACAAGGCGCCTTTTATGCAAAAGGATTTGTTACACCAATCACCAACCCTGCATGGAGAAACAAGCCTGCTTACGGCATAGTTGCTACCGAAGATAAAAGCATCAACCCTGATATCGAGCGTGCCATGTACAAACGCTCAAATACAACAATAACCGAAATAAAAGGCAGTCACGTAGTGTTCATGTCTCAACCTAAAGCTGTTGCCGGGGTGATTATTAAAGCAGCAGAAAATGCTTCTGTAAAAAAATAAAAAAATAATAAGAAGTAGCCCCCACCACGTCATTGCGAGGCACGAAGCAATCCCCGATCAGCAGGGCCGCCCTGTATAGTTCGCGATTGCTTCGTTCCTTATAATGACGTTTTTATTTAAGATTTATGGCTTGCCCTTTCAACTTCCCCCTTCAGGGGCCAGGGGGCTAAAACTATACCCCTCCTTACTCCAAACCTCCAAAGCCCTCGGCAGTACATACTCCAGCCGTTTAAACGCTTTGATGCTGTCATGAAATACCACCATTGATCCAGCTTCGGTATATTTAAGTACGGCTTTTAAGCAATCTTCGGGTTTAAGGGCCATATCAAAATCGCCGCTGAGCACATCCCACATAAAAATATTCAGATCGGGTTTAGCTGCTTTCAGTGCCCGTACCTGTGCCCTTTTGATCCTGCCATAAGGGGGGCGAAACAGCGGCGTGTTCAGTAACTTATCGGCCTGTAAAAAATTATCAAGGTAGGTTTGGGTGTCGGTTTTCCAACCTTTAAGATGGTTAAAAGTATGGTTACCTATGGCATGGCCGCTTGCTTTTACGTGTTCAAAAATATCGGGGTGTTTGCGTACATTGTCGCCAATGCAAAAAAAGGTGGCTTTGGCATCATATTGTTTTAAAATATTTAATACAGCTGGTGTAACAATTGGTATGGGGCCGTCGTCAAAAGTGAGATAAATGCAACGGTTAGTTGATTTTATATCCCAGGTAAGTTGGGGATAAAGCTTTTTCAGCAGCCAGGGAGTTTTAACCAGGTACATACAGATCAGGTAGTTTGTGTTTTTATCCCTATTAACAACATTTAACAAAAATAAACACTGCAATGTAATGAACAGTTGCTTACCATTGTATAGAAAAACCTTATGAAACTAAAATTATTACTATCAGTTAAAGCAACGCTCATTTGCACAGTTTTATTTTCAGTAGCCGGTTTCAATGCCGCTGCGCAGGAAGTGATAGGCTTGCAAAAGGCGGTAGACCTGGCCCTTGAACGCAACCTCACCATTAAACAGGCCGAATTTACAGCTGCTATTACTAACGAAGATCTTAAGCAGTCGAAATACAACCAACTGCCTAATTTAGCTGTAAGTCCGCAAGGTTCGTTCAACTTTGGCCGTAACATCGACCCTTCAACCAACCAGTTCAGTAATCAGCGCATTTTGGCGGTTAACGGTAACTTTACCTCGCAGGTAACCCTGTTCCAGGGCGGACAGTTACGTAATACCGTTATTCAGAACAAGATTTTGCTTGATGCCGATAAAACCAACGTTGCCAAGGTAAAGAACGACCTGATATTGAATGTGGTTACCACCTACCTGCTGGTATTAACCAACCAGGATCTGGTAACAGCTGCCCAGCAACAAATTGATGTATCCAAAATAGCTTTAGACCGTGCCCAGAAAGGCTTTGATGTAGGTAACCAAACCCTTGCCGATCTGTCGCAGGCCAAAGCCCAGCTGTCAACCAATGATCTGAACTATACCAATGCCGAAAATCAGCTGGAGCAATCATTGCTGACCTTAAAGCAATATATGGAGATGGACCCCGGCACTGATATTAAAGTAGAAAGGCCAGATATCAGTAAACTGAACAATGTGAAAACCGTGTATGATGCACAGGAGGTTGTTAAAACCGCTCTTGCCGTAAATCCCGATGTATTACTGGCCGAGCAGCGTCAGAAAGCTGCAGCGCAGGGTATTAAAATAGCAAGAGGTAATTATTATCCATCAGTAGTGTTGTTTGGCGCTGCAGGTTCATACTTTTCCGATGCCAAGAATACTCCTTTTGGAGCTACGCCTACAGGTAAATTTGATACCGTTGGTTTTGTACAAAACTCGCAGCAGGCGGTTGTGGTGCCTAATTACAAAGTAGGTTTCAAAAGCAACCCATTCTTCAGGCAGTTGAGCGATAACTTTAACCAATCGGTAGGGGTAAGCTTGCAAATTCCTATTTTCAACAGGTTCCTGTCGCGCACTGCTGTCAGGAAAGCAAAACTGCAGAACCAAAATGCCGAAGTAACGGCGCAATTGGCCCGTAATAACCTGAGCAAGATCATTTACCAGGCTGTGTGGGACCTGCAGGCTGCCGATAAACGCTATCAATCGGCTACGCAAACCTACAATGCAAATAAGGATGCTTTTAACATTATACAGCAACGCTATACTGTAGGCCTGGTTAACTCGCTTGATTTTAATACATCACAAACCAACCTCAATAAATCGCAGTTTGATATGATTGAGGCACAATACCAGGTGATTTTCAGGAGCAAAGTCATTGACTATTATTTAGGCAACCCTATAACACTTTAATAAAATCTTAACCGTAAAATATCCAAATTCACCGTCATGGGAAAAACTACTAAATATATTCTGATAGGTCTTGGCGCACTGGTTGTCCTGCTGATCATTGCCAAGGTAACGGGCCTGATAGGCAAGCCCGCGCTAACCCAGGTAGCTACTGAAAAGGCCGAAACACGTGTAATAAATGAAACGGTATCGGCCAGTGGAAAAATCAAACCGCATGTTGAGGTTAAGATAAGCCCTGAAGTATCGGGTGAGGTGGTTGAGCTGCCAATTAAGGAAGGTGATGTGGTTAAAAAAGGCCAGTTGCTTTGTAAGATCAGGCCCGACATTTTAAAATCGGGTTATGACCGCGCAATTGCATCGTACAATACTCAAAAAGCCAGTGTAGGTAACTCAAGCCAGATGCTTAAACAGGCTGAAGCTACTTATAATAACCAGGTGGGTATTTACAAACGCAGTAAAGAGCTTTTTGATAAAAAAGTATTGACCATTTCGGAATTTGAAAATGCCAAAGCTGCATATGAAGGTGCTAAAGCATCCCTTGAGGCTGCCAAACAAAACGTGGTAGGTTCACAATACGGCTTAGCCCAGTCACAGGCATCGGTTAAGGAAGCGCAGGATAACCTGGCAAAAACTACTATTTATTCGCCGGTTGATGGTGTGGTTTCAAAACTATCTGTTGAAAAAGGTGAGCGTGTTTTGGGTACCCAGCAGTTTGCCGGTACCGAGATCATGACCCTATCTGATCTGAGCAAAATGGATGTTAACGTTGATGTGAATGAAAATGATATCAACCGTATTTCCCTTGGCGATTCATCAAAAATTGAGGTGGATGCGTTTTTAGGTAAAAAGTTTACCGGTGTGGTAACCGAAATAGGCAGCTCGGCAAATGTAGTTGGTACATCTGCCGACCAGGTAACCAATTTTACTGTTAAAGTGAGGATTAACGCCGAATCATATGCTGCCCTGTTGAAGAAAACGGCCGATAACCCGTCGCCGTTCCGTCCGGGGCTAACAGCTACTGTTGATATCAGCACAAACTCGGCTAAGGCGTTATCGGTACCAATTCAATCGGTAACCACCCGCGAGGAAAAGAAAGAAGAAAATGGTCCGCCGAAAGCTGATGACGATAAGAGCAAACCACAGATCAGCCCTGTTGCTAAGGAATATGTGTTTGTATTAAATGGAGGTAAGCTGAAACAGGTACAGGTGACCACCGGCATCCAGAATGATACTTATATCCAGGTACTATCCGGCCTTAAAGGAGGAGAAGAAGTGGTATCAGCCCCATATTCGGCCATTTCAAAAACGCTTAGCGACGGGCAAATGGTTCAGAAAGTAGATAAATCAAAACTGTTTAACGCAGATAATAATAAGTAATTGATTTGCAGATTTCAGATGTGCAGATGATGAATTAGATTTTTTAACGCCCGGCGAAAGCCGGGCGTTTGTTGTATTATAGAAATGTCATTACATCTGCCGCGGGTTTAGCGATAGCGCAACCCGTGGTGTATCATGGTTTAAGCTTTCAGCTTAAATTATGTACTGAAGCCGAAAGCTCCCCACTGTTTAACCATAAGTTACGCTAAAACCTGCGGCAGTGAAAATATATGAAATAATCAGCCCCAGGGATTAATGACTTTTAATCCGCTGATTTTATCAAAATCCTTGACATTCCTTGTAACAAGTGTAAGATCATGGATTAATGCTGTAGCAGCAATAATAGCGTCAGGAAGTTTTATGCGATTTGTTTTACGTATTTCAGCAGTCTTAAGCTTTATTGCGTTTTCGAGCTCAAAGATAGTTACATCGTTAATAAAATCAGTCAGTAATTGGAGATCAGCATCGGAAGCTGTTTTCCAACAAAGTAGTTCAATTTCGGTAATTGCTGATATTGCCGGAAGGCTTTCTGCTAATAAATCTTCAATGAATTTCTCTGTTGCAGGTGGAAATTGTTTTTGCAGGAAATAGATTGCCGTGTTGCTATCCCAGAGATATTTTATTCCCATCCGTCTCTTAACTCTTTTAATTGGGCATCAACTTCGGGCAATGGTTGTTTGGTCATTGCGCCCTTATATTTAGCAATCCAGTTTTTATTATTGGAGTATTCCTTAGCCTCGGTATGTACCCGAATTAATTGCAGAAGTTCCATGTCTTCCAGTAGTTTCATGGCTTTCTCATTTATAATGTCTACTGTTACTGTTGTCATGTTTCAGATCGTTGCTATACAAATTTAATCAATTCCCCTCTTAATTACAGCATATAAAAGTCATGCGGCCAATCTGCATAATATTTCATTAATTTGCTTAGCCGATCAAAACACGGCGCTTAGATTTCTATTATTTATTGATGGATAAAAAATTAAACAAGATCACAGTTGTTGGCGGAGGGAGCTGGGCTACGGCCAATATCAAAATGCTGATTGACAACACCACCGAAAAAGAAATTTTTTGGTGGATGCGCAATGCCGAAGCTGTGGAACATCTGCAAAAGTTTGCGCACAACCCGCACTACCTGAGTTCGGTTGAGATTAAGCTTCCTGAGCAAAATATATCTACCAATCTGAAACCGCTCATCGCGGTTGCCGATATTGTATTGCTCAACGTACCTGCCGCCTTTTTAAAAGAAGCGCTAAAAGATATTACTGCTGCCGACCTGGAAGGGAAAAAGATAGTATCGGCTATAAAAGGTATAGTGCCTGACGAAAACCTGATAATTGCCGAATTTCTTCATCAAAAATACGATATATCGTTTGATGATTTTATGGTGATCAGCGGGCCATGCCATGCTGAGGAGGTTGCGCTCGAAAAATTATCATATCTCACTATAGCCTCCGGTGATACGGAGCTGGCTTCGGAGTTTGCTGGAATGATCAATACCCGGTATATCAAAACCAATATTTCTGACGATATCTATGGTACCGAATATGGCGCTGTATTGAAGAATGTATATGCTATTGCCAGCGGTATTTGCCATGGTGTAGGCTACGGCGATAACTTCCAGGCGGTGCTGATATCAAATGCAATTCGCGAATTGGAGCGCTTTGTAGCCGCTGTGCACCCAATTGACAGGGATATTAAAGAATCGGCATATCTGGGCGACCTGTTGGTTACCGCTTATTCGCAGTTTAGCAGGAACCGTACCTTTGGCAATATGATAGGTAAAGGATATACGGTAACATCGGCACAACTGGAAATGAATATGGTTGCTGAAGGATACTATGCAGTAAATTGCCTACACGAGGTTAACAAGCAATATGGTGTAAACATCCCTATTTGCGAGGCTGTTTATGCTATTTTATATCAAAAACGCTCACCTGTGATAGAAATGAGAAACTTGGCCGAAAAATTGAGTTGATTATATTAAAACAAACTTAATTACTATCACTCATGAAAAATCTGTTTAAAATTGCCCTGTTTGCAGCCGGCACATTTATGGTTACACCGGGTTTTGCCCAAACTCATAAAGACTCGACCCTTGGTGGTAAGATCAGTAAAACCACTAAAAAGATAGGCCACAAAACATCAGAGATTGCTGTGAAAGGTACGGCAGCAGTTGTTGATAAGAAATATGCCGGTAAGGTTGGCCCTAATGGCGAAACCATTTATATTGATAAATACTCACATTATTTTTATGTAGATAAGAAAGGGCACCGTGTGTACCTGAAAAAATCTCAACTGGTTGATAAACCAGCCCAATAATTTAATTATACAAGGCATAAGCCGTTTTAAAAATCCTGATCCCTAATGAAAAAGGTTGCTCCGATATTTGCTGCAGTTGCAGGCCTGTTATTGATATACTCTTGTTCTCAGCCCCCGCCCGCTAACAAAAAGCTGGAGGGCAACTGGAAATCAAAGGATGGTTCAACCAAACTTTCAATAACTGATAAAGATTTTATTATGGATGACGGGCAAGCTACTAAAGAGGATTATTTTGTGAAAAACGATACCATTTACACATCATACCAGGGGAGCAGGCCATACACTAAGTTTAGCATCAAAGAACTTGATGACCATAAGCTAACGCTTTGTTATCCTGATTCGGATATTGTTGAATTTAGCCGTTAAACAACAAAAGCCTTTGTTCCCGTATGCAGCGGTTAAAAGGCTTTGTTAACAAAACTAAACTAAAACTAATGCTTCTTACTAAAGGAAGCTCATGAAAACCACCACATGCTTGGCACATGGTGGTTTTTTTATTACTTAATATTAAAATCTTCTGCGACGTTCAGGGCGATCTTCACGGGGTTTGCCTGAAAAATCACGGAAACCGCCGCCACCATTGTGTTCGCGTTTTTCGTTGCCACGGTAACCGCCGCCTTCACGACGCTCGCCACCACGGTAACCACCGCCTTCACGGCGTTCGCCACCACGATATCCGCCACCTTCGCGACGTTCGCCACCACGGTAACCGCCTTCACGACGTTCGCCGCCGCTACGGTTATCACTGGTGCCTTCGCCTGAAATCTCTATCCTTACCGGGCGACCTTTATGTTCAGCTTCTTTAAAGCTGGCCATCACTTTATCAACGTCTTCGTTCTGCACTTCAAAGAATGAGTACACACCTTTAACATCGATCTTACCTACAGTACGGCCGCTGATTTTGGTAGTGTTGCAAATGTAACCTAACAAATCGCCACGGTTAAATTCATCAACCGAACCCAGGTTTATAAATAAACGGGTAAAGTTGCCTCTTACGCCATTGCCACGTTCGCCACGATCTTCAGACCTGTTACGGCCTTCTTCAATGCTGGCATTCAGGTCAGGAGCGTTTTGGTAATAATCAAGGAAACGGTTAAACTCAATTGATGCAAAGCGTTTAATGAAATCTTCCTTGGTGAAATCTTTAAATTCCTCGTAAATACGCGGCATGTATTGGTCAATCTGCTCTTCATTTACAGTAACGTTATGTACTTTGTGAACGATAGAGAATAATTGTTTTTCGCAAACATCAAAACCGGTTGGAATTTCGGCCTTAATGAATTTTTTACCAATAACACGCTCAATCTGGCGGATTTTGCCTAATTCTTTAGCGTTAACGATAGAGATAGATACACCTGTTTTACCTGCACGGGCTGTACGGCCGCTACGGTGGGTGTAGTTTTCAATTTCGTCGGGTAATGAATAGTTAATAACGTGTGTAACGTCGTTAACGTCGATACCACGGGCGGCAACGTCAGTAGCAATTAACAATTGCAGGCTGCGCTCACGGTAGCGTTTCATTACTTTATCGCGTTGTTGCTGTGAAAGGTCACCGTGCAATGAATCGGCATTGTAGCCGTCTTTGATCAGTGATTCAGCAATTTCCTGGGTTTCAATTTTGGTACGGCAAAATACGATACCAAAAATGTCAGGGTTAAAATCAACAATACGTTTAAACGCGGCATACTTGTCACGGGCGCGTACTATATAGTACTCATGCTCGATATTGGCATTGCCGGTGTTTTTTGCGCCCATAGTAAGCTCAAACGGATTTTCCATGTATTTTTTGGCAATCCGCCTAACTTCTGCAGGCATGGTGGCCGAGAATAGCCAGGTTTTTTTCTCTTCGGGTGTGGTAGATAAGATACTATCAATGTCTTCCTGAAAGCCCATATTGAGCATTTCGTCAGCCTCATCCAATACTACATACTTCACAGCCGAAAAGTCGATAGCCTTACGGTTAATGATATCAAGCATACGTCCCGGTGTAGCAACTACGATCTGTACGCCGCGTTTGATCTGGCGTAACTGATCCATAATGCTTGCACCACCATAAACGGCAACAACGTGTACGTTGCTCATTTTTTTGGAGTAATTCTTGATGTCGTTCGCGATTTGTAAACAAAGTTCGCGTGTTGGGCATAAAACAAGTGCCTGTGGATGATTTTCTTCGAAATCAAGCAGTTCCAACAGTGGTAGGCCAAAGGCAGCAGTTTTTCCGGTCCCGGTTTGGGCTAATCCGACAAAATCGTTGCTGCCTGTTAACAATACCGGGATTGACTGCTCCTGGATTGGTGTAGGATTTTCAAATCCTAACTCAGAGATGGCATTAACAATATCATGACGGATTCCCAGTTCAATAAATGGGTTGTTCATGAATTAAAATAACGAATTTGGCAACATCGCCAAATCGGGCGCAAAGATAGTGTTAATGATTTACAATTCCAATAGGCGAGTTGGGTTAAATTGAAGTTTACGGGTATTATTGTGAATAAGCTACTAATTGACTGAAAAAAAACCAGTTAATTGACAGTTTTACAAAAAATGTTATCCATTTTTTCGATTTTTAAAGCCCTTTTTCCTGATAGCAGAGCCTTTAGTGAACGTGGAAATCAGAGATTCCACATTCGTTTTTTATATCCGGAACGCAAAAAAGCAGCCTATTCTTTAGCCCCAAAACATAAGTATAGAAAAGTGAAAAAAACGACTTGCGAATCCGGCTTAGTACTGTTGACTTAACGTTAACCAGGGTTTACCGCAACCTATCAGCCGATTTTACCAGTTTCTCATCTTTTTGAATGCTTTTTTGAGCAAAGATGATAAATATGATACTTAACGAAGTCAGGAACAGGCCAATACCCATAGAGTGGGTGTCAAGCGTGATACTGCCTGCCGCGCCTTTAACAGTTTGTGCCATCCAAAAGCTGTAGCCGATAAGTACCAGCATGGCGCTGTAGCAAAAAGCAATTTGCTGTTTGCGGTTTTTATATAAAAAAATGATAACCAGCGGTATCAATGCTACAATTGCAGTAACGGCGGTAAGCGCTACAAATGATTCGGTATGTTGCTGTACACCATTTACATCCTGGTAAATACCTGTAACCATGATACTGGAGGGTTTATCATTGATATAAACGTTGTGGGCAAGTGGAAAAAAGAATAGGGCGAACAGCACAAGGCTGGCGAATAAAAGGTAAATACTTTGAATGCGTTGCAGCATGATATTAAAAATTATAAAGGCAAATATAAATGTTTTGCTTATTGGAGGAGCACTAATTTAATAGCGATATCGTTTGCTTTAAATGACAATTATTTAATGTATATTTATTGTGTTTAAACTATTGTCAAATGACCCCTATTAGTGAACAAAGCCCCGAAGATGTTAAGTTTGAGAATGCCCATTTAAAAAAGATTTTCCTTGAGCACCTGAACAGTATTTATTTTGGAAAAAAACATCTGATTGATTTTTTTGAAGAGATTAAAGAGCTTGCATCATTAACCTATTTAAAGGAGGCTGTACAGGAATGTTATGATGCCACCCAGAAGCAGCTTACCCAACTCGATTCGATTTACAACAATATTAATGAAACGCCGTCAAAAACAACAGTACTTGGCATAAAAGCCATGACGCTCGAGGCCTATATATCGGCAATTAAAACCGGGAAAACTGCCATGGAGCGCGACGTGTTCATTGTATTTTATGTGCAGATCATTGAAGGTATTGAGATAACTTATTTTGAGGTTTTGCGTAACCTGGCAAAAGCCATTGGCTATAGCAATACCTTCATAAATAAGCCCTTCAATCTGGCTGTTAAAAATAAACTGGTGTTTGAGGCAATTTATAAAGCCTATATAACCGAACCGTCATAAATACTATGACCAAATTATGAACCCGGCATAGGCGACAGATTATTAACTTTGCCCGTGTGAGCACCAATCAGCGTTATTTTATTGAACTGGCCTACAACGGCACCGCCTATCATGGCTGGCAGATACAGCAAAATGCCGTAAGTGTACAGGAACTATTAAACAAAGCCCTGGGTACCATACTGCGCCAGCCAATAGAAACAACAGGCTGTGGCCGTACCGACACAGGCGTACATGCCAAAGAGTTCTTCGCGCATTTTGATGCCCCCCAACCCCCTGAAGGGGGAGTAAGTGTGCTGGAAAGCTCCCCCTTCAGGGGGCGGGGGGGGCTGAACGCCCTGCTTCCGCCCGATATCGCCATAAAAAATATCATCCCGGTACATGCCGATGCACATGCCCGGTTTGATGCTACATCGCGCTCGTATCAATATCATATCCATTTTAATAAAGATCCTTTTTTGCAGGAGGCTTCGTGGCAATTGCGTGATGTGCCTGATTTGGTATTGATGAACCGGGCAGCAGCTATCATGATGGAGTACATTGATTTTAGCTGTTTCAGTAAATCAAATACCCAGGTAAAAACCAATAACTGTAAAATAACCCGTGCCGAATGGATAAAAACAGAAGATGGCATAGTTTTCCATATCACGGCCGACAGGTTTTTACGTAATATGGTACGTGCCATTGTGGGTACGCTAATGATGGTTGGCCGGGAAGAAATGAAACCAGAAGGCATCCGTGAAATTATCGAAAGTAAAAATCGCTCAAATGCAGGTACCAGTGTACCGGCCTGCGGGTTGTATTTAACAGAGGTTAAATATCCATACTCATTAGCCCCCTGAAGGGGGAACTATTGCGGAGAATGGGGAGAGGAAATTTGACGATATATAATTATACTTTAACTTTGATATAGTGGCTAAAGACAAAGAAAATACCAAACAAGCAGCACCCCCTTCAGGGGGCGGGGGGGGCGTAACCGGTAAGGCTCTCGACTGGAAACTGCTGAGCCGGGTAATGCATTATGTAAAGCCTTATAACAAAACGTTTGTTGTAGCTACTTTCTTAACCATTTTTATAGCGGCCAATGCTTTGCTGCAGCCTATCCTGATTCAGCGTACGCTGGATGTTAACATTTTGAACGACGATTATAACGGTCTCGTTTTTATGGTTGAGCTTATGATAGGCCAGCTTATTATCCAAACCGTTGCCCAGTATTACCAAACTTACTTAACCAACGCGCTGGGGCAGTATGTTATCCGCGATTTAAGGATTGATATATTTAACCATATTACCAGTTTAAGATTAAAATACTTCGACCATACACCTATTGGTATGCTCATCACCCGTACGGTATCCGACCTGGAAACTATTGCCGATATTTTTTCGGAAGGGTTGATCTCTATTATGGGCGACATGCTGCTGGTAGTTGCCGTGATCGGCTATATGCTTTGGCAGGACTGGAAGCTGGCCCTTATTACCCTCATCCCAATGCCTTTTCTGTTTGCTTCAACCTATGTGTTTAAGGAGGCGATCAAATCATCGTTCCAGGAGGTGCGTACCCAGGTGGCGCGGCTCAATACTTTTTTGGCCGAGCACATTTCGGGGATCAGCGTGATCCAGATCTTCGCCCGTGAAGACCAGGAAATGCGCAAGTTTAAAGCCGTAAACGAAAAGTACCGGGATGCCAATATCCGCTCAAACTGGTACTACTCCATATTTTTCCCGGTGGTAGAAATTCTGTTTGCCATATGTATGGGCCTGCTGGTTTGGTATGGCTGCAAAAGGATGCTGTCTGATAGTCAGCTATTGACCATAACATCATCAGGCAAGGGCATTACCCCGGGCCTGATAACCAGTTTTATTGTGTTGCTGAACATGCTGTTCAGGCCTATCCGTCAGCTGGCCGATAAGTTTAATACCCTGCAAATGGGTATGGTGGGTGCCGACAGGATTTTTAAAGTACTTGATACCGACGAGGTAGCCGAAAACAATGGCAAGCTTACAACAGGCAGGCTACAGGGCGAGATCAGCTTTGATCAGGTATGGTTTGCTTATAATGATGAAAACTGGGTGCTGAAAAACATTAGCTTCCATATCAAGCCCGGCGAAACACTTGCTTTGGTAGGAGCAACCGGTGCAGGTAAATCATCAACCATTAATATTCTGAACCGTTTTTATGAAATTGGAAAAGGCTGCGTTAGGGTTGACGGACATGATATTCATGATTATGATGTTAACTATCTGCGTTCGCAAATAGCTACCGTAATACAGGATGTGTTTTTGTTTAGCGATACCATTGCCAATAACATCAGCCTGAATAACCCCATTATTACCCGCGACCAAATTATAGCGGCAGCTAAAGATGTTGGTGCGCATGATTTTATTGAACGATTACCCGGCGGGTATGATTATAATGTGATGGAACGCGGCTCTACACTTTCGGCCGGGCAATCGCAATTAATTTCGTTTATCCGGGCTTTGGTTTATAATCCTGCAATTTTGGTACTGGATGAAGCTACCTCATCAGTCGATACCGAAACGGAGATCCTGATCCAGAATGCCATCAATAAATTAATGGAAGGCCGCACAGCCATAGTGATAGCCCACCGGCTTTCAACCATTCAAAACGCCGACAGGATCATTGTACTTGACCACGGCGAGATCATGGAAATGGGTACCCACCAGGAACTGCTTAAAATCGAAAATGGCCATTACCGTAAGTTGTATGATTTGCAGTTTAACTCGGCAGGGATTGCAAGGTAAGCCCCACCCAACCCTCCCCGGAAGGGAGGGCTTAATGATCGCTTATTTTTGAAGTCTCCCCTTCCGGGGGGAGATTTAGAGGGGGCTCATTTCTTCGGTACACTTTTTACCGAATGAACCGGCTGCTCTTCCTTTTCATGCTTTTTTGCTATATCGCCGCCATGAGGGTTATCGGCATGATATTGTTTATCTTCCTTACGCACATTGCTTTTATGCCCATCATCGGCCGGCCTGTGGGTCGGGGTATCTGATGGCGAAGGTTTATCTTTTTCGTTTGCTGGCTTTGTCATGTATTGATAACAATAACGCTGGCATTTTTGTTTAAGAAACAAGGATTACAGGATTAAACCAGAATTTGGGATTTAATTTGTCTGAACCGGGATTTGGGGGGATTTTTGAGATTAATTGGATTTTTATTGTCTGAACCGGAATTTTTGAATTGGTAGAATTTATTGAATTTGCCCTACATTCTGCTAATTACTTAATTCGACAAATTCGGGTTCAGACAAATGGATCAACGACATCAGCGAAATCAAAGAGATCAACGGTCAAATCCCGGTTCAGCTGTTAATAAATGTTAAATCTGTTTAGCTAAGGCGTTATTAAACAATATTTATAAGCAATAAACTTTTACCTTTAGGGTGGGTTTCTTATTTTCGCAGAAATATGATGTTATCATGAGGGGATTGGGTATCTCAAATCTCATGTCTCACATCTCACATCTAACAAAAGTAAATGGAAGAATTTGAAGCAAGCGCATCCTCTAAAAAGACAAAAACCATATACATTTCAACTGTATTTGGTATTGCCATGGTGCTGTTAATGGTAGGGTTGCTGGGGTTAATACTGGTGTACGCTAAAAATATTTCGAGCTATGTTAAAGAAAACATCGTGCTTAATATTTTTGTTGATGATGCCGCCCACGAAAGTGATGTACTGCAGCTTCAAAAACAATTGGATGGCAACGTAATGGTAAAACAAACCCAGTACGTAAGTAAAGAGCTTGCCGCCCGCAACCTGCAAAAAGACCTTGGCGAAGACTTTGTAAAGTTTTTAGGCTATAACCCATTATCGCAATCGGTTGATGTTTACCTGAAAGCGGAGTATGCCAACAATAAGGATATTGAAAAGTTTAAAGCCGAACTGTTGAAAAACCCATTGATAAAAGAGGTTAAATACCAGCAATCATTGGTTGACCAGATGAACCAGAATGTAACCACCATCAGTTTGATCATCCTTACTTTCGCAGGTATTTTTGTGATACTTTCAGTAGCGTTGATTAACAATACCATCAGGCTGGCCATTTATTCCCAGCGTTTCCTGATCAAATCGATGCAGTTGGTTGGAGCTACAAAAGGATTTATTCGCAAGCCTTTTTTATTGTACGGGCTCTGGCATGGTTTACTGGGCGGCCTGATAGCTATTATCCTGCTGATAGGCACCCTATATGTAGCTTATGATAATGTGCCCGACCTGGTGTTTTTACAAAACTACACCGAGTTTGGCATTGTGTTTTTAGGTGTTGTTGGTCTGGGGATTTTTATATCGGGCTTTAGTACCTTTTTAGCAGTTAACAAGTTTTTACGTTTAAAAATATACGATCTGTACAGATAAGTGGTTAAAGCTGAAAGGTTTTATCCGGGCTTTAAGCCACTAATTCATTAACTCAATAATTCAGTAATTAAAAAATATGGCACAAAAATTTAAACCAGCCACTCCAGTAAAAACAGCTGCCACGGCATCACCGGCAACTGCAGGTGCTGCAAAAGCTACCGCGCCAGCGCAGCCGGTACAATTCATATTTGATAAAAGCAATTATCGTATGCTGATCATCAGCGTGGCAGTTGTTGCTTTCGGTTTTGTGCTGATGTCTGGCACTACAGATATTTACAGCACTACCAAAATAGTTATTGCCCCAATAGTAGTTTTGGGCGGCTTTGCTTTAGGTTTCTTCGCTATTCTTAAAAAGCCTTCGGCTAATTAATACATTAACCGCACTGATTTTATAACAGGTATGTTTTATTTTTAAACATACCTGTTATAAATAACGTATATATCTACCTCAACCCCCTCAACCCTAATGAATCTCATCCATGTTATTATCCTTGCAATTATTGAAGGGATAACTGAATTTTTGCCTGTGTCATCAACAGGGCACATGATCATTGCCTCATCAATAATGGGCATAGCAGCCGATCCTTTTGTTAAGCTTTTTACCGTTGCCATACAGTTAGGCGCTATTTTATCGGTAGTGGTATTATATTGGAAAAGGTTTTTGCAATCGGTTAATTTCTATTTGAAATTATTCATAGCATTTATTCCTGCAGCTGTATTCGGCTTTTTATTTAGTAAAAAAATCGACGCATTAATGGAGAGCGCCCTTACTGTAGGTATTACACTTTTTATCGGTGGTATTATTTTGCTATTTGTTGATAAATGGTTTAACAAGCCATTGATTAAAGAAGAAAAAGAAATAAGCAACTTGACCGCACTTAAAATTGGATTTTTCCAGTGCCTTGCTATGATTCCGGGAACCTCACGTTCGGCCGCTACTATAGTTGGGGGGATGAGCCAGAAGCTTAGCCGTACTGCTGCAGCCGAGTTTTCATTCTTTTTAGCGGTTCCTACCATGTTTGCCGCAACAGCAAAGAAGCTGCTCGATTACCATAAAGACGGACATATTTTTACCGGCGAAGAAATTAAATTATTAGCTATCGGCAATGTAATAGCATTTATTGTGGCAATGCTGGCTATTAAAACTTTTATTACTTTTCTTGAACGCAAAGGATTTAAAATGTTTGGCTGGTACCGTATTGTTATAGGTGCTATTATTATTGGCTTGATATATAGCGGACATCCGCTGCAAACGATATAAGTCTTTTTCAAATACCTGTTACGCCGGATCATCCTCTTTATTTAAAGAAGATGATCCGGCGTAATAATTCAGAGAAATCGCTTTTAAAACACGAGGCTCCTATGGAGCCGAAGAAAGTAAGTTTGGTTGAGATTCTATAAACACGATACTCCTCCGGAGTTTTAATGCTTTATGTTTTTCACACTCCGGAGGTGCCCCGTGTTGACGGTTAGTTTTATAAGCAAATTTCCCTCTCTCCCTCAATCAATCCTAAAATCGTACCTTTGCAGAAACGGATAATATGATCCGGGTAAATAAGAGATTTGAAGAACACGTACACTAAGATTGAAGAATTTGCCGAAGGTCAGCTCCTGCTGGTTAACAAACCATATCAATGGACAAGCTTTGATGTGGTTGGCAAGCTTCGCAATTCGTTTAAACCGCTTAAGCTAAAGGTTGGCCATGCTGGCACGCTTGATCCGCTGGCGACAGGCTTGCTGATCATCTGTACCGGTAAAATGACCAAGCAGATAGATACCTTCCAGGCCGAAGAAAAGGAATATACCGGTACCATGGTATTAGGTGCAACCACGCCTTCATATGATATGGAAACCGAGCCCGATAAAAGTTTCGACATCAGCCAACTCACCGAAGAAATGCTCCGTAATAATTGCGGACAGTTTATTGGTGACATCCAACAATATCCTCCTGCTCACTCGGCCATAAAAGTTGATGGCGAGCGTTTATATGAAAAGGCACGCCGTGGAGAGGATGTGGAACTGAAGCTGCGCAACGTAACAATAACCGAATTTGAACTAACCCGCATTGAACTGCCGGAGGTTGATTTCAGGGTGGTATGCAGCAAGGGAACTTATATCCGCTCGCTGGTGAATGATTTTGGTGCTGCTTTGGGTAATGGGGCATATCTTTCAAAATTGAGGCGTACGCGCAGCGGCAACTATAAAATTGATGATGCCTGGGAGATAATGGAGCTGGTAAACGCAATAAGGGAGCTGAAGGTATCAAATGTGAATGTTGGCGGCTAAGTAAATTTACAAAGCGCAAACACAATGGCCGTCAATCGCATCAACTAAAAATTAACTTTGTGTTTTTCTCATATAATGAGGGTTTACAATAATATTGACGAATTTACAGCGGTAAACAATGCAGTAGTCACCATCGGCACATTTGATGGGGTACACATCGGGCACCGGAAAATTATATCAGGCATTAAGGAACTGGCCGAAAGTACAGGCGGCGAAACGGTGATCCTTACTTTTTTTCCGCATCCGCGCATGATCCTGCACCCGGAGGATGAAAGCATAAAACTGATTACCACCATGGCCGAAAAGGCCGAACTCATGGAATGCCTTGGAGTTGACCATCTCATCATTACCCCTTTTTCGAGAGATTTCTCCAATCAGAGTGCCGAGAGCTATATCCGCGATGTGCTGGTAAATAAGATCGGCACAAAAAAAATAGTAATAGGCTATGATCACCGCTTTGGTAAAGACCGGCAGGGGGGACTTGAAGATTTGCAGCGCCTTGGCCCTGTTTATGGTTTTGATGTGGTAGAGATCCCTGAGCAGGATATTAACGAGGTGGCCATCAGCTCAACCCGCATCCGTAACGCCCTTTTAAGCGGCGATATTCATTTGGCCAATAGCTTTTTAGGTTATCCTTTTTTTATTACCGGAAATGTTGTTCGCGGCGATCAGATCGGCAGGCAGCTTGGCTACCCGACTGCCAATATTGTGGTTGAAGAAAAATATAAGCTGATCCCCTGCGATGGTATTTTTGCGGTTACCGTAATTGTAGCCGGAGTTACTTACAAGGGAATGGCCTATATCGGCAGCCGCCCAACAGTTAACGGCCTTACCCGCAATATTGAAGTAAATATTTTTGATTTTAACGAAGATATCTATAACCAGACCATCCGCATGGAGTTTCACCACTACATCCGCGGTGATGTTAAGTTCTCATCGCTCGATGAGCTGAAAGTGCAGTTGGCGCAGGATAAGGTTGATGTGTTAAATCTGGAATTTTGAACTGAACCATGATTTTCTTGATTTGAGGATTATCTTGAGCTTTATGTCGATATATCAGGCAATCCTTAAATCAAGAAAATCATGGTTCCATCTTAATGCTTGAAAAACGACAAATAGATCTGCTTTACCACATGATAGGTTGCAAAGGCAAAAAACAATACCGCTATGCTGGTATTGATCAGCTTGTTGCTTAGCGCAAACTTTTCCTGGATATATTTAGCAAATTTGGCGTAGATAAAAAGACATAAAAATGAACCGGCAGCCGATCCCAGGCTGAAAATAACAAGGGCTACCCTGCCGTCAAGAATCCATTCGTGCGTAATGAGATAAGTGCCTGTAACCATCCAGAAGGGTATCTGCATGGGGTTCAAAAAGCCCAGCAGTATGCCATATTTAATGCTGGCGTGTTCAGAATAATTAGATTCAGGAGGTTTATTTCTATGGATCCAGGTAATGTAACCCATAACGCCGAAAAGCACTACCATGATCCAGTCGATAATAGTACCCAGTTTCAACTGGCCGGAAAGCCAGCGGGCGGCATGCATAATAAAATAAGTAAAGAAAAATTCAACCGCCGAAAAAGCTATTATAAAACGCACAGCCTCTTTTATTCCACGGTTTATGGTGATCTGTACTAAAGTTAGGTTTATGTTGCCGGGTGGTATATAGCCTATAAAGTTGGCTATAAGCCCGATGAAAAAAGTCAAAAATATCATCGCAGCAAAGATAGTTTGTTAATCGGAGTTGACAAATTTCGGATGTGCGGATTTCAAATGTGCAAATTTCAGATGGGGGCAGTTAAAATATAATAGCCTCTGATTAAATTCAATAATTTGCACATCTGTAATCTGCACATCTATAATTCATACATTTGCAATCTTGAACTTGTTAACATGCCAACTGAAAAAATAGTTTCATTACTACCGGCCGCTACCGAAATAATTTGTGCTTTAGGATTGGAAGAGAATTTAGTGGGCCGATCGCACGAGTGCGATTTTCCGGCATCGGTTAAATATTTGCCTGTATGTACCGAAGCTAATTTTCCGGATGGTTTGAGCAGTGCCGATATTGATGTAAAGGTTAAAGAGATCCTGGCCGACGCACTTTCGGTTTACTCCGTAAAGCGTGAGCAGATCAAAGCTCTTGCACCGGATGTAGTGGTAACCCAGGCCCAGTGCGAAGTTTGTGCAGTATCCTTAAAAGATGTTGAGGAGGCACTGGAAAATTATTTGGATAAACAGGCCCGGATCATCTCGCTGCAACCCAATAGCCTTGAGGATATTTTTAACGATATTACTACCATTGCCAATGCGCTTGCTGTGCCGCAAGCCGGTGCCGACCTGCTTGAAAGCCTGCAGGAGCGTGTGGACATTATTAAGCATAAACTAAAATTTATCGATAGTAAACCTACTGTTGCCTGTATTGAATGGCTGGAACCGATAATGATATCGGGCAATTGGGTGCCCGGCCTGGTAAACATTGCCGGAGGAACCCCCGTTTTGGTACAGGCAGGCAAGCACTCGCCATATATTGAGTGGGACGACATCCTGCAGCAGGACCCAGAAATCATCGTGGTAATGCCCTGCGGATTCAGTATTGAACGCACCATGCGCGAGATCAACCTGCTTTTGGACCGGCCGGGTTTTGCATCGCTCAAAGCTGTAAAAAACGATAGGTTGTATATTGCCGATGGCAACCAATACTTTAATCGTCCCGGCCCGAGAATTGTAGACTCGATAGAGATCCTGGCCGAGATTATCCGCCCTAAACAGTTCATATTTGGGTATGAAGGTGAAGGGTGGATTAAGTTCTCTGTTTAATAACAAAATATATTCAATGTAGAGACGCATTACATGCGTCTGGCAGTTTTGCTTAGGTGGTTTGATTGCCTGTTATGTATAAAGTTAGACGCATGTGATGCGTCTCTACATAAAAATCACTTATTAAAATAATTTAAAAAGTAATATATTTACCTGTCTGCTATCTCCCAGGCACAGGATCAATTATGAACAAAATTTTTACGATGATGGTTGTCGCCGCGGTTTTTGTATGCAGCGGTTTTAAAATTAACGACGATAAAAAACCGAACATTGCCGACCTGCACCTTAACTGGCAGGTAATGGATAATAACTATCAAAATAAAAATGAAGCCCTAACCGCGTTGGTGATCACTAACAAAAGTCATGAGGTTTTGCCTGCTTCGGGATGGAAGATCTATTTTAATTCGGGTCGTGGTTTTACAAAAGCGGCTGTCAGCAATAATGCCCTTATTGAACAGGTTAACGGCGATTTATACAGCATAAGCCCAACATCGGGTTTTAAAGACCTGAAACCCGGCGAAACTGCCCGTATTGAATTTGTGTGCGATGATCCTGTTGTAAATATTACCGATGCCCCTGAAGGGCCTTACCTGGTTTGGGATAATGCTCCTGAAAAGGGTTACTCTTTCGGTTCATATAATATTACGCCCTACAAACCAACTTACCAGGGCTTAATAACCCCCGAAATTGTTTTCGACAGGAATAAAACGGTTGCCGATATCCCAGCTGATCAGTTGGTGCAGGTTTTCCCTACGCCTGTAAGTTATCACTTAACAGGGGGACTGGGTGCGTATGCTTATTTCGATTTTTATGATGTAATATTCGGTGCCGATAAGAGATTTGAAAAGGAAGGGAAAATACTCAAGGACTATTTAGAATCCCTGGATAAGAATATATTCAATGTAAATAAACTATCAAGTACCTTAAGGTCTATCAAAATCGAATATAAAAAAGATATTAGTGCAGAGGGTTACGAGTTGAAAGTCGAGCATCTTTCCATAACAATATTAGCTTCAACACCTGCCGGAGCATTTTATGGGATACAATCCTTAAAAACAATGATTTCTCCTTCGGCACTCCCAAATCGGAAGGAAAAGCTTGAGATCCCCTGTGTTGAAGTTGCCGATGCGCCGCGTTTTGCTCATCGCGCGGTAATGCTGGATGTAGCACGTAATTTTCAGTCAAAACAACAGGTATTGAAACTGCTGGAGGCGATGAGCCTTTACAAGTTGAATATATTACACCTGCATTTAACAGATGACGAAGGCTGGAGAATAGAGATTCCCTCATTGCCCGAACTTACTTCAATAGGCTCAAAACGCGGCCATACGCTGGATAGCAAACATCACCTGCCGCCATCGCACGGTTCTGGTCCGGAGGTTGACAACCCTTTCGGCACCGGCTATTATACCAAAGCTGATTATATCGAGATCCTGAAATATGCAAATGAGCGCCACATTATCGTAGTACCTGAAATTGAAACTCCCGGTCATGCCCGTGCATCTATTAAAGCAATGAATGCACGTTATGACCGCCTGATGGCCGAGGGCAAAAAGGCTGAAGCCGAAAAGTATTTACTGTACGATCAGAATGATAAATCTGATTATCGCTCGGTACAGTACTGGAACGATAATGTGATTGATGTGTCGCTGCCATCAACCTATAACTTTGTGGAAACGGTGGTTAACGATTTGATCAGGACTTACAAAGAAGCAGGAGCACCGCTGCCAACTATTCACTTTGGGGGCGATGAAGTGCCGGCCAATGTATGGGAAAAATCTCCGGCTTATTTAGCGCTAAAAGCTACACATCCCGAAATAAAAAGCACTAATGATCTCTGGTATTACTTTTACGGTCGTGTTAATGAGCTCTTAAAAGCTAAAGGCATCCTGCTTTCGGGTTGGGAGGAGATGGCGCTTCGTAAAACCACACTTGATGGTGAGCCGGCTTATGTGCCTAATCCTGATTTTACAAAAGAGCACCTGCAGGTTGATGTTTGGAACAACGTATTAGGCGCCGGACAGGAAGACCTTGCCTATCGTTTGGCCAATGGCGGTTACAAGGTTGTATTAACCTGCGTTACCAACCTGTATTTTGATATGGCCAATTATAAATCATTTGATGAACCCGGCTATTATTGGGGCGCATTTTTGGGAATCGATAAATTCTATTCCTTTATCCCTTACGATTATTTTAAAAACGCCGATGTTGATAAACAAGGCAATCCGATAAACAGGAATATCTTCATTGGTAAACAACGCCTTACCGATTATGGTAAAAGTAATATTGTCGGCCTGCAGGGCGCGCTATGGGCCGAGACAGTGAAAGGCCCTGAGCGAATGGATTATATGATTTTCCCGCGTTTGCTTGGCTTAGCTGAGCGTGCCTGGGCACAGGACCCGGCCTGGGCTACCGAAAAAGACCCGGTTAAAAGTAAAGAGGAATACCAGGTGGCCTGGTCAAACTTCCTGAATGTTTTAGGTAAGCGTGAATTGCCGCGTTTAACTTATTATGAAGGCGGTTATAACTATCGTGTGCCAAAACCGGGCATCAGCTTACAGGATGGCAAATACCTGAGCAATGTGGAGTTTCCGGGTTTAACAATCCGTTATACAACCAACGGTAAAGATCCGGATGCCACAAGCAAAGTTTACACTGGTCCGGTTAATTACAATGGCGGGGTTATTAAGTTTCGTGCTTTTGATCCGAAAGGCAGGGGCGGTAATGTTGCTGAGGGAGGAAATAATAACCTGAATCCGTAGTTGTTTCAGTTTGCAGTTTTAGGTTTGCAGTTTGCAAGCCGGAAAAGGCCCTGTGTTTTGCGCAGCAAAACACAGGGCTTTTTTATCATATCCGTTCGCCGCCGCTCGGCTCCTGCCGGTGGCAACTATCCCACGGCCTCTGGCCGGCGCAAATAAATGTGCACAGACCAGAGGCCTGGAAATAACAGACACTCGACTGGAGCCGAGCGTCGGCAGAAGTTTACTATGATCTATGAACCATCAACTAATAACTATCTAATACATAAAATTCATTCCCATCGAATAATTTCTCAGCGGCGCTGCATTATAATACCTGTTCCCTACGGCGTTCAAATCATTACCCAGGCTGTATTTTTGGTTCAGCAGGTTATCTGCGGCAGCAAATATTTCAAAATGTGTTTTACGGGCAATAGTTGGCTGATAACTAACCCGCGCCTGCAGCAGGTTGTATTTGGGGGCATATACCGTGCTGGCATCGTTAAGCGGGATCTTTGAAGTGAAGGTGTGTTGTACAAACAAGGCCAGGTTTTCGGGGAACCTGATCTGGACGCTGCTTACAAATACGTTTTTAGGCACACCTGTAAGCCTGTTGCCCGAGTAGTTGGCATCGGTAACAATATAATCTCTGAACCTGAAGTGGCTGTATGTGAAAGACTCATTAAATTGCAAACCGCGAATAAACGAATACCTGTTTGGACGGATGATCCAATAGTACAATGATGCTTCGGTGCCTAACTGGTTAGTGCCACCTGCGTTAATGTAATGCTCAGTTTCATCAGCATTTAGGCGGCGTACTATGGCATTGTTTAAGCGATAGTAGTAAACCGATGCATCAAGCATAAAAGTTTCGTCGCTATTGCGCAGGCGGAAACCGGTTTCGTAATTCCAGCCATATTGAGCTTGCAGGCTTGTATTGACAATGTTATCCGTTGGCCTTACTTCGGCAGTGGTAGGGGTTGAATATCCGCGGCTTACGCTTGCACGCCAGGCCAGGGCATTAATGATCTGGTATGACAAGGCCAGTCTCGGCATCAGTTGTGCGCTGAAATTGCGGTTAGTAAAGTTGTTTTGGTTAAGCGGGTATATGTTTTTAAAATCATAACCGTAATTATTTAAGCTTACCGCAGCTTCAACGTGCAGGCGTTTGTAAACATCGGCAGCATAGCGCACAAATACAAAATGCTGATTGGTGTGGATGTCATCAATGGTTTGAGTGGTATCTTTCACTCCTTTGTTATTACCGTAATTGGCAATGTGCGAGTTGGTTTGCTGCCATTCAAAACCAAGGTCAACTTTCCAGTCAAGGTTCGGTTTTTGATCACCGGTCAGCTCAAAATAGGTACGGAAGCCGTAGGTGTTTTCGCTGCGCTGCTCATAATTGGTGATAAAAGGGTTGGCAAAATCAACATGATTGCCGAAAACAGCCAGCACATTGCGGATATGGTCGTTAAAATGATATTCATTGGTTAAGCCGCCCAAATACATTTTGGTAGTAATGCCAATATGTTGTTGAATAGCCCCTGGCAAGGTAGGCGTAGGCTGACGGGCCAATCTTGGATCGGTATTGTATTGGGCAAGATTTAGCCCCCCGGGTGTTTCATAGGCCAGGTCAGAATAAATGCCCAGCGCTTTTAAGGTGTTTTTACCACTGTAGTTCCAGCTATCGGCCAGCTGCAGGTAGTTACGGTGGGTATCGCTGTTTTGCCTGTAGCCATGATAAGTTTGAAAGCTTTGGTTAATGTTGAGGAGGTAATTGGTGGTTTTTAATTGCACTGCCGCCTTTTCATGAAACAGCCCATACGAGCCACCATTTACACCCGCCGAAATATAAGTGCTGTCGTTATACCGGTTAAGCGGACTAAGGATCACCACCCCGCCCGAGTTGGCCCCAAACAAGCTGCCATCGGGGCCTTTTAATATTTCAACCTTTTGTATGGCGGCTATATCGATGGCATTTAAATAACTGTTGCCCCCGGCATCGGTGAGCGGGATATCATCAAAATAGATTTTCACATCGCGTACACCAAAAGGTGAGCGTAATAAACTTCCCCTGATGGATAAACGGTAGCTGCCCGGCGAACGCTCTTCGGTGCGTACCCCCGGAACAGTATTTAACGCGTTTACAAATGAATTATCAGGCTGGATCCTAAGCTGGGCTGCATTAAGCACACTTACGGATGCCGGTACGCTGATAACAGGCTGATCGCTCAGATAGCCTTTAATGATCACCGGCTTAAGCTCGGTGGTATCTTTTTTAGGGCGGATTTTATTTTGTGCATTTGCTGTTATTGCAGCAGCCAGCGCAAAAGCTATAAGAGTAAACGGTTTTAACATAGGTTGACGATCAGGGACGTCGTCAAAAATAGTTGTTTATACTTATAAACGTATATCGCTGCTTTGTAAATATCTTGATGTTGTGGGCCGGCGTACTGAAACTTACGAAGTTTTTAAAACTTCGTAAGTTTCAGCCCCGTAAGAGTATCAGTGCTTTACCCGCCATATTTTGTTGCCTGCATCATCAGCTACCAGTAACGATCCGTCTTTAGCCACAGCTACTCCAACCGGGCGGCCATATACTTTTTGTTTGGCGCTATCGGCAATAAAGCCGGTTAAAAAATCTGTCATATGGCCGGTTGGCTTATTATTGCTGAAGGGAACAAAGATTACCTTATACCCCACCAACTTTGAGCTGTTCCATGAACCATGCTGACCAATAAAAGCCCCGTTATGATATTCCTGCGGAAAACTTGTGCTATTGTAAAATACCAGGCCTAATGATGCCGTGTGCGAGCCAAGTGCAACATCAGGCACTATGGATTTTTTGACCATTTCCGGGTTAGGATCTTTTTGTTTTAGTACCGGGTCTTCATGCTGGCCAAAGTACGCCCAGGGCCAGCCGTAAAAGCCACCTTCCTTAACACTGGTTAAGTAATCGGGTACAAGCTGATCGCCAAGATCATCGCGTTCATTAACTGCGGCATACAAAACACCCGTGCCCGGCTGAATGTCGATGCCTGCCGGGTTGCGAAGGCCTGAAGCATAAACACGTTCGCCGCTGCCGTCGGGGTTAATTTCCAGGATATTGGCACGGCGCTTTTCGTTGCTCATTCCATGCTCGGCAACATTGCTGCCCGATCCTACCGAAACATAAATTTTACTGCCATCGGCGCTCAGGAGCAGGTTGCGGGTCCAGTGGTTGTTATATCCGCCTGCGGGCAAGTCTAATATTTTAATGCCTTTGCCTGTTACTTTCATTTCGCCGATTTTGTATGGGTAACGCCACAGTCCATCGGTATTGGCTACATAAAACCAATCGCCGGCAATGAGCATACCGTAGGGCTGGTTCAATCCGCTTAGGAAAACGGTTTTTGAGTCAGGCATGCCATCGCCGTTAGAATCCTTAAATAATAAAATCTTATTAGCGCTTTTGCCCAAATGCTGCGATTTGCTTATACCAATGATATCGGCACCTATCTTTTTCAGACCGGTAACTTCGGTATTGGCCTCAGATACAAAAACATCACCGTTTGATGCTACATAAATATTGCGCGGGTTATCCAGTCCATCGGCATAAAGGCTCACCGCAAAGCCTGCCGGTGCAGTTGGGGTTTTGCCCTTGGGCCAGCCAATAACATCGCAGTAGTTTTTTACAGCTTTGGTTTCATAAGGGGCAGGCAGCGTAACCTCCTGTTCGCTTTTGTTAACGATTGTATCAGCATTGTTATAGTTAGCAGGCTTTTTATGTTTACAGGCCAAAAGTATTATGCCGATAGTAAAAGGAAATATGATAAGCTTATGTTTCATTTTGGCGGGTGTTTATATACTAATAGTTAACTTTTTAGATGCTGGGATTGTTTGGGATAAGTGATTGTTTTGCAGTGTGTAATATATTCATGGTTTAAATGGTTTTTATGCATTTGGGCAGCCAAAAAAATATATTTTTGGTAGTTCGATATTTATATTCCTCAACCGGTTAATGCTTTTCAATCCTGTTAAATTATTTCTGTTGATTTTACTTGCCATTGCTTGTGTAAAAGTTGAAGCGCAATCAGTTGTTTGTAATGGTAGTCTTGGTGATCCGGTATTTAAGCTTGATTTTGGATCGGGGCAGGGCTACGGGCCGCCGCTGGCAAATGGTATAACAGATTTTATATATGACCAGGGCTGTCCTAATGATGGTCATTACACCATTGTAAATACAACAAATATAAATCCGGCTAATGGTTTTGGTAATTGCCATCCTGAAGGATGGCAGGTTGTAACACATGATCATACAGGTAACCCTAATGGGTACATGATGCTTATTAATGCTTCACCCGATCCGAGCAGATTTTTTACCTATAAAATAAATGCCGGCACCCTTTGTCAAAATACCAAATATGAGTTTTCGGCATGGGTTTTTAACCTGATATTTCAGGCACATGCGGGGCCGGGTGTATCTGAGCCGGATATTACTTTTGTAATAACTAATGCCAACGGGGATAAAACCACTTATGATACCGGCTCAATACCGGGAAGCAGCGACCCGGAGGATTGGCGCCGTTACAGTATGTTGTTTTCAACAGGTTCAGGTAATAACGAAATTACCATAGAGATGATCAATAATGCTCCCGGTAATAATGGAAACGATTTAATGCTTGATGATATTGAGTTCAGGCCTTGCGGGCCTACCATGCCTATTGGGTTTACAAGCATCGGAGATAATATTGCAAAAGATGTATGTACCGGCGAAACAAAAAACTTTACCATCGTATCAGACGTAGGTGATGATTATACGGATAAAAGCCTGCAATGGCAAAAGCTGAATACAGCAGGCACCTGGGAAGATCTTCCAGGCGAAACAGATGCCAAGCTCATTGTTCCGGTAAAAGACAATACTCCTATAGGTATTTATGAATACCGGCTTGCAGCGGCCGAAGGGACTAATATCAATTCGCCAACCTGCCGTACTTATTCGCAGGCAATTACCATAAGGGTTAATGACTTCCTTGCCAAACCCTCAATTACTGCCCCTCCGGCGTGTGAGGGCGATGCGCTTATCCTCACGGCAAACGCACCACCAGGGACAATAAGATATGAATGGAGTGGTCCGGGTGTTACCTCTGCTAACAAGGCTCAAAACCCGTTAATCATTGATAATTCTACCGTTGCCGATATAGGCGACTACCACGTTACAGTTTTTTCGGCTGCCGATTGCCCCACTCCATCGGATAACGTGAGGGCGACCGTTAACTTGAAACCTGTTATACCGGTTATTAACCCTGCCCCAATTTGTAAGGGCAGCGCCACCATTCTCAATGAAACTACGCCCAATGCCAAAAGTTATAGTTGGCTACCCGTTACCGGCTTATCTGATCCAACTTCGGCAAGTCCTGCTGCTAAACCTGCCGAAACTACTACTTATACCGTAACGGTAACCAGTAACGAGGGCTGTACTGCCACCCAAACGGTAACTGTAACGGTTATGCCTTCACCTGAAGCAAGCATAGAACCGAAGAAAAAGATTTTTGAAGGCCAGTCGGTGGTGCTGGACGCCCAGGCAAGCAATGCCGATACTTATTTATGGACCCCGGCCGATGGTCTTGATGATCCTACCAAACTGAACCCCACAGCCAGCCCTACTGATGACATTACCTATACGCTGCACGCTACTTCGGATATAGGATGCGGAACAGCTCTTGCCAGCGTTTTTGTACGGGTTTATAAAAAAATAGTTATTCCAACAACGTTTTCGCCCAATGGGGATGGTTTAAATGATTACTGGGATATTGAAGCTTTGTCAACCTACCCGCAAAGCTCGCTGAATGTTTTTAGCCGCAGCGGCCAAAAAGTATACTCTTCTATCGGATACGATAAGCCCTGGAATGGCGCCTATAAAGGCTATGTTTTGCCCTCGGGCACTTACTACTATGTTATCGATCTTAAAAGCGGCGCACCGTTATTATCGGGCTGGGTGCTTATTGTACACTGATTTTGTACTGCTTTATTGTCCTGATATTACCGATATAGTTTATCGGTATAAAAACTGACCGTTGACTGCTGCATTAAGCCCGGCACTTGAACTTACCTTTAAGGTTTTATTGTTGATCCGGTCATGCAGGCGCGTTTTCCCCCGATTTTTTTATTGTTGATATTGTTTTTTACGGACACCTGTGCGCAAAACATGGATTGTACCGGTAAATTGGGGCATTGGCTGTTCAGGGAGGATTTTGGATCCGGTACCGGACATGGGCCTGCCTTACCGGCAGGTGTTACCAATATGGCTTATACTCCATATTGCCCGCCCGACGGCTTTTATACACTGGTTAATGCCTCTGACGGATGTGCCGAAGCATCCTGGCATAATGTAACGCATGACCACACCGGGAATAGTAACGGCTACATGATGATGATCAATGCATCAAACGAGCCGAGTACATTTTATACCCGAATGGTACCCGCTCTTTGCCCGGCTACAACCTATGAGTTTTCGGCTTATATCCTTAACCTGCTCAAAAATACCGTGGTAGGGCCAACTGTGCAGCAACCGGATATCCTTTTCTCTATCGAAACAACAACCGGCGAAGTACTTGAAAAGCTGCGTACAGGGCAAATTCCTGCAACTGCGGGTCCTGTGTGGAAAAAGTATAGCCTGGTTTTTAAGACCCCCGATAATGTAAGCAGCCTGGTTTTAAAAATAAGTAACAGTGCCCCCGGCGGGCCCGGTAATGATCTGTTGCTTGATGATATCGAGTTTATAACAAGTGCCCCTAAGTTAACTATCCCCACGGTGTTTTCGCCTAATGGCGATGGTATTAATGATGTATGGGATATCATCAATCTTGATGCTTATACCGATTGCCGGTTAACGGTTTATGACCGCAGTGGTGCAATGGTTTTTAAAAGCATTGGCTATAATACCCCCTGGAATGGTACACGCAATGGTGTCCCTCTTGATACAGGGACTTATTATTATGTGATTGATTTTAAGAATGAGATCCCAAGGGTATCCGGTTGGGTATTTTTGATAAGATAGTTTTTGAGGATTAAACTGATTGTTTAGCTTGCGGTCAGTGTTATCAGCACTGGTGTTCGGAAGAAATAAAAAAGCTGGGGATTGTGCGATTCCCTCCCCTGGGAGGGTGTAGGGAGGGGTTTCACCGATAGGATTTTCCGATTGAAATGGCGCATAAACCCCTCCCTGCCACTACACAACTCTACCGCACCCCTCCCCAAGGAGGGAATTAAAAAATCTTCCGAACACCTGGTGTTATCACCGTACCATTCTTATATGACTTGTAGTTTATAAAAACAGCTAATTATGTGGTGCGGTGATAACACCGACCACAGGCTCGAAAGAAAAATTAGTACTTGGCATGGCGAAATAAAGTCAATCATTAATTGGTGAAATCCCCCCAAAATCAGAACCTAATAATCTTATCAATCTGCTCGTTTACAAACTTTATGGTATCGGGTTTAAACAGGTGCCCTTCCTCGTCAAATTCTTTGTGAATGGCGGCTATGTGCAATTTAAGCGCCATGATGTTAAGGTGCAGGTAGTGGCAAACACCAGTGAAATGGTCAACGCCGCGAATGTTACCGTACTTGCCCGATGATAAGCCAACCAAAGCAGCTTTTTTATCATAAAAACTTTCGGGAAAGCTGCAGGCATCAATAAAAACCTTGAGCACGCCCGGAAAGCTGCCATTGTATTCGGGAATAAGGAATATAAATTTATCGGTATCGGTAACTATTTGCTGGATAGGCTCAAACTCCGGGCTGCGTTTGTTGTAAAGGTCGGTTTCAATAATGTTTGGGGGCAGTTGGGCCAATGATAAAATGCCTGCTTCCGCGCCCCGTTCACGCAGTTTTTGCTGGTAAACCTGCGCAAGTTTAAGCGTTGAACTTCCGGGCCTGTTAGTTGATGATATAATGGTTATCATTTATTATTAGTAAATTGCTGCGTGATCTGATTAGTAATATCATTGTTGGTTTGCATGTTAATAATTTGTGAATGAGTGCTTTAATGTTAAATATAATTAAGCAATAATATTCAAAAATGGCTAAGCTGATATTTTACTAATTGATCAATTTTGTTTGTAAATAGACAAAAGCTGTGGAATTCTGCATTATTTAATTCCGTATCTTTATCACCGGATAAAAACTTTACGAAAGTAGAAATTTCTGTTTCTATTTAACGTTGTTATAAATCACAGAACTATAAATTTTTTTAAACTATAGAATGAGTAAAATAATTGCTTTAGCCAACCAGAAAGGCGGCGTAGGGAAAACTACATCATCTATAAATCTGGCTGCAAGTTTAGCTGTATTAGATTATAAAACCTTGTTGGTTGATGCCGACCCTCAGGCTAATTCAACCTCGGGTATTGGCTTCGATCCCCGCAATATAAAAAATAGTATTTATGAATGTATCATTAATGAGGTTGACCCTCATGAGGCCATTCAGAAAACAGATACCCCTAATCTTGATTTACTGCCTGCGCATATTGACCTGGTAGGTGCCGAAATTGAAATGATCAATTTAAGTGGCCGCGAGTACAAAATGAAACAGGTATTTGATAAGGTACGGGACGAATATGATTTTATTATTATCGATTGTTCACCTTCATTAGGTTTAATCACCATTAACGCCTTAACCGCTGCTGATTCGGTAATTGTACCGGTACAGTGCGAGTATTTTGCGTTAGAAGGTTTGGGTAAGTTGTTAAATACCATCAAAATTGTTCAGTCGCGTCTTAACCCGCAGCTGGAAATTGAGGGCATTTTGTTAACCATGTATGATGTGCGTTTACGCCTGAGCAACCAGGTGGTTGACGAGGTTAAAACCCATTTTGAGGACATGGTTTTTGATACCATTATACAGCGTAATACCCGTTTAAGCGAGGCGCCAAGCTTTGGTGTATCGGTAATTATGCATGATGCTACATGTAAGGGTGCAATAAATTATTTAAACCTTGCCCGCGAAATTTTAGAGAAAAACGGAATGGTAAAGGGTGAATCGGCAACAGCTACAGCAACAGTATAATAAATGAGTGGTGAAAAGAGAAATGCCCTGGGCAAGGGACTGAGTGCGCTATTGAACGACACGCCTAACGTACAACCATACCAAAACAGAAATAAAGAAACAGCAAGCCCTGCCGAGGTAAATGACCTTGGCTCGGTTAATGAAATAAAACTGGCCGAAATTGAGGTTAACCCTTTTCAGCCACGTACCGATTTTGATGAGCAGGCACTGACCGAGCTTTCAGAATCGATTAAGCTCCAGGGCTTAATTCAGCCTATAACGCTCAGGAAAATTGGTGCGCATAAATACCAGTTGATATCGGGCGAGCGCCGTTTTCGCGCTTCAAAGCTGGCTGGTTTAACCCAGATCCCGGCATATGTGCGCACTGCTAACGACCAGCAAATGCTGGAAATGGCGCTTATTGAAAACATTCAGCGTGAAAACCTGAATGCCATTGAGGTTGCCCTGAGTTTTCAGCGTATGATTGAGGAGTGTAACCTGAAGCAGGAAGAACTGGGCGACAGGGTGAGCAAAAACCGCTCCACAGTTACCAACTACCTGCGCCTGTTAAGGCTGCCGCCGGTTATCCAGGCCTCTATCCGTGACGGTGAACTTACAATGGGCCACGCCAAAGCTATTTTAACGCTAACCGATCCTGCTAAACAATTATTTATACATCAGCATATTATAAAGGAAGGTTTATCCGTTCGTAAGGTTGAAGAACTGGTAAGGGAGATGCAAAAGGCGCCGGTAAAAAAAGAAGGCAAACAGCCTGAGCCGGTATCATACCAGTTGCAAAAGATCCAGGATGATCTTGCTTCAAAATTTAGTACAAGGGTAAAGCTAAAAGTAGGCAGCCGCGGAAGCGGTGTTATCGAGATCCCTTTCCTTTCGGAAGATGATCTGGGCCGCATCCTTGAAATGCTTGATTGGTAATTGTTAATTATATAATGTATAGATTCCTGTTTTTTTTAGGTGTATTCACTTTTTTTGTTTTTGCTGCACAGGCTCAAATAGTTGATAGTACGGGGAATAAAAAAAGTGATACGCTAAAAGTAAAGCATCCTGTTAAAACCCCATCCGGTTCATTTGCCCCAAGGATTGATCCTGCCAAAGAAAAGATTTATCACCCCGATAGTACCCATATTCCGCATAAAGCAGTAATACATTCATTGATGATACCAGGCTGGGGCCAGGTGTATAACCACAGGTGGTGGAAAGTGCCGTTAATTTATGGTGGATTAGGCCTGTTAACTTCAGCTATTATATATAATCAGCATTATTATAATGAGTATCTGATACTTTCAAGATATCGGCAGGGCAACCCGCCTAATCCCGGCGATCCGTATTATAACGAATATAATCTTTATAAAGATGTGCCCGATGCCAACCTGAGCGATGCCCGTGAAAACTCAAGGCGTAACCGCGATTTAAGTATCTTTGGTTTTTTAGGTGTATGGGGCATTCAGGCTATTGATGCTTATATTGATGCCAAGTTCATCCATTCGTACACGGTTGATAATAACCTGTCGTTCAAGGTAACTCCTGGTTTAATTAATCAGCCGGTGTATGCACAGGGCGCTAATTTTACCTATATTCCGGGTTTAAAAGTTACCTTTACGTTTTAATAAGGAAAACCACAATACCTGAAATGAAGATAGCGTTACTTGGCTACGGGAAAATGGGCAAGATCATCGAAAAGATAGCCCTCAGCCGCAAGCATGAAATTGTACTTACTATTGATCATGAAACCCTTCATGAGCTTACCGCCGAAAACCTGCAAAAAGCAGATGTTGTAATTGAATTTACCACCCCGGCATCCGTATTATCAAATATTGAGCATTGCTTTAATGCTGATGTTCCTATTGTTGTTGGTACAACCGGCTGGTATGAAAATTTACCGCAGGTAAAGCAGCAATGCGTAGATGGAAATAAGTCGTTATTATGGGCTTCAAACTTTAGCGTTGGTGTTAATGTGTTTTTTTACGTGAATAAGCTGCTGGCTAAAGTGATGAACAGGTACCCTTATTACGAGGTGCAGGTTGAAGAGATCCATCATACCCAAAAAATGGATTCACCAAGCGGTACTGCCATAACCATTGCCGAAGGTATCATTAACAACACCGATACCAAAAATGAGTGGGTTAACGTATTAACCACCGATGACAGTGATGACGATGCCAATGTTGCCCCTAACCAATTGCTTATAGAATCATTGCGGATAGACAGTGTACCGGGTACGCACACCGTTATTTACGACTCGGAGGTGGATAGTATCGAATTTAAGCATACAGCACATAATCGTAACGGTTTTGCTTTAGGCGCTGTACTGGCTGCCGAGTGGCTGCACGATAAAAAGGGCTTTTACTCGGTTGAGGCCATGTTTGATTTTAACAGCTAATAGCTTTTGATATAAATGGCAATAGCGGGCTATATTGGGTTTTACATCATTACGGGCCCGCTATTAATTTTAATACTGGCCGGATACTGGAAACTTTTTGAAAAGGCCGGTCGCCCCGGCTGGGAAGCGCTGATCCCGGTATATCACCTTTATATTATGCTCAAATTAAGCCAAAGGCCGCTGTGGCTGCTTTTGCTGCTTTTAATACCAGGCATAAACTTCATTATAAGCATAGGCATCCTTATTGATTTTATTAAATCATTTGGTAAGGTGGGCATAGGGCAAATTACCATGTCGGTACTGCTGCCGTTTATTTTTATTCCTAAGTGGGGCTTTGATAAAAACACCCGCTATGTTGGCCCATCTGCAAGTGATGATTTCAGGGAAAAATACCTTGATCATGATAAATCGCCGGTGCGGGAGTGGGCAGAAGCAATCCTTTTCGCTGTAATTGCAGCTACGGTTATCCGCGGGCTGTTCCTGGAGGCTTTTACCATCCCTACCTCATCTATGGAAAGCTCATTAATGGTTGGCGATTTTTTATTTGTGAGTAAGATTAATTATGGCGCCCGTTTGCCCATTACCCCGGTTGCTTTTCCCTTTGCACATCATACCATGCCGCTTACCGGTACCAAAGCCTATTGGGATGGGATTAAGCTGCCATATTACCGCCTGCCGGGCTTTGGTGAGGTTAAAAAGGGTGATGCTGTAGTGTTTAATTACCCAATGGAAGCTGACTCGCCGTTTTACCGCCCTGTAGATAAGCAGGAAAATTATATCAAACGATGCCAGGGTACTCCCGGTGATACCCTTAAGCTGGAGTACGGACAGGTATACGTAAATAACCAACTGATAGCGACCCCGCCAAACGGAGAAATGGAATACCGGGTACGTACAGATGGCTCAGTAAGAGGTTTTGGACATCGTATGCGATATGATCTCCACCTGGAGGATATTCAGCAATTTACAAGAGTTGATTTTACAGTAAACACTACGGCTCAATCGGCCGAAAAATTAAAAACGTATCCCTATATTAAAAACGTAAAGCCTGATATTAAATTAAGGGGTGTGTACGATCCGGAAATTTTTCCGCATGATCCGCGCTTCAGGTGGAACGAGGATAACCTGGGCCCAATTATTATTCCGCGAAAAGGCTGGACAGTTAAACTGGACAGCGTGACCATGCCTTTTTATCGCCGGGCCATTGAGGTATATGAAAATAACAGTGTACAGGTTAAAGGTAGCAGCATCCTGATTAACGGGAGTAGGGCCGATAGTTATACCTTTAAAATGGATTACTATTGGATGATGGGCGATAACCGTCACAATTCTGAAGATTCGCGCTATTGGGGTTTTGTGCCCGAAGATCATATAGTAGGTAAGGCAGTATTTGTGTGGATGAGCTGGGATGCCAATGCCCCATCGTTATTTAAGATCAGGTGGGACAGGGTATTTAGAATGATCAATTAGATGTGCGGATTTGCAGATTTCAGATGTGCAGATGATTAGGAAGATGTGCGGATGTGCAAATTTCAGATGTACAGATGATGGAAGATGTGCGGATTTGCAGATTTCAGATGTGCAGATGATTAGGAAGATGTGCGGATGTGCAAATTTCAGATGTGCAGATGATGGAAGATGTGCGGATGTGCAAATTTCAGATGTGCAGATGATGGAAGATGTGCGGATGTGCAGATTTCAGATGTGCAGATGATTAGGAAGATGTGCGGATGTGCAGATGAGTGATTTGATTGGCATCTTTTAATTATTATTGAGGAGCGTAACATATAACGTGTAACATATATCTTATACATAAAATATAAACATTAAAAAATCTGCACATTTGCACATCTGAAATCTGCACATTTAAAATAATTTGCACATCAAGAATATGAACTGGAAATTCTGGAAAAAGAAAGATTCGAGCAAGGTAAAAAAGAAAAAGAGTGCGCTTCGTGAATGGGGCGACGCTATCATATTTGCAGTAATAGCCGCTACCCTCATCCGTACGCTGTTTATCGAGGCCTACGTGATCCCCAGCGGTTCAATGGAAAACTCGCTTTTAATTGGCGACTACCTGTTTGTAAGCAAGGTTAACTATGGTGCAAGAATGCCGATAACCCCTGTTTCATTTCCTTTTATGCACCATACTACGCCCTGGGGTACCCAGGCATATTGGGGTGGTGTGAAATTGCCATATTACCGCCTGCCGGGCTTAAGTGATATAAAGAAGGGCGATATCGTGGTTTTTAATGCGCCTATAGAGGCCGATTCACCTCTTTTCAGGCCGGTTGATAAGCGCGAGAACATCATCAAACGCTGCCAGGGAATTGCCGGTGATACCTTAAGTGTTGTTAACGCCCACGTGTTTGTAAATGGTAAAGCTGCCCCCGATCCTGAAAGAGGGAAGGAAGGTTATTTTGTTCAAACCAACGGAACAGAGTTTAATCCCGCTATTTTGAATGAGCTTAAAATAGATCAACCGGGTAGCCTGGGCGATAATCGCTATGAGATGAAGATGTCGAAAGAAGCAGCCGCTACTTTGAAAACCTATTCAAATGTAAAATCTATTGTTCCGGCCATAACGCTCAGAGGTACCAGCGACCCGCTGAACCCGGTTTACCCTGCCAAGTACCCGCGTTATAAGATCACCCCTAATTTCCCTGATTTTAAATGGAATGTTGACAACTATGGCCCTATCATTATCCCTAAAAAGGGCTGGACAGTTAAATTGGATAGTCTGACTTTCCCTGTTTATGGCCGTGCTATTGAAATTTATGAAAACAATAAGGTAAATGTTGTTGGCAAGGATATCATGATTAACGGAAAAAAAGCCGATACTTATACCTTTAAGCTCAACTACTACTGGATGATGGGGGATAACCGCCATAACTCAGAAGATTCGCGCTTTTGGGGCTTTGTACCCGAAGACCACGTAGTGGGCAAAGCTTTATTTACCTGGATGAGTATTGATAGTACTGCCTCTTTCTTTGATAAAATAAGGTGGAACAGGTTATTCAGGGGTATACACTAATTGAAAATATAAAAACACTAAAGTGAACGTTGTAGCATTTGTAATTGCATTTATTATTTTAATCATATTGCCTTACGTAGGCTTGTGGAAGTTATTTGAAAAGGCCGGCAGGCCGGGTTGGGAAGCTATAATTCCGTTTTACAACTTTTATATAATGATCAAATTAAGCGGCAGGCCAGGCTGGTGGTTTGTACTGCTGCTCATCCCCGGATTGGACATTTTGGTAGCAATCGGCATTACTATTGATTTTATAAAGTCGTACGGGAAATTCACCTTTGCCGAACATTGTGCCGGTGTTGCACTGCAATTTATCTATATGCCAAAATGGGGTTTTGATAAGGATACCAAATATTTAGGACAGTCGGCAAGCCCTGAGTTTAGGGAGAAATATAAGAAAGCACTTAAGAAGACCCAGGTACGCGAATGGGCTGATGCTATCATTTTTGCGGTGATAGCCGCTACGCTGATCCGTACGTTATTTATCGAAGCTTATGTGATCCCCAGTGCGTCGATGGAAAGCTCATTGCTTATCGGCGATTACCTTTTTGTAAGTAAAGTAAACTATGGGGCACGTTTACCTATGACGCCTGTTGCCTTTCCTTTTGCGCACCATACTATGCCGCTTATCAATACCAAAGCCTATTGGGATGGGATTGAATTACCGTATTACCGTCTGCCTGGTTTAAGTGATATTAAAAAAGGCGATGTGGTGGTGTTCAATTACCCTATGGATGCCGATTCGCCTTATTTCAGGCCGGTTGATAAACGCGAGAACTACATCAAACGCTGCCAGGGAACCCCGGGCGATACGCTGAGCGTTGTTAACGCGCAGGTGTTTATAAACAGCAAAGCTGCTATCACGCCGCCAAAAGGAGAGATCACTTACGACGTAAGAACAGACGGTAATGAGCTTAACCCACAAGTGGCAAATGATTTGCACCTCTCTGATCTTTCTTCAGTGAGTAATACCGAATTTATTACCAATACAACTGAAGATGCGGCCAAAGCCTTGCGCGGATATTCAAATATTAAATCAGTTACACCAAGGTTAACGCCAAGGGGGGCATCAGATCCGTTAAACCCTGTTTATCCTGCCATTTTCTCCAATTACAAAGTAGGGGCTAACATTCCCGACTATAAATGGAACGTTGATAACTTCGGGCCGATCATTGTGCCCCAAAAAGGCTGGACAGTAAAGCTGGATAGTTTAACTTTCCCGATCTACGGTCGCGCGATAGCCGTGTATGAAGGCAACAAGGTAGAAGTGAGCGGTAAAGATATCCTGATCAACGGTAAAAAAGCCGACAGTTATACTTTTAAACTGAACTACTATTTTATGATGGGCGATAACCGTCATAACTCGGAAGATTCACGTTTCTGGGGCTTTGTGCCCGAAGATCATATTGTAGGTAAAGCACTGTTTATTTGGATGAGTGTTGATGATAATGCTTCGTTCATCCACAAGATCCGCTGGAGCAGGTTGTTTAACCTGATCCATTAGCCCCCTAACCCCCTGAAGGGGGAACTTTAATGAAGAAGCCGGTTTGTGAAACAAACCGGCTTCTTCATTTTATAATCCCTGCCGCGGGCTTTCAGCCCGTGGTTTATCATGGTTCACCTTTCAGCTGAACTGCGGGTTATGTAAGCTGAAAGCTTACATAATGGCCACAACGGGTTACGCTGCACTAAGCCCGCGGCAGTTGTTAGTTTTTGAATTATGGTTCCCCCTTCAGGGGGTTAGGGGGCTAATGGAGCAACTTTAAACCTCTCCGCCAGTTTATTCAAATCTCCAACAACAGCATCAACTAAGGGGATCCCATTAGCCATTCTATCAGCCTCTGCTTCCAGTTCCGGCTCGCCGGGGATGATGACCTTTTGTGCCGGATCAACCGTGGCTGATGACTTAAAGCGGCTTATCCAGTTATCTAAATGATCTTTAAACTCATTAACCGGGCGGAAACCATCAACCCGCATGGCACCTAAGAAATGGCCTATGCCTGCGCCAACGGGATCATCAGGCGGATCAAGAAAGGCCACGAATGGCGGTACCCAGGGGCCGTAGTTCGCTCCTGATAGCACGGCTGACAGTATATCAACTGTCGCGCTTAAGCCAAAACCTTTATGGCTGCCATGATCACGGTCGCTGCCCAGCGGCAGGAGTGAGCCTCCGGTCTTTAGGGCATGCGGATTAGTTGTGTAATTTCCTTCTTTATCCTGGATCCAGCCTTCGGGAACTTGTTTGCCTAAACGCTGGGCTATTTCAAGCTTGCCATTAGCAGCTGCTGAGGTGGCCATATCAACTATTACCGGCGGATATTTACCTGCCGGGAAAGCATAACACATGGGGTTGGTACCCAACAGCCGTTCGTTGGAAAACGTAGGCGCAACCAGCGGACTGGCATTGGTCATGGCAAAACCGATCATATCTTTCTCTACGGCCATTAACGCGTGGTATCCGGCAATACCAAAATGGTTGGAGTTACGTACCGATACCCATCCTGAACCATATAACGCTGCTTTTTTTATGGCCACCTCCATGGCGAAAGGAGCCACTACCAGGCCAAGACCTGCATCGCCATCAACGGTGGCCGTCGTTGGCGTTTCGTGTACTATTTGGATATTGGGTGTGGGATTAATACGTTTCTTCTCCCACAGGCGCACATAGCCGCTCAGGCGGGCTACACCATGAGAGTCAATACCCCGCAGATCGGACTTGAGTAGTACATCGGCGGCTAATACTGCATGCTCATGACTGCAGCCTATGGCTTTGAATATATCTTCGGTAAATGTGCGCAGGGTGGGTTGGGATATCAGCATAGGGGCAAAGATAACCGTTGATTTTTTTGATTGCGCTGATTTCGTTGATGAATTTTTCTGAACCTTGATGTGCTTGATTTTAGGATTTCTTGAATTTGATTCCCTTTGGCAATGCTGAACAAGAAAATTCTGTTAATTCTTAAATTCTGTAAATCTTGATTCAGACAATTTTTGCGTTAGGGATGGGAGCGGATACCGGCCTGTGATTAAGGCCTTGTGTAGTATGAGCGTACAGCCCGGGCCGCAGGCAACGCCAGTATAAGAGTGTTTAAATAATTGTTAAAACTGACGTCATTGCGAGGTACGAAGCAATGACGGGTTGGTGAAAATTGCTTCGTACCTCGCAATGACGATGGCTCAAAACCCAAAAAAGACCATCCGCATAAAGCAAATGGTCTTTTTTATTTTTTATCCCACACCTTTCAGTGGGCCGGTCGTCTATCAAACTTTGATCTCAACCTCAACACCGCTTGGCAATTCAAGCTTCATCAGGGCATCTACAGTTTTTGAATTAGAGCTGTAAATGTCTAATAAACGCTTGTATGAGCAAAGTTGGAATTGCTCACGTGCTTTTTTGTTTACGTGTGGTGAACGTAATACGGTGAAGATTTTCTTTTCGGTTGGTAACGGAAGTGGTCCGCTAACTACAGCGCCTGTCGGCTTTACTGTTTTTACGATTTTCTCAGCAGATTTATCTACCAGGTTGTAATCGTAAGATTTTAATTTGATCCTGATTCTTTGGCTCATGTTGATTTAAAATTTAACCACTTATAAGAGCTATTAATTATAAGTGATTGGTTGATTATGTTTATTAGGTTGATTGAGTTAGGCAAGTAAGCGTAAAGCCACTCACTTAATCCAACCCAATCAACCAAATACTAATTACGCGTTTTGAGCAGCTTTTTTGCCTTTTGCTTTAGCTACTACTTCGTCCTGTACGTTACGTGGTGCTTCAGCATAGTGATCAAACTCCATGGTTGAAGTGGCACGGCCAGAGGTGATGGTACGTAATTGAGTTACGTAACCAAACATTTCTGAAAGTGGTACAGTTGCTTTAATAACCTGTGCACCTGCACGTGAATCCATACCTAAAAGCTGGCCACGACGACGGTTCATGTCACCGATTACATCACCCATGTTTTCTTCAGGGGTAAGGATCTCGATTTTCATGATCGGCTCAAGCAATACTGGTTTACATTTTGGTAATGCCTCACGGTAAGCCATCTTAGCAGCTAACTCGAAAGATAGCGCGTCTGAATCGACAGCGTGGAATGAACCATCAATTAAACGTACTTTTAAGCTTGTTAACGGATAACCGGCTAATACACCATTTACCATTGAAGCTTCAAAGCCTTTTTGTACAGATGGGATAAACTCACGAGGGATTGAACCACCGCTGATTTCGTTCACAAACTGTAAGCCTTCTTTACCTTCATCATTTGGTGAAAGGATAACCTGGATATCAGCAAACTTACCACGACCACCGGTTTGTTTCTTGTATGTTTCGCGGTGTTGGATAGTACCTGTGATAGATTCTTTGTAAGCTACTTGTGGAGCACCCTGGTTAACCTCAACTTTAAACTCACGTTTTAAGCGGTCCATGATGATATCTAAGTGAAGCTCGCCCATACCCGAAATTACAGTCTGGCCGGTTTCTTCGTCAGATTTTACGTGGAAGGTTGGATCCTCTTCGGCTAATTTACCAAGCGCCATACCTAATTTATCTACGTCGGCCTGTGTTTTAGGCTCAATAGCTAAACCGATAACCGGCTCAGGGAAGTTCATCGACTCCAGAATGATCGGGAATTTCTCATCGCAAAGGGTATCACCTGTTTTGATATCTTTAAAGCCTACTACTGCAGCAATATCACCAGCACCTACGTTAGGGATTGGGTTTTGCTTGTTAGCATGCATCTGGAAGATACGGGAGATACGCTCTTTGTTGTCAGAACGCATGTTATGTACATATGAACCAGCCTCTAAATTACCTGAGTATACGCGGATAAAGCACAAACGACCTACGAAAGGATCGGTAGCAATTTTAAACGCTAATGCTGCAAATGGTTCTTTTTCTGATGGTTTACGTAAAATTTCTTCGCCGGTATCAGGGTTGTGGCCAATAATACCTTCAACGTCCATTGGTGATGGCAATAATTCCATCACATAATCAAGCATGGTTTGTACACCTTTGTTTTTGAAAGATGAACCGCAAACCATGGGAACGATCTTAGCGTCCAAAACTGCTTTACGTAAAGCGTCAAGCACTTCGCGTTCAGTGATAGTTTCAGGAGCATCAAAGAATTTTTCCATCAGGCTTTCGTCATACTCAGCTACTGATTCAAGCAATTTCTCTCTCCACTCGGTTGCTTCCTCGATCATATCCTCAGGAATAGGAACTTCGGTAAAGGTCATACCTTTATCATGCTCATTCCAAACAATACCTCTCCAGTTAATTAAGTCAACAACACCTGTAAATTTCTCTTCGGCACCAATTGGTAATTGAAGAGGCACAGCGTTGCTGCCTAACATGCTTTTTACCTGTTTTACAACATTTAAAAAGTCGGCACCAGAACGGTCCATCTTGTTAACGAAACCGATACGGGCAACGTTATAGTTATTAGCAAGCCTCCAGTTAGTTTCTGATTGTGGCTCAACACCATCAACCGCGCTAAAAAGGAATACTAAACCATCAAGTACACGCAGTGAACGGTTTACTTCAACGGTAAAATCCACGTGACCTGGTGTATCAATAATGTTGATATGATATTTTTGGCCCCTGTAATTCCAGTTTACTGTTGTTGCAGCAGATGTAATGGTAATACCACGTTCCTGCTCCTGTGCCATCCAGTCCATTGTTGCAGCACCTTCGTGTACCTCACCAATTTTATGACTTACACCAGCATAGTAAAGAATACGCTCGGTAGTGGTAGTTTTACCAGCATCAATGTGAGCGGCAATACCTATGTTTCTTGTATATCTTAGATCTCTTGACATTTTTGTTTTTTTATAATTACACCGATTATGTTATGATTTCACTGATTTATTATGAGTATACCTAAAAGGCGCAATCATAGTAAATCAATATAATCTTAATATATAATCGGTGTAATCCTTTTATATCGGTGTAATCTTTACTAATTAGAACCTGAAGTGAGAGAACGCTTTGTTAGCCTCAGCCATTTTGTGCGTATCTTCTTTCTTCTTAACAGCAGCACCTTCGCCTTTTGCAGCAGAGATGATTTCACCTGCTAATTTCTCCATCATGGTTTTTTCACCACGACGACGAGCATAGCTGATTAACCATTTCATACCTAAAGCTACTTTACGCTCAGGACGAACCTCTGTAGGTACCTGGAAGTTAGCACCACCTACACGGCGGCTTTTTACTTCAACAGCAGGCATTACATTGTTCAAAGCTTTTTTCCAGGTTTCTAAACCGTTTTCGCTTGTTTTTTTCTCAACAATTTCAACGGCGTTGTAAAATATAGCGTATGCGGTTGATTTTTTACCATCATACATCATGTTGTTTACAAACCTTGTTACCAAAGTATCATTGAACTTTGGATCAGGAAGGATAATTCTCTTTTTTGGTTTTGACTTTCTCATTGCTTTCTATCCTCCTTAATTATTTCTTTTTACCTTTTGTTGGCGCTGCTGCTACCTGACCTGGTTTAGGACGTTTGGTACCATATTTTGAACGACGTTGGTTACGGCCAGCTACACCTGATGTATCCAGTGCACCACGGATGATGTGGTAACGTACACCTGGTAAGTCTTTAACACGACCACCGCGGATCAAAACGATAGAGTGCTCCTGTAAGTTGTGACCTTCACCTGGGATGTAAGCGTTAACTTCTTTTCCGTTGGTTAAGCGCACACGGGCAACTTTACGCATTGCTGAGTTTGGTTTTTTAGGGGTAGTGGTATACACGCGTGTGCATACGCCTCTTCGCTGTGGACAGCTGTCCAACGCTGGTGACTTACTCTTGTCAACCAGAGCTACTCTACCTTTTCTAACTAATTGCTGAATAGTAGGCATTTCTTGCTTTTTTGTCTAATAATTTTATCCCGCATTTCGGGACTGCAAAAGTACGAACATTATTTTTGATTTTCAAGTAGTTGTGTGAAAGTTTTTTTGGCGACGGATTAAAACATAAAAGCTGCCATAAATAATTTAATCACATTGATAATCATGATATTTAGGATAGATAATAAAGCTATGAAATACTACAAGCGTAACTGGGACGAATTAAGAGGAGATGAGTTTGATTTTTGGGGTACATCAACATGGTATTTTGAATGTGACGAAGATGATTATGTTTTAAGGCAGATGGAAATTTATGCCAACGGAAATGTTTTAAAATATGATGAGAGCTATCAGGAGGATAAATATGGCGGCCTGGCCGAAGGACCTTTGGATAGCGAAGAATTTGCGGAGTTTGAAATTACCAAAGATGAGTTTGAGCGTGTGTGGGCCGAATAAAAAATAAAGACCGTTATAAAACTCGTACACTTTTTAAGAATTAATATGCAGGCAGTCTGGACCCGAATTTATATAATTTAAGAATTAACAGAATGATGAGCAAATTCAATAAATTCTAATAATTAATTTAATTCGAGTTCAGAAGAAAAGCAAACTAATCTCCAATCACTAAACTGGGCAATGCCTGCGGCCCGGGCTGTACGTTCATACGCCTGCAGGCATTACGCTCATTGGCCGGTATCCACTTCCATCCCTATTGCGAAATCCGTTTCTATTAATATTATGCCCACGGGAGCGTCAAAAAACGGGCCGGTTACCGATGTGACCTGGTTTAGGAAACAGCGGGCCGGCCCTTAATTTTATATTTCGTAATTAATTAGGGAGCTTATTCTTTTACCCTGTTCCAGGTGTCGCGGTTAAAAGCTAACACTTTGGTGGTGTTGCCGCTTGCATCTTTAGTGAATTTTAAAGGAAAGCCAATAGCCTGGTTTAAAAACAGCACATCCGACAAGGGTTTGAAATTGATCTCCTTACCATCCCATGATTGCTTAAGCGTTAAACCATCGGCTGTGGCGGTGATTGTAATAAAAAGATCAGCTCTTTCGTCCGACTGGTATTTGCCTGCTAAAACTTTTATTTGTTCGGGCTTTAGTTGTGCCTCTTTAGGAGGAGTATAGCTTTTGATCTTTGTCCATATTTGCCTGCCACCTAAAGTGATCTGGGCTATTTCACCAGCTTCGTTTTTTGAAAACACAACCGGGATCTTTTCGTCTCCATCATCATCCGGAAACTCAAATTCAAACTCGGATTTGCGGGTTAGCGTTAGTTTGGCATCTCCGCCTATCTTCTGTGCAAGTAATTTATCGCCCTGCACAGTGATCTGGTAAACCATAAATTCGTTTTCCTTAAACTGGTAAATGCCTTCAAATGCTTTGAGCGGCGTTTCGACCGTAAGTGTAGTATTGTGTTTAGGAAAGGCATTGGTATGATCAACAATAATGTTGTTGAATAATATAAATACCGCAATAAATGCAATCGGCCATTTATTGTAGATAAAGGTTGTTTTCAGGCTGGTCATTTTTAACAGGTTTATAATGTATGATTCAAACTTAGAAAAAAAGATTTATAAAACCCAAATTAAACAGAATTTAATTTTGTTAAATTTAGTTAAATCGATATTTAATTTGATTTCCATCAAGCGTGTTCGTCTTTTCGAAACAATGTATCGAAAGCGACTGTCGTACGGAGGGCGGTATAAACAAAAAGAGCGCCGGTAAACCGGCGCCCTCTTCATCACTCACAAAAACTCAACAATATGGAAAACTTAAATTAATAACCGCGGTCGTGATAATGTTCGTTACCATTATGGTAACCGTTATTGTAGCCATTATTATAACCGTTGTGGTACCTGTGATGGTGACCATAATCTTCACGTACCACGCAACCTGAGGTTACTGATACCACTGCTGATATTAAAAGTGCAAAAGCAACAAATCTCTTTTTCATGGTGTTAAATCTTTAATGCATCATCTATATTGAAGATGTACACATATATGACTGATTTAAATGGAAAAGGATTAATGAGCGATGGTTTATCGCTAAACTATTGCCGCAATTAATTTACCGGTTTAAGAAATGATCAATTGAAATAGTGTTACCTCGTTAATGTGGTAGGTGAAATGATGATACCCGATGCATTGTCCCAATGAAAAATGACCTGGGTTGGGGTTACTTCTATTGTACCATTATAGTTTGCGCCTGCAAAAAAAATATGGAGCGGGTAAGTGCCCGGGGTTAAGGGCGTTAAATAGGAACTGAAATCAGTAGTAGCTGCAACTGTATGACTGCCTATACCGCACCCGGGTATGATGAAAAATATGCCATTAAACTGGATGAAATAGGCTTGAGGATTGGTGTTAAAATAGATGCCAAAATCCAGGTGCGAATTGGTGCAATAGCTGTTTTTGGTGGTAGCTGTAAAACCAATATAACTGGAATCGGATTTTGTGCTTTTAATGATCCGCGGTGTCAGGCTTATCTGCTCGCCGGCTGTGAAGTTTTCATTATAAACCGGAGCATAAACCGAATCAATTACGGTTACAGTAAGAGGACTGGATGTAATATCGCTATTGCTTGCTTTTACGGTATACTGCCCCGCTTTACTAAATTTAACAAGAGCGGCAATTGTATGGGTTTGTAATTCGTCAGACCCACTGGGGCTGATAGTCCAGGTTACTGCTTTGGTAGTGTCGGCGCCTACCAGCAGCATCGAGTCGGGTTCGTTGATTTTTATCTTTAATTTACTAATGGCAATTTGCCCGGCAGGCGCATTGGGGATACCATTCTTTTGGCAGGCGGTTATAACAAATAAAACTAAGAACAATAATGCCGGGATACTTTTTAGGTTTTTCATTTCTTTAATAGAAATTGCATCGCTAATTTAAGTAAATCATCTGTAAATCAATGTATAAATTAGTTGGTAAGGATTAAATTAAACAGGACATATCCTTTCTCTTAACTGGAGATGTATGTATATGTATTAATGGAAATTGATTAATTCAAAGGGAGTTATTTTATAGGCTTTTAAAATCCTGCATCGATAAAATTTTTATAAAGAGGGGATTCGGGTGGAGTGTATTCTTTGCCTTTGATCATCCAGTTCTTATATTCATTCTCGTTGCCGGTACTTTTGTAAGCATTTGCTAAAATAAATGCGAGTTCACCTTTTGCTTCAGATTTTTTATTATCCGCATAACCAAGCCCGGTTTTGTAGGTATCTATAGCTTGTTTGTAAGCTTTTTTATGATAGTAAGCATACCCAAGTTCTTTATAAAAAAACATGTTATCGGGTTTGTTTTGTATTGCCGGCTCTAAAATTTTAATGGCTGCATCATATTGGTTTAATGCATTGTAAGCATAAGCAATTTCAAATTCCAGGCCTGGGGTATGAGGGTTTGAGCGATAGGCGGGCTCAAGGTAGGTTAAAGCGATTGCAGGTTCACCCTGATCATTGTAAATCCAGCCCCAGCGATAATTGTGCCTCACCGTATCGGTATAAGCATAGTATCCTTTGATCCAATCGGGTTCAGGTTTTATCCCCAGTTCTGAAAAATGTTTCTCCGGTAACAGGGCCACCAGTTGCCAGTTAGGTATTATCCTTAATTTTAGCGAATGATCCTTCGGTTTGGGATCCGTTATATATTGGTTATCGCTGTTGACTTTAAAGCTTCCTTGTAAATCAAAAGTGAAGCCTGCTTGCGAGTCTATATAAATGAAACCGAAGAGATAATAAGATGCCGTATCTTTTTTTGAAAGTACAACCCACTTTTTTTCGCATTTGGTATAGCGCTGATTAAATTTCAGGGAAGTATCGATACCCGTATTGGCTGCCTGAGAAAAAGCCGAACCGACGATAAAATAAAATGCTGTAATGAGGAATAGGTGTTTCATGTTGAGATAAATATAGCGATCTGAATATGAAATATCATAACGATGACCGCATTTTTATCATCAAACCAAACCCATACTCTCCCTATATTCCTGCTGAATGATGAGCAGGCAATTAGCGCACAGGCATCCGTCATATAACTCGCTCACATGCTGTACCTCATTGAGGGTAAGCTGCACGGTACTGCACTGGCACTTGGTGAATGAATTGGCTTTACATTCAAAAGGTGCCTCACAGCGTTCGCAACGGATGATCTCGTGTTTGGTCATTGTTTTTGTTGGTTCATGGCCTATGGTTAATAGATCATGGACATGGCAAAATTAAAGAATGTTGCCGGGATATATTAAATGTAAGTGTCATAAATGGAATTGTTGCTTTTGAGCCATGCTTTACAAACCATTCCTAATTTGCTTAAAATCTTACTAAATAAAAAAGTCCATGAACTATAGCTTTAAGGCTATAGTCCATGGACTATGGTCTATCGACCCAAAAAACTTACGCTGAACAAGTCACGCAGCCTTCTTCCATTGAGCATGAAGGACCTGCTGGTATTTCGTCGGCAACGGCATCAACAACGGCTGGGATAACCGGATCCATATTTTTACCGCCCTGGTTTTCAACAGTGAATTTAACCGCTTGCGACGCTGCTTGTGTACGCAGGTAGTACATACCTGTTTTCAAGCCTTTTTTCCATGCGTAGAAGTGCATTGAAGTAAGTTTTGAAGCGTTTGGCGAGTTGATGAACAGGTTTAATGATTGCGACTGGCAAATGTACGCGCCCCTGTCGGCAGCCATATCAATAATGCTGCGCATCTTGATCTCCCAAACAGTTTTGTACAATGCTTTAATCTCGGCAGGGATCTCAGCTATATCCTGGATTGAACCGTTAGCGCTGATGATCTTATCTTTCATGCTGGTGCTCCACAGACCAAGGTTAACCAAATCGCGTAGCAGGTATTTGTTCACTACAATGAACTCACCGCTTAATACACGACGGGTGTAAATGTTTGAAGTATATGGTTCAAAACACTCGTTGTTACCTAATATCTGTGATGTTGAAGCAGTTGGCATTGGCGCAACCAATAATGAGTTACGTACACCGTGGTTCATTACATCTAAACGCAGGTTTTCCCAATCCCAGCGACCGCTTTCAGGTTTTACACCCCAAAGATCGAACTGGAATTTGCCTTGCGATAATGGTGAGCCTTTAAACGTTTCATAAGCGCCATCGGCAATTGCCATATCTTTTGAAGCTGTCATAGCTGCAAAGTAGATGGTTTCAAAAATCTCGATGTTCAGTTGTTTAGCTTCTTCGCTTTCAAACGGCATACGCAGCTGGATGAAGGTATCGGCCAAACCTTGTACACCTAAACCAATAGGACGGTGCCTTAAGTTTGAATATTCAGCTTCTTTAACAGGGTAGTAGTTACCATCAATAATGCGGTTAAGGTTGATGGTGGCCTGGTAAGTTACCTCGTACAGTTTATCATGATCAAACGCGCCGTTGCTGATGTAACGTGGCAATGCCAATGATGCAAGGTTACAAACAGCTACCTCGTTAGCATCGGTATACTCGATGATCTCGGTGCAAAGGTTTGAGCTTTTAATGGTACCCAGGTTTTGCTGGTTTGATTTACCGTTGGCAGCATCTTTATATAACAGGTATGGCGTACCGGTTTCAACCTGTGCATCCAATACTGCAAACCACAGTTCCTGTGCTTTTACAGTACGTCGCTGGCGGCCTTCTTTTTCGTATTTAGTATAAAGGGCCTCAAATTCCTTACCCCAGCAATCGGCTAAGCCTGGTGCTTCGTGAGGGCAGAATAAGCTCCAATCCTCATTGGCTTCAACGCGCTGCATGAACAGGTCAGATACCCAAAGGGCATAAAACAAGTCGCGGGCACGCATTTCTTCCTTACCGTGGTTTTTACGCAGGTCAAGGAATTCAAAGATATCGGCATGCCATGGCTCTAAATATACAGCGAAAGCACCTTTACGTTTGCCGCCGCCCTGATCAACATAACGTGCGGTATCATTAAATACACGCAGCATTGGGATGATACCGTTGCTGGTGCCGTTTGTGCCGCTGATGTATGAACCTGTAGCCCTTACATTGTGGATGCTTAAACCGATACCGCCTGCACTTTGCGAAATTTTGGCAGTTTGTTTCAGTGTATCATAAATACCTTCAATGCTGTCATCCTTCATGGTTAACAGGAAGCATGATGACATTTGCGGTTTTGGTGTGCCAGCGTTGAACAAAGTAGGCGTGGCATGTGTAAACCAGCGCTCGCTCATTAAATGGTATGTTTTAATGGCGCTTTCAATATCATGTTTGTGGATACCTACTGATACACGCATGAACAGATGCTGTGGACGTTCGGCAATTTTACCGTCTATCTTTAACAGGTATGATTTTTCAAGGGTTTTAAAACCGAAGTAATCAAAACCAAAGTCGCGGTCATAAATGATAGTGCTGTCAAGCAGTTCGGCATTTTCCTGGATCACTTCCCATACGTCATCAGCAATAAGCGATGCATCTTTACCCGTTTTCTTGTCAACATATTCATGCAGGAGGCGCATGGTTTCAGAAAACGATTTGATGGTGTTTTTGTGCAGGTTTGATACCGCAATACGTGAAGCCAGCAAAGCATAATCAGGGTGCTTGGTGGTTAATGAAGCGGCGGTTTCGGCGGCCAGGTTATCCAGCTCGGAGGTGGTAACGCCATCAAATAAACCTTCAATTACCTTTTTAGCCACATCAATAGGGTCAACTAATTGAAACCCATAGCACAGTTTCTCAATACGTGCAGTGATCTTGTCAAATTTTACGGACTCTCTTCTACCGTCTCTTTTTACTACGAACATTTTCCCCCTCCTTTGCCCCGTTAAAAGCGAAGCTTTTTTTAGTTAATATTATTGTGATTTGATTATTTTCTTTTTGAACCCTGATTTTCCTGATTTTGGGATTGGCCTGAGGCTACCTAACCTCTAACCTCCAATCACTGATCTCTTAAATCTAAAAATCATCATCCAGCGAAAAGCTTTTGCTTTCGGCCGATGCATTCAGTACGCCGCTCTTTTGATAGTCGCCTACGCGTTTTTCAAAAAAGTTTGTTTTACCCTGTAATGAAATCATTTCCATGAAATCGAACGGATTGCTTGCGCCGTAAAATTTATCGTAGCCAAGTTCGCCCAGCCACCTGTCGGCCACAAATTCAATATACTGGCTCATTAGTTTGGCATTCATGCCTATCAGGTTAACAGGCAGCGCATCGGTTACAAATTCTTTTTCAATTTCAACCGCGTCGGTAATGATCTTGGTAACCTGTTCCTGGCTCAATTTGTTTTCAAGCATACCATATAATAAGCAGGCAAATTCGCAGTGTGAACCTTCATCACGTGAGATCAGCTCATTGCTGAAAGTTAAGCCCGGCATCAAACCGCGTTTTTTAAGCCAGAATATAGAGCAGAAGCTACCTGAAAAGAAAATCCCCTCTACGGCCGCGAATGCAACTAAACGCTCGGCAAAGTTGCCGTTATTGATCCATTTCAATGCCCACTCCGCTTTTTTACCTACACATGGTACGGTGTCAATAGCGTGGAACAGGCGGTCTTTTTCGGCCGGGTCTTTTACATAGGTATCTATCAGCAGTGCGTAAGTTTCAGAATGGATGTTTTCCATCATGATCTGGAAACCGTAAAAGCAGCGTGCCTCAGGCAATTGAACTTCACTCATGAAGTTTACTGCCAGGTTCTCGTTCACTATACCGTCGCTTGCAGCAAAAAACGCAAGGATGTGCGAGATAAAATGTTTTTCACCCGAATTAAGATTTTCCCAATGTTTAAGATCGTCCGAAAGATCGATCTCTTCGGCAGTCCAAAAGCTTGCCTCTGCTTTTTTATACATCTCCCAAATTGCGGGATACTTGATGGGAAGGATAACAAACCGGTCCTTGTTTTCCCGTAGTAATAATTCGTTTTCCAAACTCATAGATGTCTACCTTTTTTTTAATTTTTTTCTTCAGTCAGGTATTCAGACACGAAAGCCAGCCTTACTTTTCAATAAAGCTTTAAATTTTGATGCCATCGGGCTGCCCCTTAGCAATTGTATTTTGTAACTTTCTGACAGCCAAGTGTTTAATTAGAGGATGACGAGTGCATCAGGCTGTCGGCCGAATACTTTTTTATTACCTTGTAGAGCAAAGTTAATGTTTGAGATGAGTAGTTGTGAATGATAGTTTTTCACAAACACCCGAGTTATCAACACTTCGTAGGTTCATTTTATCAACAGCAAAAATTAATGAACTTGAAAACAGTCAATTAAAAACCTGGATAGAAATTAATAGCTTCAGGACTTGCGGATTACAATAATTTAACATTATAAATTACTTGACTTAACACCGACAATTATTGCCAATAACGAAATGCTTTTGCTTTGTGGTGGTATCAATGTCTAAATGCTGAGTTAAAAGTGCATTGCAAACAGGTATGTGGAAAACAAATACGCCCGTTGGTCATAAACTAACGGGCGTATTCCTCAAAGTTTTACGATTTATTTTAATCCTTTACCGGAACAAATTTCATCGATACTGAATTTACACAATGACGGGTGTTTTTTGGGGTCATGAACTCGCCTTCAAACACGTGGCCAAGGTGGGCGCCACAATTAGCGCAAAGGATCTCCACCCTGCGGCCATCTGCATCTACCTCACGGCGTACTGCCCCTTCAATTTCGTCGTCAAAACTCGGCCAGCCACAAAATGATTCAAATTTATCTTCCGACCTGTACAGCGGTGCATCGCAGCGTTTGCAAACGTATAAGCCCTGTGCCTTGTTGTTCAGTAAAGTGCCGGTGAACGGCCTTTCGGTACCTTTGTATAATATTACCCTTTCTTCATCGGGTGTTAATTGATTGTATTCCATATTTTTTGATTACTCCGATTTGTTTTATGATTGTGCCGATTAGGAAATGTTTTCGGCTTTTTATCCATATAAAGATACGACAAATTGGGGTGATATAATGTTTTAGCAGTTGATGTTTACACTGGTTTGACGGGAAGGTAAAATGGTTGAACCTGAATAAAACGGCGTCATTGCGGTACGAAGCAATCCCCTACTTACAGAGGCACATGCATAGTTGCTCTGCTGCTTGGGGATTGCTTCGTACCTCGCAATTGACGATTTTTTTAAAACAACTCCCACGGGCTGAAAGCCCGCGGGAGAGAGGAGGGGCGTTCAATATCCTTTGTCCAGCTTTTTCAACAGCTCAAGGCCTGCATCCCATTCGCCATAGCCTGCTGATACATTGATATGGCCGGCATCACCGATATTCACTGCCTCGCTTCCCCAGCTGTTTGCAAATAGCCGGGCTCGTTCCGGGCTTACATAGTAATCATTGTTACTAATTACAGTTATTGATCTGAATGGCAGCCCGGTTAAGAGGACAGGCGCAAAACCATTTGTGCCGGATGGGTAGCTTTCTGCTTCGGTATCGCTTGGGGCAACTAATAATGCCCCTTTTATGCTGATGTTATACTCCGAAGCCCAATAAGCTATGGTGGCGCAGGCAAGACTATGGCCAACCAATATCACGTTTGCCGGATCGTGCCGGGTTACATAGTCATTTAATATTTTTGCCCAATCTGCACAAACAGGGGTTTCCCAGTCCTGCTGTTCAATACGGGTAAAATTAAAGCGCTTTTCCCAAATGCTTTGCCAATGTTGCGGACCTGAATTGCCCAGTCCGGGATGTATAAGAATGTCAGAATTAAAAGTCATGATTTCAATAAGAAGCTAAATATCCTATATAATTGAAAGCTCAATATATGGATTTTTAAACAGTTGTCCGTAGGAGGCCAAAGCAGCTAAGCTCCCCCTTTAGGAGGCTGGGGCCCCTCTGATATTTGCTTTATCACCTCATTCCGCTTCAATAGCAGCCTGGTCATATAGTTTGATAAAAACAGATAATTAGCTGCTTCACCAAATATTCCACCCGGCGATTCAAACGTAAAAATATCCCGCATCATGGTTTGGTTGAGGATGGGGTAAAAATAATGCTCGTGTGTAAAGCTTTTGAAAGCACCCTCAACCTGGATATCGGTAAAGTAATTTGGATATTCCATTTCGGTGATCTTTGAGGTAAGGTTTTGCCATATGCCGAAATGTTTTGCCCGCCAGGTAACGGTTTCACCAAGTTCGATCAGGCCGCTTGTACGCCCGGCAATGGCCTGCTCGCCGGTATGTTTGGTCGACTCCACATGCACATCAATATTACGGGCAATGTCAAAAACTTTTTCAACCGGGGCGTTAATATGGGTAGCAAGCAGGATTTGTGATGGCATACGGTATAAAAAAATAGGCTGTTGCATAACAACAGCCTAAATATAGTGTTACGCTTTTTAAATAATCAGCGTAATCATAAAAATCAAAAAACAATCAACGGTTAAAATTCCGCGTTCTTCGGGAACCTTGGGAAAGGGATCACATCACGGATGTTGCCCATACCGGTTACAAACAGCACCAGGCGCTCAAAGCCTAAACCAAAACCCGCATGCGGACAAGTGCCAAAACGGCGGGTATCTAAATACCACCAAAGTTCTTCGGTAGGGATGCCCATTTCGTTCATGCGTTGCTCCAATTTATCTAAACGCTCTTCACGTTGTGAGCCACCTACAATTTCACCAATGCCCGGGAACAGGATATCCATAGCGCGTACGGTTTTGCCATCGTCGTTCTGGCGCATGTAAAATGCTTTGATCTCCTTAGGGTAATCGGTCAGGATCACCGGTTTTTTAAAGTGTTTCTCAACAAGGTAACGCTCGTGCTCACTTTGCAGGTCGGTTCCCCAGCCCTCAATTGGGTAAACAAATTTTTTCTTTTTGTTCGGGGTGGAGTCCTGTAATATCTGGATGGCCTCAGTATAAGTAAGGCGTTCAAAATTGTTGTTCAGACAAAACTCCAGTTTTTCAAGCAAGGTCATTTCTGAGCGCTCGTTTTGAGGTTTTGATTTTTCTTCCTCGGTTAAGCGCTGGGTTAAAAACTCAATGTCGTCGGCATTTTTATCAAGCGCATATTTGATCACGTATTTCAGCATGTCCTCGGCAAGGTCCATGTTGTCAACCAAGTCGTTAAAAGCAACTTCAGGTTCAATCATCCAAAACTCGGCCAGGTGGCGGGTTGTGTTTGAGTTTTCGGCACGAAAAGTTGGGCCGAAGGTATAAATATCGCTCAGGGCCATAGCGCCAAGCTCACCCTCTAACTGGCCGGATACGGTTAAGTTAGTGGCACGACCAAAAAAGTCCTCCTTGAAATCAATCTCGCCGGTATCAGTTTTAGGGATGTTATCCAGGTCGAAGTTGGTAACGTGAAATGTTTCGCCGGCACCTTCCGCATCTGAAGCAGTAATTACTGGTGTATGCAGGTAAACAAATCCGCGCTCCTGGAAAAACTGGTGCACTGCAAAAGCCAGGCTGTTACGTACCCTGAAAATAGCACCAAACGTGTTGGTCCGAAAACGTAAATGGGCTTTCTCTCTCAAAAACTCAAGACTCGGCCTGTTTTTCAATTGAAGGGGATATTCTTCGGGATCGCAATCTCCCAAAATTTCAATTTCAATTGCTACAACTTCAACGGTTTGACCTTTACCTAAAGATGCGATGAGTTTACCTTCAACGCTAAGCGCCGCGCCAACAGTAATACGTTTAAGCAGGGCCGGATCGGTATTTTCAAAGTCGACAACAATCTGAATATTATTATTAGTTGAGCCATCATTCAAAGCAATAAAACGATTTGAACGGAATGCACGCACCCATCCTTTAACTGTTACATCAATTTCGGTTTGCTGGCTTTGCAGCAATGCTTTGATCTTAGTTCGCTGACTCATAAATTGTAATTCTGTATAAAACTGTATAATTTTTTAGAGTCGCAAAAATACAATTAATTATCAAAGCGTACTTTGAAACATGAGCTAAAAAACATCAGCAAGCAATAGCGGAGTTGTATATTTATTGGAAGGAGGGAGTGAGACCGGGAAATAGATGTAAACACTGTGGGAACATTTTATGGCCCCACACAGTGTTTAATGTGCTTAGTGGCCCGAAACCATAATGGTATCACGACGGTTTAAGCTTGGTGCCGCATTGCTTCCAACCATAATGGTGTCTTTTAATTTATTTAAAGAAGACTGGTTAAGAATGCTTTTTTTAGCGCTAACACTATCTTGTTTAGGCGCTACGCCATTTTTCTGGCAGCCTGCAAATAACAAGAGTGATAATGCGGCAATTGCAAATAAAGTTTTTTTCATAATGCTAAATTTACAACTAATACGAATAATAAATAAAGCTTGTTACAATTAATATTTTAATTTGACTTTAAACTTGCCTTCGCTAAAAGAAACCTTATCGGGATGACTGCCAGGCAGTCTGTCGCTCACTTTCAGAAACTTGAGCTCAAATAATCCCTGCAATATTTTATCAGTTTGGTTATATGAAATTATAGTTACAGAGCTAAGATGAGTTGGATCGGGTGTGTATTCGCCCGATAGTGTGCTGGTTTTCATAATGCGGTAATAATTTTCGTTTGCTTTGAGCGTGTAAAATCCGACGCCATCAAACACAATTTTAAAACCAACTTGCTCTTCTTCATCGGCAATGTCGCTTTTTGCCGATATGGTAATGGTATCGCCCAGTATATTTGAACCGGAAGGGTCGGCCTCCCAGTGCAAATTATTTTTCTGCGCAAGGATAAAATCAGGCGTAACCTGGAAATTACAGCATTCCTTCTTTTTGCAGGCCGAAAAAAGCAGGGCCACGGCTATGGCTAACATAAACCAGGGATATTTCATTGCTTTGTTGATGACAGGTTAACAAATTGTACAGGAAATATAAAGGTATTTAAAAGTAAGGCATATTATACAGGCTTTCAGTAAGTTTGCCGCTCATTTAATTTTACTGCGCTATGAACCCCAGGGTAAGTCTTGTTATTGGCATTTTATGCATTTCCTTTTCGCCGATATTTGTGAAGCTTGCCGGGGTATCGCCAATTGGTTCGGCATTTTACAGGGTATTTGTAGCCTGGATCTGCCTGGTGCCTTACTGCATATTCAAGCAAAAGCTTAAAGTAAATAAAAAGCAATTGTTTATCTCCATAGCTGCCGGCATGGTTTTCGCCCTTGATATTGCCGTGTGGAATATCTCGCTGTTAAAGATCAGTGCCACCGTTTCAACACTTATAGCCAATCTTGCGCCGGTTTGGGTGGGTTTGATGAGTTTCCTGTTTTTAAGAAAACGCTCGGGCCTGTTATTCTGGATAGGTACAGTCATAGCCATTACGGGTATGGTAGTATTGGTAGGTTATGAACACATTTTGCACATGGAGCTAAATACAGGCATATTATTGGCCATACTTGCCAGCTTTTTTTATGCTACCTATATCATGATCACCAAAAATATTATGGCCGGTATTGATGTGTTTAGCTTTATGTTTTACAGCATGCTTAGCGCCAGTGTTTTTTTATTAATGATAAATGGATATATGCATAATGATATTATTCATCTTTCATTAAAAGTATGGCTTTGCTTTATAGGTATGGGGTTAATTTGCCAATTGGCTGGCTGGCTAACTATTAATTACTCGTTGCGCTATCTTGAATCAACCAAAGTGTCTATCGCTTTATTAAGCCAAACTGTTTTTGCCGGGCTGCTGGCAGCATTTTTACTTCATGAGCGTTTAGGCTTTAATGAAATTGTTGGCAGTGCCATTGTTTTGGGCGGGATAGCCGTAACATTTTTAAAGCCACGAAATCAGGCAAATAAAATTGTATCTTAACGATTGTTAATTATCCAATAAGGTTTTGCCCTACATTTGCAATTAACTCATGATCCAAAAATCCACTATCGACCGTATTATGGAAGCCACCGACATTGTGGAGGTGATAGGGGAATTTGTGCAGTTAAAAAAACGCGGAGCAAACTATGTAGGCCTTTCGCCTTTTGCTAATGAGCGTACCCCTTCGTTCACAGTATCGCCTGCAAAAGGTATTTTTAAAGATTTTTCCACAGGCAAAGGTGGTTCGGCGGTTACATTTTTGATGGAGCTGGAAAAATTCAGCTATCCTGAAGCCTTAAAATGGCTGGCCAAAAAGTACGGTATCGAGGTTGAAGAAACCGTTGAAGCTCCCGAAAATCGCGAAGAAGAGCTCCGCCGCGAAAGTCTTCTGATCGTATCGGCATTTGCGGCTAAGTTTTTTCATGAAACCATGCTTGATACGGACGAAGGTCAAAGCATAGGCCTGAGTTATTTTAAAGAACGTGGCTTCACTGCCGAAACCATTAAAAAATTTGAGCTTGGCTATTCGCCCGATCAATGGGAAGCTTTTACCGGAGCCGCCATCAGGAACGGCTATAAAGAACAGTTTTTGGTTGAAAGCGGTTTGTCGGTAAAGAGGGATAACGGCGCGTTGTTTGACAGGTACCGCGGGCGTGTGATGTTCCCGATCCATAATTTTACCGGGAGGGTGATAGGTTTTGGCGGCCGTACGTTGAAAAAAGATAAAAACGTAGCCAAATACGTTAACTCGCCCGAGTCTGAGATCTACCATAAATCAAACGTACTTTACGGGCTTTATTTTGCCAAAAAGGCCATCCGCGAGCAGGATAACTGTTACCTGGTAGAAGGTTATGCCGATGTGCTTTCGGTACACCAGGCAGGGGTTGAAAACGTGGTGGCCTCATCAGGCACATCGCTCACTACCGAGCAGATTAAGCTCATTTCCCGCTTTACCAAAAACATCACCATATTATATGATGGCGACGCGGCCGGGATCAAAGCCTCGCTGCGTGGTTTGGATATGATCCTGGAGGAAGGGCTTAATGTAAAGGTTGTGCTGTTCCCCGATGGGCATGATCCCGATTCATTTGTACAGTCGAAAGGTTCAAGCGCCTTCAAAAAACATATTGAAGAAAATAAGAAGGACTTTATCCTGTATAAAACGCAGATCCTGCTTAAGGAAGTTGGCAACGACCCGATAAAAAAGGCTGATGTGATCCGCGAGGTGGTTGAAAGTATTGCCAAGATCCCTGACAGCATTAAGGCATCGGTATTTATAAAAGAGTGCAGCGGTTTATTACAGATAGATGAGCGTGCACTTATGTCTGAGCTTGGCAAAATGCGCACAGCCAAGGCTAAAAAAGACGAGCAACAGCGTCAGCAGCAAAATAACAGGTATTCGGAAATGCCCGATGAGCCTCACTTTTTTGATGAGCCGGTTGAACTGGAAGCGCCTGCTACAGCCAAAGAGGAAACTTCGCAGGAAAAGGAAATAGTGCGCCTGTTATTGCTTTACGGAAATAAGATCATTGACTGGGACGGAAATTCAAATACCTATATAGGCCCTTTCATTATTGCCGAATTAAGCGATGTAACGTTTGATAATCCCATCTGTAAGTCGATTGTTGACATTTACAGGAGCGATGTGGAAAATGGGGACCTTCCGGATGATGCCACATTTATTCATCACGCCAATAAAGATATAGTTAACCTTACCATAGATATATTGGCAACCAAGTACAGTTTGAGTGATAACTGGTACGAGATGCACAAAATTAAGGTTAACGATGAGCAGGAAAATATGAGGGCCACCATATTAGGGGGCATATTCCATCTTAAACTGCATAAGGTTAAAAAGATCCTGGATGAAGTTGTGACTGAACTGAAAACTGCTCAGAGCGCTGAAGATCAGGATAACCTTCAGATAAAATATATCCGCATGAAAAAGGTGGAGAAATCAATCTCAGATTTTTTAGGTACTGTAATTACCCGCTAATGGCCCAACACCTCGAACTTGGCCGTACGGGCGAGGCATTAGCCAAAACCCACCTCGAAAAAGCAGGCTACGAGATCCTTGATGAAAACTGGACTTACGGAAAAGCCGAAATAGATATTATTGCTTATAAAGACAAGGTTATTATATTTACGGAAGTAAAAACCCGTACGGGCAACGGCTTTGGCGAGCCGGAAGATTTTGTTGATAACCGTAAACAAAAACTCCTGGCCGAAGCTGCCGATGAATACATCTACCTCATGAACCACCAGGGCGAAGTGCGGTTTGATATCATCGCCATATTGTTTGACCGCAGCGGAAATTATATACTAAACCATATAGAAGATGCGTTTTGGCCTTCGGCCACATAACACTTATGAATAACAATAAATTAAAGCTATTTTTTGCCGCCCTTGCCCTAACGGCTTTCGGCTGCAGCTGTAACCATAAACCTGATAGTTCGGCTACAGACTATACCATAACCCCCGATCCCGGTGCTAACTACAAAGCCGGCGATAAAATTGACATTAAAGTAGGCTACCCATCCGGCAGTAAAGTTGATTCGGTAGTTTACCTGCTCGATTCGGCAAAAATCGCTTCCAGTAAAGATACCGCAGGCATCAGCCTTAAAACTGATACCATTGGCTTAGGTATCAGGATGATCACTGCTAAGGTTTATGCAGGTGGTAAAAGCAATGAGGTAACAACCAATATCCTGTTATTAGCCGCAAAGGCGCCTGCTAAGTACACGTATAAAGTGGAGAAAGTTTTTCCGCATGATACCGCTGCTTATACCGAAGGCTTGCAATATGTTGATGGTATTTTATACGAAAGTACAGGCGACTATGAACACTCATCCATCCGCAAGGTTGATTTAAACACAGGCAAAGTTTTGCAGGAAACCAAACTTGATAGCAAGTATTTTGGTGAAGGCTTATCAGTTGTTGGCGATAAGGTAGTACAGCTTACCTGGAAAGAGAAAGTAGGCTTTGTGTACGATAAAAATACCTTAAAGCTGCTTAATAACTTTGCCAATAACATTGGCCCCGAAGGCTGGGGGATGTGCTATGATGGAACCAAGCTCTATATGGATGATAGCACCAACCGCATTTGGTTCCTGGATAAGAATAATTACCGCCAGATAGGCCATATCGATGTATGTGATGATAAACAACAGATAGATTCGATAAATGAACTGGAATATATTAATGGTAAAATATATGCCAACGTTTATCAAACAGATAATATACTGGTGATCAATCCTAAAACAGGTGCGGTGGAGCAGGTGATAGATTTGAAAGAGATTTACCCGATGGCAAGCCGCCCGCAGGATAGGGATTGGAACAACAATGTGTTAAACGGCATAGCCTGGGATGAAAAAGGCCAACGCCTTTTTGTTACCGGCAAAAAATGGCCGCATTTGTACCAGGTTAAGTTTGTGCCGGCCCCGTAGGCCTCGCCCCCTAACCCCCTAAAGGGGGAACCACAGTTTGAAAGAATATTTTATAAAGAGTAATGGCCCGGAATTTCCGGGCCATTACTCTTTAACTGCTAATCAACTGCCAGCTGTACCTGGTCATAAACTCTTCAACTTCATCATTAAACGATTTATTTTGATGATGATTTTCCTGGTTGTTGATATAACGGATTACAGTTGATACCTGCGATTCACTTACTGATACTGCAAAGTAGTCATCTTGCCAGTTGAATAGTTTGTCAATCAACTGGTTTTTGTTTATCCAGATTGATGATTCACCCTTAATTAGCTGGCTTATTTTGGCGATATTTTGATCTTTGCCTAAAGAGATAAGACAATGGATATAGTCAGTATAGCCATTAATGGCCTGTAAAAATATTCCCTTGTCTTTACAGTTTTCGATGATGTGTTTGTGTACCTGGTATCTTGCATTTTGCGTAAGCAGTGGCTGTCTGTCCTTAGTTGCAAATACTAAATGAATCCAGATTTTTACAAATGACATGGTTTTAAGCTTAATTGTATCTTGTCCTAAAGATATAGTTTATTTTGGCTAAAGCCACTTGCTTGTTGATGATCTGATCCATTGGTTAAAACCAACGGCAATGAAAGGAAAAGTTTGTGCTATGTTTAAGTTTTTCTTGTCCGAAAGGATGGTTTATTTTGGCTAAAGCCATTTTGCTGTTGATGATCTTGTCCGTTGGTTAAAACCAACGGCAATGAAAGGGAAAGCTTGTGCTATGCTTAGGTTTTTTCTTATCCTAAAGGTATGGTTTATTTTGGCTAACACCATTGTGTTATTGATGACTTTGTCCATTGGTTAAAACCAACGGCAATGATGAAAACTCTTTTGATCTGTATGCCTGCTTTTTACTCGCGCGGAATAAGGAGCTACCTGGCAGGCTGCTAAAATTCATTGCCGTTGGTTTTAACCAACGGAATAAAATTCAGGCAGATAACTGGCTTTAGCCGAAATCATCAGAAAAGATTCGCCCGCAAGTTTAAGCTTTACTAAACAACAAACGCCCTGGTTTTCCGGGCGTTTGTTGTTTAAGATTATAAAACTCCCCCTTTAGGGGGCCGGGGCGATTACCTCCAGGCTTTATACAAATTGATCAAACCATTGGTTGATGAATCATGGCTGCTGATCTCAGCGTTATCTTTTAATTCAGGAAGGATTTTGCCGGCAAGTTGCTTGCCAAGCTCAACACCCCATTGGTCAAAGCTGTATATGTTCCAGATAATACCCTGGGTAAAGATCTTGTGCTCATACATGGCAATCAATGCGCCTAAAGTGTATGGAGTGATCTTTTTAATCAGGAATGAGTTTGTTGGACGGTTACCCTCAAATACTTTAAACGGAGCAATTTTAGCAATCTCTTCGTCTGATTTGCCGGCGGCTTTAAGCTCTTCAATAACTACCTCTTCGGTTTTACCATTCATTAAAGCTTCGGTTTGGGCAAAAAAGTTTGAAAGCAGCATGTTGTGGTGCTCGCCAAGCGGGTTGTGTGATTGTGCCGGGGCAATGAAATCAGCAGGGATCAGTTTTGTACCCTGGTGAATCAATTGGTAAAAGGCATGCTGCCCGTTGGTGCCTGGTTCGCCCCAGATGATCGGGCCAGTTGAGTAGTCAACCTCTTTACCATTACGGTCGACATGTTTACCGTTACTTTCCATATCGCCTTGCTGGAAATAGGCCGAGAAGCGGTGCAGGTACTGATCATAAGGCAAAATAACATTGGTTTCAGCCTCAAAGAAGTTATTGTACCAGATGCCAATCAAACCCATGATCACTGGAATGTTCTGATCGAACTCGGCAGATTTAAAATGGTTGTCGGTAGCGTGGGCACCGGCAAGCAGATCGGCAAAGTTTTCAAAGCCAATGCTCAGGGCAATTGATAAGCCGATAGCGCTCCATAAAGAATAGCGACCGCCAACCCAATCCCAAAACTCAAACATGTTTTTGGTATCGATACCGAATTTTTCAACAGCTACTGCATTGGTTGAAAGGGCTGCGAAGTGTTTGGCTACATCAGCCTCAGTAGCACCGCTGGCCAGAAACCAGTCGCGGGCGCTATGGGCGTTGCCCATAGTTTCCTGGGTAGTGAACGTTTTTGAAGCTACAAGGAACAGGGTGGTTTCAGGATCAACCGCTTTTAGGGTTTCAACTATATGTGTACCATCCACGTTGCTTACAAAGTGGAGGTTCAAATGATTTTTGTATGCTTTTAATGCTTCGGTAACCATTACCGGGCCTAAATCAGAGCCGCCTATGCCGATGTTAACTACGTCGGTAATAGCCTTGCCGGTATAACCTTTCCATTCGCCCGAGATAATGGCTTCGCTGAAAGCTTTCATCTGGTCAAGCACTTTATTTACATCGGGCATAACATCTTTGCCATCAACATAAATAGGCGTGTTGCTGCGGTTCCGCAACGCGATATGTAACACCTGGCGACCTTCCGTGACGTTGATCTTTTCGCCCGAGTACATGGCGTCTATCGCCTCTTTTAATGAACACTCTTTGGCCAGCTGTATCAATAAAGCGATGGTTTCATCGTCGATACGGTTCTTTGAATAATCAAGCAGGATATCTTCAAACTGGATCGAAAATTTATTAAAGCGCTGGTCATCAGCATCAAACATTTCCTTCAGGCTTTTTGATACAATATCAATGTAATGATCTGTAAGATATTTGTAAGCCTGGGTTGTTGTAAAATCGGTAGTTGGCAGCATAATTGTGTTATTTTTTAACAAAAGTAAAAAGTTAATTGTAAGGTGGTTGTTAAATAAAATAATAGTCTGTCTTAGTGTTAATTAAACACGGGCAGCATAGTGTTTATCTTACACCAAAAAATTATGAGAATTACAAAGAAATTACAAATATATTTTGAAGTTTAAAATTTTTATTTGATATATTTGTATCGATGGTAATCAAATGAGGTATTTATCATCAATTTGTAAATTTACTTTAAAAGCACGTATTACTATGTTTGAAAAACTGTTTTTGCTTGTAAAAGATAACGCCGGGACGGCTGTTATCAACAACCCGGTGATCCCTGCTCAACATCATGAGGCGGTGATCAATGAAGCTTCAAGTTCTATCATTGAAGTATTAAAAGGCCAGCTTGAAAGCGGCAAGGTAAAGGAACTTATAAAGTACTTTCAGTTTTCGGGTAGTTACAACAATTCATTAGTATCGAGCATAACCAACCGCTTTGCCAATAAGCTTAATACCTTTTACAGTATCGATCCGGCAAATGCTTTAGCCACTGCAAAAGCTTTGATCCCAACGGTTATGAATGAGCTGATCAAAGAAACCAAGAGTGGAGAGGCCAAGGAATTTGCTTTGGGTACCCTGCTGACTAAGCTGAACGGTAACCGTACCGATCTGAATCCGCTTGTGAACAACCTGATGGTTGCCTAACATACTATTACATCTGCCTAATGAACGGGCCTGCTGATTGTTAAACAATTTGCAGGCCTTTTTATTTATAGCAATTTTTCAAATTATATATATTTGCCGTATGACTAAAGAACAAGTTCAGGATTTAAGGGATAGAGTAACTTCCCTGAGGAGGCATCTTTGACATTGATAAGAAGCTGGAGCTATTACAGGCAGAACAGGAAATAACCATTGGCCCGCATTTTTGGGACCACCCTAAAGAGGCAGAAAAGGTGCTGGCATCCATCAAAGTAAAAAAAGTATGGACAGATGCCTTTCAGAAAGTTGTAGCCGTTGTTGATGACGCGGGCGTACTTTTTGAATTTTACCAGGGCGGCGACGCTACCGAAGCCGAAATGCAGGAACAATATAATGCAGCCATAAAAGCGGTTGAAGAGCTTGAGTTTAAAAACATGCTCTCGGCCGAAGAAGATCAGCTAAACGCAGTACTTCAGATTACGGCTGGTGCCGGCGGTACCGAAAGCTGCGATTGGGCTGGTATGCTCATGCGTATGTACATCATGTATGGCGAAAAAAGCGGCTTTAAAGTTACCGAGCAGGATTACCAACCAGGTGACGTAGCCGGTGTAAAAACCGTTACACTGCAGCTGGAAGGCGAGTTTGCCTACGGTTATTTAAAAGGTGAAAATGGTGTACACCGTTTGGTGCGCGTATCTCCGTTTGATGCCAATGCCAAGCGCCATACTTCGTTTGCTTCGGTATATGTATACCCGTTGGTTGATGATACCATTGAAATTGAAGTAAACCCCGCCGATATTGAGTTTGAAACTTTCCGCTCGGGTGGTGCAGGCGGACAAAACGTGAATAAGGTAGAAACCGCCGTACGTTTATACCACAAACCATCGGGCATTATTATCAAAAACCAGGAATCGCGCTCACAATTGCAGAACAAGGATAACGCTATCCGCTTGCTGAAATCGCAGTTATACGAAATTGAGATGCGCAAACGCATGGAGCTGACCAATGCTATTGAAGGAAATAAGAAGAAGATAGAGTGGGGCTCACAGATCCGCAACTATGTTTTGCACCCGTACAAACTGGTGAAAGACCTGCGTACCGATCATGAAACCTCTAATGCCGCGGCAGTGCTTGACGGTGATCTGGATGATTTCCTGAAAGCCTACCTGATGGAATTTGGCGGGCCGAAGACTTAAGGAAAATAGATAAAAAAGGCGTCATTGCGAGGTACGAAGCAATCCCTGATGAGCAGAGGGGCTTTGCACATCCGCCCTGTAAAGTAGGGGATTGCTTCGTACCTCGCAATGACGTTGTTTTTTAAGGGCTAATTGAACGGAGTTATCAGAAATGATACTCCGTTTTTTGTTTTCAAGAGATTAATTGTATTTTGGACAGATCCAATTTGCCTTTTAAAAATATGAAATCCATCTTATCAGCCTTTGCATTGACAGCCATAACTTTTGCCTCCTTTGCACAGGAGAAACCGATGCCGCTTTATCCAAAAGGTGTTCCCAATTCAAAAAAAGCCCCGGCGAGTTACGTTGAAAAAACTGATGACAGAAGCTGGATTACTTTGGTTACGGAACCAACATTAACGCCTTACCTGCCAGAAAAAGGTAAAGCTAATGGCGCTGCAATTGTTGTTTGCCCCGGCGGAGGATATTCCGGATTGGCTTCGGATCACGAAGGAAAAGCTATAGCTAAAGCCTTTGCTCAAATTGGTGTAACGGCTTATTTGTTGAAATACCGCTTACCAAGTGATGATATTATGGCCGATAAATCTATCGGCCCCCTGCAGGATGCGCAAATGGCTATATATACTGTGCGTAAAAATGCTGCTGAATGGAACATCAATCCATCAAAGATTGGCATCATCGGTTTTTCGGCCGGTGGTCACCTGGCATCAACCGAGGGTACACATTTTGATAAGCCGGTTATTGAAGATAAAGAAAACATCAGTGTACGCCCTGATTTTATGATGCTGATATATCCAGTAATTTCTTTTGGTGAATATGCCCACGTTGGTTCAAGGGAAAATTTGATCGGTAAAAATCCTTCGGCAGCGCAGTTAGAACTGTATTCGAACGAAAAGCAGGTAACGTCCAACACCCCGCCTACATTTTTGGTGCATGCCGAAGATGATACCGTAGTACCTGTACAAAACAGCTTACTGTTTTATGATGCGCTTTTGAAAAATAAGGTAAAGGCCGAGATGCACCTTTTCCAGGAGGGAGGCCATGGCTTTGGGATGAACAATTCTAAAAATAAAGGCAAATGGTTTGAATGGGCCGCTTCCTGGCTGGAAGAGAACGGGTTTTTGAGCGGGAAATGATCATGAACAACTAATTTTTTTCCTGATAAAAACAGTATGCTAATTTCATTGTTGAGGTAAACAGTCTTTTTTGAAAAGTACAAAAGTTCGACCTTAATGATCATTTTATGTGGAAAAGAATACTGTTAGCAGTGTTGCTCGTCACCGGTGCCTGCTTTAATGTTATCGCCCAGTCAATCAAATTCAAAAGCGTATCCAACCAGGACCTTACCTATGTTTTGAATAATATGCAAAAGCGTTATGTGTATACCGATCATAAAACGCTTAATATAGCGGTGTACCTGGTTGCCGAGCAGCAGGGTAATACCGATGCCCCGGCAGATTGCAAAACGCCCGGCTCTATTTATATCGCCGTTTCAGAGGCTAAACCCCAGCCCGAGCAATATGTTTATAAACTGAACGCAGTTTGCGATCCGAAATTTATTAACTGGATCAAATCAAAAAAGATGTACAAGATAGCTTTTAGTTATGGCCCGGCGGTGAAAAGGAAAACTGCTACGGTTGGGATTATGCTGAAGAAATTGGTGCTGGAATAAACCTCAAAAAAAGCGTCATTGCGAGGTACGAAGCAATCCCCGACTTTACAGGGCGAATATGCATAGCCACTCTACTCATTTGGGATTGCTTCGTACCTTGTAATGACGTGATGGAAAAGTAGCAGCCCCTTCAAAATCCAAATCCGTGGAAACGCGGTTTTAAACTTATCCCGATCTTAACTAATATCCATTATCCCGATAATCTTATCGTCATCAAAAGTAAAAATGGAATGTCCTTTCAGGTTTAGTTCATCACCTTTCTTTAATCCGTTTGGCAAATCGGTAGCCAAAACGGCGTTATAATCAATAGCTATTTCGGTTTTGTTGCCGGTATGTTTAAATGAGCGGATAATTTGTTCTCGGCTTTCAAAGAGCTGAGTGGCTTGCTGGGCCTGGTTTTGAAATGCTTCGATGCCATTAAGCTCCATGTTTACATCGCCATTGGATATATTTTGAAATTTTATGGCTGGGGCAAGGTCTTTAAGCATGCCTGCAACATCAAAGCTGTTGTAGGCTTTTACATAATTGCTGATGATAAGTTCACGGTGTTGCATAATACAAATATAATTGCCCGTGAGGACACAGACAAAGGATGCAGAAAAACATGTCATTGCGAGCGATAGCGTGGCAACCGCACGGAAGCAGAGCCACCCTATATAATATGCGATTGCTTCGTTGTACCTCGCAATTGTAAAGGTTAGATAATTCGGAGACAAAATAGCCTAACTTAAAGCTATGCGAATCAACACAAATGATCTAACCTTAAAACGGAATTATTTGCAAACGTATCGTTTGCTGATAAAGGAT
>NZ_JBHLTS010000079.1:0-359333 GCF_042434235.1 Mucilaginibacter angelicae | reverse complement strand
TTATGAGCTCATCCCGTAAGTTCGTTTGAAAATGGCCCCGCTCATGAAAGCGGGTTATCGGTGTGCCTTGATCGTCTTCTGTTTTCATACACTTCTTTTTAGTGTATAGTTTTTTCCGGACGAGTCAATTGCTATACCTCCCGAATCAATACGTAAATATTTCGAATTTAGACCGTTTAGGATTAACGATATATGATATATTAAGAAAGGAGGCACAACCCGATCGACTAACCAGCGGGTATGAACCCGGTGAGCTGCCAAGTGCGCTAAAAGATGAAAGCCTCAAATCTTTCGACTTGAGGCTTTCATCTTTTCGTAGCGGGAGCAGGACTCGAACCTACGACCTTCGGGTTATGAGCCCGACGAGCTACCAACTGCTCCATCCCGCACTGTATTGTGCTATATATTTGAGATCCGGCCATAACCCCGGAAAGTTCCTTCCAATTATCAAAATGCAAATTTGCACTCCGTTTTAATTGGACTGCAAAGATATAATTCGTTTCTTTGCAGTCCAAATATATTTTTAATTATTTTTTTATGGCTCATCAGGCAGGTTTTGTAAGTATAATAGGTAAACCCAACGCAGGGAAATCAACCCTTATGAATGCGTTGGTGGGCGAAAAAATGTCCATCATTACCCCAAAAGCGCAAACTACACGCCACCGTATATTGGGTATTGTGAACGATGAAAACTACCAGATCGTGTTTTCGGACACCCCCGGTGTTATCAAACCTCACTACGCCCTGCACGAAAGCATGATGCACCAGGTTGATGGCTCTATTGTTGATGCCGACCTTATTTTGCTGGTTACTGACATTTACGAGGAGTATGACGAGGCTGACGTTCTGAAAAAACTGGAACGCTCTGAAGCCCCTCTTGCCGTACTGATTAACAAAATTGACCAAAGCGATGAGGAAACCGTAAAAAAGAAAGTAGAGTTTTGGCAGGAAAAACTAAATCCCAAAGCCATTTTTGCCATATCGGCATTGCACGGGCACAACATTAAAGCCATTATGGATTTTGTGATTGGTAACCTGCCAGAGCATGCGCCATATTACGAAAAAGATGCGCTGACTGATCGTAACGACCGCTTCTTCGCCTCAGAAATGATCCGCGAGCAGGTATTTAAACAATATAAAAAAGAGATCCCTTATAGCACCGAGGTTATTGTAACCGCCTTTATTGAAGGTGAAAAACTTTACCGCATCAGTGCCGAGATCATTGTGGAGCGCGACTCGCAAAAAAATATCATCATCGGTAAAAACGGCGAAATGCTGAAAATAGTAGGCACCTATGCCCGCCGCTCCATGGAGGAGTTTTTTCAGCAAAAGATCTTCCTGGAAATGTTTGTAAAAGTAATCCCCGACTGGCGTACCAAAAAAAATTACCTCAAACAATTCGGGTACGAATAAGAAGAACAGAATCAAGACTTTTAGAATCAGGATGCAGGACAATCCAACATCTTGATCTATCATTAATAAAATTTAAAAATTTCGTAGAAGCAGTTGTTAAGTTAAATAGATTTGTATTCCTGAATCTTGATTTCTTGCATCCTGACTCTTAACAAAAAATATGAGTAACATAGTAGCCATTGTGGGCAGGCCCAACGTAGGCAAATCAACATTATATAACCGCTTAACCGAAAGCCGTAAGGCCATTGTAGATGACTTTAGCGGCGTAACACGCGACAGGCACTACGGCGTTGCCGAGTGGCTTAACCATAACTTTACCGTTATTGATACCGGCGGCTACGTAGCCAACTCCGACGATGTTTTTGAAGTAGCCATCCGCGAGCAGGTTGATATTGCCATTGAGGAAGCTTCGGTTATCCTTTTTGTTGTTGATGTTACCACCGGTATTACCGATCTGGACGATGAGATTGCCACCCGCCTGCGCAAAAGCAAAAAACCTGTTTTTGTAGTGGTGAACAAGCTGGATAACAACAGCCAGGTTGCCGATGCCATGGTATTTTACAGCCTTGGCCTTGGCGAAATCTACAGTATTTCGTCGATGACAGGCTCGGGTACAGGCGAACTGCTCGACGAAGTGGTGAAACACTTTGAAGATGAAGTTCTGGAAGAAAACACCCGTCCTAAATATGCCATAGTTGGCAGGCCAAACGTAGGTAAATCATCAATCATCAACGCTCTTATCGGTACCGACCGTAATATTGTTACCCCAATTGCCGGTACCACCCGCGACTCCATCCATATCCACTATAACCAGTACGGTCATGATTTTATGCTGATAGATACCGCCGGGATGCGTAAAAAAACCAAGGTTAAGGAAAATATTGAGTTTTATTCGGTAATGCGCACCATTAAAGCTTTGGAAGAAGCCGATGTGGTTATCCTGATGATTGATGCTGTTGAAGGCTTTGAATCACAGGATATCAGTATCTTCCACCTGGCCGAAAAGAACAAAAAAGGCGTGATGGTTGTTGTGAATAAATGGGATTTAATTGAGAAGAACAATAAAACTGTCAAAGTATTTGAAGAGCAGATCCGTGATAAGTTAGCCCCATTTAGCGATGTGCCTATTGTTTTTACCTCGGTTACCGAAAAGCAAAGGGTACTAAAGGTTTTAGATGTGGCTAACCAGGTTTATAAGAACCGCGCCCGCAAAATTCCTACTTCAAAACTGAACGAGGTAATGCTGCCTATCATCGAAAACTATCCACCGCCATCAATAAAAGGTAAATACGTTAAAATAAAATACATTACCCAAATTACAGGCACTTCGCCAATGTTCGCGTTTTTCTGTAACCTGCCGCAATACGTAAAAGAACCTTACTACCGCTTTATCGAAAATAAGCTCCGCGAAAATTTCGAGTTTTCGGGCGCGCCGATACAGGTGTGGTTCAGGCAGAAGTAAGAACCTGAACCGTGATTTTTAGGATTTAAGGATTACCATGAGATACTAATCAAGGATCCTAAACCTTGATTTTTAGGATCAAGGCTTTCCATGAGTTAAAACAGGACACCCTTCAACATTAGAAGAACCCTGTTTTAACTCATATTTTTTATCTGCTTTATCGGGAAATCCTCAAATCAGGAAAATCAGGGTTCCTATTGTTCCAACCCTTTTTTAAATGTCACATCGTCGGTGTTAATTACCTTGAAGTAGGCATTATCGCCCCATTTAAAACGGGCTGCATGAGCTTTAAGGATAGTTTTGATAGGCTCCCTGGAGATCTGTATTTCGTGCGAATCCATTTCTTTAATGGTTTGCGAAGCATACAGGATAAATTTATCTACCTCATCATTACTAACAGCGTATTGTTTTAAAAACTCAGCTTCGGTGGGGTATTTTTTAAGCAGCTGCTGCTGGCGGTCAATCACGTATGCGGTAAACAATTGCTGCTGGCTTAAATCCTGGATCAGCGGGGTAAACTTGCCGGTGTCCGCAGGCACAAAAACATCGGGCATGATACCCCCGCCGCTAAAAACTTTACGCCCGCTTGAGGTATGGTATGATGGCGTTCCTTTAAAAACACTGTCGCTCAGGTTGCTCTGTTCTGAAAATAATTCGCCTTTTTGCATGCGCTGGGCAAGCTCATTCCGATAACTATCAACCCCGTTTTTGTACGATTTTTGGATAGACCGGCCCGAAGGGGTATAATATCTTGCCACTGTTAAATTCACTGCCGAACCATCATCAAAAGCAAACTGCTGCTGTACCAGGCCTTTACCAAACGACCGGCGGCCAACAATAGTAGCCCTGTCCAAATCCTGCAGGGCGCCTGCCAATATTTCACTTGCCGAGGCCGAATATTCATCAATAAGTACAGTAAGTTTCCCTTTCTGGAACATGCCCGAATCTGTAGCAAAATAATCGGTACGGGGTTCGTGGATGCCTTTGGTATAAACTATCAGTTTTCCCTCAGTTAAAAACTCATCAGCCAGTGAGGTAGCAGCATTAAGGTAACCACCGCCGTTTCCTCTCAAATCAAGCAGTAACTTATCCATACCGTCACTTTTTAAAGTGGTTAACGCTTTTCTGAAATCCACATCGGTAGTGGCCGAAAATTTACTGATCTTGATATAACCCGTTTGGGCATCGGCCATATAAGCAGCATCAACGCTGCTCAAATCAACATGACCGCGTTTAACGTTAAGTATTTTCAGGTCTTTACTTAGCGGGGGTATAATAGCCAGTTTTATTTCGGCATCCTTTTCACCCCGGAAAACATTATTTATACGGGCTGCTGTTAACTTACTGCCCGAAAACTTTTTATCATCAACATTAATCACTTTGCTGCCTACCAGCAATCCTGCTTTTTCGGCCGGCCCGCCGGTATAAACCTGTGTAATGATCAGTGTATCGCGCAGTAACTGGTATTCGATACCGATACCGTTAAAACCACCATCCAAACGTTCATTGATGGATTGCGCCTGCTGTTTCGGTAAGTAAAGCGAATGCGGATCGAGGTTTTGAAGCAGGTTATTTACTGATACACCTTCAATGCTGTCAATGTTCACACTGTCAACATAATTGCGGTCAACCAGTTGCAGTACCTTTGCAATTTTACTGCTGCCGGCAAATGAAAACCCAAGTTTACGGGCAGCAAAATCCCTGTTAAGCAACTGGCCTATCATCACCCCCAACAGCAGCAGGATTATTGTCCGGAAAATTACACCCGCGGTCCTCTTCATAAGTTATAACACAAAGTTAACAATTGCAAGGTCAATAATTTTTACCTGCACCCTTGCATTTGATGTTTTTTACCGAATTTTGTTATAAATTATTTGAAAATAGGCTATGGAAACCACCACCGAAAGGGAATCGCACTATAAAAACCTCGAAAAACAAACCGTAAGGGAAATTTTAGAAAACATTAATAACGAGGATAAAACCGTTCCCCTTGCTGTGGAAAAGGCTCTGCCACAGATAGAAGCCCTTGCCAAAATCACTGCCGAAAGGATGAAAAACGGCGGCAGGTTGTTTTACATTGGCGCAGGTACCAGCGGCAGGTTAGGTGTGGTTGATGCTTCAGAATGCCCGCCAACTTTCGGCGTTCCGTTTGATATGGTGGTGGGCTTGATTGCCGGTGGAGATACCGCCATCCGCAAAGCGGTTGAGTATGCCGAAGATGATGCTGTACAAGCCTGGATTGATTTACAGGCTTTTGATATTAACGATAAAGACGTAGTTATTGGCATTGCCGCTTCAGGCACTACACCATATGTTATCGGCGGCCTAAAAACAGCCAATGAGCATAATATAGTTACCGGCTGCATTGTTTGTAACAGCGGCAGCCCGGTGGCTGCCGTGGCACAATACCCGGTTGAAGTGGTAACAGGTCCCGAGTTTTTAACAGGCTCAACCCGTATGAAGGCCGGTACCGCGCAAAAATTAGTTTTAAACATGCTTAGCACAAGTGTAATGATCCAGCTTGGCCGCGTTAAAGGGAACAGGATGGTTGATATGCAGTTAAGCAACCATAAATTGGTGAACAGGGGCACCCACATGGTAATGGACGAAACCGGCCTGAGCGAAGAGGAAGCAGCCGGGTTACTGAAACAATACGGCAGCGTACGAAGCGCTGTTGATCATTATTTAAAAAAATGATGTGCAGATGTGCAAATTTTAAATGTGCAGATGATTTTGATTTGCATATTCTAATCTGCACATCTGCATATCTGCACATTTGAAATCAAAGACATGCACGAGATTGAACCATATTACCGCTGGAGAGATGATTACGTAGCATCGGAAGATGAGTTTTCGCCTTTTTATGCAACCGAATACAGCGAGTTTGAATTTGACAAGCAGGTTTACAATTACCTGCTGCACCCCCAATGGGATTCATTCGGCTCCAATACACTTTACCTTAAAGTGCTTTTTGCCGATTATGATAAGGGCTATACCATTATTGAGCTAATAGGCGAATGGAACGATGCCATAAATAACGATATCATGCTGATGAAGCGTGAGTTGTTGGATTTGATGGTTGATGCCGGCATCACGCATTTTATCCTGATTGGTGAAAACGTACTCAACTTTCATTCAAGTGATGATTGTTATTACGAAGAATGGTTCCAGGATGTGGAGGATGGCTGGATAGCAGGTATTAACTTCCGCGACCACGTGATTGATGAGTTTAAACGCAACAACATCGATTATTACATCAATTTCGGCGGCGAGCTTGATAGCCTTGGCTGGCGTACCCTGAAACCTGTACAGGTTTTCAAAAAGGTGGAAGAGCAGTTGATGAGGAGGCTGAATTAGGTTGTTTCAATAAGTCATTCTCACCACGTCATTGCGAGGCACGAAGCAATCCCCGATTAGCAGAGAAGCTTTGCAAGTCCCTCTGTAAAGTTCGCGATTGCTTCGTACCTCGCAATGACATGGCGGAGAAGCGGGCACATATTCTTCACTTTACATTCACTTTTTATTCATAAATTCGTACTATAATTTTAACAAAAAATGGAAATTAAAGATTCTAAATTCAAATACGATAATATAATTGAGGTTGAGGATATTTCGGCCACAATGTCGCGCAGGTTTCTTGCTGGCGTTTTCAGCTGGATGTTCCTTGCACTTGGCGTTTCGGCTGTAACAGTGTACCTGTTCCTGAACATGGGTTTAATAAACTTAGTTGTTGGCCCAACAGGTTATACAGGTTTCGGCTTGTTCGCCATCTTTTCGCCATTGGCTTTTTCACTGGTAATGCAGTTTGGGTACAACCGGATTTCGTACCCTATACTGGTTTTACTTTTTGTTGCTTACGCAACCCTTATAGGCATTAGCTTAAGTGTGATCTTTTTAATTTATACAGCGGCTTCAATACTCGGTGTATTCATTACAGCATCCGTAACTTTTGGTATAATGGCTATAGCAGGCTATACCACGCAAATGGATTTAACCCGGTTCGGTTCTATCCTCTACATTTTATTCATAGGCATTTTTGTAGCTTCATTAGCTAACTTCTTTATGCACAGCGAGCAAATGAGTTATATCATCAGCTATATAGGTATAGCAGTATTTACCGGTTTAACGGCATACTACATGCAAATGCTTAAACGTATTGGCGCAGGTATTGAATATGGTGATGCAAGTTCTAAAAAACTGGCTTTGATAGGCGCCTTAGCACTTTATATTACGCTAATCAACCTATTTTTCATGATCCTCCGTTTATTCGGCAGAAGAAGATAATCTCATCAAGAAATTAAATCAGAAAGCTGCCTTTGAAAAAGGGCAGCTTTTTTTGTTTAACAATGTGGCTTAGCTATGATATACAGGGTACGTTATACACTTGCAAATGACAACTTTATTGCGCAACTTTGCACTGCTTATGGAGAAAGACGGAGGGATTAGACCCTGCGATGTCTTAGCAACCTGTGCTTCACAAGGTGCTACATTCTACTCAGCAGCCAAATGGCCCCTGAGACAGATAAGCGAAAGTCATAACAACACCCGACTTTTCGAGATAAGCCATCTTTTAGTTTGCAGTTTTAAGTTAGCAGTTTGCAGTATTGGGTTTTTATTTAAACCATTGTAGTAAATGTACATTGCCTAACTGCCCACCGCAAACTGATAGCTGCAAACTGCAACACTGGCAACGGCCAACCGGAAAAAATGGACATTAGAAAAGAATTACAGAAACGCATCCTGGTGATTGATGGAGCGATGGGTACCATGATACAACGGTACCAGCTTACCGAGAAGGATTTTCGTGGCGAGCGTTTTCGCGATCATCATAGCGACCTGCAGGGCAATAACGACCTGCTCAACATCACACGCCCTGATATTATCAAGGCCATCCATGCCGAATACCTGGAGGCCGGTGCCGATATCATCGAAACCAACACCTTCAGCACGCAGGTAATTTCCCTTGCCGATTACCACCTGGAAGAGCTGGCCTATGAACTAAGCTACGAAGGCGCCCGCATTGCCCGCGAAGTGGCCGACGAATATACCTTGCGTAACCCTGCTAAACCACGTTTTGTTGCCGGTGCCGTAGGGCCAACAAACCGTACTGCTTCCTTATCACCTGATGTTAATGACCCAGGATACCGCGCAGTTACGTTTGATGATCTCGCCGATGCCTACTATGATCAGGTTCGTGGTTTGGTTGATGGTGGTTCACATTTATTACTGGTTGAAACCATTTTTGATACGCTGAATGCCAAGGCTGCCCTTTTCGCCATAAAACGTTATGAGCTGGAATGCAAAGCTGCCGGTAAGGATTTCCCTGCTTTCAGGGATAGCGGCGGCATCATGATCTCGGGTACTATTACCGATGCTTCGGGCCGTACGCTTTCGGGCCAAACGGTTGAGGCTTTCTGGAATTCGATAAGCCATGCTAACCTGCTTTCGGTAGGTTTAAATTGTGCTTTAGGCGCAAGGGAAATGCGCCCCCACCTTGCCGAGCTCTCTGAAAAAGCAGGTGTATTTATCTCTGCCTATCCAAATGCAGGCTTACCTAATGAGTTTGGCCAGTATGACGAAACCCCGCATGAAACCGCCCACCAGGTTGATGATTTTATCAAAGCCGGGCTGGTTAACATTGTTGGCGGTTGCTGCGGTACTACACCAGAGCATATTAAGTGTATTGCTGATAAAGCTGCCAAATACCCGCCCCGCCTTATCCCGGAAATTGAACCGGATATGCGCCTGAGCGGTTTGGAATCTGTTACTATAAAGCCCGAAAGTATTTTTGTGAACGTGGGTGAGCGTACCAATATTACTGGTTCGCCTAAATTTTCCAAACTCATCCTTGCCGAAGATTATGAGGCCGCGCTCAGTGTTGCCCTGCAACAGGTAGAAGGCGGCGCGCAGGTCATCGATATCAATATGGATGAGGGTATGATCGATTCGGAAGCGGTGATGGTGAAATTCCTGAACCTGGTTGCTTCTGAGCCCGATATTGCCAAGCTGCCGATCATGATCGACTCATCCAAATGGACGGTGATTGAGGCCGGTTTGAAATGTGTACAGGGTAAAGGCATCGTAAACTCCATTTCCCTGAAAGAGGGCGAAGAAAAGTTTAAAGAACAAGCCGCCAAGATCCTGAGCTATGGTGCTGCAACTGTAGTAATGGCCTTTGACGAAACCGGCCAGGCCGATTCACTGGAACGCCGCATTGAGATCTGTAAAAGATCATATGATATATTGGTGAATGAAGTGGGTTTCCCGCCGCAGGACATCATTTTTGACCCTAACATCCTTACCGTTGCCACCGGTTTGGAAGAGCATAACAACTATGCGGTCGACTTTATTGAAGCCACCCGCTGGATCAAGCAAAACCTGCCCCACGCCAAAGTAAGCGGCGGGGTGAGTAATATTTCGTTCTCGTTCAGGGGTAATAATACCGTGCGCGAGGCTATGCACTCGGCTTTCCTGTACCACGCCATTAAAGCCGGCATGGATATGGGTATCGTAAACGCTGGAATGCTGGAGGTTTACGAGGAGATTCCCAAAAACCTTTTAGAACTGGTAGAAGACGTGCTCCTTAACCGCCGCCCGGATGCTACCGAGCGACTGGTTGAATTTGCCGATACCATCAAAAGTAAAGGTAAAGAAGTAGTACGCGACGAAGAGTGGCGCAAGGGAACTGTACAGGAGCGCCTCTCCCACTCACTGGTGAAAGGTATTGTTGAATACCTTGACGACGATGTTGAAGAAGCCCGCCAGGCCTACAGCAAACCACTTGAAGTAATTGAAGGCCCGCTGATGGATGGGATGAACATCGTGGGTGACTTATTTGGTGCAGGTAAAATGTTTTTGCCTCAGGTGGTAAAATCGGCCCGTGTTATGAAAAAGGCAGTGGCTTACCTGCTGCCCTTTATTGAAGAAGAGAAAAGGAACAACGCCAATGCCGATCAGCGCGCCAATGCCGGTAAGGTTTTAATGGCCACCGTTAAAGGCGATGTGCATGACATCGGCAAAAATATAGTTGGCGTGGTACTGGCCTGTAACAACTTCGAGGTGATTGACCTCGGGGTGATGGTGCCTGCTCAGCGTATTATTGAAGAAGCTAAAAAGCAAAATGTCGATATCATCGGTCTGAGTGGTTTAATTACCCCATCACTTGATGAAATGGTGCATTTTGCCAAAGAGATGGAGCGTGAAGGCTTTACTATTCCGCTGATCATTGGGGGCGCCACTACATCACGCATTCACGCTGCTGTAAAGGTTGCTCCTCAATATTCGGGCGCTGCCATCCATGTATTGGATGCATCGCGCAGTGTTACCGTGTGCAGCAACCTCATGAGCAAGGATAACCGCGACGCCTATATCCAGGGCATTAAGGACGAATACGCCAAAGCCCGTGAGGCGCATGCCAATAAAAAGTCGGACAAGCGTTTCGTAACTATCCAGGAAGCCCGTGCGGGCAAATTCCAGATCAGTCTGGATGGCGATGTGGCACCGAAACCTGCATTTACCGGCACCAAAGTATTTGAATCATATCCGTTGGAAGAGTTGCTGCCCTATATCGACTGGACACCGTTTTTCCACACCTGGGAGCTCCGCGGCAGCTACCCTAAAATCTTTGATGATAAGTTTGTAGGCGTTGAAGCCAAAAAACTATTTGATGATGCTCAGGAGCTGATGAAACGCATTGTTAAAGACAAGCTATTAACCGCCACCGGCGTTATTGGCTTTTGGCCAGCGAACAGTGTAGGCGATGATATTGAGCTATATACAGATGAAAGCCGTACCAAGGTATTATCCCGCATCCACACCCTTCGCCAGCAAGCCGAAAAGGTGAAGAACGACCCGTATTATGCCCTGTCGGATTTTATCGCGCCAAAAGAAAGCGGCGTACCCGATTACTTTGGCGGCTTTGCTGTAACCACAGGTATTGGCTGCGATGAGCTGGTAGCCGAGTTTGAGGCCGACCATGACGATTATAACAGCATCATGGCCAAAGCCCTTGCCGACCGCCTTGCCGAGGCCTTCGCAGAAAAAATGCACGAACTGGTGCGTAAAGAACACTGGGGTTATGCCAAAGGCGAGCAGCTAAGCACCGTCGACCTGATTAAGGAAGAATACCAGGGCATCCGCCCGGCACCGGGTTATCCCGCCTGTCCGGACCATACCGAAAAAACCACCTTATTTGAACTGCTGAAAGCCGAAGATAACGCACACATGCACCTTACCGAAAGCCTGGCCATGATGCCTGCCGCATCGGTAAGCGGTTTTTACTTCGCGCATCCGCAGGCAAGGTATTTCGGGCTGGGCAAGATTAGTAAAGACCAGGTTGAGGATTATGCGGTAAGGAAGAATATGCCGCTGGAAGATGTAGAAAGATGGTTAGGGCCGAATATTAATTATTAAACTAAAATGATATAAACCACGTCATTGCGAGGCACGAAGCAATCGCGAACCGTACAGAGCGGCTCTGCCAATCGGGGATTGCTTCGTACCTCGCAATGACGGATACAATAATATTACGCAGCTAAAAGCGCCAAATGAAAATACCTGAACATATAGCAAACGCCAACGGCAAAACACTTTTTTCTTTTGAGCTGATCCCTCCTTTAAAGGGGCAGAGCATCCAGGGCATTTATAATGCTATCGACCCGCTCATGGAGTTTAAACCTCCGTTTATTGATGTAACCTCGCTTCGCGAAGATTTTATCTATAAGCAGCACCCTAATGGCTTACTGGAAAAGCTGGCTTACCGCAAGCGCCCCGGCACTATCGCTATTTGCGCGGCTATCATGAACAAGTATAAAGTTGATACCGTTCCACATTTACTTTGTGGTGGTTTTACTAAAGATGAAACCGAGAACGCGCTTATCGAACTGGAGTTTTTGGGCATCGAAAACGTGCTGGTATTGCGCGGTGATGCCCGCATTGGCGATTCATCGTTTGTACCTACGCCTAATGGCCATTGCTTTGCTACGGACTTGTTAGAGCAGGTGGTTAACATGAACAACGGCATTTACCTGCACGAAGATCATGGCAACTCCGCAAAAACGAATTTCTGTATCGGTGTTGCCGGGTATCCCGAAAAACACTTTGAAGCCCCCAACCTTAAAACCGATTTCAAATACCTGAAACAAAAGGTAGAAATGGGAGCGCAGTTCATTGTAACCCAAATGTTTTTTGATATTGACAGGTACAAAGAGTTTGTGAAGGCCTGCCGGGCCAATGGCATCAATGTGCCTATTATTCCGGGGCTAAAACCGATCACCTCATCAAAACAACTGGTTACGTTATCAAAAACCTTCCATATCGATATCCCCGAAGATCTGAGCGATGCTATCCATGCCTGTGAAAACGAAAAAGCAGTGAAAGAGGTAGGTATTGAATGGATGATCAACCAGTGTAAAGAACTGATAGCCTTTGGTGCGCCGGTACTGCACTTTTATACAATGAGTAACGCCGGGCCGACAAAAAGGATTGCTGAGGCGATATTTTAGTTTTTCATAAAAAATTCCGCAAAACTTTCTCAAATCGTCATTGCGAGGTACGAAGCAATCCCCGATTAGCAAAGCCGCTCTGTATAGTTCGCGATTGCTTCGTACCTCGCAATGACGAGAGTAATTGAATAACAGACATCTATAACGACAGCATTACTAAAATAAAACACTATTTTTATTTAGTAATAAACCTGCCTATGGATACCTTTAGTCACATCAAGGCTGTTATCAGCATTACATTGGGCCTTAGCATTACCCACCTGCTTAAAGGCGCGGCCAAACAGATCCAGCACCCCGGCCGGGATAAACCCTATTGGGTACATAACCTGTGGACACTTTACATGTTTATATTGCTGCTGCATTTTTGGTGGTGGGAGATCAGCCTGCACGAAATAAAGCACTGGCTTTTTGCCGAGTACTTTTTTATCATCATCTACATTGTAACCTATTACAGCGTTTGTGCCCTGTTATACCCCGATGACCTGAAGGATTACCAGGACTACAAAGATTACTTCTATTCGCGCCGCAAATGGATCTTCAGCATTTTAGGGGCCAGCTACCTGCTTGATATTATTGATACCGAAATAAAGGGTCCCTCCTACGTACATCATTACAATATCGAATACCCTATCCGCAATATCAGCCATTTTATATTATGCATGATAGCCATTAAGGTGGAGAACCGGAAGTTTCATGCGGTTTTAGTGATCCTGTTTCTTGCGTACGAGGCTTCGTACATCCTGAGGCTATTTTAATAGCTTAAACGAGAGGGCGCCGACATGCAACGGCACCCTCTTCCCCCGTCCACATACAGGTTACTTACAAAAGATAACCTGGTTAGTTCTGCCCTGGTCGTTGCTCTCGCCGGTGGTCAGCTTACGTACGGTGCCTAAGGTTAGGCTATAGGCGCATGAGGGCCATGCGCTGAAAGGCTGGTCTAAAACAAAACCCATTGGCGGGTTTACCAGATCAAACTTGGCAAATCCTCCCCGCGGTACGTTGCCTTGCGGCAATCCGTGCACCTCATGGGCAAGGGCGTTTGAGTTTACACCCAGTGCCCAGTTAAGCATCAATTCGTGATCGGCTGTAAAATTGGCGTGTGCTGCACTCTGAACCGGGGTACATCCGCTGCCGCCACCATTAAATAGTTCCTGCAGCTTAAGCAGGTTAACATCGTTCCAGTTATTCACATAAATTTTACCGATGAGCGCCTGCGTATTTAAATTGGGTGATGACGGATTAGTTGGGTCATCGGTAGTTTGAAATTTAATATACAGCATAGTACCGTTTTTTTGATTTACCGGTAATACCTCATCGCCAGGGAGCAGCCCGGTGCTGGCATCACCGCCGCCAATAATGGTATTGGTATTTAAATAAAACAGTGAACCATAAAAGCCATTGTCAAGCGCTGGCTGGTCAACCCTTACCCAACCGTTGGCATCGGGATGCAGCACATGATCGGGTATGGGGTTGGGAAAACTATCGGCCGGGATACTATCGGGAACCGAAGCAGGCTGATTAATATCAATCACTACATCCTGAAAACCCACGGTGCCGTTCCAGGTAATTTGCCGGGTAGCAACCTTCAACGCGGTGCCCTCCATTTGGGCAACAGTTACCGGGCTGAAATTTACATTATCAAGCGAGTATAAAAAGCGGTAATGAAGCACGCTGCCCGGTGCCGAGGGAACCCTTTTGGTAGCATAACCTCCCAGCTTAACCGAACCGAAAAAACCATAACCTGTACCGCCAGCACCAAACTTGGTGATAAGGGTTTTACCGCCTGCGTCAATATCCGAAGTAATGCTGAAATACCCTACTGAAGTAAACCATGGCACTTCGCCGCCGCCTTTGGTACAAAGTTTTACGCAAAAGCAATTATTGGCATTGTGCCTGTCGTTCTGGCGGCCGCGGGTGCGGTCTTCGGCCAGCAATACAGTGCCCGATGAGCTCTCGATCCTGAAATAATAATCCGGACCGGCGGGCCATTCAACATTAAGCCATGGCAATAAGGTTTTCCTGAAATTATCCCCGGGGTATACAATGGTAAACTTCCCGTTATTATCGGTGAAGGCATCACCCAGGGCATCGTCCTGCAGCCAGTCAACATCGTAAGCAAATACCCTAACCCCTGCAATAGGCGCTTTGGTTTCACAATCGGTAACATAACCGCAAACCACCCAAATATCAAGCAGGGTAAGGATCCGGCAAAACCATTTGGAATCTATTTTATAATCAAATCTCGCGTATTGAGCATTTTCCTGCGTGCTTTTATACAGGGGTTGAAGCGTAGTAATATGAAACTGCAATGCCGGGTCTTTTTTAGGCAGTGGAATTTTGAAAGGCACATTGCCGCAATACCAGTCCACATCAATGCTGCCGCCTTCATAGCCGGATTTAGCGCCGTCAATTTCGATGGCAAAATCGCCGTTTTCCTGTACATCGGCCTGGGTGATGAACAGTCGTTCCTTGGCTTTCAGTTCATCATCATTTACCTGGTGAAAGGTTTGTTTGGGATCGGCCACAGCAAGCCGGGTTTCGTTCTGCTGATCGGAAGGACGATAAACTTTTACCGATGTGCCCGCAACGGGCAGTTCGCAGTCCGAACATAATAAACCGCGCAGGTTCCCTTTAATAATGTAGTTCATAAGTTTTTGATTAGTATTTGTACCGGCTTACTCTTTAAACTGGATTTTCAGCATACTCCACTGCAAGCAAACTATAATGAGCTCATTTGCTGAGTCAAAGTTTGGGCAAAACCGGTACGCAATCAACGTTGCCACTACGCTATTATAGCCTGTAGTGGTACGCGATATAAAAACGTATCATCACCATGAACAAAGCGTAGAATTACGCTTTAAGGAGAGAATTCTGTATAAAAAAGCGCCTTTCCTGCCCGGAAAGACGCTTTGCAATCACATTTTAGGTTGTTATTGATACAGATATGTTTCGGTAAGGTGTTGCATAGCTTCCTGAAACAGGACGAAAGCAGTCGCCTCATCGTTTTGGCTTATTGCGTTAAGCGAAGTAGCGATATATTTATCGTACAGGCCTTTAAATATCGCCTCTTTGTTTTGTGTTTTATCTATAGCTTCCAGTAAGGACGCCGAAATAGTATAGTACTTTTCAACTTCCACACCACTAAACTTATCAGTTAATATTTTGTCGCGGAAAGTTCTTAACAGGTTAAGCTGGCTTTCGGCTCCGCTACCTAACATGGTTGTTGTAATTTGGGTAAGGGCGCATGGATCATTTGATGTGGTTACAGCAGGACAGCCTGCTGTACCAGGACAAGGCACAGCTTGTTCAATAAACATTTTCATTCCATCAGATGGCTGAATAATAAGCTTATATGGCAGATCTTCTTCTGCGAGATGTCCGAAGTGATAAATAAAATTATGGCAATCCGTAGCATTTAAAAATTCGCCTAACCGTACCCTTCCCATAAATGATCCCCTATTGATTTTGGTGTAGCTCATTTCCGGATCAAGCTTTTTGAAGTTTAATACATGATTAAACAATACCTGCCATGTCCTTTCCAAGGAAATAATTTCGCCGGTGTTAGTCATAAAACCGTATTGATTAATAATAGAGTTAGGTAAACTGGCTGTGACTGTGTAATTACAAGGAATCAGAACCAAAATCCTCGACGATGGATCATTGGCATCTTCAAGGCCGTTCATAAATTTAATGCCTGACACATTTTCACCGCTCATAGCAGTTTCAACTGCCATGCGATTAAGCGTCACCGACCGGATCTCAGTAGGAAATTTCTGCTGAAAATTTTCGGTTAGTTCCTTGTAAAAGCTTTCGCTGATGAATTCACCAACCTGTTCCGGCCTGATCTGTGCAATTTGCATTTCTTGTTTCATAAAAAATGGGTTATAGGTTTTTGTAATATGATTATTATTAAAAGCAATTTAATAAACAATATCCATATTCAGGTATTATATTAAAACATTTTTACAACTTAAAAAGCAGGATCATTTATGCATAAAAAGCTTAAGTAAGGAGAGTTTTATAGCCACGTAAGATTACAGTTTCTGATACGTAAAAATACGCATAATAAACAGGTAACAAAACGCAAAACATTTGTAATTTATTAACAATCAACAACATAAAACCAGATCAAAAATCCATTGCAGCTTATGTGACCGGAGATATCATTGAAACAGATGCTTATTAGTATTAGTTTTATACAAACTAAATCCCTACACGCTATTATTTTTTATGGAAACACAAGAAAAAAGACCATCATCACCCATCACCGGCCACGAAGGCGCACCAATTGAACTTGATTTAGCAGCACAATGGACAGAAAACCACAGACACCGCAATCCTAAAGATAATATATCACAATTTTTTGGTCGCGAAATATTAAATACCATACTTAATCAGCCCGATTGTATGGGGATCCGTATCTATTATGCCAATGATCAAAGGCTGAACGGCTGGCAAAAATTTTGGATAGCAATAAGCAATTTTCTATTATCTGTAATTGCCAACGTTGGTGGACAGCAGCATTTTATTATAACTGGGGTTCTTGAAACAGGGGAAGATCAGCTACCTGAAGAAAATGCCCCAAAAGCTAAATCGACAGAAGGTGTACAAACATTCTCACTAATGTCTGCTACTACATCTAATACCCTTGGTGAAATGTCGATACCTTGTCCGGGGGGGGCTGGATGTCCTCAAAATAGGCTTACAGGAAAAACCTCATAGCCAAAAAGTCATTCAAGATGCCTCTCAATATCCTCCTACAAGACCTATCGGTTGTTTCCGGCTTTTCACCGGTATTCGCCGCACTTGTCTTTTACAGACGGTTAAATAGGGCATTAAAGCTGGCTACATGGTACTTTATTATTTCAGTATCGTTCGACTGCTTCTTGTGGATTGCATCATATGAACTTCGTGAGAAAAATACAATGCCTACCTTTCATATCTATGTAACCGTTAGCGTTATATTGATGGGACTTGTATACTATAATATATATGTAAAACCTTATTTCAAAATACTGGCGCTTGTTTTATCGGCATCAACACTGGCAATAGTATTATTTTATGCCAAAAACGTATTTGAATATCCATCTGTATCAATAACCTCATTGAGTGTTCTTTTAATTGTTTTATCGCTTATTTATTTCTATCAATTACTTAATCCCCTTGAATTTGTACATATTGAAAAACAAGGATTGTTTTGGATAAACGCGGGGGTCTTATTTTATTCAGCGGTTAACATATTTCTTTTTATGCTGCTTAATCAGATACCTAAAAAAGATATCGCAGACTTTTACATGATCCATAGCGTGACGAATATTATAGCTAATATATTATATTCGATAGGTTTACTATGCAAACCACAAAAAACATCACTAATTTAGGTTTGCATATATAATAATCATGTACAACAGCCCTATTTTAGAGATAACCCAAAACGGACTAATCCCGGTTCTGATCATCGGGACACTTGTGGTTGTTGTATTGATTATTTTTTTATTCTTCTTCGTAATTATATATCAGCGGAGAATGTTAAAAAACCAGGCGGACCTGCGTGCCCTGCACGATGCCCGGCAAACAGAATTGATGAACGCCGTTTTTGAAACCCAGGAAAGCGAACGCAGACGCCTGGCCGAAGACCTGCATGATAGTGTTGGCCAGGTACTTTCGGCTATAAAGCTTAACCTGCACAGGCTGGATAAAAACTGCGTAAACGAAGTAACGCAACCGCTGTTAATGGACACGCGAAAGCTGGCCGACGAATGCATCCAGGAGATCAGGAATATTATACAAAATGTACTCCCCCCCATACTTACGGATTATGGGTTGCTGGTTGCAGTTGAGGCGCTATGCACCAAGGTTGAACACAATACCCATATCAAAGTAAAGTTCACTAAAAACTTTGCTGATAAACGTTTCCCGAATGAAATTGAACTGGCATTTTACCGCATAGCCCAGGAACTTTTTGGCAATGCTATTAAGCACTCGGAAGCCACTGCCATTAACCTCAATATGGCCCTGGATGCAGGGTACCTGGTCATGGAGTTTAAGGATAACGGCAAGGGCTTTAATATGGGCGATGTTAAGCAAGGTTTCGGACTTAAAAACTTACAAAGTCGCGTGCAACTCATTAACGGCGAAATAAATACGTATAGCAAACCGCTTAGCGGGGCTATCACTATCATTAAATTAAAAGTAGCATAGTTAAAATCAATAGCCTATATTTATTGATTATTTGAATTTTGAAAGTAACCAATGGGCCCAATTAAATTAGGTATAGTAGACGACCATAAAATTTTCAGAAATGGTTTAAAAGCTACCCTTGAAGACTGCGGGGATTTTGAACTGGTACTCGAAGCTTCGAACGGTAAAGAGCTGATTGGCTTATTAACCGATAAAACTCCTGATGTTATATTGATGGATATTAAAATGCCTGAGATGGACGGCATCCAAACTGCCACTTACGTTCACCAGCATTTTAAGGAGATTAAGATCCTGGCGCTATCCATGTTTAATGAGGATAAATACATTGTGGATATGATGAAAGCCGGAGCATCGGGCTACCTGCTGAAAAACGCCGAACCGGAAGAGATCATCGAAGCAGTAGCAACCGTTCACAACAAAGGCTTTTATTTTAACGAGCACCTTTCCATAACACTCATTAAACAACTGGTGGGTAACGACCAGGCCGATAATATCCCCAACAATAGGACCGATTTAAATGAGCGCGAAATTGAAGTGCTTAAACTGGTATGCCAGGAATGCTCCAACCAGGAAATAGCGGATAAAATTTTTCTGAGCGTACGTACTGTTGAAGGTTACCGGGCAAGGTTATTTGAAAAAACCGGGTCGAAAAACTTAGTGGGATTAGTTATTTATGCCATTAAACGAGGCATCATCAATGTAACTTAGTCTTATTGGTCTGAAGTCTTTAGTCCGGAGTTTTAAGCTTTAATTGCAGAACAGAAAAAGACTTGTGACTAATGACTATCAGCTAACACCAAGCTATGCCGATAGCTTTTCGCCAGCCAAATTGCGCATAAACCTTTTGCGGTAATTAAGCGGACTCAGGTTCATTTTGGCTTTAAACATTTTATAAAAGTGCGATACATCACCAAAACCACTCTCAAAAGAGATCTCTGAAATAGGCTTATCTGTTTGTACCAGCTGCTGTATAGCGTAATTAAGGCGGTACTCAATTATGGTTTCCATGAACGTTTTGCGGGTAACTTTTTTAAAGTACTTGCAAAAAGCATTCGGCGTCATGTTGGCAATGCTGGCCGCTTTATCTAACGATACGTGCTTTCTGAAATTTTCAACCAGGTAAGCAAACACGGGATTGATCCGCTCACGCTCGGTATTAGAGCGTTCGCCTATAATGCGGTGCTGATCGAGCAGTACATACTCTTCTGATGAAGCCATGCGGTGCAATATCTCCAGCAAACCTATCAACATTCTGAAATTGCTTTTTTCCTCAACCAGGTTAAGTAACAATCTTTTCACCTCGGCGCGGGTTTCGCCATAGAATGAAACGCCGCATCCGCTCTGTTGAAAAAGCTTTTTGATAAGCTGAAGCTCAAACTTGTTGAAAAACTCTTCGCCTAAAAAAGCATCATTAAACTGGATCACTACGGCGCTTGCCTCGCGAAGTACGGTTTCGTTTGGTTCAAGTTTCCAGCAATGAGGCAAGTTAGGGCCAAGCAAAACCAAATCGCCGGATGCAAAATCCTCCATATGGCTGCCAACATAGCGCTTGCCTGTGCCGCTAATAATACACGTCAGCTCATATTCCTCGTGAAAATGATATGGGGCATCAAATGCCAGCTTATCAAATTTCCGCACAAGAAATGATTGTGTATTTGTGGGCTGAAGAACTTCGTACGACGCTTTTATCATTGCATATTTTAACGTAAATATTATTTCATATCAAATTACGGATAAAATCACCCATAAATGTACCATTCATTTCATTTTTTTTCAACAAAAGATGAGTTTACTTTGAAATATAAACCTAAAAGCTATGAATACACAGATCGCTCACCTACCGTCGCTTGAAAATTTCATAAAACTATCCAACCACAATATTAATGAATTTCGCGAAAAAGGCCATACCCTTGTACACGAAGTGCTTACAAAAGATGAAATTGCCTCCTATCGCCCCGTAATTGTTGGCGCGGCAGACAGGTATAATACCGAAAAGCGCAAACTGGAAGAGCGGGATACGTACGGCAAAGCTTTTTTACAGATCATGAACCTGTGGCAGGTTGATGAGGATGTTAAAACTTTTGTGATGGCCAAACGCCTGGCCAAAATTGCTGCCGATTTAATGGGTGTTGAAAACGTACGCATTTATCATGACCAGGCCCTGTTTAAAGAACCTGGTGGTGGTCCAACCCCCTGGCACCAGGACCAGTACTACTGGCCTATCGACACCAACAATACCGTAACCCTTTGGATGCCGCTGATTGACATTGATGTAAACATGGGTATGCTAACCTTTGCATCGGGCTCATACGTTGACGGTGCTGTGTTTAATACCGAGATTTCAGATGAATCGGAATCGGCTTTTGATGATTATGTTAAAGAAAAAGGATTTGAAATAACCCGCGCCAAAACCATGAAGGCCGGCGACGCAACCTGGCACCGGGGTTTTACCATCCACAACGCACCCGGCAACGACTCGGATAAAATGCGCGAGATCATGACCATCATTTACGTAGCCGATGGCGCCCGCATTACCCCCTATAAAAACGAATGGCAAAAAAACGATCACCATAAATGGCTGATGAGCAAACCTATCGGCGGGCTGATAGATTCGGAGTTGAATCCGAAAGTGCTGTAGTTTTCTTTGTTCCCGTCATTGCGAGGCACGAAGCAATCCCAAACTATACAGGGTGAATTTGCATAGCCGCTCTGCTAATCGGGGATTGCTTCGTGCCTCGCAATGACGCGCTAAGAAAAATCATGGTTTGTTTATGCTGCCACCCACACCGCATCAATAAACCATTTTTTGGTGTCAAAAAACTGGCCTATTGGCTGAAAACCTGTGTTTATCGCTATCTGGTCGGTTTGCATGATAGTAAACTTCTGGGAGATTTCCATGTAGATATATTCATCCTTTTTGAAACCTATTTTTTCGTTCCCAATTGTTACATGCTGATCCTGTAAGCTGATGAGATAGCTTTTGCAGGCACCGGTTTCAGGATCATAGGTTGGATAATGTTCAAACTTGTTTACATCAAAATCGGCGTGCAGCTCGCGGTTAATCCGCCGAAGCAGGTTAAGGTTAAACTCACGGGTAATGCCGCCTTTATCGTTATAGGCGGCAAGGATAACCCGCGGGTCCTTTTTCAAGTCCATACCAATCAATACCATATCCCCTTCCGACAGGTTATTTCTTAGTTCGCGGCAAAACTCAATAGCTCCGTCAAGCGGCATATTACCAATATTTGAACCTAAAAACAACACCACTTTACGCTTTGGCGAAATTGAAGCAGCCTTTTTCAACATTTCAAAATATTCGCCGTTAAGGCCGGTGATCTTTAAACCGGGCAGGGTTACGGGCAGGGTTATATTCAGGTACGATATTACGTTATCTGAGATATCTATCGGCAGGTAAGTAAAATCGGCCTTTTTATCAAGCAGGTATTTAAGCAGGTAAGTTGATTTCGTGGCATCACCGGCACCAAGCTCTATCAGGTCAAAAGCATCGCCATCAGCAATCAGTGCATCGCAGATTTCAGCAGTTTTTTCTGAAAAAATCTCCAGCTCGCAATCGGTTGGATAATATTCAGGGCAGTTCATAAGCTCCTGAAACAGCTTATCGCCATTGGCATCGTAAAAATACTTTGAGTTAAGGCGCTTAGGTTCTGCTTTCAGCCCCTCAATAACGTCAGCATAAAACTGCCTGTTTTCGTCGCTTATGGTACAACTAACGACTGGTTGTGTAAAGACTTGGTTCATAGGTGGTGGTGGTTTTTTTGAACAATTTACTTCGCAAGTCTTATGCCAGTAAATTGCCATCGTAAATTTGTTTGAAAAAAATTGCGATAAGTTGCACGGCTATGACCCGGAGGCGTAACTTCCGACGCGCCGCGTAACACTTTTTGGTTAACCATAAATTTGCCATTGTATTCGCCTATGGCGCCGGGCGCTTTGGCAAAACCGGGGTAAGGCAGGTATGAACTTTCTGTCCACTCCCAACGGCGGCCCCAGTTAAATTTCCCGGCGGCTGCCTCCCATTCAAACTCGGTTGGCAACCTTAAACCTTTCCATGACGCATAAGCATAGGCTTCAAAATAACTGATATGGGTAACAGGCTCTTTTAAATGCAAAGGCTCTAAACCATGATAGGTATAGCTATGCCATTCGTTATCTACCAAATGCCAGTACAGCGGGGCTTCAACCTTATTGGTTTTTACCCAATCCCAGCCTTCGGCATGCCAGTATCTAAAATCATGATAACCTCCACTATTGATAAACTCCAGATATTCAGCATTAGTTACCAGCATAGGGCTTACCTGGTAAGCATTAAGGTATACTTTATGGCAGTTAAGCTCATTATCAAAACAAAACCCATCGCCGGTAAAACCTATTTCGTAAATGCCTTCATCCATTTTAATAAAAGCATCATCCCTGCCTTCATCAATATGAGGCGCCACATAACTTTTATTATAGGCCGGAAACAGCGGGTTATGGCCTAATATGAATTTAATATCGGTCATTAAAAGCTCCTGGTGCTGCTCTTCGTGGTTGAAGCCCAGGATAAGTAATTCTTTAACATCGTCACTTACATCACCGCACAAAAAGCTTTCCATAGCCTCATCAACATACTTGCGGTAGCTGTAAATTTCAACAACCGTAGGGCGGCTCAGGTTACCTCTGTCGGTACGGATTACACGTGTACCAACAGTTTCGTAATAACTATTAAAAACGTAGTTATAATCAGGGTTATATTCCTGGTAGCCCATGAAATAGGGCTTGAGGATAAAGGTTTCAAAAAACCATGTTACGTGACCAATATGCCATTTTGGCGGACTAACATCCACTACCGGCTGCACTACATAGTCTTCCGTTTGCAAAAACGAGCAAATTTTTTCTGTACGCTGGCGTACTTCTTTGTACCGAGCTGTTAAATCCATTGAAATTACTTCCTGTCCAAAAACTGTTTTAAGTTTGAAATTGTTTTAATACTCAAGTCTTTTGCCTGTTTCTGTCTCATCATTAAAGCGTACGCGTTATTAAAGCCAATGGGCCTAAGCCATTTTATCTGATACTTACTTTCAAACTGGCGCTGTACGTAATTGTATGTGTTATCCCTGTTTACTGTTACCTCGTTAACTATTTTTGGCGATGCCTGTAAAATTGCCAGTAAACCTGTCCCCGTGTATTCGGGATAAAAATCTATCTGGTTATTGGTCAGTGCATCAAAGCAAATTTTGGTACCGCCAAGGCCTGTTTTGGTTGATACATCGTGATCTGTATAGCCCTTTATCAGCATGCTGTACATATTAGCCAGGATGTATTGTTCACCAAATATTTTTGACCCTATGCGTACTATTCCATCGCTCCCACCCCGCTCGGCCCGCCACAATTTATTGGCAACCAAAAAATCCTTAGCAACCCTTTCGGGGCTTTGGTGAAGATAGTCGGTACGATAATTTAAAACCGTCATGACTGAATCATTTATTTTGCCCGCAAGCAGGTTTAATGTCGGCTCAAGGTCAGGAAATTTTTGCAGTACATCATCGCGCACAATGGGCGCCGCATAATACGGTGGAAAAATATGCTTGTCGTCATCCAGTACAACCAGGTTGTAAGCTTTTAGCCTGCCATCGGTCGAATAACCGCTGATCACGTCAAGCTGCTTTTCAAACGCGGCCTTATACATCACCGCATCGCTAATCACAATGGTGTGGATCTTTAAGCCGTATTTACTCCGGAGGCCGAGATCACCATCCTGCCGGCCCATAAATTCGGGCGTAAAGCCTGCAGTAAGTTTCCCTTTTGATTTTGCGGGAACAATGTAAAACAGGCATAATATTATCAGTAACACCGGAAACACATATACAACCCGTTTCAGCTTTTTAAAACTGATTTTTTGCACCATTGACAGCAGCAGATCAAAAATAATCGCCAGCAGTGCTGATGGGATTGCCCCCGCCAGGATCATGTTGGTATTATTAAGCGAGATGCCACCGAAAATAAACTCGCCCAAGCCACCGGCCGCAATGAGCGAAGCCAGCGTAGCAACACCCACGTTAATCACTGTAGCGGTGCGGATGCCTGCAAATATCACGGGCATGGCCAAAGGTAGTTCTACCTTAAATAATATTTGCCATTTACTCATGCCCATGGCAACCGCAGCTTCCTTAACCGCCGCATCAACCCCTAAAATGCCCGTGTATGTATTACGGATAATGGGTAACAGCGCATATAACAGCAAGGCAACAATAGCAGGCTTAGGGCCTATCCCTAAAACAGGGATCATAAAACCGAGCAATGCTATGCTGGGGATAGTTTGCAATACCCCGGCAATCCCTAAAACCGCACCCGCCAATTGCTTTCTACGAACGATAAGGATCCCCAGCGGCAAGCCAACGAGTACAGCAATACAGAGCGAGATGAAGGTAAGCCCGATATGCTGCAGGGTTTGTTCCTGCAATTTGCCGGATTGCTGCTGCATAAACTGAAATAAGGTTTGCTGCTGCTCATTCATGGGCCTGGTGGTTTTTATATTGATAAAAAGCCGCCATCAGCTGTTCAAAGCTTACAGTTTTAACCTGATTTTGATCTTTACTGATATTGACGGTTTCGTCATCATTAAATTTAAAGCTCTCTAATGCCTCCCACAAATTGATGCCGGCAGTAAATGACGATGCATTTGCCTCCTTATGCAGTTCGGGCAGCAGTTCCCACAGATCGATCAGTTTAATGGCTTTAAACTCCAACTGCAAGCGCTGGTGCTTCAGAAAATCTTTTACAAAATCGTTCGCCGGGCTAAAAAGCAATTGAGCCGGTGTGCCCGACTGGACAATTTTGCCTTTGTCCATCAGGCAGATCCTGTCACCCAGTTCAAAGGCTTCCTGCACATCATGTGTAACCATAATGATGGTTTTGCGCTTAAGCTCATCAAGTGCTTTAAATTCGGCATGGATTTTTGAGCGGGTAACATTATCCAATGCCCCGAAAGGCTCATCCATCAATAACACTGGCGAATCAGATACCAATGCCCTGGCCAGGCCAATACGCTGCTGCTGACCGCCGCTTAGTTCATTAGGGTAAACATCTAAATACGAGGCATCGAGGTGAAGTTTCTCCATCAGCTCGGCGGTGCGTTTTTCTGTTTTCTGCTTATCCCATTTTAGCAGGTTGGGAACAACTGCAATGTTTTGGGCAACGGTATAATGCGGAAACAGGCCATTATTTTGCAGCACATAGCCAATTCCGCGGCGCAGGGTTTCGGGCTGCTGTTCCATGATGTTTTTACCATCAATGTAAATAGCGCCGTTTGTTGGCTCAATAAGCCTGTTGATCATTTTGAGCGAGGTGGTTTTACCGCAGCCGCTGGTACCTAACAGGATAAAGTTTTCATGCTCTTCTACTTCAAACGATACGCCATCAACCGCTTTAACCTCTCCAAAATGCTTGCTTACATTGTCAACTTTTATCATGCGCGCCGGATTTAATCACCAAGGGTCATGAAAAGGTTATTCAGCGATTCGGAATACAGCGGATGGGCAAAAACGCAATAACGGATCCTGTCGTAAGTAATGCCGCCTTCCATGGCCATTTGCAGTACGGTCATGATCTCGCCGCCTTCGGGCCCAAGCACAGTAGCGCCTAAGATCTCCTTTGTAACCGGATCAACAATAGCTTTCATAAAGCCGCGGGTATCGCCGGTTTCAATAGCACGGGCCACATGTGCCATTGGTAGTTTTGCCACTTTATATTTGATGCCTTGTTTTTTTGCCCCAGTTTCATCGAGGCCAATCCTGCCCAATTGCGGATCGGTAAACATGCAGTAAGGCACCGGCCGGTCTTTGATGCTATAATCCGTTTGCTCAAAAAGGTTACGGTAAACAATGGTATAGTCGTTATAGGAAATATGTGTAAATGCCGGGCCGCCCTTTGCATCGCCAAGCGCATAAACACCAGCGGCGGTAGTTTCCAGCTTGTCGTTTACCCTGATGTTGCCATGCTCATCCGTTTCGATCCCTGCAATGGGTAAATTCAATGCCTCCGTTTGTGGTTTACGGCCTATAGCTATCAGTACATGGGTGCATTTAATTTTCCGCTCCTCCCCTTTTTGGGATATAGTCACTGTTATTTTGCCGCCCGTTTTTTGTTTAAACTTAATGGCTTGTGTGTTATTGTGAATCGTGATGGATTCCATTTCGAGGATCTTTTGCATCTCTGCTGAAATATCCTCGTCCTCATGCGAAACTATCCGTTCCGATTTTTCCAGGATAGTAACCTTACTACCAAAGCGCCGGAACATTTGTCCAAACTCCAACCCGATATAATTTCCCCCAAGCACAAGCAGATGTTCCGGCACTTTGTCGAGATCAAGTATAGTGGTTGAGTTAAGATATTGAATCTCATTCAAGCCCTCAATTTCAGGGATCAAAGGCAATGCCCCCGGATTTAAAAAGACCAGACCGGCTGCAAAAGTTTGCTTTTTACCACTGTTAAGCCTAACCTCAACCGTTTTTTCGCCGGTAAAGACAGCCTCCCCAAACACCACATCAAGATTTCGCGTTTTTTCGGCGGCTTTCAGCCCACCATTACGCGAGCGTAATACAATATCATCCTTACGCTTTTTTATGGCGGCCAGATCAACCGAAAACTTTTTTACGGGTACGCCCAACTCATGGCTTTTACCGGCCATATAGGCGGCCTTTGCCGAAGCGACCATGGTTTTGGTGGGCGTACAGCCATCGTTAACACAGGTACCGCCATAAAATCGTTTCTCAATTAAAACAGTCTTTTTCCCTGCATTAGCCAGCCTCTTGGCTAAGGGGCCGCCGGCCTGACCGGCACCTATAACAATGGCATCGTAAGTTTTCATAGTTTATTCAGTAATTTTTACACCCTTCCAAAACGCTACATAATTGGTAATGTTTGTTGCAGCCTCTTTTGGCTCGGGATAATACCAGGCAGCATCCTGGTTTTCCTTGCCATCAACTTCAAGCGAATAGTATGATGCCAACCCCTTCCATGGGCAGGTTGTATGTACGTCGGACGGCTTAAGATACTCGGCCTTAACACTTTCTTTAGGGAAATAATGATTATTTTCAACAACAATAGTGTCATTACTTTCGGCAATGACCTGGTTATTCCAGATAGCTTTCATAAAAAGATGATTGATTTATGGAATAAAGATAGCCTTAACCCATCAAAGTTTGCAAGCCTGATGGTGCGATTTTATTTTATTTAATTGATATACAATCATTTTCACAAGCCTTTTAAATTTTTTTTTAAAATTATTTTTATTTTATCGACTAAACTCTATCTTTGCAATCCCAAATCAAGGGAAACAAAATAAAAAAAGACGGCCCGTTCGTCTAGGGGTTAGGACAGGAGATTTTCATTCTTCAAACAGGGGTTCGATTCCCCTACGGGCTACGAAGCCGCTTTACGAAAGTAGAGCGGCTTTTTGCTTGGTATTCTTATTCGGAACATTACAGCAAAACATATTTATCATCGCATAATTTTGTATATATCAATATATTGTAAATTTGGAATAGCCTTTGGGCTATTTGAATTACTTGAATCCCGATATATTCCATATTAACCTGTATCATGTGGCCGCCATGGCAACCCTGTTTTCGGGGTTTACTCTTGCGCTGCTTTTAGCATTCGCAAAAAGGGACGGCCAAACAGCCAACCTGTTTTTAAGTGCCGCTTTAACTGTAATTATACTGAAGACTGGCGGGCTTTCGCCGATTTTTTTACCAGCGCTGGGGCCGCTGTTGTATTTTTATGTACGGCAGTTAACGTCTCCAAACCTAAAATTTGGCCGAATGGATGTCCTCCATTTTTGCCCTTTGCTGGTTGCGTATTGGATGCCGGGCTGGCTGGTGCTAATTTCGGTTGTCATTTATTTATACCTGGCGCACCGGTTGATACAGCATTTTTATAACCGTTTGCAGCCGGTGTTGATGGATAGGCCGCGCTTTGCTTTCCACCGGTTGGGTAAGACCTTGCACCTGCTCGCTTTCCTTTGCATATTATGGCTGTTTAATGATGTCTTGAGTTTTACCGTTGCTTTTGTGCTTATTGGCGTAGCCGCCGAAGTGATGCTAAAATTGGATAGCAGCACGCAACCGGCCACACCGATAACAGATAGATACAATGCAAAGGAAAAAAGCCGCAGGCTAAAGGAAGCTGTAGCTGCAAACCGGTTTTATGAGGATGCCGAACTGACCTTGACCTCCCTGGCAGTAAAACTTAGTATCCATCCGCACGATTTATCGCGGATTATTAATGTGGGGATGGAAAAGAACTTCAGCGACTTTATAAATGAGTTCAGGGTTCGTGAAATTGTGCGAAAAATGCAGGATCCATCCTGCGATAGGCTCACGCTGCTCGGTATCGCCTATGAGTCGGGGTTTAATTCCAAAACTACTTTTAACCGGGTTTTTAAAGAAATGACCGGTAAAACACCAGTCGAATACAAAAGCAGTCTGGCAAAAGAGGTATCAATTGATAAGTTGGCACCTCCGCCACATGTATCGCCGGTAATATTGCGTTCAGGAAGCCCGGCAGGTTGGGCTCCTGTAAAATTAAACCGCAATTATATGATTAGAAATTATTTAAAAATAGCTTTTCGCACGCTGGCAAAACAAAAGACATTGTCTTTCATCAACATATTTGGATTGTCTGTTGGAATTGCCTGTTTCAGCCTATTCATGCTGTATGCTATCAATGAATTTAGTTTTGACGGTTTCCACAAAAATGCGGCTAACACCTACCTTGTTTTGGACGCAAATGGAAAGCAAAACATAAAAGCACTTGAAGGAGTCATTTACACCCCGATGCCCCTGGGGCCTGCGATGAAACAGGAGTTACCGGGAATAGAGAATTATGTTCGTTATATTCAGCCATATGAAACATTCGTAAAAATCAAAAATGAGGTGAGACGGGAAAATCTCGCCTATGCCGACTCCTCGTTCTTCCATGTTTTTTCGTTCAAATTTAAATACGGGAATGCCAAATCGGCTATCAATGGTTTGCACAGCATTGTATTAACTGAAAAAACTGCCGAAAGACTATTTGGTAAAACAAATGCCATTGGCGAATCATTCCAGGTAAAGATCGGGGATGCACTTGAAACCTTTATAGTTACAGCAATAGCCGAAAACCCGCCATCCAATTCTTCCTTCCAATACAGCATGCTTATCAATTTTGATTGCTTTGCTAACACGAGGTCAGGGAAAATGGGGGCCCATGACTGGTGGATGAATTTGTTTGTGACCATGGTTCAGCTAAAACCCGGAAGCACATTGGCTAATGACAATAAGTTATTCGCCAATTTCTGGCACAGGCATTTTCAAGCAGCAGGATCAGGCGGGTATAACCTGGTGCCAATCAAGGATATGCACACCAGTCCGGCACTGGTGGGTATTAAGATTTCGCCTGTTGATCCAAAATCGATTTGGATATTACTAAGTATCGCTGCCGGTGTTTTATTAATCGCCTGTATTAATTTCACCACGCTTTCCATAGGCCGTTCAGCAAGCCGCGCAAAAGAGGTAGGCGTTCGCAAAGTTATTGGCGGGACCAAAAAGGCTTTGGTAGTTCAGTTTTTGACAGAATCATTATTGCTTGCTTTTTTTTCGACGTTGATAGGCCTGGCACTTGTATACCTGCTTTTACCTTACTTCAACCAATTGTCCGGAAGGGAGCTAAGTTTCTCTTTCTTGCAATTCCCACAGTTAACCGGCCTTATTGCCGGCTTAGTGCTGATTGTTGGCCTGCTCTCCGGATGCTATCCTGCTTTAGTATTGTCGGGCTTTAATACAGTGGACGTGTTGAAGGCTAAAATCAAGTTAGGCGGCGCCAATTTTTTCACAAAGGCCTTGGTCACTTTTCAATTTGTGCTTTCCGCCACGCTTATTGTTTCTGCAATAATCATCACGCAGCAATTACGTTACATGGAATCAAGAAACCCTGGCTTTGATAAAGAGAATGTGCTTGTTGTGGAGACGTTTGGTGTATCGGATGCAAAACACCTTTTCCCGCTCTTCAAACAGGAACTTTCCGGGCATCCCGGCATTTCAGGTTTGGCCGGCGCCGACAATGGTCTTGGCGAGCATGAAGGGACGGGCTTCACGGACTTTAGTTACCAGGGCAAGGCTATAAATACAAAACAATTTCATATTGATCCCGACTACATACCAACGCTGGGGATGCACTTGCTTGCGGGAAGAAATTTCGACCCGGCAATTGCTTCAGATACCGTGAACGCTGTCATCATTAATGAATCGATGATGAACGAATTGGGATGGGGCCCCGAAAACTGCACCGGCCGGCAATTGGAAGGCTATGGTAACCAAAGCTTTAAAAACCCGACAGTGATAGGCGTTGTCCGCGATTTTAACTATGAGCCCCTTACTGATCGTGTACAACCGGCGTTGTTTCATCAGTTTGCCAGAGGCGGGGAAAGTCTCAATTCTTTTTATGTGCGCCTGCAGCCAGGCAATCCTTCAAAAGCTTTGGCTGTGATACATTCTGCATGGAAAAAAATTGCGCCCGATTACCCGTTGCAATATAATTTTCTCGACGAAGATATTAACCGCTTCTATAAAGCAGAAACAAGGTTGGGCAATATTATTAGCTGGGCAGGCGGGATTGCCATTTTTCTGGGATGCCTGGGCCTGCTGGGGCTTTCAGCGCTTGCGGTTGTCAACCGCACCAAAGAGATCGGCATCCGCAAAGTGCTTGGTGCATCTGTTTCAACTATCATCAGCCTGATTTCAAAAGATTTTTTAAGGCTTGTTGTAGTAGCTTTTTTTATTTCAACTCCAATAACATGGTGGTTAATGAATAAATGGCTGCAGGCCTATGTGTACAGGATAAATATTGAATGGTGGGTTTTTGGAATATCCTGCGTAGCAATTATAAGTGTAGCATTGCTGACGGTATGCTTCCAGGCGATCAAAGCAGCTATCAGTAATCCGGTGAAGAGTTTACGCTCCGAATAAAGGGGACTGGGCCACGCTCTATAAACCGGCAATTTTTTTATTCAGTAAAAAGCGAACTTGTTGATTTATATATTTATACTTATAGAATGGTTCTATATTTGAACCTGACACACCCTAAGGCATTACACATATGATCAAATTCCCTCATTTGCTTTCAGTGCTGCTATTAACAACCGTGGTCATCAACGCCAGCGCACAAAAGCACTCTTTTAACCCCGTGGTGGATGCAAACGGAAACCCCGTCGCCAATAGCAAGTATCTGCACATCAAAGGATCGCCTTTTATCTTTGACGAATGGCTGCCCGGAGAAGTGGTTACAAAGGCCGGTGAATCCCATAAGGGCATGTTGTTAAAGTATAATATTGAAACCAATCTGCTCACCTTTGTATATGACCCGAAGGACGAACCTTTGAAATTTGCAGAACCGATAACGGCATTTACTATTTTCGCCGAAAAGAAAATGAGCTTTGCCAACAATTTTCCAAAATTCGAGGGTAATGGGAAAGATTCCTACTATGAAGTGGTTGCACAGGGAAAAACCATGTTATTAAAACACTACAAGCGCTTCTTAAGAGAGATGACAAGTTCCGAATTGTCAAAAACCGATGCCGTATACGTACAAACGGCCACTTATTACATTTTTAAGGAAGGCAAAATGGCTGTTATTAAACCAGATGTAAAATCCGTACAAAAAGCCCTCGCCGATAAATCAACCCAGATAGATAGCTTCCTGGTTGCCAAAAATATTACTTTTGAAAACGAAGAAGATCTGAAAAAGGTTATTGATTTTTATAACAGCTTATAACGGCTGGGCATAGATTTCATTGGCTTTACCCCTCCATTATTTTTATTTATGCCTGTAAATGATTTTGACAGCTGCTTAGACAAGGAACCAGGTGAAATTAAAACGCGGGATGCCTCAAATCCTCTATAAAAGAATTTGAGATCTTCCCCTACGGGCTATGAAGCCCCTTTACAAAAGCAGAGCGGCTTTTTTGTTATTATTTACTTTCGAAACACGCGGCACGCGTACACCAGCGAGGAGAACACAAGCGGCCCACATGCGCTGATAGGGCTTTTATAATGGCAGTGCTGCGCGTAATTTTAAAATTTACGGGTTAGCTTTTACTTCGCTTATCCCACAACCTCATTAGGTTTATCATCTGCGAATCTGTAAGTGCCTGACACCAAATCAAAGTTCTGATCCCATATGTCATTACCATAGCGGGCTTTCCGGCTTCTATAAAAAATCTAAATGTATTTCCATCCCGGAGTTCAACGGTTCCTAAAACATAATCATACTTTTCAAGCACATGATTTATAGGCAGGTTATACCCTTTTGCGCCCGCCATGTGAGCAGTGCCTTCAATGCCTTTTTCTTTGGTAACAAAACGCCGGGTAGTCAGCAGGCTATAGTTGTCTGCATCAATAACGGTTGAGCATATGATTAATTCATCTTCCGCAATGGCTAATTGTATCTCCGGGTAGACTTGTAGAAAATCCGAATAATTTTCATAAAAATTTGTCCACCAGAAAACGTAGGGTTTGATCGTATGTCTTTTAATCTCGTAAATACAAAAACTGTGGATTATTTGGTCTGATTTTGGCACTTAAGATTAGTGTTAGTCCGTCGAAAAATAAATCTTTATAAATTCTAAATCAAATGATTTATTTTGGCGTACTAAAGCCGCTCTACTTTCGTAAAGCGGCTTTTTTGTTTCGATTTGATTTTCGGAACACGCGGCGCGTGTACACCGGCAAGGGGGTTATTTCCTCCGAAATAACCTATAGAAAAATCCTTTCTTATTATCGGAAAACTTTTCGGCATTTCCATCTTGTTTTGAACCTGCTTGCTGTGAATTATTTTCCGAGGGGTGAAATTGGAAAGACCTTTCGTTGAACGCCTTATATCTGTAACTCCGTTGAGCAATTTCAAAGCCAAGTTCAATAGGTAATGTTCCAATCTTTTTTTGAAATGAGCCATCAAACAAATCAAATTGTACCTGATATTCAAGCCCGGATAAATTTCCTGAGATCGTGTTTTCCATATCAGACAAATTTTCCGCAGAATCATCAAATATGGTACCTAAAACCTTCAGCCATTTATCATCAATTTTCATAAAGTAGAATTCAAAAAAATTTGTCTTTTCTACTATTAGTTCATTTTTTGTAACTGCGATGTGATACGATGGATTTTTGCCAAACTCAATATCAAAAGACATCCAAATTGCAGGTAATGTGAAGTTGACAATATCACCCACTATTCCCCCCTTGACTCCGGCCTTGCGGGAATAAAAATTTCTGGTGAATGGATGGAAATGCCAGCCTGAATAATCTGCCGATATTTTTTTTAAAATATCCATGTGTGCAGAGTGATGACCATCATTCTCGTATATTTTCTGTCCGTTTCTAACAACAAACCCATTTGACGAACATTTACCACCAAAACAATCAACGTTTATAAATACAATTTCTGTATCGGCAAAAATTTTTGAAAGTTCTATGCTGTAATCTCTTAGCTGATTCTCAACTTTATAAATCTTATCAGTTTCGCTGTTGAACTTTTCTTCTTTAAACTGACCAAATGGAATTTCTCTCAGATTATCATTCGTCTGACAAATAACCCCATGAAATGGAGTGAAAAATTCATGCACATATTGATATCTTAAATTCTTCGTAAGGTTATCTATTAAAGCGTCACGGTTATTTTCGACTTTAGCAATTATGTTATATGTGATATAGCTCATAAAGTGATTTCTACTGGGAAGAATTTAGCCCGATTAAGTTACACTATTTGGCAGTTTATTATCACACTTTTCTATAAATGTTAATCCCTGCGCTATCGCAAGCGTCCCATATGTGCGTAAACAGACAACACAATGATGCCGTATTATAAATCAAACGATGCGGCCTCTCCTGTTTTTAAGCAGATGCTTAAGCGCCAATTTCAAGCTTATATCCTTTTCCACCAACAACAATCTTGCTATAATTTAAACAACCATAAATCTTAAAACAAGCCCGATTACCCCTTATGGACAAAAAGGCCGATTAAACCTTTCGTTAATCGGCCTTTTGCTGGATTTTGAAACACGCGGCACACGTGCACCAATAGTACGTTGTTTGCTCTGTTAAACTTACCCGTTGTAATTGGGGTCAAATTCCACAATCCATTCAATACCATATTTATCTCTAAACATACCGGCGTATGTACCCCAGGGGCTGTCGCCAATCGGCCCTTCAACTTCTCCGCCTGCCGATAACCCGTTAAATATTTTATCGGCTTCTTCACGGCTTTCAGCGCTCGCATATATTTTAGATCTGTTTTCGTTTTCGCTTACCCGTCCTACAAATTCTGGAACATCATTAGCTATCAACACATTGTGTTTGCCGATAGGTAGTCCAATGTGCATTATTTTATTTGCTTCACTTTCTGCCACCTGAAACTCAGGACCTGCGAGATCCTTGAAGCGAATGATCTTTGTGAACTCTCCGCCAAAAACTGATTTGTAAAAATCGAATGCTTCCTGAGCATTGCCATTGAAGTTGATCCAGGGATTAATTGTTCTCATAATTTTAGTTTTTAAATTGTTATGTTTTTCTGTTTATCTCTTCGGTTATTAATAATCGGCTATTCACCTTTATGATTTTTGCGATAAGGTTGCAAACAAATCGTCCAGGTTTTTTAACATCAGGGTAAATCCTATCCTGAAACCATCCGATAATTTTTCCATTCGTTCAAGCGATTCATTAAAAATGGTAATATGCACTTTTGTTGTACCATTTTGTTCGCTGAAATTGTAATCCCATTCAGAACCCGGCAATTCAGGGTTTTCATCTTTATCTGCAAAGGAATTATATAGTTTAAAATTGGTTTTGGGTGTAATGGAAGTATATTCCTGTATTATCCAACGCTCTTGTCCTTCAGGGCTTATCATAGCATAAAATCTTCGCCCCCCAACTTTGAAATCCATGTATTTGGTTTTACAGCGCATGGGTGCAGGTGCTGCCCATTGGTCAAGTATCTCCTGTTTAGTAAAAGCATCCCATACCAAAGAAAGTCCGGCATCAAATTCTCTTGTTATAAATACCGTTTTCGCTGCTTTGTCAACAGTAAAATCAAATAGCAAATCGTTGTTCATTTTTTCTGTTTTTTAATTGTGGATAATACTTTGTCGAGCTGATTAAACTGAGTTTCCCAGTTTTGCCTGAATTGGGCCAACCAATTGTCAAATTCCTGCATTTTTTTTGCATTAAAGTGATAATAAATTTCCCTCCCTGACTGTTCGGGCTTAATCAATTCGCATTCATGCAATACTTTAATATGTTTTGACACAGCCTGCCGGCTCATATCAAATTTTTCGGCCATCGCATTTGGCGTTAACGCTTGAATAGCAATTAAAGTTAAAATAGCTCTGCGTGTTGGGTCAGCTATGGCCTGGAATATATCTTGTCTCATTTTTTAATATCTAATTGCGCAACCTTCAGGTTGCAAATATATATGCAACTTTTGAGTTGCGCAAATTTATTGCATTATTTTTTTTCGAGGTAATTGACAGGAAGATTTAATGACAGTAGTAGTATTTGTTACACAGAGCTGATGTGAGCGCTTTTTTGTTATTGCCCCTCACAGGAATGAGGCGCTGAAATAGAGCGCTGCCCGCCTTCAACCCGGATACCATCTATCGCTATTTCGTTAAAATTAACGAATATTATTTTTTGATGAGTTTTTAAATTATCATAAACAACTACAAATCAACAATATAACTCGAATGGCATTCTAATTGCATTCATACATGAATGTACGGGAGGGCTGGTAACTTCCCTCCCAACAAATAACACAATAGGAGAAATAACAATGCATCCATTACGTAAACTAAGGGAATCCGGTAAAGCTACAGCCGCGCAGGTGAGAGAGCTGCTTGCCGAAAACATCGTATTCAACAGCCCGATCCTGGTACGGCCTATCGAGGGACGTGACGCCATCGCGGCGATTTTCGCTCAATCGAGCTCTACACGCGGTTCCGGCACCTATACAGCCGAATTTAAACTTGATGAGCGCACCACCTTCCTCCGCTGGGTAGGAACCATGGATGGCCACAAGATTGAGAGCCTGGAGATCATCGTTGACAACGAACAGGGATTGATACAGGAGCGCACTATTGCCCTCCGCCCATATCCGGCGGTGAAACTGTTCCGCGATTCCATGTATGAATCGCTCAAGGATAAGCTGCCGCCCGATGTTTGGGAGTACTCAACTACGCTGCAGTGATCAAGTACCGTTCCTGCCCCCTGCCGGCCGCAAAACCGATAAGGGGCAGGAAAAATTATCCTCATTGACTACTGCTCCCATCCTGGAAACAATACATGGGAAAGAATTTTTAGAAAATTTTTTGACAGCCTTAGGATCAATATCCGGAGGCTTTTTTATTTATTTTTAGAGCACAAAAGGAAACCATACCTAAAACGTATAATAAAATTTATGAAACCCAATGAAAACTTTAACCGAATTTAAAGCATCATTAAGTTCAGATCAGCCCAATAGCGATCTTTCTGTGCAGTTAAAAAGCCTTTGGTACGATGGCAAAGGCAATTGGCACCAGGCGCATGCACAGGTTGATCATTTGAATGATCAGGCATCGGCATGGGTGCATGCCTACCTGCACCGTAAAGAAGGTGATATTGGGAATGCTGATTACTGGTATAGCAAAGCACGGCAAATCCGCCCGAACCTATCATTGGAAGAGGAATGGGAGCAATTGGTATTACAATTTCTTTGATCGGATAAGCCTGATAGTTTTCATTTTCATCAGTCGCAGTAAAAGGCTGCGTGATAAATCAAAAGGCAATTAAAATTGGACGATATGATTAAAGATCTTGTTCAAACCGACAGCAGTTATGTTTACCTGTTTCTTAGGGTTGTAGCCGGCGTTATTATTTTTCCATATGGTATGCAAAAACTTTTTGGCTGGTTCGATGACCTGGGTGGCGGAGTAGGGATCCATGGGTCGCTTGAACAGTTAAGGAGAAAAAAAATTCCAGTATTCATTGGTTGGTTGATAATTATTGGACAGTCATTGGGCTGTTTGATGTTAATATTGGGCTGCCTGACAAGGATTGCAGCGGCCGGGAATCTAATTGTTTTTACAGGAGCGCTCATTGTTCATGCACCCGATGGCTGGGCAATGAATTGGCTTGGAAAAAAGAAAGGCGAAGGCGTTGAGTATTTTGTTTTACTTCTTTCAATTCTTCTCGTGCTTATTTTTAAGGGAAGTGGCGCTGTGTCTGTTGATATTTGGGTTGCAAAATATCTTGCTAAAGATTAGTATTCTGCGTTTATAGCTATGGGCATAAACAGGAACATTTATGACTACATGCCGGTTGCACTTAACTTGCCAAACGCTTTAAATCTTCAATTAAAAAATTAGGGCACTCTTCCCCGCAGAACTATGAAGCCACCTCACTAAAGTAAAACGGCTTTTTATGCCTATGCTTTTTGAGACGATGCAATGATATCACCAACCTCAAGCCAAAATTATTTCATTTGCGTTTTTTCGATTTGGCATTACCACAGTATAAAAAATGGGGAGCATCCGAGCGTGCAGTAGCAATGTCAAGTATTCCCTCTTCCTTGAAAAATTAGTCAACAGCTATATAAAATGGCGTGATCCTTTGGAAAATTGAAAGCGCTCAGGTCAATACAACAATTTTACCATTCGCAGCATTGTTATCCATTAAGCTATGGGCATCAACTATGTCTTCCAGGTCAAACACCCGCCCGATGCTGAGTTTAACTCTCCCTGCTTCTGCTTCATTGATGAACTGCTGAAAGCTTTGCTGATCAACCCTGATCTGTCCACTGTTGTATATGGTGAGACTAACGGTTGCCGGGATGTATTCCATCGGGGTAAACTCCTGGAACGACCATTGTTCGGACAGGATCCCCGTCATACAAACAATACCGCCGGGTGCTGCACAGTCCAGTGAATCTTTAAGGGTCGATGTACCTATCAATTCCAATACTTTATTTACACCCTCCGGAATTATCGCCTTTATCTTTTGTGCAATATAACCATCATCAATTACTACATGATCCGCGCCATTGTTCAACAGCAGATCTTTTTTCTCCGGGTTTCTCGTTGTGGCAATCACAGTCAATCCGTTGTTTTTGGTCAACTGGGTTGCCAGCATGCCGATAGAAGATGTTCCGCCCCGGATCAAAATTGTTTCACCCCGGTGAATTTTCAATGCCAGATGAAGAGAGCCATACACTGTTTGAAACATTTCAGGCATTGCCCCTAATTGTTCCCATGAGAGGTTACTCTCAAACGGGTTCAGCAAAGATTTCGGCAGTACAGTATATTCGGCATAGCTGCCGTCAAAATCACGTCCCATGCCACCCATAAAGGCGGCTACCTTTTGTCCTGGTTTAAACTCGCCGGATGGGTCATTTTCCACTTCGCCTACACATTCTATACCCAGTACACGTGGAAACCTGACATTGGGCGATAATCCCTTACGGGTCATTAGCTCCGACCGGTTGAGGCCAAAAGCCTTCACTTTAATTAAAACCCAACCTTCTGCCGGTGTTGGAACCGGTCTTTCTTCAATTATAATACTTTCCGGTCCGCCGGCTATTTTTAAAACTGCTGCTTTCATTTTTTTATTTAAAACCCGCGCTCCTGATTTATTTAGAGCAACTATGCAAAGCAAAGGTCAGTGAAAGCCTGTTAAATAACCGATAAGGTATCTTAAGAAATACCCTTAAGATAGTTTAAGGTTTATAGATAAGTTTTTTGCGAATGGAACTGAGAAATTCGGGCGTTATACCGAGATAAGAAGCAATCTGTGTATTAGGCAGCCGGTTAGCCAGGTTAGGGTATTGCTTCAGGAAATACTCGTAACGCTCGTCGGCCGAAGAGCTGATATTTTGCAGCACCCTGTTTTGCAACTCGATATATTTTTGTTCGATGATTACCCTAAAGTTATGGTCAAACTTTTGGAAATGAACATACAGGTATATTAAATCATCATGCCTGATCTGCAATATGGTGCTTGGTTCAACTGCTTCAATATAAAGTTTGCCAGGCTTTTCCGAATAAAAACTACCCAGGTCAGTGGCCCAATCGTTTTCGGCAATAAATTCTAAATTATGTTCCTTACCGTTTGCATCAACGGCATACATTTTCAGGCAACCGGATACTACAAAGGTAAAGTGACGACAAACATCACCCTGCTGTAATACAAACTGCCTGCGCTTAATCCGCCTTTCAATAAAAAACGTTTTCAACACATCCCGCTCCTCTGCATTGAGCGGAAAGTAATTATTAAAATGTTGCTCCAGTTTTTCTATCAACACATTTACTTGTTTATCTGCACCAAGTCCTAATTTAAACAAATTAGCATTATTTCCCGGTTAAACTACAAGACCCGGTAATTAATGGCTGCTGTGGATTTCCATAATATAACAGCCTGCTTTTTTCGCTTACGCCTGTTAAAAAACGCCCCCATGTGGTGGTAATATCCTACATCTTTTTAAAGAACTTTTAATACACAATAACACTTTATTTGTTTGAGAAAATATTTTATTTTCACTTGTTGAGAAAACAGAATTGAACCTTATCACATGAAGTATTTTTTATCGTTTTTATTACTGCTTGTTTTATCCAAAACATCACTTGCTCAAAAAGTTGAACTGATCAATTCAGGGGAGCTGATCAATAAAGCAATCACCCTTTATGATTCCAGCCAGCATAAAACCGCGCTTAAATTGCTCAGCAAAGTAAACCGCAGCGACACTAACTATGTACGGGCAGTTTATGAAAAAGCCATCAATTGCGAAGCCGACAGTCAGTTTACCCAGGCAATAAAATATTGCCAGGAAGGCCTTGCCCTTAAGGAGCAGCGCGAATTTGAGCCCGATTTTTATAACAGTTACGGAAATACACTGAACGATATGAAGCAACCCGAAAATGCTATCCGGGTTTTTGATATCGCCATTGCTAAATATCCGGCTTACTCCCTGCTGTATTTTAATAAGGGTATAGCGCTGATAGCATTAAAACGTTATGCCGATGCTGAAGCCCAGTTTCAAAAAACTCTACTCATAAACCCTTACATGTATAGCGCCCATTATCAGCTGGGTATTGCGGCATTACAGCAGGGTAAAATAATACCGGCGTTTTTAAGCTTTACCGGCTATCTGCTGGTTAATCCCCAGGGTAAATACTGGTCAAAATCAATCAACTTGTTAGATAAAATAACAAAGAGCACAGATGATGTGCTTGAGATGAAAAACAAGCGTACCGGCCAGCAGGACGAAGCTTACGCAGAAATAGAAGAGATAGTGCTTTCAAAAATAGCGCTCGATAAATCATATAAAACCATCATTTCAATTGATGACCCCATTTCAAGGCAGATGCAGGCTGTTTTTGAAAAACTGGAATACAAAAAGGAAAGCAAGGATTTTTGGATACAATATTACCTGCCTTTTTATAAGCAGGTTTACAGCCAGGGCAAATTTGAGCCCTTCGTGTTCCACGCCTTCTCAAATGTAAATATCCCTTCAGTGCAGGACTATAATAAAAAGAATAAGAAGCTCCTCGAAGCCTTTGTTAACGATGCCGCTGCCTATTTTAACCTTGTACGGGCCACCCGCGAGCCGAATTTTGTCAAACGCGATTCGGTTAAGGTTAAATACTATTTTGAGGACGGCAAATTTATAGGAAAGGGAACACTAATCAATAACGGAGAAACTGTAATTGGCCCCTGGGAGTCAGATTATCCGGCAGGCAATAAAAAATCATCCGGCAATTACAGTGCGCTGGGCAAAAGGGAAGGCCTATGGACTTATTATTTCAGAAATGGAGACATCAGGGCAAAAGAGCTTTTTAAGGACGGCAAGCTAAATGGCGTGCAGGAGTATTATTATGAAAATGGCAACCTGAGCTCCCGGGAAACTTATTTAAATGGAGTTGCAGAAGGATTGGTTACCACCTATTATTACAACGGCAACATGCACACGTCTGTTAATTATAAACTTGATAAAAAAGAGGGCCAGGAAAAACAGTTTTACGAAAACGGCAAGCTGGAAATGGTTAATAACTACACCGCCAATGTGCTTAACGGCCTTGCAACAGAATATTTTAAAAGCGGCAAAGTTAAAAGTACTACGCACTATGCAGCCGGAAAAATAGATGGCCCTTACAAATCCTTTTACGAAAACGGGCAAACTGAAACCGAAGGCCCATTTATTAAAGATAACGCCGAAGGCGATTTTATCTACTATTACGCATCGGGCAAGGTTAGGGAAAAACGTCATTACATTGGCGGCACCGAAGAAGGACCTCACCAGGAGTTTTATGAAAACGGGCAGCTATTGGTTAGTGATACCCGTAAAAAAGGAAAAATGGATGGCGAAGCCACAGGCTACTATGAAAATGGCAAGGTTTTGTCAAAATATGTTTATAGTAACGGCGTTCCCAAATCGGCAAATTACATTAATAAAGCCGGCAATAAAATTTATGCTGCCGATATAAAAAGCGATGCCATTAATATTGTTTCTTACCATACCGATGGCTATAAAAACTCACATGCTTATTATAATTCAAAAGGCGACCTGGATGGCCCCGATACTATATTCTACCCCTCGGGAAAAATAAACCAGATAAACCAGTATAAAGACGGCGCTATGAACGGCCTTTCCGTTACTTACTATCTCAACGGAAAAATAAAATCAGAAGTAAATGTAATTGATGGCAAGGACGATGGCTATCTAACTACCTTTTACCAAAACGGCAAGCCCGAATCTGAAGGCTGGACCCGCGGGGGGCAGCACCAGGGCGAATGGCTGTTTTATGATGAGGGCGGAAAACTAAGTAGCAGATCATATTATTTAAATGATGATTTGTCTGGTTACAAAGAAACTTACGACCCCAATGGCAAAAAAAGCATGGAAGAAAAATATCAGGGGGGCTGGCTTGAAAAACTAACCCAGTATGATACTTTGGAAAATGTTATAGCTGTTGATACTTTTCCAAAATGTTCAGGAAAATATCGCCTTCTGTATCCCGGTGGGCAGTTAAGGGTACAGGGCAATTATATTAACGGCAACTTTGACGGCCCTTTTAAATCATACTATGTTGATGGCTCGGCAGAAAGCGCTTATTTCTACAAAAAAGGCAGTATTGACAGCACCTATGTGAGCTATTATTACGGTGGTAAAAAGTACAGTGAGGGCCGCCTGCGCAACGGGGATAAAATAGGCGAATGGAAAACATACGATGAAGACGGAAAACTAAGCAGCAGTGCTAACTATATTGCCGATGATATAGATGGAGAAAAAACCTACTTTTTTGAAACCGGAACCAAAGATTATATAGGCAACTATAAAAATGGTGTTCTTAATGGCGTATCAAAAAAATACGACCCGGATGGCAGCCTTGCTTACCAGGTAAACTTTAGCAACAACCATGCAATGTCATATTCGTACTTAGGGCCTGATGGCAAGCTGGTGCCTGATAAACCCATTGATTTTGTAAACGGCTCGATAAAAGCATATTTCCAAAACGGAAAACTATCCCGTGAATGCACCTATAGTGATGGTGTAAAAAATGGCAACGATGCCCTTTACTACAGTAACGGCCAGGTTCGCTCGACAGATAAACCAGTATACGGCACCGCCGAAGGGTTAACAAAAACTTACCATCCCAACGGAAAACCAGAGTTGGAGTATTATTATGTAAATGACAACCCCGATGGTATCTGTAAAGAGTATTACAACAACGGGAATTTAAAAAAGGAATTGCACTACATAAATGGGGTAAATCATGGCCCGGTCAAATATTTTAACGAGACCGGCAAGCTGATTAAAACACTCAATTATTACTATGGCAAATTATTATCTGTTAAAAATGAATAAGCCGTACCTGTTATTTTTGCCTTTGTACTTGTGTTTTTCCTTGTATTCGGGCGTACTAAAAGCGCAAAGCTTTGATGTATTGCGCAAGCAATTTCCTGATGAAAAAGCGGTGCTTTTAAACCGGGTTTATGAGTATAACATTGATTTAAAAAACGGCGAGCCCTATGTAACAAGCAAAGAGCTGCAGCAGATAGAATACCTTTTGGGCAGCGCCACCGCTTACATGGGTAAATTTGGCTTTTCGCACAGTGATTTTCACCAGTTAGTATCGTACGAGGCATTTACCCGCACACCCGATGATAAAAAACTGAAAGTTAGCGAATTTAAAACCAACACCGATAAAGAAGGTTTTGTGTTTTATGACGATGTTAAAGAAACAACATTCCATTTCCCTTCGGTTGAACCTGGTGCTATAGGAAACTTGCAGGTATCATGGCTTAATAAAGACGCCCATCTTTTATCGCCATTTTATTTCACCAGCAATATTCCTACTATAAACAGCGAGCTGAAACTGACGGTATCCAAAGATATATCGTTAAAATATCAGCTCATAGGATTAGATACCAGCAATATAACAGTTAGTGTAAAAAGTGAGCACCGTAATAACGTTTATACATTTCAATATAAAAACTGCCCGGCCGATAAAAGTTATGATGATGCACCAGGCTTTGCATGGTATTCGCCCCATGTGGTTTTTTATATAGGGAGCTATAAAAACAACCAGGGTAGCAGCACATCATATTTATCCAACGTAAACGACCTGTACCGCCTGAGCTATAACTACATAAAAGCGGTAAATAACCAAACTAATCCCGAGCTCAAACATATTGTTGATTCTTTAACAAAAGGGGTAAGCTCCGAAGAAATTAAGGCCAGAAACATATACGCATGGGTTCAAAGCAACATTAAATATGTGGCATTTGAAGACGGTATGGGAGGCTTTATACCGCGCGACGCCGGTTTGGTATGCAGCCGGCGCTTTGGCGATTGTAAGGATATGGCCAGCATCCTTACCGAAATGCTTAATGCAGCCGGTGTAAAAGCATATTTTACTTGGATAGGCACCCGCGATTTGCCCTACAGTTTTACCAAAACACCGTTGCCGCTGGTAAGCAACCACATGATCTGCACTATTAAGCTTAATGATAAATTTATTTTTTTAGATGGTACAGATCCAACCTGTGTTTTTGGGATGCCATCCTCGGCCATACAGGATAAGGAGGCCATGATAGCCGTCAGCGAAAATGATTTCCAGATTTTAAAAGTGCCTGTAATTGAAAAAAGCAAAAATGTTTTGGTTGATTCAACCTGGCTTACGCTTACACCAACCGGCATAAAGGGACATGTGAAAAAAGATTTCAAGGGGTATTTTGCCATGGAGATGCATGGAAAGCTTATTTACTGGGACAAAAAGAACATGGACGAAATTATGGAGAACCTGCTTGAAAGAGGGTCGAACAAATTTAAGCTCGATACTTTCAGCATTGATCAAAAGAAAAGTGCGGGAGAGTTTTCGATGTCGGCCGATTTTACTTTACCCGACTATGCCAAAAAACTGGGTAACGATTACTACCTGAACCTGAACCTTTTTAAATTTTTCCAGAACTCACATATCGATTATCCAAAACGAAAAGTACCTATAGAGCATGATTTTAACTTTGAAACCAAATATGTGACCCTGTTTAAATTGCCCGACGGATATAAGGTTTCCTACCTGCCTCAAAGTAAAACCTTTCACAATAAAACCTGGGGTTTTGATTTAAAGTACGAGCAGAAAGATAATTATGTAATACTAACACAGGAGTTTGATAACGATCACCTGATAACCACAAGCGATGAATTTGAACAATGGAATAAGGTGCTCGAAGCCTTGTTTCCGCAATATAAAGAAACCTTAAGCCTCACAAAAATTTAAAAAATGATAAAGCAAACCCTGTGTTTACTGACAGCTTTACTGTCAATTGAGTATGTACACGCGCAAGCCAGCCAAATTGAAAAAGAAAAATGGGCCGAAAAACCCGTAATCAATAAGGTTGACAGCAAATATGATAAAGAAGCTGCAGTTATAATTTCGGATAAAAGAAGGGTTGAGTTCGTGGATCTGTCAAAGGATATGATAGACGAATATTATACCATCCACAAGATCATCCACATTAACGACGATAAGGGCATCGAAAACTTTAATAAGATCTACCTCGGCGTAAGCGAAAACGCCGATATAGTTGAAATTAAAGCCCGCAATATTCTCCCTAACGGAAAAGTTATTGAACTTGATAAAAACAATATCAAAGACATTAAAGACAAAAACGACGACGTTTACAAAATTTTTGCCATGGATGGCCTGGAAAAAGGCTGCGATGTTGAATACTATTATACCTACAAAAAAGCAACATCATTTTTTGGCCGCGAAGTATTACAGCAAAGCTTTCCGATATTGGAAAGCTCTTTCCAGGTCATAGCACCCAAACGTTTAAAGTTTGAAATTAAACCCTATAATTTTGAAGTTCCTGTTACAGATACGGTACTTAATGAAAAACGGATAACGCAATGCAGCTTCAAAAATACCGTGGGCGCCGAGGAGGAAAAATACGCTAATTATTACGCCAATTTGTTCAGAATTGAATACAAGCTTTCCTACAATCAGGCAACTACTACCGGCGAGCGCCTTTTTACCTGGAACATTCTGGCTAAAAGATTATATGGATTGTATACCGGAAACTCTGACAAGGAAACAAAGACGCTTGCCGACCTGGTTAAGAAAAATGGCTGGGATGCCATTAGCGACGAAACTGCTAAAATAATTGCTGTTGAAAATTATATAAAGAAGACTTTTTCATACAACGAGGATTTAAAAAGCGAAAACGATAATGTTGTTGAAAAAATCATTCAGAACAAAAATTCCGGCACAATAGGTATTATGCGCCTTTATAGCGGCATATTCCAAAACCTGGGTGTAAAATATCAGTTTGTTTTAACTGGCAGCCGGGATAAATTCCTGATTGATAAGGGATTTGAAAACTGGAACAACTGCGATTATCCCATATTTTATTTCCCTGCCGAAAATAAATTCATGGCCCCTACCCGGCCCGATTTGCGGTATCCCTGGATAAATCCGCTATGGGGTGCAACCAATGGCCTTTATTGCAAAAGCACCACGCTCGGTACCTTCTCAACAGCTATTGCCGAAGTAAAGGAAATTCCGCTGGAGGACTATACCAAATCGGCCCAAAGTATGGATGTTAAGCTGGCGTTCAGCAATGACCTCGATTCATTAATTATTGATGAAAAGCAGATTTTTTCAGGTTATCCTTCCATCGGTTACAGAAATGCTTTCAACTTTTCAAATGATGAGCAAAGAAAAGATATAATTAAGGATATAACCCAGCGGTATTCAAATTCAGAAAACCTCTTGTTTTCCGAAATATTAAACCAGCCATTTGAAAGCCAGGGCAATCTTCCGGTTATTTTACATACAAAGGCAAAAACAGGCACATTGATAGAAAGAGCAGGCAACAAGCTGCTTTTGAAAATTGGAATGGCCATTGGCCCGCAGATAGAAATGTACCAAGAAAAGCCAAGGCAGGAATCTGTTGATACCGGTTTTGGGCACACCGAAGAAAGGAAACTTGAGGTTACCATTCCCGAAGGATATAAGGTGAGTAATTTGAACGACTTAAAAATTAATCAGACCTATAAAGATAACGGTGAATTAACTATGGGCTTTGTATCAGATTATGAGCTAAAAGGCAACCTGCTGGTTATCCATATTATGGAGGAATACAGGAAAACCACTTATCCGCTTTCTCAATTTGCCGATTTCAGGAAAATCATAAACGCATCTTCAGATTTTAATAAAGTGGTTTTAGTGCTTGAGAAAAAGTCATAAAACGCATTGTAACTCAGCTTATGTAAGGGTTAAAAAAACATTCTCCCATGAGATTGGAAGCCACTTTAAGAAATTGGAGCGGCTTTTTTGTTGATCCCCCTATTATGACGCTGTGATAATATTAGCAGGAGTCCCGAGAAATAAAAGTCCGGGATTATGTGATTCGCTCAAACCTGACATCCTTAGATAATTCATTTCGTCGCCACTTTAATTTTCAAACACTTCAATTAATATTCATTAAATTAGTTGAATAAACCTTCGTCTAAACACATAAACCCAATCATACATGTTTCCTCATTTTAAAGAACGCATCAGCTTCGGCAGCCTTGAGATCAATTTTTTGCTTGATGGCGATGATACCGACGGCTCACTGGTACAATTTGAACTTGTTGTTCCGCCCGGAGTAAAAGTGCCTGCACCTCATTTTCATGTTGAGGTAGATGAAACATTATATATACTGGAAGGAACACTTACCCAATTGATCGGCGCAGAAATGCGGGAATTGCACCCCGGCGACCATTGTTTTATAAAAAGGGGGACTGTTCATGGCTTTAACAACCTGCATGATAAAACAGCCAGGGCGCTTTGTACGCTGTCACCGGCATCTATCGGCCCGGCTTATTTTCGTGAAATTGCCGCATTACTTAATGCCGGCGGCCCGCCAGACATGCAAAGGGTCATGGCCATTATGAAAAAGCACGGACTTGAGCCTGTTAAACCGGCATAGATTATGATTTAAAATCGGCCGAGATAGTTAACTGCTTCCATTGTTCCAGTTCGGCAGTCATTGCACTGAGCTTTTCAGATGCACGTTTATAGGCATCTTCGCCCAGATAAAGATGGAGCGGCGGCTCGGCCATTTCTGTAAGGCCGATCATAATTTCCGAAGCATTTTCAGGGTCGCCGGGTTGTTTACCATCAGCAGCAAGGTAGCGCTGCTGGGCATTTTTAACTGCATGATAACCCTGAATGTTACTTTCGGTAAAAGCCAGTGAACCGGCAGTAAGGAAACCCGTACGGAAGCCCGATGGCTCAACCACAGTTACTTTAATGCCAAATTCTTTAACATCGAGTGCAAGTACTTCCGAAAAGGCGGCAACTGCGGCCTTGGTTGCCGAATAAACCGACCAGCCCGGCGCGCCAACAAAACCGGCTACCGAACCTATATTGATAATATAACCCGAACCCTGCCCGCGCATAACAGGCAGCACTGCTTTGGTAACATCAATAGCAGCCAGCACATTCACGCTGAAAATATCGCGGATCTTTTGCCTTTCGGTTTCTTCAACCGTACCAGCCATACCGTAACCGGCATTGTTAACCAGTACATCAATTTGCCCGAAGGCTTTGAGCGTTTCACGGATGGATTCATCTATACAATCCGGGTTGCCCAGGTCAACGGCTAAAGGTAAAAACCTGTCGGTATCAATTATACCTACCGCCTGTTTCAACGATTGCGCATTACGTGATGTTGCGGCCACACGATGACCTTTTTCCAATAGTTTTTTTACGAGGGTAAGTCCCAATCCCTGGGAGGCCCCGGTTACATACCATACTTTTGTTGAGTTCATGGTTTAATTTTTTTATGCATGAGCCATCCAGTCCGCATTTTCAGCAGCCCATAAACCCACACCAGTAATTAATTTATAAACTTGTTTTTACGCCCGGATTAAGGATCCTAAGCTGCCCGCCAATACCCAGCGCGTTAAATGATTGCTGCAGCATCTCACCCGTTTCGGTATAATGCGACCAGCCCTCAAAATGCACCGGTATAATTGTGGCACCGGGAAAGGCAAAGGCCGTATCAATTGCATCATTAGTACCCATAGTTACATTGAACGGCCCGCGCGGTTTAGCGGCCCCCGCAAATATGAATACGTATTGAGGGTTAAATTTTTCTGCCACTTCTTTTATTCCGTCATAAAACACGGTATCTCCGGTAATATAAATCTGAATACCCGCGGTGGTTACAATAAAACCGGTTACATCGCCTGTAAGTTTTTCGCTGCCTGCGGGGCCATGCCTTGCAGGTGTACCGGTTATAACTACATCATCATTTAATGTAATGCTTTCCCATGGTGCAAGGCCAATTGCGTTACCGCCCAGCCGCTCTGCCCCTATTTTCGTCGTTAATGTTTTATCAACCTGTTTCAATAGCTCCCGGCCTGCATGGTCAAGATTATCGCCGTGCTGGTCGTGGCTTAGCAAAACCACATCTATTTTACCGATCTCGGTAGTAGCCGGGCCTTCGGTTTTATGGTAGGCGGGTTTATCATTGATCATAAATTGCTCGCCTGCGGGGTCAAGTGTAGGATCGGTCATAAGCCTTAAGCCGCCGATCTCCAGAATGACGGTTGGTCCGCCCAGGTAAATTACATTAACTTCGTTTTTCATGGGTTCATAATATTGGCAGTGTCTTCAATTATTGATTGCATCAACGCGGCTGCCTTAGTATGTTTCAATATCGGCGCTATCTGCCCACCCCAAAACAAAATCATGTCCCATTTTTGCTGCTCAAGCGCTGCTTTTCTTAATGGCGACATAAAAGTTGTTTGCAATGGAAAAGGCAAAAATCCCGCTTCCTTCCCAACCAGGTCTTTAGCTATCCGGCTGGTAATTCCACGGCCAAGCCTGCCCGTAAATGCACGGGACAGGGTAGTATATTTTGCTGCATCCGAAAACAACATTTCCCGGTGAATAGGCAGCGCCCCCGATTCGTCACATGCTAAAAAAGCAGTACCTATCTGTGCCGCATCAGCACCCAGGGTTAAGGCCGCTGCTACTCCCCTGCCATTGGCAATGCCCCCGGCAGCAATAACAGGCACTTTCACTTTCTCCTTGATTAGCTGAAGCAACACAAAAGTACCTGTAGTTGATGCCTCGGCCGGTGCAAGGAATGACGGCCGGTGGCCGCCAGCTTCAAAACCTGATGCTATGATCATATCTACCCCGCTTGCCTCTAACGCTATAGCCTCATCCAATGTAGTAGCAGCACCTGCAGTAATTATGCCCCGCCTGCGGCACTGCTCTAAAACATCGGCAGGCAATGTACCAAACATAAAGCTGAATACTTTCGGGTGCAGATCAAGAACTACCTGCAGCTGATTTTCAAACCGGAGCTTAAAAGGCGCCGGCTTTGGCGGTAAAGGGATCCCGGCTTCGTCAAAATAAGGTTTAAACATTTTTGTTGCCTGCTCAAACTGCCCATCGGTAGCCTCACCATTGGGAGCATCGGTTTCCGAAACCCACAGGTTAATATTATACGGCTTATTGGTTGCCGCTTTAATCTGTTTATCAACCGCTGCAATTTCCTGTCCGCTGAGGGTATAAGCTCCATAGCCGCCCAGTCCGCCTGCATTTGATACCGTAGCCACTAACTCAACCGACGACAAATTGCCGCCAAAAGGCCCCTGCAAAATTGGATAATCAATTCCCAGTATTTCTGTTGCTTTTGTGTTGTACCACATGGCTTTTTTATTTGCTTGTATCGCTGATCATTTTATTTACGATGAGCCACTTGCCCTCAATTTTATGAAACGATAAAAACTCATAGTAATTAAAGTCATACATCTTCACCGTTACTTCGGCAACGGCAATTGAGTTTACTACTTTCACAAAAATAATCTTCCCTTCAAATGGTTTGCCCGAATCTTTGGGGCTTTGCCTGTTTTTTACACCATCCAGATAAACATCTAATGTTTTGGCATACGGCTGCCCTTTTACGTCACCAAAAAGCAGGGTGCCGCCATTCATCACCTGTTTTAACAAATCCACATCACCTTCATAAATTCCTTTGAAGTAGTAAGTTTCAAGCGCCTGTTCAATGGCTGCTTTGTCTTGATTGTTAGTTTCCATTTTGTTGCTGTTTTGTGCTTTTACGCCCTGCAATGTGCAGAGCATAAAAGCGGTTAATAAAAGGGTTTTCATCTTAATTAAAGGTTACGGCCGGCGGCTGTACCACCGTCAACATTGATAATGGCGCCGGTAATAAAATTACTTTTGGCAACAGAGTAAGCCATTTGTGCAATATCTTCAACTTCGCCAACACGGTTTAGCAGGTGCAACCCTGCAGTTTGATCGGCATTGTCGCCGTGCATTGGGGTGCGGATGGTACCAGGCGCAATGGTATTTACCCTGATGTTATCTTTACCAAACTCGCCGGCCAGCTGTATAGTAAGCGCATGCACTGCCCCTTTTGAAGCCATTTGCGCTGTAATAGGAACCCCGCTAAGGGCATGGTTAACCAACGGTGTGCCTATATTGATCACCACACCATCGTGCTGTTTAATCATTTGAGGGATTACGGCCTGGGTGGTAAAATAGGTACCTTTAAGATTGGTATCTAAAAAACGATCAAGGTATGCCTCATCAACTTCAAGGAAAGGCTTGGTTTCAAAAATACCGGCATTGTTTACTAAAACATCCACACTCCCAAATTTTTCTATGGCTGTTTGGGCCAACTTTTTGCCGGTTTCCTTATCGCTTACACTCCCGGCAACCATGGCCAGGTTATCACCTGCCCCAAGTTCCTGGTAAACTGCTTCCAGTTTATCGGGAGTTGTTGAATTAATTACTACATTATCGCCCATTTCTAAAAAATAACGGGCTATTTCTTTACCGATACCAGATGAAGCTCCGGTAACGATTATGGTTTGCTTTTTCATTGTTTTACTTTTTATCGGCAGTGATGCCTTTTTCTCTTAGTACGGATACCTGTTCGCCGGCATATCCCCAATCATCCAAATCAACTTCACTGATCACCACATGGGTTAAATGCGGGTCTTTGTTCAGGGTATTGACAATCAAATCGGTTACACCCTTTATCAGGGTTTGTTTCTGCTCGCGGGTAACACCTTCGCGGGTCAGTTCAATTTTTACGTATGGCATGGCTTTGGTTTTTAATCAAAAGCTGTTGGTTAAACAGCTTTTGCGGTTATGTTTACATTCAGGTCAAAATCATTATAGATGAGCGTATCGCCCAGGTCTTTAAAAAAGTTTCCGGAACGGAATTTCATACCATATTTGGTACGGTCAACCACAACTTTACCTGTTGCGCTTACGGTATCGGCAGCGGCGGTAACCTGTGCATCAAAACCTACAGCATGAGTGATGCCTTTTATAGTAAGGTCACCGGTAATACGATAAGTGTCGTTGTTGCCTTTGCTGATAGCAGTAACTACAAATTGAGCTTCGGGATAGTTTTCAGAATTAAAAAAGTCGTCGGAAGCGAGGTGGCCTGCAAACTGGGCGTTGGTAGCCGGATCAGTTATGTCAAGTATTTTAATAGAGGTGGTATCGATATCGAATTTACCGCCTGTTAACTGTCCATCTGTAAAAGCTAAAGAACCGTCTTTTATAGCGATGGTACCATTGTGTGCGCCTGTAACTTTACGACCAACCCAGTCGATATTACTTTTTGCGCTGATGATTTCAAATTTTTGAGTTTCCATTTTGTTATGTCTTTAATGACAATACAAAGTTGCGTACTAACCGCCCGGAAACTATGTGACCTACATCACAATTGAAACGCTGCCTTATTTATGTGATGTATATCACATTTTAAGAATGATACAAACGACTCAATGTTTCTCTTGAAACGCCTAAATATGAGGCTATTAGTTGTTTTGGAACTATATTATACAATGTTGGATATTGCGCCAGCAACTCTTCATAGCGATGTTTGGCGTCATTATTCATAAACGATAGAAGCCTTTTTTGAGTGGCTACATAGCCTTTATTGGTACGCCAGCGAAAGAAGTGCTCGCCCTCATGAATTTCATTGCAAAGCTTTTCGCGGTCCTGGCTGGTAAGGCAAAGTACTTCGGCATCTGTAATACAATCTACATTAACTGTAGCGCGGTCGCCGCTGTAAAGCGCGTTGTAATCTGAAGCCCACCAGGTAGGCATGGCAAACTGCAGGATAAACATTTTCATGTCGTCATTAATAAAAAACGACTTCAAATAACCCGAAAGCACAAAATACTCACAGTCTACTTTATCACCTTCGCCTATTATGGTTTGCCCTTTTTTAAATTTTTTGTAGGTAAAGTGCGAAAAGAAATAGTCGAACTGTTCATCGGTCAGTGAGATGGTTTTGCTTACGTGTTCTTTTAAAATTTCTTTTGGCTGCATGGTATTATAAAACTAACTACAAAAAACTTTATTTCAATAAGTAAATCAACGTTTAACTTTCTCGTTTATACGGTTTCAGCTTATTTTAGTTTCGCCATTTCAGAAAATAACAGGCATTATTGGTTAGTACAAAATTAACTCAATTAACAGGCGTTAGTGCTATCCCGGGGATAATTAAATTTACTTTTACTATTAAATGAAAATACTGAACGATATTTTGCTGCTTGGCGATGAACGCCTTTACCAGGTTTGCCCGCCCGTATTAAAAAGTGAGTTACTGCTGGTAAGCGGCTGGGTTGAGGATATGCACAATGTGATGCAGGAAATCAGGCAGAAGTATAATTTTGGCAGGGCTATAGCAGCCCCTCAGTTGGGCATTATGAAGCGCCTCGTTTACATGAACATTGATAAACCCGTGGTTTTCATTAATCCCGAAATACAGGATGCCAGCGACCAGCTTTTTGAACTTTGGGACGATTGCATGAGCTTTCCCAACCTGCTGGTAAAAGTTAAAAGGCATAAAACCATCACCCTAAATTATCTGGATGAAAACTGGCAGCAACAGCAATGGGTAATGACGGATGCCCTGTCTGAACTGATGCAGCATGAGCATGATCATTTAAACGGCATTTTATGCACTATGCGGGCTATCGACAATATGTCGTTTAAATGGAGGCCGTAACGTAATATGATTTTATAGCTGTTGATCCGTACGTTAAATCATAACTTTTCCCCTTGCTTATGAAACAATTTATAGCACATATTACAGTAGTCGTAACCAACTACGATGAAGCAATTCGATTTTATACGGAGAAATTGAATTTCGACCTGATTGAAGACACCCTGATCAATGAAAATAAAAGGTGGGTTTTGGTAAGGCCGAAGGGTTCATCAGAATGCAGTTTATTGCTGGCAAAGGCTGTAGGTGAAGAGCAACAACGCAGCATAGGGCAGCAAACGGGCGGCCGCGTATTTCTTTTTTTAAGAACCGATGATTTCTGGCGCGACTACCACGCAATGCAGGATAAGCATATCAATTTCGTACATGAGCCCAGGGTTGAACCCTATGGTACAGTTGCTGTTTTTAAAGATCCTTTTGGTAATTTATGGGATTTGCTGGGCTGAGTTTAAAGTTACTGCTTTATTGCAATAGTAAGCGCTACAAAAAACGGGGATAAGAAGCGGGTAATTGATACATAAGTCTAAATAAATATTAAAACACCTGTAACGTATAGGGGTAAAGGAGGGTCATAGCTGTATCACATTAAAACCCCTTTTATGAAAAATTATATTTTACTCCTTCTGCTTGCCGGGCAAACTGCTGTGGCGGCAGCGCAGGATGGCGACAGCCGTTCATTATACCTTACCAAATCATTAGCCAATGATGCTATTACAAGTGCTGTAGTACGTACATCAGCCGGCGGTATTGTAGTTAGCGGACAGCCGGGACAGGCACCGCGTGTTGAAGTTTACGTTAAAGGCAACAACGGCAGCGAGCTTTCAAAAGAAGAGATCAAAAAACGCCTTGATAAAGATTATACCCTTGACATCTCGGTTAACGGGCATGAAGTTAAAGCCATTGCTAAAAGTAAACACCAAAATTTTTTTAACTGGAGAAGCTCGCTGAGCATTTCATTCCGCATTTATGTACCTCAGCAATGCTCAACCGACCTGGAAACCAGCGGCGGCGGTATTGGTCTTGATAATTTAAAAGGCAATGAAAAGTTCAGCACCAGCGGTGGCGGTTTACAACTCGACAGGCTTTATGGTACCATCCGCGGTAATACTTCGGGCGGCGGGATCCATGTTTCTAACTCGGGCGACGATATTTCGCTTGAAACCAGTGGCGGCGGTATTGAGGCTAAAAACTGTAACGGTAAAATTAAGCTTGAAACCAGCGGAGGCGGCATAACATTAGAAAACCTTAAAGGCACTATCAATGCCGAAACCAGCGGCGGCGGCGTTGACGGCAATAATATCAGCGGCGAGCTGATCACCAGCACATCGGGCGGAAGTATCAACCTTAAACGCATAGCTGGCAGCGTTAGCGCGGAAACAAGCGGCGGCGGCTTGTATGCCCAGATGCTTAAAGTTGGCAAATACCTTAAGCTGGAATCAAGTGCTGGCAATGTTGATATCGAGCTTCCACTAAATCAGGGTTATGACCTCGATCTGAGAGGCGAAGGCGTATCACCATCATCTCTTGCTAAATTCAACGGCCAATGGGAAAAGGAACGCGTTAACGGCAAATACAACGGCGGCGGCATTCCGGTTAAAGCCGAGGCATCGGGTGGCAGCGTTAATTTAAAATTTAAGTAAGAAATTAACACCTAAATAAGAAAAGCTCTGGTTTGTAAATCAGAGCTTTTCTTATTTCTATTCTTCACCAACATTTCTTCTCCTTATCAAAGCTATCAACCCCAACACCGGCCCAATTGCCAATATCATATAAATATATCGCGCGTTTTCGACTGTTCGTAAAGCAGTAATCAGTTGAATGCTTATAATGGTGATAGCAAATCCAATACAATTAACGATAGTGAGCGCAGTACCTTTTGACTGCTGATCGGCATTTTGTGCAACCAATGTTGAAAACAACGGCGAATCGGCTATAACGGCAATACTCCATATCAACAAAAACACGATCATTAGCCACGCCGTACCGGCAAACAAAAACAATGGTGATACCAAACAGCATACGCAGGAAATTGTCAATGCAATAACCGCCACATTCTTCACCCCCATATATTTCGATATAATACCGCTTCCTACACAGGCCAAAGCCCCCACACCAATGATCAAAAAAGATAGCAGCGAAACATTTAAAGCAGCGGTTGCAAACCGGACATTGTAGGCAGTTAACATTACAGGCACAAAAGCCCAAAAAGCGTACAGTTCCCACATATGCCCAAAGTAACCAAAGGCTGCCGCCCTGAATTGCCTGTTGCCAAAGCTTTGCAAAAACGCGGCTGGGCTCAGCACAACCCCCGACTTTCTTGCAGGGCCATCGGGCACAAGCAATATCATAGCACATCCACCCAAAGCCGCCAGTACAGAAGTTGATAATATAACGTAACGCCATGGCAAAGCCGCCATCAGGCTTTTAAGCAAGTGCGGAAACGATGTGCCCAAAACCAATGCCCCCACCAAAAAGCCCAGGGCTTTTCCTAATCCCTGCGGATAATGATCTGATGCTATCTTCATGCCCACCGGGTAAATACCTGCCAGGAAAAACCCTGTTGTATACCTTAATACCAGTATTAAAGTAGCGTCTGTTCCAGGCAAACATGCTAATGCGTTGATGGTAGCGGCAATAAGTGCGCAAGTAAAAAACACACGCACCGGCGAAAACCTGTCTGCTATACCAAGAATAGCAAAAACAAGGGTACCGGTAATAAACCCTAACTGAACAGCACTTGTTAAGTAAGCGAGGTATGATGGCTCAAGCTGCAGCTGTTTGGCAATATCGCCCATAACGGCGTTACCCGCAAACCACAACGAAGTGCAAAAAAACTGGGAGAGTACAATTACGGGAAGGATACGCTTCATTGATTTTTCCAAACGTTGCTGTGCTGAAATTAAGGCGCGCAATAATAATTATAAACTACGCTTTATAAAAAATGAAAACCGCTTTTATCAGGGAAATCCAGTTTAAATGAACTATCTGTACGAGGCACCTGCGGAGCCTTTTACGATTTTAAAGATTCTATAAACACGGGACTCCTCCGGAGTTTTGCAATTTAGGCCTTATTACTCCGTTAGGAGTATCGTGTTTATAGCAATGAAAGGGCAAATGCTATGGCTCCGTAGGTGGCTCGTGTTTTAAAGCAACGCCATTCCCTCTTTTATTTCCAGCTATATTGTTTTTACAAAAAAATGTATCTTGAGTTTTAAAACTCAACCTAATCTCATCACAGCAACCAATGGATAAGCAGCAAGTTACCGACCAGATAAAATGGATGATTGCCGACGGCAATTCAGATCAGGAAATTGAAGCCTTACTGATTGCTGAGGGTGTTGCCCGCGCCGAAGCGAAGCGGAATCTCGCTATAATTAAACACGAACTGTTTCCTAACGAATACCCAGAGTTTATTGAACCCAATAAACGTAGAAATTACTTGTGGCCCGGGTTGTTAATTATAACTGCTATTATATTAGGGGGATTATACTCCTGGCACAAAAACAAGATAAACACAGCAGAAAGAGATCTAACCCCTGCCGATATGATCCTGCTTATGAAAGCAGGGCCCGGCGTTTATACCGCCGAACTTAATAAAATCAACAGTGGATGGGCCTATAACCAGGATAATGACAGATGGGTTAATAAACAACGAAAAACAGCTATCGCCATCAGAATGGGCCAAACCTTGTACATGTGTCCGGTGCTGCGCGATCATTCATTCCAGGACTATCTTGAAAATCATAACTTCAGAAATGTACTTTATGGTAAACCCGGTAGCACGGTCTTTGAAAACGATGAGTTCATGTTCACTATCCAAACCAGCGAGCACTATACAATGATCTCCTTAGCATACAGATAAGCTGTTTACTTCCTCTCTCAATTATTGCACCCGCCACCGTGTACCTACCCGCTTGCCTTTAATAAATTAAGTGTGTAAACGACACAATCATAAAAACGCCCGGTCGGGCTTAAATAAAATAGTTTAACCAAAATTAACCTAAAGATAACAGAGCGATTGCGTTTACAACAAGCAATCTACTGAAACACAATACGCTATAAAAAAACAACTACAAAACGACTAATTTTTAATTAATAGATAAATTAACCGCTCCTTTATTTATTCCTAATACAACAAGCGTTGCTTTGCACCAATTATCGCCCTCCTAATTTCTCCGGGCATCTATTAAAACAGGGGTTCATCATTAATTAAAACTATGAAAAAAAACTACAGATTTATTTTACGGCTATTTTTTGAATCAAGTAAAACGTTTTGTCTTTTCCTGCTGATGCTTATAGCCTCATCAGCGGCTTTTGCCCAGGAACGTACTATCAGAGGTACCGTTACAGATGAAAGCAATCTTCCTTTGCCAGGGGTAGTAGTAACTGTAAAAAGCACAGGCAAAGCCACTTCAACCTCAGCTAACGGTATTTACCAGGTTGTAGTAAGCGGGGCCGATGACGTGATCAAATTCACCTTTTTAGGTTCACTGCCAAAAGAAGTTACTGTTGGCGACAAAAAAGTAGTTAACGTTACTATGGTAACCGATACCAAACAGCTTAAAGATGTTGTAGTTATTGGTTACGGTACATCAAGCCGCAAGGATGTAACAGGCGCAATCACCTCTGTTAAAGCCGAAGACTTTAACCAGGGTGTATTGACTACCCCTGCCGAGTTATTGCAGGGCAAGGTAGCCGGTTTAAATATTACCAAAAGCGGTGACCCAAACAAACAACCCGCAACTATTTTAAGGGGCCCGTCAACACTGCGTGAAGGTGCTGCCCAGCAACCGTTTTATGTAATTGACGGTGTGCCAGGAGCTTCCATCGATCTTTTAGCACCTGCCGATATCGAAAGTATTGATGTATTAAAAGATGCATCATCAACTGCTATTTACGGTTCACGTGCTGCCAACGGTGTAATCATTGTTACCACCCGCAGGGCCAAAGCCGGGCAAACCAGGTTATCTTACAGCGCTTATGGTGCTGTTGAAAACGTGTCAAAAAACATTGACGTACTTACCGGCGATCAGCTGCGTAAATACCTAACCGACAATGGCGTGCCTAAATTAAGCAGCGCCGATGACGATGGCTCAAATACCAACTGGCAAAAACTGGCCGAAAGAACCGGCTATTCTCAAAACCATAACCTTTCATATGGCGGCGCCGGTACCAATTCGGAGTATGGCGCAAGTGTAAACTACATGAAAAACAATGGTATATTAAAAAACACCAGCCTTGAGCGTACAATTTACAAAGGTTATATCAATCAGCGTTTTTTCAATGATCGTTTAAAACTGGGTATCACGCTTACCAACAGTGTTACCAAAAACAACGATATCTTCCAAAGCCAGGTATTATCGGGCATTTTATTCTACCTGCCAACAGTTAGTCCTTATAACGCTGACGGTACTTATAAAGAAAACTACAGCCGTACAGGCAGCGGCCCTTTAAACCCACTATCGTTGATCAATAACAACTTTACCAAAACAGAGAATAACAAAACGCTGATCAATGGTTTTGCCTCTGTGGACATATTAAAAGGTTTAAAGTTCACGGTGTCAGGATCAACTCAAAAAGAACAAAACAACGTTAACACCTACTCTACCAGCCAGTCGGGCATATATGTTAACGCAGGTGGTGTAGCTGTACGCAGTGCTTACACTAATACCAGCAACGTTGTTGAAGCTTATTTTAACTACGATCGTGTTTTTGGTAAACATTCACTGAAATTATTAGGCGGTTATTCTTATCAGCAAGACCGTAACAATGATGGCTTTGGTGTACAAACACAAGGTTTTTCAAATGATGCGTTAACATACAACTACCTGGCACTGTCAAACCCAACCCAGCTTTCACAAATAGTTTTCAACCCTAACTACATCTCAACGTTGAGGTTCGTATCATTCTACGCTCGTGGTCAGTACGAATTTTCAGATAAATACCTGTTACAGGCCTCACTCAGGGAAGACGGTTCATCGGCATTTGGTATTAACCAGCGCCATGGTTACTTCCCGGCTGTTTCGGCAGGCTGGAAACTGATCAACGAAGATTTCATCAAATCAATTCCAGTTATCAGCGACCTGAAATTAAGGGCTGGTTACGGTGTATCAGGTAACAGCTTAGGTTTCGACGCCTTTACTGCAAGGTTAATTTATGGCGTTCCTCCGGGCGGTGGTAAGTTTTTAAGCAATGGCAACATTGTTAACCCTATTGGACCGGTACGTAACGATAACCCCGATTTGAAATGGGAAAGTACAGCAACTACCAACATTGGTTTGGATTTCGGCATCCTAAACAACCGCATCACCGGTTCGGTTGATTACTATATCAAGAAAACATCCGATCTGATCTATACCTACCCGGTATCAACCACACTGTATTTTTATCCATTCTACACTGCTAACGTAGGTAAAATTAAAAACAGCGGTATCGAGGTTGTTATAAACGCAGTACCTGTAAAATCACAGGCCTTTACCTGGCGTACGTCGTTCAACGTTTCGCATAACAAAAACGTTGTACAAAGCTTATCAAACAGCCAGTTTGGCCTTAATTTTATCCAAACTGCCCAGTTAGGCGGTAAAGGCCAGTCGGGTAACTACAGCCAGATCATTCAGCCGGGATATGCTATCGGTACTTTTGACCTGTGGCATTATTTAGGTAAAAACGCTAACGGCGTAAGTACCTATCAAAAAGCCGATGGATCAACAACTGCTACCCAACCACTTACTACCGATCAGTTTATTAAATACGATGCACAACCTAAACTGATTTACGGCTGGAGCAACAGTTTCTTCTATAAAGGCTTCGACTTAAACTTCCTGGTACGCGGTGTTTATGGCAACAAGATCCTGAACGCAACCCTTGCCTCATTGAACAACCCTGCCGACTCAAAACTGCAGAATATCCCAACGTTTACTTTAGGTGAGTCATTTAAGGATATCAACGCCTACCTGATCTCTGACCGTTTCCTTGAAAGCGGTTCATACCTGCGTTTGGATAACGCTACTTTAGGTTATACCATTAAACCGCATATCCAGGCTATTAAAAGCTTACGTTTCTATGCTTCGGGCAACAACATTTTCATCATCACCAAATACCGGGGTGTTGATCCCGAAGTTAACATCGGCGGCTTAACCCCAGGTATCGATAACCGCGATTTTTATCCTAAAACACGCACGTTCAGCTTAGGTATGACTGCACAATTCTAAAAACCTCAGAAAGACAAAAGATGAAAAAGATATTTTTTATATGTGCCGCAATTGCTGTGATCATGAGCACATATTCATGTACAAAATTAGATGTACCTGTTGAATCACAATACGTAAAATCAAACTTCCCGGTTACCGATGCCGATTATACCGCATTGCTGGGTACCATTTACTCCAACCTGTCATCAAGCTACGCGGTGCCTTACTGGCGCATGCAGGATATGTCTACAGATGAGGCTATCCTACCTGCCCGCGACGGTAACTTTGACGACGGCGGCCAGTATCGCCAGTTACACTACCACAGCTGGACTTTTGATCACCCTAACGTTATCAGCGTATGGCAATGGGGCTTTGGTGGCATCAATACCTGTAACCGTATTATTACTGTTATCAACGCATCGTCGTCAACAGCAGCAAAAAAAGCAGCCTCTGTTGCCGAAGTTAAAGCAATGCGCGCCCTTTACCTTTACTTCATGATGGATTTGTATGGCAACGTGCCTATCATTACCGATTTCCCGGTAACTACACAGCCAACCAATCAGCCGCGTGCCAAAGTGTATGATTTTATTGAAAGCGAGCTTAAAGCCGTTTTACCATTATTACCCGCCAAAAGCGCTAATGCTGCAACAAACGTATCGCAATACGGCCGCCCAACAAAAGGCATGGTATTTGCCCTGCTTGCAAAAATGTACCTGAACTCGGGTGTATATACCGGTACCAACCGCTACCAGGAAACTGTAAGCATGTGCGATAGCGTACAGGCCAACACCAATTACTTCCTGGATGCTAAATACAGGGATATATTTTTGCCAACCAACGGCCCGGCCATTAATGAAACCATATTTGCAGTGCCTTATGACCAGCAAATACCGGGCAACCAATTTACCCGTTTCGGTTTCTTTTACTACCTGGTTAACGCATACGGCTTTAATGTGGGTTTAAGTATTGCAATGAGCACTACGCCCGAATTTTATAACCGTTTCAATATTCCTGGCGACGACCGTACCAAAACATGGCTGGCCGGTCCGCAATATTATCCTGATGGAACTGGCGGCTTTACCAACCAACCTGTTTACTATCCTACGGGCACCGCGGGCGTTCCGGCAAATACACAGATCAACATCAAACCTGACCTGATACTTACCGGCTTAAAACCAATGGATTTGGGTAACGATGTGCTTAATGCACAATCAGAAGGTGTACGTTCCATCAAATACTACCCTGATGTTAACATTATCCAGGCAACCCGTTTAAACAGCAATGACGTACCGGTATTCCGTTTGGCTGATATCTACCTGATGAAGGCAGAGGCCATATTGCGCGGAGCAGCTCCAACTACCATAAACGGCGATGCACAAACTCCGCTTACCCTGGTAAACAAACTGCGTACCCGTGCCCACGCACAGGCTGCCACATCAATTGATTTGGATGGCTTACTGGACGAGCGTGCACGTGAGCTTTCATGGGAAGCATGGCGCCGTAATGACCTGATCCGTTTTGGTTTATTCGAGAAGGAATATCCACTACCGGTAATGGGTGGCAAAACGGATGACCTGAAAATGAATACTGATCCAACCCGCAGGTTATACCCAATCCCATCAACCGAATTAAAAACAAATCCTAACCTGAAACAAAACCCGGGTTATTAATAATATAATCTTCAAAAAGCGCAAAAGGCAAGCCTTTTGCGCTTTTTATTTGTTAAACAATAAAACCAATTAAACAATGAAAATTATAGGCGGATTACTTGCCGGTATTGTTCTTACTGTATTTACACTAAAAAATGATACCGACGATCAACCCATGAACCATTTCCAGGTAATAGGATCGCACAATAGCTATAAGCAGGCTATTAACCCCAAGTTGTTCCGTTTTTTGCAAAAGCGCGATTCTGTTGGCATGAGCAAGATAGATTACGAGCATATCGGCCTTACCGACCAGCTTAATTTAGGCCTGAACGCGTTGGAAATAGATGTTTATGCCGATACCAAAGGTGGTAAATATGCTCATCCGAAAGGATTGGATTGGGTACCGGGCCAACCGGCTTTTGATACACAGGGCGTAATGAAGGAGCCAGGCTTTAAAGTTTTCCATATCCAGGATATCGATTTCCGCAGTAACTGCGCAACCTTTAAGCTTTGCCTGCAGGAGTTGAAGAAATGGAGTGATGAGCATCCTGATCATAACCCTATTTACATTACCATGAACGCAAAGGACGAGGCTTCAAAAAAACCGGAATTTACTGTTCCTGAAAAATTCACGTCCAAAACCTTTGCCGATCTGGATAAGGAAATCCTGGACAACCTGGGTAAACAATATTTAATTACCCCGGATGATGTACGCGGTACGTACAAAACCCTTGAGGCGGCCGTATTGCATAACAACTGGCCAACGCTGAAAGCAGCCAAAGGCAAGTTCATTTTCATCCTTGATGAAAAGGGCGAAAAAAGGGCTGCCTACATTGCCGGTCACCCTTCATTAAAAGGCCGTGTGCTGTTTGCTGACGCGATGCCGGGCACACCAGAAGCAGCTATCCATATCATGAACGATGCGAAGAAAGATTTGGCAGCAATTCAAAAACTGGTTAAAAAAGGTTACATCATCCGCACCCGCGCCGATTCTGATACTGAAGAGGCCCGAGCCAATGATAAAAGCTCATTTGTAGCAGCACAAAAATCAGGCGCACAGATAATCAGTACCGATTATTATAAAAAAAGCACCCACTTTAAATCTGATTATGTGATCAGTTTTGATGGTGGTACTTATTTTAAACCCAACCCGCTGTTTAAAACAACCTCTTCGGTTTCGGCCAGTAAATAAGCGACAAACATATATTAACAAAAGCGGCCCGGATTTTAAACCCGGGCCGCTTTTGTTTTATTCAGCAATTGAAATCTTATACCGTCACCGTGCTTGTTGTTGGGTCAATAATAGCTTTAACTTCGGCAATGCTGGTTACCGGGAAGCCGCCCTTCATGGCATGCTCCCGAACAACATCCTCGCTTTCGGCAATGTGGATGCAATAGATCTTATCGGCAGTAACAAACGACTGGATCCAATGATATGGCTTACCCAATTCATTCACAACCGAACACGACGCCTGTGAAATTGCCTGTAATTCTTCGGCCGACAGGTTACCGGCTCCGGGCAAATCCCGTTCAATAACAAATTTTTTCATGATCTATAATTTAAGGGTTAGTATTGGTTTGATTACCAGGTAAGGGATGGCTATAGGACGCCATCGATAAAATAGCGTCAAACAAACAGCATAACACTATACAAATCAAATATATACATAAAAAAATACACATTAAAAAATCTCTTTGGCAAAACTTTTAGGATTGTTTCAATCTCGCATAGATGTTACAATGTCACTTAATACTAAATATTAACTTTATATTCAGCACTTTTATATCTGCTTAAAACAGGGCTTTTCTATTTTAACCTGGCTTGATATGTTTACAAACCAGTTAACCTGTATATACCAATTTTAAACCATTTGCTCAACCCTATTATGCGTTTGCAGTACATTTATATCAGCACTATAAAAAGCTATTTATTTTTTATGGCGATGACCTTTTCAGCAGGGCTATTTTCGTCATGCGGAGGCTCATCACACGAGGAAATGATCAAGATCCTTAGCAGCGAAGGTAAACGGACTTTTAGTAACCTGAACGCTAATTGCCCCGAAGCCCAGCTGCTGCATTGTGATTCGGACCTGCGTACGGCTACCGATCAGGGTAACATCAATTTCCTCAATTATGCAAAAGCTTCCTTACTGGTAAGGGTTGGGCAGGAAGAAAAAGCAGTATCGATATACCAAAACCTGATTGACAGGATGGACCCGGCAGTGAGCAAACAAATGCTGCCGGAGGTAGCCATAGCCTACATGCGCGTTGGCGAGCGTAACAATTGCATGCTCAACCACACCGGCTCATCATGTGTATTTCCAATCAGGGATGAGGGTGTCCATGTAATTAAAACAGGGTCGACCAAAGCCATTGAAGTTTATGAACAGATCCTGAAAGCCAACCCTGATGACCTTGAATCAAGATGGCTGCTGAATATAGCATTTATGACTTTGGGCAAATATCCGCAGGGGGTACCCCATGATCTGCTTATCCCCAACCTCAACGCCGATACCGGCTATAAAGTAAAACCTTTTGTTGATGCAGGCCCCAGTCTTAATTTAAGCGTTAACAACAAAGCAGGCGGTGTTATTGCCGATGACTTTGATGGTGACGGCTATATTGATCTCATAACATCAGGCATGGGCTTTGACGATGCCATGCATTATTTCAGGAACAATAAGGATGGTACTTTTACTGATATAACAGCAACCAGCGGACTGAAAGGCATAACCGGCGGCCTCAACATGCAGCAAACGGATTATAATAACGATGGCAAGCCTGATATTTTTATTTTGAGGGGTGCCTGGCTTGATAAGGGTTTTGGTAACCAGCCAAGCTCCCTGCTCCGCAACAATGGCGACGGAACTTTTACCGACGTAACTATACCGGCAGGCCTGCTCTTTTATCACTCTACCCAAACCGCCACCTGGGCCGATTTTAACAACGATGGCTGGCTGGATGTTTTCATAGGTTATGAAAGTAAAACACCTGAGGACATTGAAAAATGCGCCCTGTACATCAACGATCATGGCAAGGGCTTTGTAAACGTAGCCGAACAAGCCCATTGTGATGTTTTTGGGTTTGTAAAAGGTGTAACATCCGGCGATTATGATAACGATGGCAAACCCGATATTTTTGTATCCTGTATCGACGGGAAAAAATTCCTGCTGCACAACACAACACAGCCCGGCCAAAACGTAAACTTTGAAAACGTAACCGATAAAGCAGGTTTTGCAGGCAATGTTAGCGCAACCTTTGGCACCTGGTTTTTTGATTATAACAATGATGGTTACCTTGACCTTGTGGCCTGTAATTTCAATTTTAAAAGCTATACCACCACATTGGGCTACTTTGCAGCCGCCGAAGCTTTGGGTAAACCGGTAAAGGGCGCCGGCAATATCTTCCTGTTCAGGAACAATAAAAACGGCACCTTTACTGATATAACCGATCAGGCCGGGCTCACCAAAGTAGTGTTTGCCATGGGCTGCAACTTTGGCGATATTGATAACGACGGCTACCCTGACATGTATTTCGGCACAGGCAATCCCGATTTCCGGTCGCTGGTTCCCAATAAGCTTTTCCGTAATATGGATGGCAAACGCTTTGCCGATGTAACCACTTCGGCACGGGTTGGCAACCTGCAAAAAGGGCACGGCATCGCCTTTGCCGATTTCAGGAACGTAGGTAAACAAGACATTTACGCCGAAATGGGCGGAACCTATAACGGCGACTCCTACGCTAACCCGCTGTATGTAAACCCTGGTCAAAATAACAATAACTGGATCAGCCTGAAGCTGGAAGGCACCAAAGCCAACAAAGCCGCCATTGGCAGTCGCATTAAGCTAATCATTATTGAAAATGGCGTAAAACGATGCGTTTATAAAGATGTAAACTCGGGCGGCAGTTTTGGCTCGTCGCCCCTGCAGCAGGAAATAGGGATAGGTCAGGCCAAATCAATTGCCGAAATAGAGATAAAATGGGCAGGAACGGCAGAAAAACAGTATTTCAGGAACGTGACACCCAACCAGTTTTTACACATCACCGAGGGCGACAATGTGCCTCAGCCCATAAAACTGAAACCGCTTGAGTTTAAGATCAAAAGCGGAACAACGGTTTGTTTGCCGGTATCGTTAACCGCGCAGGTTAAAAATTAAACTGATTGTAGGGACGCATAATTGCGTCTCCTGCATGAAAGTCAAACATGCAAATCCGTAATGTAAATCCGGGGACGCAATTATGCGTCTCTACAACAAAAGAAAATCATTTATTTTTTTCATCTGCAAACATTGGCTCAATTTCTTCAACAGGCGCAACCAGCTTTTTACCCGCCCGCTCAGTGGCAAATGAGGCCACCACGCAGGTAACTAATATCAGGATAATAGTACCGTTCAAAATATTATCATCAATAATTTGCGCCTTGTACCCCACCAAAATAATAGCCAGTGTAGCCGCGGCATGTGCGCTGCTTAGCCCGAATATAAGCGTGCGCTGCGTAGACGAATATTTGAATATTTTTTGGGTAGATAATGCCGCCAGCCATTTCCCTAACAAAGCACCAAGGGTTAAGCTTGCCGCTACAATGGCAGCCTGCGGCCCGCGGCCCAGTACACGCAGATCAACTAACATGCCTACGCTGATCAAAAAGAAGGGGATAAATATGGCATTGCCCACAAACTCTATCCTGCTCATTAAAGCCGGAGATTGCTGTACAGCCTTATTCAGCGCCAGCCCCGCCACAAACGCCCCGATAATGGGCTCAACCCCGGCCAGCTGTGAAAGAAAGGCCGACAGAAATACAATGAAAAGAACAAATACATAAGGTAATGTTTTGCTGTCGCGATACCGGTTAAAGAACCAGGTTGCCAAAGGCGGGATCAACACAAACATAATAAACGCGAAAATAGAAAGGGAAATAACCAGCTGCAGCCAAAAGCTAAAGCCCAGCCCGCCATCCTTAGCGCCCATAATTACAGGCAACAATATCAGTACAGCTGTATCTGTAAGTATAGTCCCGCCTACGCTTATAGCCACGGCTTCGTTTTTTGAGATGCCGTATTTACTCACAATAGGATAAGCCACCAGTGTATGCGTGGCAAACATGCTTGCCGTAAGCGCCGATGTAATTAACGAATAGCCCAGTACATAATAACAAATGGGGAAACCGATAAGAATAGGGATACAGAAGGTAAAAAGCCCAAATACAAGGCTTTTATGTTTTTTCTGCTTAAACTCATTCAAATCAAGCTCGATGCCTGCAATGAACATGATATACAACAACCCGATGGTAGAGAACAGCTCAACTGCCGAGTTCTTAGCCAGCAGGTTTAACCCATGCGGACCAACCGCTATCCCTGCCACAATAAAACCTACTATGCCGGGAATTTTAAACTTGCCCATAATGATAGGCGCAAGTAAAATGATCAGCAATATCAGCGAGAAGATAAGCACCGGGTTACTAAACGGCAGCGCTAACTGCTGTGTTAGCCGGCCAAGGATATCGGCATTATGCATACCGCAAATTTAACATATAATGGCTTACTTTCGCCTGTCGATAAATTTAACCGGCTTACGTACTGCCTCAGGGAATTGTAATTTCTGCATTTCATCGGCTTTAAGATAGGTGATATGCGGGCTTACCCGTAAGCGGGCCTGCAAATTAGCGCGGATCTTACGGTCGCATTCATCCGTATAGTTAACGGGCAGCAGGTGCAGCAGCACTTCGTCCATGCCTATCTCGTTAGAGTACACTTCGGCCACAAAATCGCGGATCTCTCCCATCCCATTCAGCAGATCGAACAATGCTGGCGGGTAAAGCGTGGTGCCTTTAAATTTGATCATCTGCTTTTTACGGCCTACTATGGATGACAGCCTGATACTGGTACGCCCGCAGGCACATGGCTCATCAAAATAATGGCAGATATCACCCGTTTTATATCGCAGCAGCGGCATCCCCTCAACCCCAATCGTGGTAATGGTAACCTCACCCGATTCGCCGGGAGCAACCGGATTGTTATGTTCATCCAAAATCTCAACAATCAATAGCTCGGGCTGGTGATGGCCTCCCCTGCCCTCGCCGCATTCGGTAAAAGCAGTTTGCATTTCGGTTGAAGCATAGGTTGAATAGAGTTTGATATTCCAGGCTTCGGTGATTTTTTGGCCAAGGATATTCAGGCTGAAATCGGTATTGCGGATATTCTCGCCAATGCAAACCGCCTTTTTAACCGACGATGCATTGATATCGATATGGTGCTCCTGCGCAAACTGAATCAGCTTTAAAATAAAAGATGGCACGGCGACAATAGCCGTAGGTTTCAATCGCAAAATGGTTTCCCATTGCAGCGATGGCACGCCAGGGCCCAAACGGATAATACCGGCGCCAATTTTCCGGATCCCCGAATAATAGGCCATACCGGCCATAAACTGCCTGTCGAGCGTAAGCATCAGCTGGTACAGGTCAGCTGCTGAACCATCGGCACAGGTAAAGGAATTGTATTCGTTATAGGCAAGCCGTTCCAAATCACCCTCGGTAAGGGCGATGGTTACGGGGCTGCCTAAGGTGCCCGAGGTTGAACTGTATTCAATGATCTTCCCCCTGGTCACGCATAAAAAATCATCATTTCGTTTTTGCAGGTCTTCTTTAGTGGTTGTGGGGATCAGCCGCAGGTCATCAAGGGTTTTGATCTTGTTAATATCGATATGATGTGTAACAAACAGGTCTTTATAAAAAGGCGAATTTTGACTGAGATACGCCAGCAGTTCCTGCAGTTTTTGCTCCTGGAATTTTACAACATCCTGTTTGGGTTGCTTAGCGAGTGGTTTAGGTAAATCTGTTATCACTTTTCAATAATTACCACGGCAGATGCCATTGTTTTAAGATGGGTTAATGATACGGAAATTTTTAGCAGGCCGTTGCGATTAATCACCACTGCGCTTTCACCAATTGGCTCTAAAACGGGTTTACCGCTTTCATCATTAGTAACCTCTATTTCGTTAAAGGCGGTATCCTTTAGCCAGCCGGTACCCAGTGCCTTAAAAAAAGCCTCTTTGGCCGCAAAGCGAGCGGCATAATGCTGGTATTTATTGGCTTTGCTCTCGCAATAAGCAATTTCCTTTGCCGAAAAAACCAGCTCACGAAAGCCTTGTTCTTTGGCAATGCTGCTTTGTATACGCTCAACCTCTATCATATCGATACCAACACCTGAAACTGTCATGAGCTTAATTTTTTAGTGCATTTTTCAACCTGCTTTTTGATATAGTTTTCTTCGTTTACGGTAGCTACCACCTTGGTCAAAGCCATTTTATAATACCCGAGGGCTTTTTTATAATCGCTATGTTTAAACGAGTAATCTCCGGCAATAACATAGGCGTGGTAAAACTGCGGGTTGCTGGCTACCAAACTGTCGGAGTTGATCTCTCCGCCATCATATGCTTTTTGCTTTAGCGAGCGGAAAGTTATGAAATCATGATAGGCTTTGGTGTTTAAAAACGTATCCGGTTTAATGGTCAGCTCTGTATCAATAATTTCATGGTCGGATTGCATACCTTTCATGGCAAAAATCTTTTTTAGATCGTAAGCCACAAACCCGCCCAGTTGCCATGGTGAGGTAGATACCCAAACCAACAGCTTTTGCGGCTCAAACACCACCGAGTGGTGGGCTATCAACTGGTTAAGGGCTTTTTCGTTGCCCATGCCAATATCTTCGCCGTGCAGGCCCTGGCGGTCACGTAGAATATCCACCGTTTTTTGTACGGTGTTTTTTCCTTCGGCATTCAGCAGTTCCATTAAACGCTGGTAGCGGTAAGGGGACGCGCTGTTGCTGAGCTGCACCATGTTTTCTTTAGAGTGAGCCAGTCCCTTGCTTTGAAAATGATTGGCGCAAACAATAAAGTTCTGGTGCGGATCGTACACATCTAACGTATCAGGCGTTTTTTCAATCACTACGGCCTTGTTATCCTCGGCCGAGGCCACCAAAAAAGATTCGGACACAAACATTTTACGCTTTTTGGCTATCGCGATAGCCTGGTTAATATTTTCGGCATACTGCAAAATTTCGCGGGCCACTAAGGATACCGGCGTAGCCGAACCGGATGGAATATTGGTTTTATCGGCATTGATGGTAACGCTCAGGCCTTTTTCATTCATTCCTGATACCGCGCCTACAAAGCCGCCCCAGGTTATGGTCATAAATTTATGCCCCTCCGATGGATTGAAAAAAGCTACCATTTTATCGCGGGCAAAATTATCGCCCACATAAAAATCAAAGTTGCGCCCCACGATCATGGTTCCATCGGCCGAACGGTCGTTCCAGGTACCGAACGAGGTGCAGCCCACCAGCGCCATGCTCTGTAAAGCGTGACCGATATCATGCGCGGCGTGGTAATTCAATATACGCTGATAATTGGAGCCTATAAACTGGTATTTATCCGAAGCTGATTTAGAGATGCCATAGATCTCCTCTTTATATTCTTCGCTTACATTTTTAGCCAGATCACGGTTAAACCATGCTATGAAGTATTTCAGAAATGATAGGTAAGATTTTGATGGGATGATCTTGTTGATCTGATCGGTAAAATAAACCTCCTGGTTAACCACCAGCTCCTTGCTCAGCTTACCGTTTATCACCCCGCGTTCAAAAGGCTTGCCCTCCACATACATCTCAAACAAACCACTTTTGCTTTTCCTGAACCAGTTATTATTGATGGTATAAAAACCCGGTGAAAGCTCTTTACGCTGCAATTGCAAACTGCTCAGATCAGTAGGTTTGGGGGGATAATCGATAGCTACGCAATACAGGTAAATAAAGCCGATCAGCAGCAATCCTACAAAAACAAGACCTGTGTACAGTAATCTTTTTCTAAACTTTTTCCAGCTGAATTTCCTGTTACGCATTTCTTATTTTATCTATCAATTCATCATTGCCCAGTAAGGCGCAACAGGTTACTATCCCGCTCATGGCAGCACCTAAAATGCCATGTAAATTAAGGTTTTGGCCCGTGAAGTACAAATTAGGCAATTTAGTGCGCGGCGATATAAAGGTTTTAAGCGGATGCTTATAGTCCTTGGCTATGCCGTAAAGCGAACCGTCATCATTGCCGATATAATCGCGATATGAAAGTGGTGTGGCTGTATAGTATGAATAGATCTGCTGCCGCAAACCTGGGAATTTCAGCTCCACGTCATCAAGTAAAACTTCCGCTTTACGCTTTTTAAATTGCTCATAGGTTTCGCCACGGTAAGCCTCGTCACTTACCGTATTGAACGTATCTTCCCATGGCCTTACCTCTTCGTAGCGCATATAGGCCAGGATGGTCATGCCATCAGCATATTCCGTATTTTTTGACGATGGCGTCATGAACACGGCATAACCCAGCGGCCAGTTTTGCTGTGTATAATCGGCCATGTGCCATACCTGCCCATCCTTAAAGCTGTATACATTATGGCTGAAGTATTTGAACGAATCTTTTTTAAATACAATATTAATGGTAAACGACGATACCGAATTTTCCAGGCTTTTTAAGCGGTTACGGTACACGTTTTTAATCACGGACGAATCCGTCATCTCCAATGTTTTTACCGGGTGAATATTGGAAATAAAATGATCGGCATACAGCTTTTCGCCATGCTGTAGTTCAACATAAGCTATTTTACCATCCTGCTCCACCAGTTTTTTCACGGCTTTATTACGGATGATAACGCCTCCCTTGTCGCGGATATTGCGGGCTATCAGTTTGGCAATTTGCGAGCCGCCGTCAACACATTTCCAGGAGCTTTCAATATAACTGTTGAGGATCAGCGCATGCACATACAGCGGCGTTTTATCGGCCTGCCCCGCATATAAGGAGTTATTGCCAGCCAGTACCTGCTGCAGTTTTTTATTATTGGTGATGGATGCCAGATAAGCTTCGGTATCCACCTCCAGTACATCTGCCTTTTCATAAAAATCATCCGATGAGCGCAGGTTATACAGCGGAAATTTATCGCAAACCTCCTTCAGCTTGGCACAATAAGCGCGTAAAGCAGGCTCTTCATCCGGAAAATAAACCAGCAGTTGTTTGATGAAATTTTCATATCCCTGAGCCTGCGGATACTCCACCGGGTCATTATCTATCATGATCTTATCAAAGGCATCGGGGTTTTGCTTTTGCAGTTTAAGCTTGCCGATGATATCGATATACTTAAAAATCTGGTACAGGTTCTGCCCCTCATCCAACCCGCCAAGGTAATGTACGCCCGAGTCAAAGATCACTTTATCGCGCACATAGGTTTGCAGCGAGCCGCCAAGCTGTTTGTTTTTTTCAACAACACAAACCCGGTAGCCTTCGCGGCCAAGCATATCGGCACAAACCAGGCCGCCCATGCCACTGCCAATGATCAGTACATCAAACCTATCGTCCATTTAAAGTGCTTGTCCTTCCTTTTTGATCACAAAAATAATATTTGAGGTGTACTTCGTATGGTCAATTTCGGTGACCGAAAGCTTATGCACAGCTGCTATATCCCTCAGCATTTGCCCCGAAAGAAAAGAGAGACCATTTGCCCCCGTTTTATTAAAACCGAGCAGCTTGGTGGAAAACGTTTCGGTAAGCTCAGTTCCCTTATGCCTTTCCTGCATATCCTTATTTCCATCTCTGACGATGAGCTGACCGTTAGGGTTTAGTTGGGAAATACTTTTTTCTATCAGTTGCTTTTGCTCATCGGGTTGTAAATAATGCAGCACATCGGCCATGATAATAGCATCATACTGCTGCATTTCAAAAGCAAGGGCATCGGCATAAACAAAATTGATACGCTCTGTTTTGCTGAAGCAATTATTAGCTACTTCTATTTTTTCCTCATCATAATCAACCCCGGTAAACTCACGCCCCGGCGCTGCAAAATGCAGCATGTAAGGCATAAAACCATAACCGCAGCCGAAGTCGAGCATTTTGCCTCGTTTAGGCAGCAGCTCATGAAATACCAGGTAATTTTTCTCAAGCCTTACTTTAATGCGCATGTACCATTCCAGCACCGGGCCTTTATATAGGTAGTTGTAAAACAGCTGCTCTTTAAAGTAGGTGGGCTGTTCAATTTCGGCACTTAGCTTTTGGTATTCTTCTTTAAAATACCGGCTGATATTTTTTGTACGCTCCGCATAACCGGTACCGAATGTAGTATCGTCCGCTGTAATGCGCGGCAGGTATTTTATGGTGATAGTTCCGTTTTTCAACAGGAAATCTCCTTTGGTCATGTTGTAGTTGGTACCGTGTAACATAATGGGCAGGATATCCATCTCCAGTTGCTCGGCTAAAAAGAATGCACCTTTGTGAAAGCGTTTCATTTTACCATCGGGCGAACGGCTGCCTTCGGGAAAGATCACCATGGAATAGCCTTGTTTCATTTTCTCAGCCAGTTCATCAATGTTTTGTTCCACACCTTCTGCCACAGGGAAATATCCTGCCATCCGCACCACCGCGCCAAACACCGGCGAATTCCATACCCAGTTATTGGTAAACAGGATCAGTTTAGGGTGCTGCATGATCAGCACCAAAATATCCAAAAACGACTGGTGGTTACTAATCACCACAGCAGGCTTATCAAACTTATCTTTATCTATTACCCGCTTGGTCAGGTTAGGCATGATATACATCATCGACCAGCAAAACCGCGCAAGAATAGAATGATAAATATATTTGCTTCTTTCGCCTTTAAAGGGATTAAGCTTGATCAGCAGCAAACCGATAAGGGACGACAACAGGCAGCCACTTACAAAATAAGTGAACGCAAAAACCGAGATTATAAAGCCGCTCAAAGTCCAGGGGAAACGTTGTTTTTGTACCCTGTTTTTAATGAGGATATTGAACAGGAACGGGATCAGGATCTGCGCCATCACCACCACGCAAACAATACCAATAATGGAGATCAAGGCTATCGACCTTAAAGCCGGATGTTTGGCAAAGATGAGCACGCCCAAGCCTACAACGGTTGTAATGGCCGATAGAAAGATGGATGATTTGTATGATGATAAATTCTTTTTGCCGGTTTTATATTCCTGCAGCAGGCCATCCATAATAAACAGGCTATAGTCATCGCCCAAACCAAATATCAGTGCCGAGATAATGATGTTCACGATATTGAACTGGATGCCCAGCAGGCCCATCAATCCCAGGATCCAGATCCAGGATATAAACATCGGAATAAAGGAAACCAGCGTAAGCTCAATACGCCCGTAAGTAAGCAGCAGTACCGTAAACACCAGTAATGACGACATGATGGCGATACTGGTAAAATCATTATTGATAATGCCAACAAATCGGTTGGTAAGGTATTGCTTATCAACAACGGTTACGTTGGGCGTATTTTCAAACAGGTTGTAGATCTTGTTTTTATCCTGCGGCGATATTTTTACCAGCGTGATCACCCCGGCACGACCCGGTCGCTCGGTAATATAATCATCAAGCAGGCTTTTGCGGACGCCTGCCATTTCATCCTGCCCAACCACTTTAAAATCTTTATTAATGAGATCGTGGAGGTGATCAAACGCTGCAGGTTTAAAACCCAGGGCAGTTCCTTCTTTGATAAGTACAGCCATTAATTCCTGCTTCTTAGCGGGTGTCCAATAACTGTTCCAGCGGGCTATGCGGGCTTTTTGTAAGGAGTCAGATATAATGAGCGATGATACACCCGAATATTTTTTTACGATGTTTTGCTGTTTCAGCAATTCTATCTGTGCCGATAACTTTTCGTTGGTACGGAGGGCTTCATCAAGGGTTTTGCCTTCGGCTAAAAGATAAACCGATTGCAGGGCGTATTTGTTAATGGCGTTCAGTTTAGCCTCGGATGCCTTGAGCTTATCGGTCATGAAGTTCATGCGGCTCATATCCGTTTCAAAGCTCACGCTGCGGGCGGTATAGCTAAACACAATGGTCAGCACAACAATGGCCGAAATAATGAACTTATTATACTCGGGGTTGTAGGCCGCTATTTTATCAATCCAGGATAGTTTGGCAATGTGCTCGTCCTGCTCTTTTTGGGAGGCGATGAAATGCGGCAGGAAAACCAGCGAGCAAAACGAAGCGCCTATTAAACTAAAAGCGGCAAACAGCCCAAGATCCTTCAGCATTTCTGACTCTACAAACTCCAGGCAGAAGAAACCGCCGATGGTTGTAAAGCTGCCCACAGTAAGCGGCATAGCCAGATCGCGGATCACCTGTTCAATGCTACGAGTATGACGGTAATGATTAAATACATGCAGCGAGTAATTAACCGCGATGCCCAACACTACAGAACCGGTACCTAAGGCAATAACCGAAATATTCCCCTTTACAAAATAAATCACCGCCAGCGAAAACAGCGCACCAAACAACACCGGCACCAAAATCACCACCGGAGCCCGTTTCTTTTTAAAATAAAATCCCAGGAAAACGATCAGGAAAATCACGGTGATGCCCTGCGTAAACATCGAATCGCGCCGTAACTGGAGCGCGTTCCCTACCGAAACGGCCGTTGTGCCAAAGTACCTGCAACTGATGGTTTTGAAGTTTTTACTCTGCAGACTATCGATGGTATTGTCCAGTCCTTTAAGCAGCACCGCGTTTTGGCCGGTATTATTGGGCGAGTATTTTGGTGTGATGAACAGCAGCAGGTTTTTGTGATCTTTAGTCATCACATAGCTGTCGTACAGTTCAAAGTTTTCGTCGTATTGCAGCTGCTGCAGTTTTTTGAGGCCGAGGTATGAGATACCAACCGGATCACTGCTGATCATCCCTTTTAAGGCAAGTCCGGCGGGCGAAGTAAGCGTGCGCAAATCGCGGGCAAGGGTTTCCTTTACCTTATCCGGACGGATGAGGGTATCAATATCCAGGTAATCATGCTCGTTCAGATAAATGGGCAGGCTTTTATTGATGGTACCAAACAACTCCATCACCAGGCCGTCATCAACCTTAGCATTTACCTTGCCGATGTACGCTGGGAGTTTTTGCTGAATGGTTTCGGTAAAATTATCGGCAAAATTGATCAGGCTATCCGGCTCCTGCTGTGTGGAATCTTTAAGCGATACCATCACCACCAGCTTATCAACAAACCTGGAGTTTTGAAAAATGTAATTGAGTTTTTCGATCTTTTTATCCTTCGGGAGCACTTTGGAAATATCCTCTTCAAACCTGATCCGCGAGGCAAAAAAACCAACAAGCACAAAGCTCAGCGCAAACACGGCATAAAACAGCGGCTTGCGGGCATTGAAATAATTATAGATGCCTACCAGGATTTTTTCCATGAATTACAACGCGGGAACAGGCCTCCGCTTAAACAGCTTCAATAACGCAAAAGTGAGCAATCCCGCTATAATACCTGCAAAAATTGCCAGCGAAACGCTGCCGTAAAGATATTGTTCCAAATGCTCGCCAATTGATTTAAGCGAAATTTTATCTAAAGGGATATCCACATTTCTGCTGCCCATCCAAACACTGCCGGTTTTGTAGCTCAGAAAAACGATAACGGGAATCATGGGCGGGATACTAATATGCGCGGCCGTAATCACAATGGCTTTATTGAGCCGGAGTATAATAGCAAGCGAAATGGCCACCAAAAGCTGGAAACCCCAGATGGGCACAATCCCCATAAAAACCCCGAATGCTACCGAAGCTGCTTTAAGCTGCGGTGAATGGTCGGGGTTAAAGAACAGGTTTTTGATCATTTGCCGGGCTTTTTTTTTATCAAAAAGCGTGCGGAAAAAATCGCGGGGTTTGATGTAAGCAAAGGTGATGATCACCAATATGGTATTCAGCACACTGATGCGCGAAAAATCCTGAAAAGGGCGAAAATGAGAGATCCTTGTTTCCTTTGGTGCATAATAAACGGTAACAGGAACCCAATCTATCTTAATATCCTTCCACGCAGCACGTACAATTACCTCTATTTCAAACTCGTATTTACGGGTGACGAATTTGGTGCTTTTGAGCAGATGAATGGGATATAACCGGTAGCCCGATTGCGTATCGGGACACTTAATGCTGGTTTCTACCCAAAACCAAAAATTGGAAAACTTATGCCCGAAACTGCTTTTACCCGGCACGGACGATTGCTCCATATTACGAGAACCAATGATTAGCGAACCCGGCTCCTTTTCCAGCCTTTCGATAAAAGCTGGCAGGTCGCTTGCAAAGTGCTGCCCGTCCGAGTCGATGGTGATGGCGTATTGGTAACCCAGCTCGTTAGCGTAATCAAAAGCCTTGCGCAAAGCCCAGCCCTTACCAACATTTTGAGTATAACTCACCGATTGTATTTGTGGGAATGATTGAATAATGGCCGGCGTATCGTCGGTTGAGCCATCGTTAACTACAATAACCTGGTCGGTATAAGCCAACACATCGGTAATGATAGCGGCCAGCGTGCCCTGGTTATTATACGTGGGTATAATAACGCATACCTGTAATTGTTTAAACTTTGCCTGTATAAGTTGTAAGTTATCCGTCATATATCATTCAATCGCACGTACCGGCTTCAGTCCAGGTTTTTATTAAGGGGGTTTTAGGGTTTACGTTTATCGCTTTACAAAGTTATTGTTTCAGAATAAATTAAACGTTAAATTTTTGCACCTGATATAATCAAATAAAACAGAATCTGCCGAGTCACAAGTCTGCCTCGCACTATCCTGCACACAAGACTTGCGCCAAAGGGGGGTGCACACAAGACTTGCGCCAGAGGAGGCTATAAATCATGTCATTGCGAGGAGCTGGCAAGAGTGGCGCATCGGGGCGACGTGGCAATCGCATGCTATACAGGGCGGCCATGCTTCCGTGCGATTGCCGCGCTGCGCTCGCAATGACATATTTGTTGACGATACCTATACGTGCAATACAGACCGCTCACAAACCGTTTAATACCCGTTTCTAAATCCGAACATTTACCTTATTTTCGCCCTGATTTTGTGGAAAAGAATAATCAAACCTTATTAAATAAAACTGCTGTGCCCATACTACAGGTTGGAGGAAAAACCCTTTCGCTGGATGATTTTTACCAGGTAATCTTTAAAAACAGCGCGGTTGCTCCTGATGAGCAGGCGCTGCAAAAGGTGCAAACCAATTTTAATTTTCTTGGTGGCTTTTCGTCCAATAAATTAATCTACGGTATCAATACCGGCTTCGGCCCTATGGCGCAGTACAAGGTGAGCGATGAAAATCGCCTGCAACTACAGTACAATCTCATCCGCAGCCATGCATCGGGTGGGGGTAATTTAATGCAGCCCCAGCTGGTAAAGGCATTGATGCTTGCCCGCCTAAACAGCTTTATGCAGGCCTATTCGGGTGTACATCCCGAACTGGCAAACCTCCTTGCCGAACTCATTAACAAAAATGTTAGCCCCTGCATATTTGAACATGGCGGCGTAGGCGCCAGCGGCGACCTGGTACAGTTAGCCCACCTTGCCCTCGTTTTAATTGGCGAAGGCGAAGTGATCTACAACGGTGAAGTACAGCCAACTGCTGCTGTTTTTGAGCAGCTGAATATCAAACCGCTACAAATCCATATCCGCGAGGGTTTAGCCATTATCAACGGTACTTCGGCCATGACGGGGATCGGATTGCTGAATATCATCCGCGCTAAAAAGCTGCTGGGTTGGTCGGTCATGCTTTCGGCCATGATCAACGAGGTTGTTGAAGCTTTTGACGATCATTACTCATTTGAGCTTAACAAGGTAAAACAGCATAAAGGACAAAATGCCATTGCCGCGCAGCTTCGCGAAATCCTGAAGGACAGCCAAATGATTCGGAGCCGATCTGAACATTTATATAACCCCGAAAACCTGGACCAGGAAGTATTTGAGGATAAGGTACAGGAATACTATTCACTCCGTTGTGTAACGCAGATCCTCGGACCTATTTATGATACTATTGCCCAAGTCGAACAGGTGGTTGTTGACGAGCTCAATTCCGTGAATGATAACCCGGTTATCGATCATGAAAACCATAATATCTTTCATGGCGGTAATTTTCATGGCGATTATGTTTCGCTTGAGATGGATAAACTGAAGATAGCTATTACCCGACTGTCCATGTTATCAGAAAGGCAGCTGAATTATTTGCTGAATGACAAGCTCAATCAAAAATTCCCGCCGTTTTTGAACCTTGGCGTGCTCGGTTTCAACTTTGGGATGCAGGGTATGCAGTTTACAGCCACCTCAACCGTTGCCGAAAATCAAACCCTTTCGTACCCGATGTACGTACACAGTATCCCGAACAATAATGATAACCAGGACATTGTAAGCATGGGTTGTAACGCGGCATTGTTAACCAAAAAAGTAATCGACAATAGTTTCGAGGTGCTGGCTATCCAGGCTATGACCCTCCTGCAGGCCGTCGACTATCTTGATTGCGTCAACAAGCTATCAACCCAAACCAACAAAGTTTATACCGACTTAAGGGCTATTTTCCCTAAATTTATTGAGGATAAACCCAAATACCAGGACCTGCAACAAGTGAAAGCTTATTTTGAAACGGCCGAACTTATTTCCTGAATTATTAAACCTTTTAACACCAAAAACATCATATGAAATGTGCATTAGTAACCGGCGGCTCAAGAGGAATTGGCAGGGCCATTTGCTACAAAATGGCCGCTATGGGTTATTATGTACTAATTAATTATAAAGGCAACATCGATGAAGCCAACAACACCCTCGCCCAGATCAAAACCGATGGCGGTGATGGCGAACTGTTGCAATTTGATGTAGCTGATAAAAACGATATCCAGCAAAAATTAGGCGGCTGGATAGAAACCAATACCGAAAAGTACATTGAAGTTTTAATAAACAATGCCGGCGTAAAAGACGATGGCCTGATGATGTGGATGACGGATCAACAATGGGATGGCGTGCTGAACACCAGCCTTAACGGCTTTTTTTATGTTACCCGTTTAGTGCTTAACAGCATGCTGGTTAAAAAATACGGACGCATTGTAAATGTGGTTTCGCTTTCAGGTTTGAAAGGCTTGCCGGGGCAGGTTAACTATTCAGCAGCAAAGGCTGGGGTTATTGGTGCAACCAAGGCATTGGCCCAGGAAGTTGGCAGGCGAGGGATAACCGTAAATGCCGTAGCCCCGGGTTTTATCGCTACCGATATGACCGCCGGGCTTGATGAAAAAGAACTGAAAGCACTGGTGCCGCTAAAAAGGTTTGGCACCCCTGAGGAAGTGGCCCACGCTGTAGGCTTTTTGGCATCGCCGGAAGCGGCTTACATTACGGCTGAAGTGCTTTCGATAAATGGCGGGTTGTATTCGTAAAGAAATAATGCCGCTAAGGGGTCTTGGAAAAACAAACAAAACCATGTCATTGCGAGCGAAAGCGTGGCAACCGCACGGAAGCATATCCGCCCTGTAGAATATGCGATTGCTTCGTCGTTCATCCTCACAATGACCTGTTTTTACCTCCTCCGGCATCTCTGGATTTGGAATCGAGAGGGAGGCTTAAATAAAATAACAGTAACAAACACAAGGGTAATTAACTCTTAATATAAACTTAATTATAAGCTATTAACATACAGGTATTTTAATAGCCGAAATTTGAAACATTAAAGGGTCGTTATACATACAAAAACCTAATAAGTTTTATTTTTTTGTATTTTTATTGCATTTTATTGACTATGTACTATCAGTTTTTGCTCAAATATGAATAGGGTTGTGATAACAGGGATGGGTATCTATTCGTGTATTGGGAAAAATCTCGACGAGGTTAAAGATTCTCTTTACGCCGGCAGGTCGGGCATTATATATGATGCCATCCGTAAGGATTTTGGCTACCGCTCGGGCTTAACCGGGGCTGTGGAAAAACCTAACCTTAAAGGCACACTTGACCGCCGTGCCCGCATCATGCTACCCGAGCAGGGCGAGTATGCCTATATCGCCACTTCCGAAGCTTTACAGCAAGCCGGTATCGATGCTGATTATATCGCCAAAACCGATGTTGGCATTTTATACGGTAACGATAGTACAGCCAAAGCGGTGATTGAAACTACCGATATCATCCGCGAAAAGAAAGATACCATGCTTATTGGCTCCGGTGCGGTTTTCCAAACCATGAACTCCACCGTTACCATGAATTTGGCTACCATATTCAAGCTTCGCGGGGTTAATTTTACCATCAGCGCGGCTTGCGCCAGTGGCTCGCATGCTATTGGCATGGGCTATCATCTCATTAAAAGCGGTCTGCAGGATTGTATCATTTGCGGCGGCGCGCAGGAGTTGAGCCATTATTCTATGGGCAGCTTTGATGCGCTTTCGGCCTTTTCGGTAAAAGAGGCTGATCCGGCAAAGGCATCCAAACCCTTTGATCGTGACCGCGACGGACTGGTTCCAAGCGGCGGCGCAGCTACCGTGATCCTGGAAAGTTTGGAATCGGCATTAAAAAGGGGCGCTACCATTTTAGGCGAGGTTGTAGGTTATGGTTTTTCATCAAACGGGGCACATATCTCCAACCCAACGGTTGATGGCCCTGTACGTTCACTAACCATGGCCCTGAAAGATGCGGGAATGCAGGCGTCAGAAATTGATTATATCAATGCCCATGCTACCTCCACCCCCGCCGGCGATGCCAGCGAGGCTAAAGCTATTGATGAAGTATTCGGCAGTAGTAAACCTTTGGTAAGCTCAACCAAATCCATGACCGGGCATGAGTGCTGGATGGCAGGCGCAAGCGAAATTGTGTATTCCATGCTCATGATGCAAAATTCGTTCGTGGCACCCAACATTAATTTTGAAAACCCCGATGAAGATTCGGCCAAGCTCAATATCGCTACCGAAACCGTCGAAAAAAATATAGATGTATTCCTGTCAAACTCTTTTGGGTTTGGCGGCACCAACTCGTCCCTGATTATTAAAAAATATATTTAAACCAGCCATTATGCAAATTGAAGAGATCATTGAAAGAATTAACAGCTTCCTGGCCGAAGAATTTGAGGTAGATGCAGATAAAATGGTACCCACTGCAAACCTTAAAGAAACGCTTGACCTTGATAGCCTTGATTATATAGACCTGGTAGTTGTAATTGAAAGCAATTTCGCCTTCAAAGTAAAGCCGGAGGATTTTACCGGCATCGTTACCTTCCAGGATTTTTACGATTACGTACTATCACGCGTACAACCTAAAGAGCTTGCATAATGCCCGCCTGGCAGGGAAAATCAAAAGGAAATCCCCTTGGCTACCGCATTTTTGTTAGTGTTTTAAAGGTTGGAGGTGTTAAGCCTGCCTACTTTATGCTGAGGTTTGTGGCGCTGTATTATTTCCTGTTTTCATGGCAAACATCCAAAGACACTTACTATTATTTCCATAAAAGGCATGGGTTTGGCAAAGTAAGATCCATCCTGAAGCTTTACCGCAACTATTACCTGTTTGGGCAAAGCATTATTGATAAAGTGGTGATCATGTCGGGTATTCCCAATAAGTTCACTTTTAATTTCGATGGGATTGAAAACCTGCGGCAGATAGCTGCCATGAACCAGGGAGGATTGTTGCTCAGCTCACACATTGGCAGCTGGGAAATAGCGGGCGAACTTCTTGACCACATTAACACCCGCATTAATATTGTGATGTTTGATGGCGAGGATAAGCAGATTAAACAGTACATGGACTCGGTAACAGGCGAAAGGAAGATCAACATCATTGTGATCAAAAACGATCTGTCGCACATATTTAAAATAAACGCGGCTTTTCAAAATAACGAACTGGTTTGCATGCATGCCGACAGGTTTATTGAAGGCAATAAAACCATAACAAGGGAGTTTTTAGGTGAGGATGCAAAATTCCCGGCAGGGCCTTTTGTAATGGCCGAAAAGTTTAAAGTACCGGTAACCTTTGTTTATGCCCTTAAGGAAAGTGCGCTGCATTACCACTTTTTTTCCAGCCCTGTAAAAGATTATTCGGGCATGCCTAAAGGCGAAGGGATGCAGCAACTGATAGGCGATTTTATTAGCAGCTTTGAAAACAAGGTAAAAACATACCCCGAACAGTGGTATAACTATTATAATTTTTGGCAATAAGCAATGACCTTACCAACACAGGATATTTTAACGCTGATACCGCAAAGGTGGCCTTTTATAATGGTTGATACACTAATATCATCAAACGATGAGGCCACACATACAACCCTGCTGGTACAGGCCGAAAATGTTTTGGTAAGCGATGGTGTATTAACTGAAGCCGGCCTGGTTGAAAACATTGCCCAAACAGCTGCTGCAAGGGCGGGATACATAGCCCGGCAATTGGGCAAACCCATGCAGCCGGGTTTTATCGGCGCTGTAAAAAATCTGGAGGTGTATGCTTTACCGAAAGTTGGCGATACGATAGAAACCGAAGTAAAAATTGAAAACCAGATTTTTGATGTAACCATCATCAAAGGAAAAATAACCTGCAAAGGCGTAACAATAGCCCAATGCGAAATGAAAATATTTATACAACCACAATAATATCAACCATGAAAAAAACCGCAATTAAACTGAGTTTACTGATAGCATTATCAGGCTTGTTTTTAAAACCTGCATCTGCCCAAACCAAAGCCGAAATTTTTGATAAAAAAACACCTATTACCTGGTTAGGTATGGACTTTTCGCAGATGAAATTTATCGGCTCGGAAGAGGCTTACAGAAAAGAAGTAATCAATGCCGAGTTTGTTGGCAAATACATTCCATTATGGGAAAACTTCTTTTTAAAGGAACCTAAAAAATATAACCCGGCAAGGGCAGTACACCGCGATACAGTCCATTTTGCAATGAACGTTACCGAAAAAGTGAACAGCGCCATTACCAAAAACTTTTTCGATACTGATCCGGGCCATTTTAAAACACTTACAGAAAAAGATATTGATGTCATAATAAAAAACTATGATTTTTTAGGCAACAAGGGCATCGGTATGTTGCTCATTGTTGAAGGCATGGATAAAGGACGTGCGCAGGGCGGTGCCTGGGTAACTTTTGTTGATATGGATAAGAAAACCGTTTTATATACCGTTTTCCGCACTGGCAATAGCCGTGGATTTGGTTTTAGAAATTACTGGGCGCACCCATGGCCTGTAATCCTGGACGATTTTGGTTCCGATTTCGATCTTTTCAAAAAATACTAAGCCAACAGTGTTTTGCAGCAATCGTTAACAAATACTATTGAGATAGAGGTTAAATTCAGCGATGTGGATATGCTGGGCGTGGTTTGGCATGGCAATTATATCCGCTATTTTGAGGACGGCCGCGAGGCTTTCGGCAAACAATATGGCCTGGGTTATATGGATGTATATAACGCGGGCTACGTTGTGCCCATTGTTAACGTAAACTGCGATTACAAGCGCTTTTTGCGATACGAGGACCGGGTGATCATCGAAACTGTTTATACTCCAACCGAATCGGCCAAGATCAATTTCGCTTACCGCCTGCTCAATGCCCAAACCGACGAATTGATTGTAAAAGGATCAACCGTACAGGTATTTGTGCACCGGGATAATTTTGAGCTGCAGCTCACCAACCCGGATTTTTTCCTGGATTGGAAACAAAAACACGGACTGATTTAAGCAGCTGCCCATGAAGAACGTATACCTTATTGCTGATAACATTTACTCGCCGCTTGGCGATACTACTGCCCAAAACTTTGAGCAGCTGGTAAATAATGTATCGGGCGTGCAGCAACACGATAATGAGGCAATGTCTGATGAACCTTTCTTCGCGTCACTGTTTGAAAAGGATGAGTTTGTAGATGCCGATTACACCAAGTTTGAACAGCTACTCATCGCATCCATAACAGGTGCTTTAAAGGATAGCGGCGTTAATCCATCTGATAAAAAAACGGTACTTATTATATCCACCACCAAAGGGAATATCAGCCTGTTGGAAACTGAACAACCAAGCCCTGAATTGGATGAGCGCATAGCCTTGCATACTTCTGCAAAACTCATTACCCAACACTTCGGCTTCGTAAATGAACCGATAGTTATTTCCCATGCCTGTATTTCAGGTTTGGCGGCCATGATCACCGGGATGCGGCTGATCCAATCCGGCCAGTATGATCATGCAGTTGTTGCGGGGGCCGATGTTATTTCAAAATTTATATTGTCGGGATTTCAATCTTTCCAGGCTGTTAGTCCGGGTTTATGCAGGCCTTTCGATGCGGGCCGTGATGGCATTAATTTAGGCGAAGGCGCAGCTACAGTTATTTTATCAGCAGAAGAAAAACCAACCGGAGAGGCTATTGAATTAGTTTCAGGTGCTATCAGTAATGACGCCAACCACATTTCGGGCCCCTCACGCACCGGCGAAGAACTTTACTTTGCCATTGACAAGGCCATGAAAGGCGCGGGTTTGCAAGCCGGGGATATTGATTTTATATCAGCCCATGGCACGGCTACCATTTACAATGATGATATGGAGTCGAAAGCTATAACATTGGCCGGTCTTCGGGAAGCACCTGTAAACAGTCTGAAAGGGTTTTATGGACATACATTAGGGGCCTCGGGATTAATAGAAGCTATTATATCGGCGCAATCATTAAAGCAAAATCTCGTTATCCCAACCAAAGGATTCAAACAACAAGGCGATACCAACCCGGTAAATGTTTGTAGTCAACTGATCTCAAAACCATTGAATATCTGTCTCAAAATAGCTTCGGGTTTTGGGGGATGCAACGCCGCTATAATTTTAACCAAATCATAACAATGAAAAAAGCACTGATATTATTTGTTTTCTGTTCATTGATATGGACTTGCAAACAGAAACCCAACCCCGTCATATGGACAAAAGAATATGAGCAGGGCTTTTATAATTACCTCGATTCCACTTCAAAATCAATGACGCCTGATTCGATAAAGCGGGCTAAATATGTTGCATTTTTGATTAAGCGCTATAAAGAGGAAATACCCAACGGGATAAACTCTGTATCAAAAGATAGTTTGCACAATTTAAATAACAGGTTGGGCAGGGAATACGCCATAAAAGAAAGAAACGAAGGTAATATCACGGAATTAATCTCTCATTACGAAAGATGGACTCCCATATTAGAAAAAGACTTCAAAGATAATTATGTTGCTATATTTCAAAGTATGGGGCCTGGCTTTGGCGAAAAATTATGCGATTGCATGATCGGCAGGTTGAAAAAAATATATCCCGATTCAATCCTCCTTCCAATCCCAAAAGATATTAACCGGAAATTAAACCTTGAATGTGCCGAGGTAATAAAAAAACGCAAATCAATTTAACTAAATCACGACAAGATATTTTATAAATGAACACAGAACAGGTAGATGTATTGGTAATAGGTGCCGGTCCGGCGGGAACGGTGGCTGCTTCCATTGTACACCAGGCGGGCTTTAAGGTTAAAATTGTAGAGAAACAGCTTTTCCCCCGCTTTGTGATAGGCGAAAGTCTGTTACCGCGCTGCATGGAAGCATTAACCGAAGCCGGTTTTGTAGATGCCGTTAAAGCGCAAGGCTTCCAGGAAAAAGCAGGCGCCAAGTTTGTGAAGGATGGCAAGATCTGCGACTACCAGTTTGCCGATCAGTTTACTCCCGGCTGGAACTGGACCTGGCAGGTTCCCCGTGCCGATTTTGATAAAACTTTGGCCGATACTGTTGCACAAATGGGCATACCTGTTCACTACGAAACTTCGGTTACCAACATCGTTTTCAACGGTACCGATTCGGTAACTACTGTTGAAGATAAGGATGGTAACCAAAGCCAAATTTCGGCCCGGTTTATTATTGACGGCAGCGGTTACGGCCGGGTGATCCCCAAATTGTTTAACCTCGACAGGCCCTCTACACAAGTTCCTCGTAAAGCCCTATTTGTGCATACTGTTGATAAAAAACGCTCCATGGCCGATGAGCCAAACCGCATTACCATTGTGGTGCACCAGCCCGGCGTTTGGATCTGGATCATCCCTTTTGCCAATGGTATTACCTCGCTGGGCTTTGTAGGCAACCCTGAGTTTTTTAAACAATATGAAGGGACAGACGAAGAAATTCTGCGAGAGCTCATTGCTTCACAACCCTATTTCAGCGAGCGGTTTGCCGATGTGGAATTTGCATTTGCACCAAGGGTTTTGGAGTCATGGTCGGCCACTACCAGTAAATTTTATGGCGATGGTTTTGTGCTTACCGGCAACGTAACCGAGTTTTTAGACCCTATATTTTCATCGGGCGTAACGCTGGCTACGGTATCGAGCCAAACAGCCGCGCACCTCGTGATCCGGACGCTTAATGGCGAACAGGTGGATTGGGATAAGGAATACATGCAGCACATGATGCAGGGGGTAAACACATTTCGGTCATACGTTACTGCATGGTACGAGGGCGTACTGGATACCATATTTTTTGCCGATAACCAGGACCCGCGCACCAAAAGCATGATCTGTTCGGTACTGGCCGGTTATGTTTGGGATTTGGATAACCCTTACGTAAAAAACCACGAAACCGCTTTACACAAACTGGCCCGTACCATTACTTTAAGGGACATTGTAGCAGCCGATAAAAGCTAAAAGCACGACAGAATTATATAAATTGAACAATCAGTATTACATATCATCCCATTGTACCATCAGCAGCAATGCTGTACGCTATAATGGTACGTTGCTGTTTGAGGCAGAATATACTGATATTGCCGGTTTCCTGTTATCCGCTTATCAACTCATCAGGGCAAAATATCCCAAGTTTTATAAAATGGATAACCTGGCCAAACTGGGTTGGCTTGCCGCTGAGGTATTGCTAAAAAATTTTGATGCAGCCAAATACAAACCGACCGACATCGGCGTGGTATTATCAAATGCGGGCTCCAGCCTGGATGCTGATAAACGGTATTATGATTCGGTGCAGGAAATAGCAAGCCCGGCCTTGTTTGTTTACACGCTGCCCAATATTGTTATCGGGGAGATCTGCATCCGTCATCATTTTAAAGGCGAAAACGCTTTTTTTATTTTTGAGCGTTTTAACGCAGCTTTTATAAGCCGCTATATTTCCCTTTTACTGGAGACAGGGCAATTGCAGGTTTGTATTTGCGGCTGGGTAGAACTGTTGGGTGATGAGTATAAAGCGGTTTTGTTTTTGGTTGAAAAAGAAGAAAAAGAGGGCTCTATGCCTTTTAACATAGAAAATATTACTAAAATTTACAGCCCCGCCCAAACCCTCCCCGGAAGAGAGGGCTTTTAAAATAGAAGCGTTTTAAAGTCTCCCCTACCGGGGGAGATTTAGAGGGGGCTTAACACTTACAATATGGATAAATTAATGGCCGATCTGAAAGAGCAGATCATTGAGCAGTTGAACTTACAGGATGTGAAGCCGGAGGATATAGGCGATGACCAGGCACTTTTTGGTGATGGTTTAGGACTTGATTCGATAGATGCGCTTGAACTAATCGTGCTGTTACAGCAAAAATATAAAGTAAAGCTTTCCAATGCAGAAGATGGCCCGAAGATCTTCCGTTCGGTACGTACCATTGCCGAATTTATTGAAAGCAGTAAAATCCCGAACGCTTAGCAATGAGCCGGCCCGTTTTCATAGCCGGTGTGGGGGTAATTTCGGCCATAGGTAATACTACGGCCCAAAACCTGCTATCACTTGAACGGGCCGAAACGGGCATTGCAGCCATCAAATACCTCGATACCGAACACCGGGATGAATTTCCGGTTGGCGAGGTTAAGCTGAACAATGAAGAGCTTGCCGAACTATCGGGGTTTAAACCAGGCACCAGTCGCACGGCTATGCTGAGCTTAATTGCGGCTAAAGAGGCTTTGACCGATGCCGGGATCAGCAATTTTGCAGGGTTAAGAAGCGGCTTTATCTCGGCCAACACCGTTGGTGGCATGGATAAAACCGAAGATTTTTTCAGGGAATTTTTACCAGATAATACAAAAGGCTTCCTGCAAAAGGTGATTAATCACGAATGCGGCGCTGTTACCAATTTAGTTGCTGATAAGCTGGGCATCAGGCATTATGTAAGCACCATAAGTACAGCTTGTTCTTCATCGGCCAATGCCATTATGTACGGGGCAAGGCTCATCAAAAACAATATGCTTGATGTGGTCATAGCAGGCGGCACCGATGCCCTTACCCGCTTTACGCTGAATGGCTTTAACACACTCATGATCCTGGATAAACAGCCCTGTCAGCCATTCGATGCCAATCGCCGTGGCTTAAACCTTGGTGAGGGAGCTGGTTATGTGGTACTCGTATCCGAACGGATAGCCTTATCGATCAAAAAAGAAATGTATTGTACCCTGACTGGCTTCCACAACGCAAACGATGCCTATCACCAAACAGCGTCATCATCGGAAGGTACAGGTTCATTACTGGCGATGAAAGGTGCGTTGCAAAAGGCTGGATTACAACCTTCAGATATTAATTACATTAACCTGCACGGCACGGGCACACAGAATAATGATAGCTCGGAAGGTGCTGCTATCAACACGCTGTTCGCGGGGCATTCTCCTAAAATGAGTTCAACCAAGGCTTTTACCGGTCATACGCTCGGGGCAAGTGGAGGCATTGAAGCTGTATTTTCGGCACTGGCGGTACAACGTGGCTTAACATACCCTAATCTCCGGTTTGAAACCCCTATGGAAGGGCTGCCCCTTACTCCCGAAACCCATTTTTCAAAACAGCCGGGATTAAAACAGGTACTCTCCAACTCGTTTGGGTTTGGGGGTAATTGTTCATCATTAATATTTTCAAAACTATAAGCGATGTACATCAGGGCAGCAAGCAATATATCGCCACAAAATACATTCGGTAATCAACCGTTCCTTGAGGAACTGGTTGAATATACCGGCGACAAGCTCACCTGTATCGAACCGGATTATAAAACGCTGATCGATCCAAAACTCATTCGCCGCATGAGCCGCATCATTAAAATGGGCGTTGCTTCGGGGATGGATTGCCTGCAGCAAGCCGGCATATCGGTACCCGATGCCATTATTACCGGCACTGCTTATGGTTGTTTGGAAGATACCAATACTTTCCTCAGTAAAATGGTGCAGCAAAATGAGGAAGCGCTTGCCCCTACGGCCTTTATCCAGTCAACCCATAATACCATCAGCGCGCAGATAGCACTGCTGCTGCAATGCCATCAATATAATAACACGTTTGTAAATGGCGGTGCCTCGTTCGAAAACGCGCTACTTGATGCCATGATGCTTTTACACGAGGGCGAAGCATCTAATGTACTGATAGGTGGTATTGATGAAATTACCGCCAACAGCCACACCATTTTAAAGCGGATGGGCTTGTACAGATCTGAAGCTATCTCCAACCTCAACCTCCTTAACTCCGGAGACAAAGGCACAATGGCGGGCGAAGGTGCCGCATTTTTCCTGTTAAGCACTCAGCCTTCAGGAAATGATCAGGCTAAAATTGACGGGGTATCCGGCTTTTACAAACCCCGCAATACCGCAGAGATACAACAGCAAATCAGCAATTTTCTATCTGCCCAAAACATCGGTATTGATGATCTCGATCTAATCATAACCGGCAAAAATGGCGATGTAAAAAATGACAGTATTTATCATCAGTTACAGGATTCTGTTTTGGGCGATGGCCCGGCTATCAGTTACAAGCACCTCTGCGGCGAGTATCCTACCTCATCAGCCTTCGCTTTATGGCTTGCTGCCAATTGTATTAAAAAAAGCAGCATCACCCCTGCGTTGAATGCTACTGACATTCCGGTAAAAAAAGTATTGATCTATAATCATTACCAAAATATCCACCACTCGTTAATCTTGCTATCGGCATGTTAAATTTCAGGAACACCAATATTCTTTTTGTCAGCCTGTTGGGGTTAATAGTCTGGCAGCACATTACACAAGGAGTATCATTATGGAGTTATCTGGTGCTGGTGTTTATTTATTCGCTGATACTGTTTTATGGATGCTATTATATCGGCTCCAATTTTTTTATGCCGGTGATATGCTCGTTAAAAACAAGCAAAAAAATCATTGCCATTACTTTTGATGATGGGCCGGATGCCTCCGCTACGCCACAGATCCTTGATGTTTTAAAGCAACATAACGTTCCGGCAGCATTCTTTTGCATCGGGAACAGGATTGCTGGAAATGAGGCTATTCTGAAACAGATTCACGAGCAAGGCCACATCATCGGCAACCACAGTTTTTCACACCATTTTTGGTTCGATCTTTTTTCATCTGCCAAAATGCTGGATGATCTGCTCCGGGCAAAGCAGCTCATCAGGCAGACCATTAATTTAAGTCCGCAGTTATTCAGGCCGCCTTATGGGGTGATCAATCCAAATCTCAGGAAAGCCATTATCAGAAGTGGCATGGTACCTGTAGGCTGGAGCGTACGAACAATGGATACCGTTATTAACGACGAGCAGAAATTATTAAATAAGATAACAAGCCGCTTAAACCCCGGCGCTATTTTCCTGTTTCATGATACAGGAGCTGCAACAATTTCTGCTTTGCCCCTGTTTATTGAACAAGCTAAGGCGCAGGGGTATGAAATAGTTCGGCTGGATAAAATGCTAAATTTACAGGCTTATGCGTAGATTGATTTTTAATGAAGATAAAATAACAAAAGTTGAAGCAGGGTCTGTGCGATTCCTTCCCCTGGGAGGGTGTAGGGAGGGGTTCCTTCCGCGTTTTACTCCTACCTCCTCCTTCCCCAGGGAAGGAACCGCACCGGCTTGCGCTCATTCTAATTTGGGTAAATTGATCTGTATTTTCGTTGCTTCCCTTTGTTTCACCATCACCGCCCAAGCCCAACACGCAGGCTATACCCAACTAACCGATCTCACCAAATTTAAACAGCAGTTTGCCGAAGTTGCCGAAAAAACCAATAGTATAAAAAGCGATTTCACCCAGGAAAAAAGCCTGAGCATGCTATCAGAAAAGATCACATCCAAGGGAAAATTCTGGTACCGGAAAACCAATATGCTTCGGATGGAATATACCCAGCCCTTCAGCTACCTCATGATCCTGAACAAGGATAATGTATACATCAAGGACGGCCAAAAGGAAAACAAGGTCTCCACCCGATCCAACAAAGTATTCAAGCAGATCAACAAAATTGTGGTGGACTGTATCCAGGGGACGGCACTCAACAGCGGTGATTTTAAATCGGCAGTTTATGAAAACAAGGGCACCTATTTGGTTTCGCTCTCGCCGGTTAACAAGCAACTGAGCGAATTTTTCAAAACCATTGAAATTACCGTTGATAAAAAGGATTATTCCGTAAACACCATCGAAATGCTGGAAGGCTCGGGCGATAGTACTACCCTGCGTTTCACTAATAAAGAGATCAATGCCAATATCCCGGATGCGCTTTTTGCTATTAAGTAGCTGCCTGCTGATCCTGTGCGGCTGCTCATCGGTTTATAAAAATCTGAAACCGGCCCAGGGAGATGTGCGCGGCATCAAAAAGTTTATGCCCGATTTTACCAATGTACTTTACAAAACCGAGGTAGACGTGATAGGCGGTCACCATTTAAGCGGACTGCTGCTGATCAAAACCCTGCCCGATAAAAGCGTGCGTATGGTATTCAGCAACGAGATGGGTTTTAAGTTTTTTGATTTTGAGTTTACGCCCGATGGTGGTTTTAAGGTATATTACATTATTAAACAAATGGACAAGCGCCCGGTGATCATCACCCTGCAAAAGGATTTTGAGCTGGTGATGATGCGCAAGCAAAACCCCGAAACGGCCTATATGCGCCAGGATGATAACTACCTGTACTATGTTTTTCCGCAGGAAAAAGGGGCTAATTATTACATTACCAATCAGGAGGGAACAGAGCTGATCCGCATGGAACGCTCGTCTGACCGTAAACCGGTTGTGCAGGCCATCATGAAAGATTTTCACCAGGGCATTCCTGATACCATCGGCATCAGTCATAAAAATTTCAAGTTCAATATTGGCCTCAAAAGGTTAGCAAGATAATGCTCAAGGATACTTTTTTTACTTTCACCACTCCCGAAACTGATGGCAGTTTACTCAAAACAACCATCACGCTTAACCCTACGCATGATATTTTCAAGGGACATTTTCCCGGCCGGCCGGTTGTGCCAGGCGTTTGTATGATGCAGATGATTAAAGAAATACTTGAAAATCATCTCGGCAAAAAACTGCAGCTGGTTAAGGCGGATAACATCAAGTTTTTATCGTTTATAGATCCTGATCAACACGGGCAGGTTGGGCTGGAGGTAAAGGTTAATATGGTTGATGGGCAAATCAAAACCGATGCACAGCTGCTGAATGAAGAAACGGTTTTTTTGAAGTTTAAAGGAGTATTTAAATGGGCATGAGACTCATTTCCGCTATCAACAGAAACCAAACATATTTTTCTCTGTGTTCAGAAAATGCAAAATAAAACACTGCCTGTTTAAACTATCAGGGTCATGATAATACATGGCCCCGAACTAAACTTTACCACCAGCTTGTAACACTATAAGAGTAAGAAGTATCAGGCTGATGGGTTGCATAAGCTATAGCCACATCACGTGCCGCTTTTATAACGTCAACCTGATTTTCCTGATCCTTAAATGTATATTTCCATACCTTATTATTTTCATCCTTTACACCTTTCCCTATCTGATTAATAAAGGTTTTTACCTCACCAAAACATGATGAAGCGGGGTCTATCTGTGATATGATATCGCCTGCAGCATTTGCACCGTCATAGCTTTGGTTAGCGGCCCAGGCCGCTTTTGCCTGTGCTAATTTTACCTGACAGTCTTTGTTAATTTGTTTTTTATAAAGTGCAGGAATAGCATCAACCGATTTTACATAACACTCTTTACAAACCTCGGGTACCGATGTCACAATGTAAAGCGCACGGTCATAATTGCCCTGGTTAGCCTGTGCTTGCGCTTCCTTCATAATAAAATCGCAGCGGGTTTTATAATATTGCACTATTTTTTCCTTCCCTGTTTTCAAAAAAGCCTGCAAGGACGGACTTTCGGCATTAATATTTTTTATGGCCGAAATGTATGCCTTAGTTTCATTAGTACCAACTCCTTTGATACTTACTGTTGAACTGGCAAATTTATTACCATCAATTCCATCACCAATGTAAAATGTTACATCCAGTGACAAGGCTGTCATTACAGGTGCTGTTGAAGTTATATCCTTAGTAACCACCACCGTATTTGCTGTAATGATAAATCTTTGATTATACGCGCTTCCGCCCATACCTCCTGCTGTAATTAATTGGTTCAATTTATTTAAAAGCATATTTTTGGCGCCTTCAGGTATGTTTTCAACTTGCGTTGGTACATATGCGGCCAGTATGATACGGCCAAAATCACTTTGGCTCATTGCCGCGTTTGTTTGGGCATAGCCGGTTGCAAGCCATAAAACCGCCAAACATCCTATTATAATTTTTTTCATGATCGTCTTTTAATCTGCTATTTATCTCCAAGTACTATGGTTGCCTGTCCCAAACCTTTCGTCATTAATTTATTGGTAATAGCGTAAGGGGGCGAGCTCAGAAATTTTTGAAGCTTGCGCGTAAAACCGCGTGCATCTATGGCATTGCCCGATGCATCATAAAGCGGGATACGTACCTGTTCAAAAAACATCATGTTTTCAGTAGCATCGGTAGTGCTAAAACGGCCCTTCAAAGTATTGGCCTTCATCCAATCATCTATAATTTCGTTTAATTCCTTTCCTCCGTATTCCTTTTCCAGGTCACCGCTCCATGAATCGAATTTTTTTATACGGATGGTTATTTCCCGTCCGTTGGCAAACAGGTCATCAAAATAGGTTTGCAAACTGGCAGAAAAATTATCCATTTTATCAACCACAGCCTCTTCCAAAAGCACCGCGGTTTCGGCAGTAAATGATGGGTTTCCTGTGCCCTCGGCTGTGGCTACCTGTTTATCGGTATAAGAATCAAGACCTTGTAAAACATACCGTACTGATTTTTTAGGCCCGGATGTTAAAACATCCCAGGTAAGCTGGATAATTATATCCGCTTTCGCAACTTTTTTAAGCTTATCAACAGGGCTTTCTGAAACACCGGCCCCTCCTTTCGAGGTAAGCATGGCATCCTCGGCGCTTTCTCCGGCAAGGCTTTTTATTACCGATTCCATGTTTTTTAAAGGGAAACCTCTTTTTGCCATAAGCCCGTTTATTTTAGCCACTACGGCTATCAAATCAGAACTCTCCTGAAAGGCTCTTTTATAGTCAGGCACTTTTTCCTTTGTTCCCTGGTTATCAAATGTGGTCATAAAACCATGCATATTGCACCATACATCACTCGGCACAACCATCAAGGTAGGCTTTTTAGCCTGTGAAATGCCCTGCATTGCAAAACCGAGAGACATAAAGATCAGCAGGCCTGCTATTTTAATAATCTGTAGTTTCATATATTTAAATCTTGCTAAGTTCCTATTTCAAAATGCCATCGTCGGCCATTTTCTGCTTTAATGCTGCCCTGTAAACCCTGATCACAAAGCCAGCCCTGATGTATGCATCAGCGTTTTTCCTAAAATCCTTTTCCACGCCGGCTTCATTTAATACAGCATATTTTATATACTCGCCGTTCCCCTGAAAAAATTTGCTAAAATAGCCTTCGTTATTAGCCAATGAATTAGCTAAAGGTAACAGCGGCTTATTGTCACATAAGGGCTTACCCGCATAATTGGCTCCAAATAGCACCTCTTTTATAGCGTTTCGTTTAGCTTGCTCAATGGCATCAGCCTCCTGCCCGGTATTGGCCCAGGCGCGCAAAATCTGTGATCCGTCGAGCTCAACACCAATACATTCTGTTTGATGTGTATAATAATTGGCTACAGGCTTTTGGCTGCCGCAGGCTGCCAGCAATGGCACCATCACTAACAGGCTTATTTTGTTTTTCATATGCCGATAATTAAAAGCCAGAATTAAGCGATTTGACAATTCCTGCATCTTCAAGATCCTTGCGCAGCAATTCAACATTTACGGAAACAACTACCCCTACCTTATATTCCTTACCAATTTTCAGGCGATCCTCGGCAGCGACTGCCCCATCTGTAGTGAGATTTACAAACTTCATATATTTCCCTCCGTCGCTAAAAAAATCATTAAAGAACTCCTGTTTTTCCTGCTCAATATTTACATTGGTAACCAGCGGTGGTTTACCTTCAATACCCTGTTTCCCTGCAAAACCTTTAAATATTACACCATGCACCGCGTTCTTTTTTGATTGTTCAATGGCTATCACCGGTTTTTTTGAATATGACCACACTTTAACAAGATAAGTGCCTTCCACACCAGTGCCTACCACCTCAAGTTCGTATCGCCAGTTTTCAGTATCTTCATTAGCCCGTTTTTTTGCCTGCGCATTGCCTGATAGTGAAACACCCAGCATCAATGATAATATAAGCGCAACTGTAATTTGTATTTTCATCGCCTGAATTGATTACGTTATTTTATTTGCTTGATCAGCATTCCTGCATAAAACTTATTGCCTCCTTTAAAAAGGGTCCTGTCTACAGGTGTTTTTGCTGAAATATTTGTGGCATCACCCTCAACTTCTTCCCCGGCAGCGAAGCGGTTATCCCAGATCTGGTCTTTATCAACGGTTATTGTGCCTTTTCGCTTATATTCTGTAAGCCCGGTTTTGGGGTCGACAGTTTGTTCAAGAACTTCAAATTTTTCGCCTCCCTTCAACCCTTCTTTCATGCCAATTTTCGCAGTAATGGGTTCGCCCGAATAAAGCGGCGTTTTAGGTTTAAACACGTCGTATGTTCTTTGAAGTTTGGCAAATACCTCTTCCTCATTTCTTACGGTAGCCAGTTCAATAATCTGGTCTTCGGTACGTTTAGCTAATTTAAATGTAACCAACGTACTTGATTTGGCACTACCCACATATTCAAGCTGAAAAAGATCGCTATTGTCAAATGCTGCTTTTCTTTTAATATCAATGCTGTTTTTGTCCATCCAATAATCCTTATAAAACACAGCGGCTACCGAGTCGTTCCACCTAAGCTTATACAGGTAAGAGGTTGTCCATACCGAATACCCTTCTTTTCCTTTTTCGTAGGCTACATCAAGCGCTTTATATGCGCCCCCCTGTAAAAAAGCAGGTAATTTGGACACCTTTGTTTTGCCTGCCTCCCTTACAGCTGCAGCAACAATCTCGTTAGGTATGAATTGCAATTTTGAGTATACGACAAATGTATTACCTATCAATTCCTCACCGGCATCAGCCAGCGATGCAACACCTCTTACAGTTCCTTTGGCTATATTGGCCTCCATTTCAGATGCATTGTATTGCCCGCGCTCACCAACAAGTTTCATATCAAAAGAACCATCAACCTGCCTGTTAAACCACTTGGCTACAAGCTTATTGGCTGTTTTATTGCTCTTGTTATACTTATCAATCATTAATGGCATATAAGGCCCACTGCGGTCAATATTGGTTGATGTCACATTTGAAACCAGGTCCATTTCCATGTTAGCCATAAAACCAGATTTCTTTTTTGATGCTGCCTTTTCATCTTCGGTAAGCGAATAACGTTGCTGATCAAATGGCTCAGCATCAATTATATGCTGGTTATATTTATCAGGAAAGGGCACTTCCTTATCTGCTTTAATAACTGTTTCCTTATGCGGAAAATCTTCCGATTCGATCAGAATAATATCAAGCGAACTGCGCCTGTATTTTATTTGGGGGGCATCACCTGTTTGTGCTTTCAACCCTAAGCTAAAAGTTAATAAGAGTGTTGGCAAAACAATAATTGTTGAAGAAATTTTCATGTTGGTTTAAATTGAAATAAGGATTTAAGCGCAGAAACTACCGGATCAGATAATTTTTTATTTCAAATTTCCAGCCCGGAAGGGATGTAATCAATGACGTTTTTAGATATTAAGACTATAACATCCCGCTATTTAAAAACGCAATTGTTTTAAGTAATATATTATTTTATAAACGCATAACTTAATTAAGCAAGCGGCTATAATTGATAGTTAAATTCTTGTAGCTATATCAATAATTAATTGACTATTAGAAACATGCAAAATTTCAGCACGCTTTAAAAAAGGAAAGACAAATAGTAGACAAGGCAATAGTTTCATGTTATAAGTATTAGGTATTACCAATGTATAAAATATTTTTCCTAAATCACAACAACATTTGTTAATATTAAATTATCAAATATTGATATTTCTGTTCCGCTTTAACTCAACAAAAAAGCCCCTGGTTCACTATAACCAGGGGCTCATCAATCACACTCTATCCAATATTTTAAGCCTGCGAAACAGGCTTAGCGCTTTTACCTAAACGGATAGCGGCCAGCAGGTAATAAAAGGCACCAAAGGCCGAGTAACCTGCCAGGTTTACAATGCCCATACTGGGCGAATTTGCCATTGCGATAAATGATATGCCAGCAATCATTGACTGGCCACCGCTTAATATCATTGGCCATTGGCCGCCAAATTCTTTGCGCCTTTTCAAGCCAAGCACAAGCTGGATCAAACCGGTTAATAATGCCCATGCGCCAAATACTATTAATGCAGCCGGCACGCCTTTGTTAATGGCAATAGCTACGGCAAACGTGGTAATAATGCTGATAGCGGCATTGGTATACTGCGGCGTTACTGATGTTCCATTGCCCTTGTTGGCACGGATATCAAGAAAAGTGCCCACAACATCCCATAACGGATAAATGACAAGCAGCACTGTTGCTGCAGTGAATGAGGTTTTGGCTAATAACGATACCAATATTACCCAGGTAACTGAAAATGCAACCCTTATAAAATAGAGCTTGCGTAGTTCGCGGGCTGTTTTTACCGCGGCTGATGTTTCATTGATCAATGTTTTATTTGCTGACATAGGTTTCAATTTTTTGTTTGCGTTTGTTTGATGTACCAAAGTTGGGCACAAAGCATGGCAGTAATTTTCACTTAGGTGAAAAACGGAAGGGGCATTTGTCAGCAGAGTTTCGTTTTTAGGGCTTTTGTTGCGATAACCGCTTTTTGATGCGGGTAAGCGATGGATTTTTGATACCGAGGTAGGACGAAATATGGTAAGCAGGAATGCGGTTAATGATGTTGGGATGCTGTGCTACCATTTTTAAATAACGCTCTTCGGCTGTGTTGAACTGAAACTCCTCAGCACGCGCTTGTGAGTGGTTAAAAAACAGCTCGGCAATAAGGCGGCCGAAACGCTGCCAGCCGGTTGGCGTGGTATAAAGGTACTGGAGATCATTATAGTTAATGGAAATGATCTCGGCATCTTCCATCGCCTGGATAAAATAGGCACAGGGGTACTGGTTTATAAAGCTCCGGAACGATACCAGGAACTGCCGCTCCGAAAAAAAGTAGATATTCTTTTCTTCATGCGTTTCTGGATGCACGTAGTAAATCCTGAACAATCCCTTGTTGATCAGCGCCAGATCGGTACATACAATATTTTGCATGTTAAAGAAGTCGCCTTTCACAATTTTGCGGGTTCGCCAGTAAGGCAGACTGATGTTGATATCATTGCCCGACAGGTCGGCAAATTTGCCAAGCAGTTCGTTCAATACTTCCTGTTTTGATTCCATACTGTTAACAAAGCGTAATCATCTCAAATATCGGCACAAAAAACCACACCAATTTTCACCTGGGTTAATAAGGTGAGTGTTTATTTTCTTATTTTACAATCAAACTAAATTCAGGATAAAAAACAATCATTAAAAATCAATCATCATCATGAAACGCTTAAAATATAATCCCCATGTTAATGAGTTTGATCGAGGTATCACTCTTCCTCTGTGCCATTATTCTGGCTGTATCGGGCCCGCGGAAAATCAAAAAGAAAGGCAATAAGACCGATCCTGATGCCCACACACATTCGGCATACCGGGTTACCCCAAACGGCAGACTTGAGTATGTAGAAACTGACAATTAAAATTTATCACCTCCCATCAATAACCGGGACAATACTTCTAAATAAAAAGAAACCGCCCTCAAGCAATTTTGCGGCGGTTTTTTATTTAATTTACGGCACTATAAACCCCAACCCCGCTCCCGGTTTGAAACATCTTTACAGCTTTTTATTTTTTTGTTTAATTTATACCAGCCTGTTTGCTCAGGTGAAAGTTACCGGTAAAATAACCGACAATTCCAAAAGTCCCGCGGCGTTGGTGGTTGTTAATCTTCAACAGCAAAACTCCGAACAAACCAGGGTGGTACAAACCGACTCGCTGGGCATGTTTAGTTTTACTGATGTTGACAAAGGCAATTACAGCTTAACCATTACTTACACCGGTTATCAAAAAACTGAACTTAAGCTAAACCTGCAACGAGATACCACCTTATCTATCACCCTTACCGACAATACCACGCAGCTTAATGAAGTAACTGTAACAGCCAGCAAAGCCACTGTTGAAAATAAAGGCGATAAACTAATTTACAATGTATCAACCAGTGCAACATCGGCAGGTGCGGATGCGCTTACTGTGATTGGCCGGGTGCCGGGCGTAAAAGTGGGTGATAATGACCTGGGCATTGTTGGCAAGGGCAGCATTAAAGTGATGGTGAATGAAAGATTGGTTCAACTGGCCGGCACCGACCTGCTTCGTTACCTGCGGTCGTTATCCGCAAGTCAGGTGGCCAGCATCGAGCTCATTAAAAATCCGGGCGCCAGTTATGATGCCGAAGGCAATGCAGGGCTCATCAACATCACCCTCAAACACAGTAAAAAGCAAGGTTACTCAGGCAGCGTGCAAATCAATGATAAACAATGGCTGCACAACCCGGCAGCCGTTTATGGTACCAGTAATTATTGGTGGCTTAACGCAAGCGGCGATCTCAACTATAACACAGCCAAACTATCTGCTTATGCCAGCGTAAATATCGACCATGACCACGAGCTGGAAGGTTTTGAAACCGATATCTATTATCCTAAACAAACCTGGCTGCAAACGGATACGGGCAACTATCGTTACCATAATTTAAACTTTATTGCCGGTGCCGATTACCGTCTGAGCCCTGAAGTTACCCTTGGTGTAAATTACCAGGGCGGTAAAAACACCTATGATGGCTCGGACCATGTGAATAACCCGATCATCAATAACAGCACCGGCACTGTCGATTCCACATTAAGAACCTATGCCACTTACCATCCTGTAGCCATTAGCAATGCGGTAAATCTGCACAGCACCATTAACCTGGATACTGCAGGTGCCAAACTGGTCCTCAATGCCGATTATTTTAATTACTACCGAACGGACAGGTCGGATTTTGAGAGCAACACCTACCTTGCCGATGGCTCATTGAACGCCGCGAGCCGTAACCGTTATCATGACACCAACAAGCAGGATATCAACATTTACACCTTTAAGGCAGATGCTATTGTCCCTACCAAATACGCCCGCTTTGCGTTTGGAGGCAAGCTCAGCTTTATCAATAATTACAGCAACGCATTTTACTATAAAAAGGCAGCTAACGATTCGCTGAGTTATGACCGCAACCTGAGCAATGAGTTTACCTATACTGAAAATACTCAATCGGTTTATGGCAGCATAAACCGCGAGGAAGGCAAATGGAAATACCAGGCAGGCTTGCGCGTTGAGCGTACCGAAACCAAGGGCTTTTCGCATACACTCAATCAAACCACTGTTAACAATTACACAAGGCTGTTCCCATCAGCAACCATTAGTTACCAGGCGGCAGTTGATCACAGTATTTCGCTAAATTTTGGCAGACGGGTAAACCGGCCTACTTTCTGGAACCTTAACCCTTTCAAGAGCCTGTTTACAGCCTACAGTTATGGCGAGGGTAACCCCTATCTTCAACCCGAATACAATACCAATTTTGAGCTTTCGCATACCTACAAAAACAGGCTTACTTCGGCTATATTTTTAAACGTTACCAACAATGGGTTTAACAATGTAACTATTGCCCGGCCGGATACTAACCTGGTTTATACCACGCCGCTCAACTTCATCAAAACTTACCGGGCGGGCATTTCCGAAAATTATTCGCTGCAATTGTTCAAATGGCTTGATAATAATAACCAGTTCACTTTTTACCATACCGATTCCAAATCGAACCTTCCAGAGGTAAAAAGCATCAGCGGATTTGGGGCTTATATCGCTACCAATAATAACATTTATTTTAACGCCGATAAAACTTTTTCGGGGGCGATAAACTTCTGGTACCAGTTTCCGGAGATAGACCACATCGGTCGCAGTGATGCTTATTATAAGCTCGACATGGGTATTAAAGCATCCGTATTTAAAAAGAAGTTTGATATTTCATTTGTGATGAACGATGTTTTCAGAAGCAGCGCATCGGCAGTTACCACAACGGTTAACGGGGTAAGGCAAAAGTACACCAACTTCCAGATTAACCGGTACGCCCTGCTGGGCATCAGCTACCGTTTCGGCAACAGCCAAAACAAAGCCGAAAAACAGGATACCGGCAACCAGGACGAGAAAGGCAGGATCCATTAAAAATGAAGAAAGAGGCTTTTGGAGCCTCTTTCAAACGGTCAGAAAACAAAAAACAAACACTACATTTTACCAGTGGTATCTTTGGCCATTTTACCCTTCCCCATCTTATCTTTACTCATTTTGTCTTTGGCCATTTTATCTTTGCTCATCTTATCTGAACCCATTTTGTCTTTTGACATTTTGTCTGACGCCATCTTATCTGAAGCCATTTTGTCTTTTGACATTTTATCCTTCGACATTTTATCAGCCCCCATCTTGTCTTTCGACATTTTGTCTGACGCCATCTTATCATGGCTCATTTTGTCTTTACTCATCTTGTCCTTTTTCATTTTACCGGTATCGCTAACAGCAACGGTATTGTGCAATGTAGTCGGTGTTTTAGCCTGTACATTAGCCGTAAGGCAGGTAACAGCAAGGGCGGCGATAAGGGCGCCTGAAATGATTGATCTGGTTTGATTTTTGGTTTTCATGTTTTGTCTTTTAGTTAATATTTACCCCTTAGTCGGGCCGGACTATGAATCCTTACAAGATCTTTTCATTTTATTTGTGATCAGCTCTAATTCGTGTCAATCCAAAAAAATTTGTGAAATTCGGGCACAAAAAACTGCTATATGGAGATCAGAGAGGCACAGCAACTGGTAGATAACTGGATAAAAACAACCGGGATCCGGTATTTTAACGAACTTACCAACACAGCCATTTTAATGGAAGAAGTTGGTGAAGTAGCCCGAATTATGGCGAGGCAGTACGGCGAGCAATCGTTCAAAAAATCGGATCTTGAAGTTAACCTTGCCGATGAAATGGCTGATGTTCTTTTTGTACTGATCTGCCTGGCAAACCAAACCGGGATCGACCTTACTGAAGCCCTGGAAAAAAACATGCAAAAGAAAAGCATCCGCGATGCAGAACGGCATAAAAACAATGAAAAATTGAAATAGTTAAAATTAAATTTTATAATTTTGAATTTTAACAGAATTTAATTCTAAATATTTCATATTTTAAACAATTTAATAAGGCAATTAACGTTTAATCTAAAACAATTAAACAGCCTTGTTATGAAAACCTATTTTATCCTATCGGTAAGTTTTTTGCTTGTATTAACATCCTGTGAACGTAAACAGGAAGAAAAATTAAAGATTCAAAGTATTATGCTATCCCCGCCTCCTGTAGCTGAGGAAAAGAAGGCAAATGACCTTGCCAGTCCATTGGAAGATTCCAATACTGCCAATAAACCAGCCGATCATTCATCGTCCATTACCGATACCGCCAAAAAAATCATCAAAGAAGGAGATATCCGTTTTGAAACCGGCAATCCAAAAGCAGCCAGGCAAAACATCGTTGCATCCCTCAAAAAATTAGGCGGTTACCTCGCCGAAGAAAATGAAACCAACAGCGGCGAAACCAATCAAAAAGAATACAGCCTCAAAATCAGGGTGCCCTCCAAAAACTTTGATGCTTTTTTAAACAATTTAACTTCCAGTACAGATCATATCGATTCAAAAAACATCCACATCAGGGATGTAACAACGCAATTTATCGACGTTAAGGCGCAGATCAGTAACAACAAACAACTGGAACAACGTTACCTGCAATTGGCTGCTAAGGCCACCAAAATGACCGACCTGCTGGCCATTGAAGATAAACTTGCCAGCATCCGCACCACCATCGACTCGGCACAGGGGCAACTCAACTATTTAAGCAGCCAGGTAAGCTACAGTTCATTGGATATTAGCTTTTATACCAAACAGGGCAGCCCGGTAAATGAGGGCGACGGCTTTGGCTATAAATTTAAAAACTCGCTGAGTGCCGGCTGGGAGATCATGCAAAACATGTTTTTTTCCATAGTTTCGATGTGGCCTTTAGTGATTGTGGCCTTGATCACTTATTGGTTTGTGATCCGCTGGAAAAAAAGAAGAAGGGCAAATACGACAATTGAAGTATAGAAATTATCGCGAAAGTTAATTTAATATTAAAATTATAAAAACTTCAAATGATAAAAGGTATTACCCTATGAAGATTTAATTAAAAGGGTAGCATTTTTATTAAATTAATTAATAAATGCTTGACAAGTAGAAATTTAACACCTAATTTTAAGCATCCTAATTAATTGATCATGATCCGTGTACGGTCTAAAGTTGTACTGTTGGTTGCTCCTCATGTAGTTGGCCTTGAGGTATTGCCCAATAACAAGGTTTTTAAACATATTTCAACCACCACGGCTATTTTTCCGTCCCTGCACGATATTAAACCCAACCTGATTATACTTGATTACGATTATCTTGTTAATGATATCGAAAAGATCTTACGCCGTTTAAGTACCAACGCCGCATATAAAAACATCAAGATTTGCTGCTATAAAAACAAATGGCACTCCAAAGTTGATCCCTTCCTGAAAACATTAGGTGTTGACCATATTTTTTATGCCGAAGACATGAAGGAAGAAGCTACCAGGAAAAGCGTCTTTGAGGCTATCGGCAATGTTATAATGGATGGGACGTTTTTTAGTTTATTGAAACCGGTGCATTAATCGCCCACTTCTCTCTGCATGTCATTGCGAGCGTAGCGCGGCAACCGCATGCTATACAGAGCAGCTCTGCCTCCGTGCGATTGCTTCGTGCCTCGCAATGACATGGTTTTCTTAGAAGTTCTTCTTGTTTCTCGGTTCTTGTCGTCCTGCTTCTTATTATCTTGTTTCCTGGCTCTTGAAGTCTTGCTTCTCGCTTACACCACCACATCCCCCTCAAAAACCTTCACGGCAGGACCTTCTAAAAAGATCTCTGAAAAAACTTTTCCATCATAATCAAAGCGGATATTGAGGTTGCCGCCCAGTACTTTTATAGGTGTGTCGATATGGCCGGTTTGTTGCTTATGCTGTGCCATGGCTAAGGCAACTGCTGTTACACCTGTACCACAGGCAAAGGTTTCATCCTCTACTCCGCGTTCAAAGGTGCGTACAAAGTAGCCTTCGTCCATTGGTTCAACAAAATTTACGTTGATGCCGTTTTTGCGATATGTTGCATTGTTACGGATGGCGTGGCCTTCCTGATAAACATTGCGCTGTTCAAGGCCTTCTACAAGTTTAACATAGTGCGGAGAGCCGGTGTTGAGCACATAGGCATCGGCATCGGTGCTCACTTCGTTTACATCTATCATTTGCAGGCTTACCCAATCGCCCTCTTCTGAAATTTTGGCATAATGCGGACCGTCAACAGCCAAAAATTCAGTTTCGGATTCAATAACACCTAAAAATTTGGCAAAGGCTACAATGCAGCGCCCGCCGTTGCCGCACATGCTGCTTGGCTGGCCATCGGCATTATAATATACCATCTCAAAATCGTACCCCTCCTTATTTTGCAGCAGCATGAGGCCATCGCCACCGATACCGAAGCGGCGGTCGCACAAGCCTGAAATCAGCTTAGGATTATGATGATCAACGCCGTTATCACGGTTATCAATCAAAATAAAATCATTTCCTGCGCCCTGGTACTTATAAAAATGTAACTTCACTATTATTCTTTTTAATATCAACCCCTTAACCTTAACAAAACACGTGCTAACAATTAAAATGGCCCATGTTTATGCATTTAACAAATTTTAACAAAAAACGGGATAACTAATCATTGATTATCTCGTCTATATGGTATTAAATTTGATCTGTAAACTTAATAATAAGAAAGGCAAATAATAAATGAAAAAGATAGGTTTAACACTATTAACCGCTTTTGTTGGGGGTGCGATGGCCTTAGGCGTGTACAAGGTTATCGAAAACAAGTACTCAGACAACATGAGCTTTGAGGACAAGCAAAAAGTATATTTTACAAGTAATCCCACAGCCCCGGTTTCATCAACCGGCGATCTGGATTTTACCCAGGCAGCAGCTGTAGCTACCCCGGCGGTAGTTTACATCCGCACTACCTATAGCAGTAAAGCCAGCGGTGGTGGTCAGGATCAGCTGGAGCAAATGTTTGGCGATATGTTCGGTCAGCGGGCACGTCCACAAGGTCCGCAGATGGCATCTGGTTCGGGGGTTATCATTTCGCCCGATGGCTACATTGTAACCAACAACCACGTAGTTGAAAAGGCCGATAAAATTACCGTTGCCACTAATGATCACCGTACTTTCAGTGCTAAAGTTATCGGCACCGACCCAAGTACAGACCTGGCCCTGATTAAAGTTAGCGCTACCAACCTGCCTATTGTAAAATTAGGCAACAGCGATGAAGCCAAAGTTGGTGAATGGGTTTTAGCTGTAGGTAACCCTTTTAACTTAACATCAACCGTTACCGCGGGTATCATCAGCGCCAAGGGCCGTAACATCGGCATCATTGGCAGCGAAGATAACTCAGACGAAAATCCGTTTGGCCGCACACGTAACCAGTCGGCCCCTAAGCTTAACAAAGCTATCGAGTCGTTCATCCAAACCGATGCGGCTATTAACCCCGGTAACAGCGGCGGCGCTTTGGTTAACACCCGTGGCGAGCTGATAGGCATTAATGCCGCTATTGCTTCACACACCGGCTCGTACGAAGGCTATGGCTTTGCCATCCCGGTTAACCTGGCTAAAAAAGTACTGAACGATATCAAGAAATTCGGTACTGTAAAACGTGGTTTTGTAGGTGTTACGTTCACCGAGCTTAACCCCGATGTAGCCCAAAAACTCGACGTAACAACCACCAATGGTTTATACGTTAACGACCTTGTACCGGGTGGCGGCGCCGAGCAGGCAGGTTTGCGTAAAGGCGATATCATTGTTAAGGTTGAAGGTCAGCCGGTTTACGAATCATCTGACCTGCAGGAACGTGTAGGCCGTTTACAGCCTGGCGATAAGATCAACGTTACCGTACTGCGCGATGGCAAGGATAAAGATTTCGCGGTAACGCTTAAAGGCGATGCTATAGCACCGGCAAACCGTATTGCGGCATCTAAATCGGCAGAAGAACTGTTTAACAAACTGGGCGCAAGCTTCCACGCTTTAACCCCTGCCGAAAAAGCAAAACTGCATGTTAACGGCGGTGTACTGGTAACCCAGGTACGCGAAGGCGGTTTATTTGATGCTGCCGAAATTCCTGAAGGCGTAGTGATCACCAGCATTAACAAGCTGCCGATTGCCAGTATCGATGATATTGACAAGGCAATTGTAAAACCAATACAGGGCAATATTATCATAGCCGGTATCTACCCCGATGGTTCGCACTTCAGCAGCGCGTTCCCGGCTCAATAAGCATTTTTTAAAGTGATTTTGCATATGAAACCCCGGCTGTTATGGCTGGGGTTTTGTTTTTTATGGGGATTGTATCTTGGGATTTTAAACTTGCTTTTGTAGTAATTAACTTACATCGTCCCGCTCTTGGCCGCGGGAGGGCCAGTTACTTTACCTTAGATGCAAAGTAACCAAACATCAAGACAAAAAAATGCTTCCCCCCGCAGCCATACTCCCAGGCCCGCTTTTTTGTCGGGCCAGCGCACTTTTGTTTTGGGGATTACCAATAAAAATCACGTCATTGCGAGGAGCAGCAGGGAATGTGTTAGGACGCGACGTGGCAATCGCATACTATACAGGGCGGCAATGCTTCCGTGCGATTGCTTCGTACAGCAATGACATGGGTTTGAGAACGCCTCTCTCTTCCCCTCCCCCGTCAGCAGGTAAGCTTTGGGCGAAAGCGGGCAGAACAATGGTGGCCATGTGCGGTTGCAGGGGCATAGCAAGTTTTTGCAGAAGCGGGAGCCTGTGAAGGCAGGGCAAAATAATTGCAGCCCGTGGTTCTGCCCGCTTTGCAGGGCAAGACCTGTGCGGCAAAGAAGCCTATCTGCTGACTTGACTTTTTGGTTACTTTTGTGTCAAGACAAAAGTAACAGCCCTCCCGAGGCAATTGAGCGGGCCGATGTTGGTTAAATACAACTAAATATTATTAAGCGATAGCTCAACAATACAGAGCGGCGGATCTGCTTTTCGGATTGCAAGGCGACGAGATTGCCACGTCGCCCCATTGCAATGGCCTGTGCTGCTCCTCGCAATGACATGGTTTTGATAACGCTTTTAAAACGTCAACACCACTTTACCAACAGTCCTCCCACTTTCCAGTTGCAAATGCGCATCGGCCATTTGCTCAAACGGAAACACTTTGGGTACATGCGATTTAATGATCCCTTTTTGCAGCAGACCCGCAATGGTTGTCATGTTTTCGGCGCTTGGTTTTACAAGGATGTTATGGCCGTTAATACCCAGCGCAGTAGCTTTAGGCGTAACGGCCTCGTTCATGCCCGATACGATACTTACAATAGTCCCTCCTTTTTTCACAACCTGCAGCGAGCGGTCGATGTATTCACCGCCGATGGTATCAAGTACAAAGTCGATATTGTTGGTGGCAGTTTCAAAGGCTTGTGCTTTATAGTCGATATGCTCATCGGCACCGAGGCCCAGCACAAAATCACGGTTAGCAGCAGAAGATGTTCCTACAACGTATGCCCCTAAATGTTTGGCAATCTGTACGGCATAATGACCAACACCGCCGGAGGCAGCGTGGATCAATACGTGGTCGCCGGGTTTAATTTGTGCGTACGTGTGGAAAGCCTGCCATGAAGTAAGGGCGGCAAGTGTGGCAGCAGCAGCTTCTTCATGACTGATACCCGCCGGTTTCAATGCAAGCTCATCGGCTTTGGCCTTAACATATTCGGCATAGGCTTTACCTGTTTTCGGGAAATCTATCATGGCGAAAACCTCATCACCGGGTTTAAAGCTGGTAACATCAGCGCCAACCTCGGTTATCTCTCCCGAAATATCCCAGCCCAAAATAACCGGCGACTCATCCTTAATGCGCCCCCATACACCTTTTCCCAAGCGGGTTTTAACATCTACAGGGTTTATGCTGATGGCTTTTAGCTTTACCAACACTTCATCGGCAGCTATCGTTGGTACAGGTATTTCGGCAGGCACAAGGTTCTCAACTCCTCCGGTATCTTTTAAAATTATTGCTTTCATTTCTTTTTGTGTTTTTTAACAAAGCCAAAGTTATACCACTACAAACAAAACAATTGGTACAAATCGGCTATAATTTGGTATTTTAGCCTCATGGTAAAGGAAAACCTGTACGAACCCTTCAGCATTGTTTATAAAACATTGGACGAATGCCCCAAGTTTGAACATAAACATAACTTTTTCGAATTGGTTTACATCATTTCGGGCACGGGGCAGCAGTGCATCAACAAAAACAGTTTCGCTTACAAACCCGGTCACATGTTTTTGATCACGCCCGATGATTGTCATGCTTTCAATATCGAAACTACAACCGAGTTTTTCTTTTTGCGCTTTAATGATATCTACCTCAAAAACGGCGGACTTCATCACGAAAATATTCAACGACTGGAATACATTCTGCATAACGCCAACCACCAGCCTGGCTGTATCCTCAAAAACCAACCCGACAAACGCCTGGTAGCCCCTATGGTTGAAGCCATCATCCGCGAGTACGAAAACAAAGACCTGTACAATAAGGAACTGGTACAACAACTGGTGAACACGCTCATCATTGTAGTGGCCCGTAATATTGCCCGTTACCTGCCCGAGCAGGTGAACATGGGTACCGAAGAGCGCGCCATGGATATTTTGCAATACATCCAAAACAATATCTACTATCCCGAAAAATTGAAGGCCGAAAGTATCAGCAAGAAATTCGGCATTTCTGAAGCTTATTTAGGCAAGTATTTTAAACGCCATGCCGCCGAAACCCTGCAGCAATACATTACTAACTACAAAACCAAACTGATTGAGCACCGCCTGCAATTCAGCGACAAGCGCCTCAACGAAATTGCCGCCGAATTTGGCTTTACCGACGAAAGCCATTTCAATAAATTTTTTAAAAAACAAAGGGTAAGCAGTCCGAAGGAGTTTAGGAGAATGGTGAGAGTTGGTTCATTGGTTCAATAGTTCATTGGTTTATTAGGGAATGATGTTGATGCCTTGAACACTATATCTTAGCTCAAGTTTTACGGGAGGGTAAAGAGCGCGGGGTAACTTGGGCTTACTGCGTCACAAGTCAGCCCCACACAATCCTGCACTCAAGACTTGCGCCAAAAGAGGATGGGGCTGTTTGTAATAAGATTTTTAAAGTCCCTCTCTTCCGGAGATGGATTTAGGGTGAGGCTAATTTATTATCTTAGAAACGTGATCAAAGTAACATGCGCTATTATTGTTGACGCCGACGGACTTGTTTTTGCTGCCCAGCGAAGCGCAGCGATGAGTCTGCCGTTAAAATGGGAGTTCCCCGGTGGTAAAATTGAACCCGGCGAAACCGCCGAAGCCTGCCTCATCCGTGAGATTAAGGAAGAGCTTAATGTAGAAGTTGAAATTGTAGCTGCCCTGCCTGCCAACACGCATCAATACCCGAGCGTTACTATACAATTGATACCCTTTGTTTGTCGGCTTATTTTAGGTGAGATTACGCTTAAAGAGCATCTTGATTTCAAATGGCTATCTAAAGATGAATTGTTAGCTTTGGATTGGGCGGAGGCGGATGTGCCGATTGTTAAATATTATTTAAATTTTAAATACGATTGATTTACACCAAAACCCACTGTAACTATTAGTTTTTTTAACTACACTTGTAATCCATATAAAAAAGATAGATTTAATAGTATTTAATTAGTCAAACAAAATAATGCAAAGACATAGGGGTAAAAGTTTAGAGTGTTGTAATAAAGTAAACGCGTTAAAAGCTTTATTCAATCACTTTAAAATAATTACCCATGATACCCGCTTTAATAATCTGGTTATTTAAAAAATATATCCTTCCCTACTTCCGCAACAAAACCTTCCCGGTATTAAAAATATTCGGTCCGCTGAAATGGGCGGCTGTGATGGTGGCTTTGTTATGCCTTGCTTCCGGTGCCGTGGCGCAGGAGCAAACGGTTAAATACAATGTGCTGCACAGCGGCAAGGTGGTGGGCCATATGAACCTGTACCAAAAACGCCAGGGAGATGAACTGTATCTCAAAATGATCTCGGAAGTTAAAATGCGCTTCATTTTCAGTGTCAAAGTTGATATCCAGGAAGAGAGCACTTTTAACAATGGTAAGCTTATGAACTCGCTGGTGTGCCGTAACGTTAATGGCTCCGAAAAGTGCAACCGCCAAACAAAAGCCGTTGCCTCAGGCTACCAAACCATTGCCGAGGGCAAATGCGGCAAAACAGTTGATCAAAAGCAAATTGCTGCCAACCTCATGCTGCTGTACTGCCACGAACCTAACGACCACGCACAGGTGTACTCCGATAACTTTCAGCAGTTTTTGCAGGTTAAACAGGTGAGCCCGCATGTGTACCGTATCGATCTGCCCGATGGTAATTACAATTTCTACAGCTATACCAACGGCGTGTGCAGCAAGGTTGATATTCACCATTCGCTGTACACTATCCAGATCCAGCTGGCCTGATTTATTTTTAACATTTGGGCTCTATGAATTTAACGGCTAAACAAGCTATCTTTAGCGCTAACATCTACCCCCTAAAAGTGGAATATAGCGATAGCACGGCCATTGGTTTAATTAAACAGGGAAGCCAGAAGGCTTTTGAGCGGCTTTTTAAAGATCACTTTAAAAGTCTGCATGCTTATGCTTACACTTTTTTAAAGGATGATGAAATGGCCGAAGAGGTAGTACAAAACGTATTTTGCCGCATTTGGGAAAAACGCGATCAGCTTAAAACCGACGGTAGTATCAAGGCCTACCTGTACCGCTCCGTACATAACGAAAGCCTGAATTATTTAAAGCACCAGAAAGTACGCGCCAATTTCGGCGTTTATTATGCCGATGAAATGGAGCAGAACAGCAGCAGTGAACTGGCCTCCAAAAAACTGCTCACAGCCGAACTGCAAAAGCATATTGAAAAAGCCCTGAGCGAACTGCCCGAGCAATGCCGCATCATTTTTCAGCTGAGCAGGTTTGAACAGCTTAAATACCAGCAAATTGCCGATCATATGGGTCTTTCGATCAAAACCATCGAAAACCAAATGGGCAAAGCGCTGCGGGTAATGCGCCAGAAACTGGCCGAGTTTTTACCCATAATTTTATTGTTATTAATTAATTGGTTTGTATGAGCTATACCGGTATGCCCATAGATGATGATTTGCTGGTGAAATACCTCGTTGGCGAAGCTACGCCCGCCGAGGCGGAAGCTATACAGAACTGGATTGCCGCATCGCCAGCTAACAGGCAGGAGTATGATAATTTTAAACTGATCTGGGACGAGAGCCAGCATATAGCTTCTACCAAAAATGTGGATGAGGATGCGGCCTATCTCCGTTTGCAAAAAAGACTGAATAATACGACTCCATCGATAGCCCAACCGGCACAGGTCCGCAAAATGAAAACAAGCTGGTGGGTTGGCATAGCGGCATCGCTGCTGCTGGTTTGTACAGTGGCCTGGCTAACCATAAGTCACTACTACGATAATAAGGCTATTGCTTTTGTTAAAATAGATAGCGAGACCCAAACCCGCGCGCAAACCCTGCCCGATGGCTCGGTAGTTACGCTGAACAGTCACAGTACGCTTATTTACCCCGAAAGGTTTACAGGCAAAATCCGCCCGGTAACTATGCTTGGCGAAGCTTTCTTTAAAGTTACTCCCGATAAAACAAAACCTTTTATAATTAAGGTAAACGGTGTAACGGTTAGGGTGATTGGCACGTCATTCAATATAAAGAGCCGTGATGGTAAAACGCAGGTAATTGTGGAAACGGGAATTGTTAACGTAAGCGAGAAAACCAAAAACATAAACCTTAATCCCGGCGAGAAGGTGCTGGTAACTAAAAAGGATGGCCTGCTTGCCAAGGAGAGCATCAAAGGGCGTTTATATAATTATTATGCAACCCATGAGCTGGTTTGCGATGAAACCCCGTTATATGAGCTGGTAAGCTCTCTTAACGAGGTGTACGGAGCGCACATTGTTATCGGTAATAAGGCCATTGCTAACCTGCCTATTACTACGGTGTTTAAAGATCAGTCGTTAGATCAGGTATTACTGGTGATCTCCGAAACATTTAAGATCAAGGTGGAGCGGGGGAAAAAGGGGATTGTGTTGAAGTAGGGTTATTGAAAAAACCCGTCATTGCGAGGCACGAAGCAATCACGAACTGTACAGGGCGGATTTGCACGGTTGATCTGCTAATCGGGGATTGCTTCGTGCCTCGCAATGACGGGCTGATAAATTGTCGGCTACGAGATTGCCGCGCTTCGCAATGACATAATTTAATGTACACGTTAGATATTTATGTTGTATAAACTACATCGTTACCTAAACTATACCATTTCCCTGCTGCTTCTCACAGCATTAACCGCCCGTGCCGATTCTATCCTTTCCAAAAGCATATCAGTACATGTAACCGAAATGCGTTTAGGCACGGTGCTTAAAACCATCGAACAAAAAGGGAACTTCTACTTTTCGTACAACAGCAACATTGTAAAAACCGACAGCCTGGTTACCATCAATGCCGATAACTGGACGATAAAAGAGGTGCTTGACCATATGCTCAGCTACCGCTTTGAATATCGCGAATCGAAGAATTATATTATCCTGAGATACGCGCCGCTACAACTTACCATAGTTACCGACAAGGCCGCTACCGAAGGCGATAGCTACAACATCAGCGGTACGGTTACCGACGAGCAAACCGGTCATAAGCTGCCCAATGCCAGCGTATACTCGCATGAGCAACTGCAATCGGTATTGACCGATAAGGAAGGCCATTTTGATCTCAGCCTGCGTAATGAAGGCCAGCCGATCACCCTCACCATCAGCCGGGAGTTTTACAAGGATACCACAGTTACATTTTTGGCCGATGTAACTGTAAGGAGCACCGATACTACGCTAAAGAAAAAAAAGAGCCTGCTGGGTTATATACTTAGCGACGATTATTCGGGCGTTGAAAATACTTCGCTCGGTAAGTTATTCCTCTCCACCAAACAACAGATCCAGGCTGCCAATCTTGGCGGCTTGATAGCGCAGGCCCCCTTCCAGGCCTCGGCGATACCGGGCGTGAGCACCCACGGCAATTTCAGCGGACAGGTTGTAAACGTGGTTTCCCTCAACGCCGTGGGCGGCTATAATGCCGGGGTGGATGGTTTTGAAATGGGCATTATCTTCAATTTAGATAAAGGCGACGTAGGCGCTGTGCAAATAGCCGGCATCTTTAACGTAGTAGGTGGCTCGGTAAACGGTATTCAACTTGGCGGTTTGTACAACAATGTACTGGGCAATGTGAGGGGCATTCAACTGGCGCTGCTGCATAACAGCGTAAAGCAAAACATGAATGGCTTGCAATTATCAGCTTTATATAACCATACCCGCGGATCAGTGCGGGGGATCCAGTTAGGCGCCGTAGGCAATATCGCCGGTAAAAACTCCGACGCACTGCAACTGGGCGGGATCGGGAACATCGCGCAGCAAAAATTCGGAGGTCTGCAAGTGGCTGGTTTGTTTAATTATGCCAAACATCTTACCGGGGTGCAGCTGGCATTGGTAAACATTGCTGATACCTCGTCCGGTTTCAGCATCGGGCTGCTAAACATCATTAACAGCGGTTATCATAAGCTTGCTATCTCCAGCAACGAAACACAGCATATCAACCTCGCCTTCAAAAATGGCAACAGCAACCTGTACACCATTTGGCAGGGCGGCATGCGGGTGGATGGTAACAGTAAACTATATTCTTTTGGCTTAGGCTTCGGGCGGGAGTTTGATTTGGGTAAGCATTTGGCCATTAATACTGAAATCGGTTCAAGCTACCTGTACCAGGGCACATGGTTAAAAACCAATCAGCTCAACAAGTTCAACCTGGATTTTACCTATAAAGTAAGTCGTAAGTTTTCCATTTTTGCAGGGCCATCTTTAAATTTCCTTTATTCAGATCAGCGTAATCCTATTGATGGTTATGCTTATGTGCGGGACCTGCACCATTCGTTTATTCACAATAACAGGAACTGGAGTGGTTGGGTTGGATGGAGTTTTGGGGTTAACTTGTTTTAACGCGTTTTTGGTTTTTAAAAGGCTTTAGTGGTAATTGAGTCACATCGTCGCCCTCTTGGCCGGGCGAAGGACTTTACTTTTGTCTTGACACAAAAGTAACCAAAAAGTCAAGTCAGCAGGAAGGCGTCTTTGCCGCACGGGCCTTTGCCCTGCAAAGCGGGCAGAACCACGGGCTGCAATTATTTTGCCCTGCTTCGCTCACACTTTCCCGCCCGTCTGCAAAAACTTGCTATGCCCCTTCCTTCGCGCAAGGCCACCATTGTTCTGCCCGCTTTCGCCCGAAGCTTACCTGCTGACAAAAAAAAGAAACCAGACGGTTAGAGTCAAGAAACAAGATAAAATTGAGAAGACAAAGAATGGGAGGATTTAATGAAATTAGATCATCTTATAATTCCCAAAACAAAAGCGCGTCGGCCCGACAAAAAAGCGGGCCTGGGAGTATGGCCTGTGGGGGGAAGCATTTTTTTGTCTTGATGTTTGGTTACTTTGCATCTAAGGTAAAGTAACTGGCCTCCGCGGCCAAGAGCGGACGATGATTGTTATATTCTACAAAGGCTTTTCGTAACCCAAAATCAACATTCTAACACCTCCTCCCACCAATGAACTAATTAATCTAAATCCCCATTCCCAAAAGTATCACCCTGATTAATATCCCCGGTTTCATAACCTTTTTTAAACCAGTACATCCGCTGCGCGCTGGTACCGTGAGTAAAGCTGTCCGGTTCAACATGTCCCTGGGCTTGCTTTTGCAGGCGATCGTCGCCTATGGCGTTGGCGGCGTTCAGGGCTTCTTCTATATCGCCCTTGTCGAGTACTTTTTTCATACTTTGTTCGTAGTGCGCCCATACACCGGCATAAAAATCGGCCTGAAGCTCCAACTTTACTGAGAGTTTATTGTATGCACTTTCACTAAGCCGGGACCGCGCCTGATCCATCTTTTGTGAGATGCCTAAAAGGTTTTGCACATGGTGGCCAACTTCATGTGCTATTACATAGGCCTGTGCAAAATCACCTGGAGCACCGAAACGGTTCTTCAATTCGTCGTAAAAAGAAAGATCAATATATACCTTTGAATTACCTGGGCAATAAAATGGCCCGCTTGCTGAACTGGCATTGCCACAAGCCGATTGAACATAATCCCTAAATAAACTCAACCTTGGCTTTTCATAAGTCCGCCCCATATCGTTGAAAAGCTTTGTCCAGATATCCTCCGTATCAGCCAACACTACGCGTACAAAATGCTTGCCTGCGTCTTCGGGGCCATTATTAGTAGTTTGCTCCTGCCGGGCAGGCTGATTGGTCGCCACCTGGTTAAGTACGGCAGAAGGATCAACTCCGGTAAAAAAATAAATAGCGGCCGCTATCAGGCCAAGCACACCGCCGCCTATGGCTAATCTGCCGCCACCGCCGCCGCGTTCATCATCAACGTTATCGCTTTCGCGTCTGCCAAACCATTGCATATTGTCGCCCCCCGGCCCCCTAAAGGGGGAGTTTTTATACATGATAATGAAAAAAGCCCCTGTTTGTTTTGACAGAGGCTTTACATTTTTTTATTCCCCCTTTAGGGGGTTAGGGGGCGGTTATTTCACAATCTCAAACACCGCCTGGATCTGGAAGCTTAATTTGATAGTTTTAAAATCAATATTTGAATCGCCTACATTGCTATCGGCCGAAGCTTTGAACATCATGGTATTTGCGTAAACACGTGGCTGCGGAAAACTACTGTTATCACTTTCGGTGATGTTAATGGCTCCGCCCAATTTTTCGCCAAGGGCAGCTAACAGGTAAGTCGCTTTATCACGCGCTGCAAGCAGAGCTTTAATTTTAAGGTCGCGTTTCAAATCGGCCATTTTTGAATAGTCGTAACTTTCAATATTGGTCGACTGGATGCCTTTAGGATCAATTTTCGACATGATCTGGTTAAACTTATTCAGGTCACGCACACGCAGACCGTATTGTTTGCTGGCCAAAAAGTCCGGTGCTTTTTTCTTTTGATAAGTGTTGTTCCAGGCCGATACATTGTTCACTGTAAAATCTGACGACGGGATACCGGCATCTTTAACGGCTTTTTCCAGCTGGTCTTCCAGATCATTGATGGCGATGTGCTTTTTGCCGTCCATGTATTCCTGTAGTGATATGGTCACGTTTATAATATCAGGAGTAACCTCCTGCTCGGCAATGCCGGTAACTTCAATTTTACGCCTAAGGTCAACGTTTTGGGCAAAAGCGCCAATGGTAGTTGCTAATAGTGCGGCAAGGATAAATAGCTTTTTCATGTGTATGTTATTTGATAGTATGACTAAGGTAACGTGCATTTAGTTTAATATGTAACAGCAAGGCTACAATTATTTACTAAGCTACTGGTATGCTTGTAAATAAAAAAGGGAGAGATGCAGCTAATTCCCTCCCTTGGGAGGGGCGTGCCGGGATGCGCGGTTGCAGGGAGGGGTTTCTTCGCCATGCATCAATAAAAACATTGTAAAAACCCCTTCCTACACCTTCCCCAGGGAAGGAATCGCACACACCAATTTTATATCTCTTCATTTCCCCCAAACCCTTTACCCCTTTTAACAGTTATACCAAAGCACATTAATTTATTTGATTATGAGATCGATATGGAAAGGTTCGATAGGTTTTGGGCTGGTGAGCATCCCCGTTAAATTGTTTTCGGCGGTGCAAACCAGCTCGCTTGATTTTGATATGCTGGATAGCCGCGACCATGCACGCATCCGTTATCAGCGGGTTAATGAAAATACACATAAGGAAGTACCTTATGATAAAATTGTAAAAGGCTATAAGCTTGATGAGGATTATGTGATTATGGATGAGCAGGATTTTGAAGATGCTGCTCCCGAAAAAAGCAAAGTGATAGAGATAGAGAGCTTTGTTGACATTGCAGACGTAAACCCCATGTTTTACGAAACATCGTACTATACCGAGCCCGATACCAAAAACAATAAAGCCTATGCCCTGCTTATCCAGGCGCTCACACAATCAAAAAAAGCGGGGTTGGCGCGTTTTGTATTACGCAGTACAGAATGCCTGTGCATAGTTCATCCGCTTAAAAATGTACTTGTGGTAACCCGCATCCGCTTTGCGCAGGAGATCCGCGATACGGAAGATCTTAACCTGCCCGATAAAATCGACGTAAGTAAAAAGGAGCTGGACATGGGCCTAACCCTGATAAACCAGTATGCCGAAGATTTTGACGTATCTAAATTTAAGGATGAGTATAACGATGAGCTGCTCAAAATCATCGAAGCAAAATCTAAAGGGAAACACGCCAAAGTCAAAAAGCTTAAACCGCGTAAAACCGGCAGTGACGATCTGTATGATCAACTGATGGCCAGTTTGAAAACAAAGAAAGGGGCTTGATTAAGTCGTAATTCCTTAAAAAGAGTCATGGTGTGTTCTTTTTAGAACTTATAGTTGTAACCGGTTAGACTACTGCTTCTTATCGCGATAAGAATCCCATAGCGGAACACCAACAAATTATCCTATTAATTAATTTATTTTTTAAAACGATAGACTTTGGCGCTGTGTTTGTAGTTACCATCTCACAAAAACATTAAAACATCTACCATGGCAACTACAAAAGTAAAATCACCCGAGCAAACTAATAATGTACAGGAGTCGGCCCTGAACGAATTATTTATCGACGAATTAAAAGACATTTACTGGGCCGAAAAACACCTTTCAAAAGCCTTGCCTAAAATGGCTAAAGCGGCAACATCCGACGAATTACGTTCGGCAATCGAAAACCACCTGGCCGAAACCGAGCGCCAGATCATTCGCTTAGAAGATGCATTCGCTTCTATCGGCCAAAAAGCCGTAGCTGTAAAATGCGAGGCGATGGCCGGCCTAATCAAAGAGGGCGAAGAAATTGTATCTGAAACTGAAAAAGGTAGCATCACCCGTGATGCTGGCATTATTTCGGCCGCGCAAAAAATTGAGCACTACGAAATCGCTTCGTACGGCACACTCCGTACTTTGGCCAGCGTATTGGGCTATGACCATGCCGCCGAACTGCTTGACTCAACCCTGCATGAAGAAAAAACATGCGACAGTCTGTTAACTCAAATTGCAGAAGCAGGGATCAACCAGGCTTCCAAAGCAGAAAAAGCTTAAAGTTTATTAGTTTTTAAGGGCGGTCGCGGGGAATTTTCCTTGCGGCCGTTTTTTATATAAGGACTGTACGTGTTAATAGCATATTAATTAAAATATTTCCCCAAACAACAATTGGCAAGGATTGGTTTAAATTAAATATAAACCGACCCCATGAAACAATTCAAGCTACTCTTAATCATAGCGTTATTTCTATTTTTTGATAGCCTTCAGGCCCAAACCAGTAAGCTCAGCGGCGTGTATGCCGGATGCCAATTTTCTGTTAGTCCGCTGATTGGCGGGGGCATGAACCGGAAGGATGTTGTAATATTATTCAGGACAGATGGTACTTTTAACGACCAGATGGGGCAGCCCGACTGGAGCACAAAAGTTACCGGTAAATACAACATAAACGGCAATACCGTTACCTTAAATTATGCCAAAGGCAACACATCATATACTATAAAAAATGCTACAACACTGCACGGATACGGCTTTCAGTTATTTAAGCTCCAGGGCAGCAGCATTCCGCCGGGTTATTTTGAATTTACCAGCGCCATGGGTTCGGGTGGCGGTTCATCAGGGTTAACCTATGTAGGCTCTTCAAGCCACCGCGGGTTAAATTTTGACAACAAAGGCCATTTCAGTAACTCCCGCAACTCTGCCGTATTAATAGCCGGCGAGAACGTTGGCGGGGGCAGCACCAGGAGCAATAGCGGCAATGGTACCTACAAAATAAATGATGGTGTGCTTACGCTCAACTATAGCGATGGAAAAATAGAAACACACAGCTTTTTTTGTGACCTCGCCGGCAAAACACGCATGGCAGCGGTAGATGGCCGGGTATACTTTTCAAGTGACGATAAGGATGAAGGTAAAACCACAAAAACAGAATTAAGTAACCAACCCGCCATTAAACAACAGCCTGAGGCAAATCCAACCGATGGCATGTCGCTACTTTTAAGGGCAAACAATACACAAGGAGGCAGCAAGCTGGATGTCGTTAAAACAGCAAAGGTTACTGCAACAGCCATGGATATAAAAGTTGTTGAACTTATTGACGCTGTTAACAACAAAGTGCGCATCGAACTATGGAAAAATGGCAGGCTCAGTTCTGTACAACAAACAGAAGGCAGCAACGGCTGGCTGTGGGCCAATGGCAATAAAACCTTATTACCAAAAGATAAAGTAACCGAAGCGCAGAGTGTTCTTTATACCGGTATGCTCGGCCTCCGTAAACAAGTGTTGGATAAGATGCAGGTAGTTAACACCCAAAAAATGAAGAATACCGGCATGTATACTATTGAATGCACACTTGATGGCAACAACTATATTTTTGCTGTTGATGATCAAAACCGGTTAACTGCTTACGGTTATAAAATAGCAGGTAAAATATCATTCTCATTACTATCCGATTGGCGGCCGGTGCAGGGGCTTGTCATCCCCTTTCATGAGGTATCTACATCGGGCTCACAAAAGCTAACTATCCAGTACGATAATTTCGAGATCAACCCCGATCTGGATACGAGGGCCTGGGCCATACCGGCAGGTAATTAAAATACAGCGGCATTTTAGGTAGATGATTTATTGGGCTTTAGGTACAGGTAATCGTTCTTAAAATCAAGGATCATGTTAAAGTGTTTTAGCAAGCCATTCCCAAGGTAATTTATTTCAAAGCCCATCGGGTTCCTTCCGCTCAATATAATGGCTGGCACATTTGTCCGTGTAAAACCGTTAACCCTGAAAAGTGGTGCTTCCACAATTTTCATCTCATATTTTACCCCGCGCGGATCGCTGATGGTAGATGATTTGATAACTTTTAAATTATCGGAGAAGTTTTGGCGGGCTACCCAACCACTATCCAAAATAGCAGCCTGCTCGGAGCCCGTATCCATTAAAAAATTACCGGTGTAGCTTTTACTGTCTATCTCAAAGCTCCCGCTTATGTAAGCAAAGGAATGCGTAAACCCAATTTTCGATTTCACATAGCCTTTCAATGTTCCCCGCAGTTTAGAGTGAATAACGAGCACATTTTTATCGTAGTTAATTTCCACCTGTTTACCTTCAAAAAGGTTCCAGCCAAAGCGACCATCCATATCATCGGCGGTGATATTTGTGGGCAAAATTTCCTGGTTGCGCCAAATCATGCCCCCTATTTGCAGTTTGAGCGCTTTACCAATGTTATTATAGTCAGGCTTTGCTTTACCTGCCAAAACATCAGCCTTGTTTGGCAGCAGCTTTGTTTTTTTCAGGATAGCATCCCTTGTAAAGTGAAAATCAAAAGAGCTAAGGTCAAAATGCAGATTCAGGGTATCAACGTCATTAATAATGGCTTTTACATGAATGGCATTGTGAACACTAAGCGTAAACGGAATTGTATCATTGGTAACGATATTGTTTTTTAATTTATCCTCCGGTGGTATAGCACTTGCTATTTGCGTATAGCAGGAGTCTTTACCATTAAGCAGGATAATAAAATCGTATCGTGTACCGGGTTTAACCTTTACCCTTATCGAATCGATATCAGTATAAAAAGTAACACATTTTGTCGCCCGGGTCCTGTCGGCTGTGTACACATCCGGTCGCGCTTTTGGCGAAAGCGACCATGCATTTCTATCCAGAAAACCGCCATCATTTATAGCCACTTTTTTTGATGTTGCTTTGATCACAGGCAACTTCGACTGACCTGTGGCAAATTGAACCGACAGCATAGATATGAACAGGAAGATATATTTCATCGTTTTCATGAGGTAAGGCACCTAAAGATACATAGCAAATAATCTTTTACAAAACATACCTGTAAATGAATATCATCGACCTTAAAAAACACAAAACTTAAAACTTTTCGGGCCTTGCGGCTATTATATTAATATCTATGAAATTCATTAATTAAAACAAATTATTATGAACTCACTCCTGTATATAATTGCAGTCATCCTGATCATAGGATGGGCAATCGGTGTATTTTTCATGTCAGTAGGCGGTCTGATCCACATTTTATTGGTAATAGCTATTATTGCGCTTTTGTTAGGTGTAATAAGACGCTCGACAGCAATATAACACTGCTGAAAATATAAATCTGCAATAGGCTATTTCCAAAAGGATAGCCTATTTTTTGAACCTTGATGGACTTGATTTTAGGATTACATGATAGATAATGCAGTCAGATAATCTTTTAATCAGGCAAATCAAGGTTTTTTGTATACTTGTTTTATATCATCAGGATAAATCCTTAAATCAAGCGCATCAAGGTTTTGATCATGCAGAAAAACATATACGTTTTACTATTAATCGTTTCAGCAGCCGCAATAAGCGGCTGTTCTCCCAAATTGCCTTATGCAACCACCAATAAAGTGTACCACACCCAAACCGATTCACTGGTTGAAGTGATCAGCCGTGAGCAGCCGGTCATGCTGGTTGACAGCGCGGGCGGGGCTATTCCTTCAGAGTGGGTGGGCACTGTGAATTTTAACCTTCGCAAACCAAACTACGTCATCATCCACTATACCGCGCAGGATTCGGTTAAGCAAACCCTTACTACGTTTACCCTGGTAAAACCACAGGTAAGCGCGCATTATGTGGTGGGTAAAGACGGTAAGGTGTACCATATGCTCAATGATTATCTGCGCGCCTGGCATGCAGGCATTAGCAAATGGGGCAGTATCAGCGATATGAATAGCTGTTCTATCGGTATTGAAATTGATAATAACGGGCACGAACCATTTAATGATGTACAGGTAAAAAGCCTTTTGGCTTTGCTGGCCCAGTTAAAAAAAACCTACAATATTCCGCAGGCCAATTTTATCGGGCACCAGGATATAGCGCCTTTGCGCAAGCCCGATCCGGGCCCGTTGTTTCCATGGAAATTGTTAGCCCAAAAAGGCTTCGGCTTTTGGCGGGAAGAGTTGCTTGAGCTGCCGCCCGATAATTTTGATTATGCCACCGCCCTTAAGCTCATTGGCTACGATATCAGTAACCTGCCTGTAGCAATCGTGGCCTTTAAGCGCCACTTTGTGCAAACAGATGAAACGCCGGTAATGACGCAGCTGGATTTGAATATTCTTTATAATGTGTACAGGAAGTATTAGCCCCCCGGCCCCCTGAAGGGGGAGGGAATCCGGTTTGATTATAAGTGACTATAGTATTTTATAAGTGTAACTATCGCTATCTTTATCAGGCTTTTAAATTGTAATGCAAATAGCGCCCAATCCTTTGCTTTCGTCTATTGTTAAGCACTATTTAATTATAGCGCATGATAAGGCTGCTTCCATAAATTACCGTTTATTTTCTGACGGCAACCCCGGTATAGTTTTTCATTTAAAAGAGCCCCTGTTACAACATGACCCTAATCATACCGTAGCCACTATACAGCCACGGAGTTTTGTTTACGGTCAGATAACTCATTATAATGATATCATTTCAACAGGCAAGCTGTATATGCTGGTGATCGTTTTACAGCCCAATGCCTTATTGCCCTTGCTGGGCATAGTGGCACATGAACTCACCAATAGCATTATACAACTAAAAGACCTGTTTGGACAAGAGGCCTGCGACCTGGAAGAGCAGATTGCCCGGGCTGCAAACCCTTCTGCAGCTATAGCTGTTGCAGGCCAGTTCTTGTTAAAAAAGACATCAGCTATGACTAACAGCGACGGATTTGTTGGCGACGCTGTAAACTCCATTTACAAACACAAAGGCCTTATTAAAGTACAACAGCTTCTTAACATATTACCTGTTACCGAGCGGCAACTGGAGCGTAAGTTCAGTGAGCAGGTAGGCATCTCCCCAAAGAAGTTTATTGATTCGGTCAAGTTTCAAAACTACCTCAAGCAACTTCAAAAGATCCCTTCAACTAAGGATATAGCAATGCTCAGTTATGCCTGCGGATATTATGACCAGGCCCATCTCAACAATTATTTCCGCAAGCATACTGGTGTTACCCCTTTACAATACAAAGCCAATCATAGGCTGCTGGCCATAAACTTCATGCCGATTGTTTAAACAGTAATTGTCGGTTTTCTACAATACTTTCCGACCAACGGATCATAATTTTGAAATAACGCAATTACGATCAGCATATGGAAAACTTAAAAATCGCGACAGCACAATTCGAAAATAAAAGCGGCGATAAAGCTTATAATTTATCAGTTATTGAACAAATGGCGGCCACTGCCGCAGCCGACGGGGCCAAAGCAATAGCATTTCATGAATGTTCCATAACCGGCTATACATTTGCCCGAAAACTTAACAAAGCACAAATGCTTGAGCTTGCCGAAGAAATCCCCGCCGGGCCAAGCATAATCAAATTAACCGAATATGCCCGGCGTTATGACATAGCTATACTGGCAGGCCTGTTTGAAAAGGACAAGGACGACAACCTGTTCAAAGCCTATGTTTGTGTTGATAAAACCGGGCTGATTGCCAAACACCGCAAATTACACCCTTTTATTAATCCGCACCTTTTGCCCGGTACAGCATATACAGTGTTTGATTTGTATGGGTGGAAATGCGGCATACTTATTTGTTACGACAATAATGTAATTGAAAATGTAAGGGCAACTACTTTGCTTGGCGCGCAGGTTATTTTTATGCCCCATGTTACCATGTGTACCCCGTCAACCCGGCCGGGAGCAGGCTTTGTCGACCCGGAGTTATGGAAGCACAAGGAGGCCAATCATGAAATACTACGGCAGGAGTTCGACAGCCTCAAGGGACGGCAATGGCTGATGAAGTGGCTACCTGCCCGAGCCTACGATAACGCGGTTTATGCCATATTCTCCAACCCGATAGGCATGGATGACGATCAGCTGAAAAATGGCTGCTCCATGATCATTGACCCATACGGAGATATCATGGTCGAATGCAGATCATTAGACAATGAAATTGTATTTGCCGAACTAACTCCCGATAAATTAACGAGTGCAGGAGGCTACCGATATATCAAAGCAAGGAAACCTGATTTATACCGGGATATCATCGGCAGTGAACATGAAAGTATTCAAAAAGTGGTTTGGCTTTAATGTGGATTACTTACAAACAAGTGTAAAATACAAACCGTCATTGCGAGGCACGAAGCAATCCCCAAGAAGCAGAGCAGCTATAGAAGTAGCTCTGTATAGTTTGGGATTGCTTCGTGCCTCGCAATGACGCGTGTAAAAGAAGCCGGGACAGAATGAGCTAATTAATCAATCCACTCAAACTTTGTATAAGGCACCAGTACCTCAGGTACTTTAATACCCTTTTCGGTTTGGTTGTTTTCCAGCAGTGTGGCTACAATGCGCGGCAAAGCCAACGCGCTTCCATTTAAGGTATGCGCTAATTGAGTTTTACCATCAGCATTGCGGAAACGCAGTTTAAGCCTGTTGCTCTGGAATGTTTCAAAGTTTGATACTGATGAAACTTCCAGCCAGCGTTGTTGTGCTGCGCTCCAGGTTTCCATATCGTAGGTTAAGGCAGAGCCAAAGCCCATATCACCTCCGCAAAGGCGCAATACACGGTATGGCAAGCCTAAGCTTTGTAGCAAGCCTTGTACGTGGCCGCTCATCATCTCCAATATTTCGTATGACTTATCGGGGTGGGCAATAGTCACTATCTCCACCTTATCAAACTGGTGCAGGCGGTTAAGGCCGCGTACATGCGCACCATATGAACCTGCCTCACGGCGGAAACATGGCGTATGGCCGCAATTACGAACAGGCAGCTGATCTTCCTTCAATATTACCTCGCGGTACATATTAGTGATAGGCACCTCGGCGGTAGGGATCAGGTAAAGGTTATCTACACCAACATGGTACATCTGCCCTTCCTTATCGGGCAGCTGTGATGTACCGAAACCAGATGCTTCGTTCACCATCAGCGGTACGCTTACTTCGCTGTAACCTGCTTTTTCGGCTTCGTCAATAAAATAATTGATCAATGCCCGTTGCAGTTTGGCGCCTTTGTTTTTATATACCGGGAAACCCGCACCGGTTATTTTAACGCCCAATTCAAAATCAATCAGGTTATATTTAGCGGCCAGTTCCCAGTGCGGTAAAGCATCAGCAGGCAACTCGGGCTTTGTGCCGTTCTCTAACACCACTTCGTTATCCTCGGGCGTTAGCCCTTTAGGTACAGAACTGTGTGGCAGGTTGGGCAGCAATACCAGTTTCTGATATAGTTCCTCTTCGGTTGTGGTAAGCTGTTCGCCCAATTTCTTGATCTCTTCTTTCCAGGCACCGGTTTTGCCTTTAAGGCCTTCGGCTTCTTCTTTTTTACCTGCGCGCATCAGGTCGCCAATTTGTTTTGCAGCTGCATTGGCCTCGGCCGAAACGTTATCCATACTGGTTTGAGTGGAGCGGCGCTTGTCGTCCAGTTCAATTATTTCATCAACCAGTTGGAGCTGTTTAAAATTTTTTACAGCCAAACGATCCAAAACCTGTTCCCGGTTATCACGGATATAACTAACTTGCAGCATTATTTTATTTTTTAGGCAAAGATATAATTAGTTCATAGTTTATGGTCCATAGTTCATAGCTGATTTATGAAATTTAAAACCATCAAACCAATATCCATGAACTATGATCTATGAACCATGAACAACCCTACAGGAAAACTATACTTAGTGCCCACGCCGATAGGCAACCTTGAGGATATGACCTTCAGGGCTATCCGAGTACTCAAAGAGGCCGACTTGATCCTGGCCGAGGATACGCGTACATCGGCACCGCTGCTGAAGCACTTTGACATCCATCAAAAAGTATTTTCGCATCATCAGCATAACGAACATCAATCGAGCAATGAAATCATTAAGTTTTTGCTGCAAGGGAAAAACATCGCGCTCATTTCTGATGCCGGTACACCGGCCATTTCAGATCCGGGCTTTTTTCTCGTTCGCGAAGCTTTAAAGTTTAATATCGCTGTTGAGTGCCTGCCCGGCGCTACCGCTTTTGTGCCTGCCCTGGTTAACTCGGGCTTCCCAACCGATAAGTTTTGTTTCGAGGGGTTTTTACCCTTGAAAAAAGGCCGCCAAACCCGGTATAAGTTTTTGGCCGAAGAAGAGCGCACTATCATACTATATGAGTCGCCGCACCGTTTGTTAAAAACGCTGGATGAAATGGCAACCTATTTTGGTGCCGACAGGCAGATCTCAGTATCGCGCGAGCTTACCAAAATATTTGAAGAAACCGTGCGCGGCACTGTAGTTGAAGTAAAACAGTATTTTGAAACGCATCCCCTGAAAGGCGAATTTGTGATGTGTGTTGCCGGGGCAACAGCTAAACCTGCTAAGGGAAAGTATGAGCGAGATGAGGAGGAAGAGGAGTAATTATTGAGTTCCCAAGGGAAAAAGGCTTGAAAACGCTGTAGCCCAAAAGCATATTTAGTATATTTGTTAATACGGTTAAAAACATAGCTTATGGAATTGATCATTGATTTTGATAAAATTAAAGACCAAAGCAAAAAAGAGTGGTTATTGCACACTTTAAAGCTTATGAAAATTGATTTCCAGGCAACCGAAAAGCCTCAAACAATAGAAGAGTATAATCAAGACCTCGAAACCGGGGATGCAGAAATTGATCGTGGAAACTTTATAACCGCCGAAGATTTAAAGATTCAAGCTCGTAAATGGTAACCATTTGGAGCAAAAAAGCTATGGCTGAATTGAAAAAGGCCTATCTTTATATTCTGCTTGATTCCATGCAAAATGCTGAAATAGTGAGAGACGAAATTATCGACGTTACTATGGAACTACCCAAGCATCCCGAAAAATACCCTTTGGATAAATTTAAAAAAAACAATGATGGAACGTGGCGCGCCTTTGAAAAACATCACTATCGCGTTTCATACAGAATTACCCCAGATGCGATCCGCATTGTTAGACTTAGGCACACGAGCCGGTCTCCTTTAAATTTTTAATACCATAACGGTTTAATATACGTTGTCACCCTACATGAAAAAAAACCTACCATTAGCCATACTATCGGGCTTACTTTTATGGATCGCCTGGCCGCCTACCCCTTATACCACATTTTTGTTATTTATAGGCTTTGCGCCCATGCTGCTGGCTATTGAAAATATCATTAAAGATGATAAGCCTAAAAAAGGCAGGCGCGTATTTAATATAACCTTCATAGGCTTTTTTATCTGGAACACATTGTCTGTTTACTGGGTTTACAACGCACTTAAAATAGTGGGCGAACTGGTGGCTGTTCCTATTACACTTATCCCCTATTCGCTTGGCCCCTTGCTTATGGCTGCGGCATGCTGGTTGTATTACCGTTTAAGGCTCGTTGCCCCGCGCTGGACAGCTCTTATTGGATTAGTTTGTTTTTGGATAGGATATGAATACCTGCACCAAAGCTGGGACCTTAATTTTCCCTGGATGACACTTGGTAACGGCTTTGCTGTAACACATCAATGGATACAATGGTATGAATATACCGGTGTTTATGGCGGCACCATCTGGATTTGGGTGGTAAATATCCTGGCCTTTTTAATATATACCGGTTTACGTGAGGCTCAAACCAAAAGCCAAAAAATGGTGCTGATCATAGCGTTTGTAATTGCCATAGCAGCCCCTATTGGTTATTCGTTATCGGTTTATAGCAATTATGTTGAAGAAGTAAACCCGTCAAACATTGTTGTTGCCCAGCCAAATATCGATCCCTACGAAAAAGAGGGCACTATCCCCCCTGCTTTGCAGATCGATATCCTGATCCACCTTTCGAGGCAGGTGGCGCAGCCTAATACCGAATTTTTCATCTGGCCGGAAACGGCTATTCCTGCATATATTGATGAAGAGCAGATAACCCGAAACAACTTTTTTAAGCAAGCCCAGTTCTTTTTGCGGAAGTACCCCAATGGCAACCTGGTTACGGGCGCCGAAACATACAGGCTTTTCAACAACCGGGCTACACCAACAGCAAGCCCATCACCATTTGGCGGCGACCAGTACGCTGATTTTTACAGCACAGCACTTAATATAGAAAACGGCGACCGGGTTCAAACTTACCATAAATCACGCCTGGTGCCAGGGGCCGAATCAATGCCTTTTGGTAAAGCCCTGTCATTTCTAAAGCCCGTATTTGAACATTTAGGCGGGGCAACCGGAGCTTATGCACCCGAAAAGGATGCCAAAGTGCTCTATTCGCAAAGTGGTATCGGGGTCGATCCTGTTATTTGTTATGAATCGATATGGGGTGGATATATTGCCCGTTCCGTAAAAAAGGGGGCGCAGTTCATTGCCATTATTACAAACGATGGCTGGTGGGAAAACACATCAGGTAAAGACCAGCACTTTGATTATGCAAAGCTGCGTGCCATTGAAACCCGCAGGTGGGTTTGCCAATCGGCAAATACAGGGATTTCCGGGTTTATCAATCAACGCGGCGATGTGGTTAAGCATACCGAATGGTGGGTTAAAACCGCCATTAAACAGGATATCAACCTAAACAGCGAATTGACATTTTACGTTAAGCACGGCGATTATCTCCCGCAAACCGGCAGTGTGCTGGCTGGGGTAGGAATGTTGTTTTTGCTGGGAATGAGATTAAGGAAGAAGCAAACGCTAACGGCTTAACTGATTAACTTAACTTGTTAATCAAGTACCGAAAGGGTGGTTTGTATAATATCGTCAAAAAAGGCTTTCTCCGTAGTCGACTTGGCAGATACCTGCATACCTTTCACTGTATTAAAAATGAAACGGGTTAATGCCAGGGCATCTTTTGAATTAGGGATTTCACCGCTTTCCTGTCCCTTTTTTACAGCACTAAGAACAGCATTTTCAAACTGCTGCTCGTTACGGCATATCATGTCATTTACCTCTGTATCGTGCGAGGCTAATTCAATTTCGGCATTTACCATAAAACAGCCTTTGCGTTGTTCATCATTGAGCATATCGCGCATGGTAAGCTCCAAAAGCTTTTTTATAGCTTCTTTTGCCGATGCAGTATTGTTTATAATATTGCACATCTGGCTGCCTCCTGCCTTCTGATAGCTCTCCAAAGCTTTAATATATAAAGCATGTTTATCCCCGAAGGTATCGTACAGGCTTGAACGGCTGATACCCAGGCCATCCACCAAATCCTGCATAGATGTGCCATTGTAGCCCTTATGCCAAAAAATGCAAACGGCCTTGCTCAATACCTCGGCTTCATCAAAATCTTTAGTTCGTGCCATAACAGAAAAGCTTTACCCGTTTTAGGGGCAAAGCTATTCATTTTTAATTAATTGTTAATCCTATGCCTTAACCCGTCTTTGTTTTAACCGGGCAATGCCGGTATAATTACCTTACACCACCACTGGCTATGATAATTTCGCCAGTTAACCAGCGTGAATCATCAGAGGCCAGGAATACTGCAACAGGAGCGATATCATCCGGCTGACCGATACGGCCAAGTGGAGTAGTGCTTTCCATGTGGACTTGAAAATCACTACCGATAAAGCCTGCAGTATGTGTACCTTCTGTTTCAACCATACCCGGGTTAATAGCGTTTACACGGATTTTTTTAGGGCCAAGCTCTTTAGATAATACCTGTGTAATAGAGTCTACCGCACCTTTGGTACCTGTATAAATAGCGCTTTGCGGCGGGGTTATACGCGTTACGGTTGAGCTTATATTGATCACGCTACCGCCTTTATCGCCAAAGCTGGCTACAGCTCCTTTAGTTGCCAATAACAAACCAAGAACGTTGATATTAAACTGACGATGAAATTCTTCTTCGGTTACAGCTTCAATTGGGGTAAACTGGTATACACCGGCATTATTTACCAGGATATCAGCTGCGCCATAAGCCTCATGGGTTTCAGCAAAAATACGGTCTACATCTGCGCCTTTTGACACATCACCCTGTACCGCAATGGCTTTACCACCATTGCCAACAATATCGGCCACTACTTTATCTGCGCCTGTTTTATCCGATGCATAATTTACCACAACTGATGCGCCTTCTGCTGCTAAACCTCTTGCTATTTCAGCGCCAATACCTTTTGATGCCCCTGTTACTACTGCTACTTTGTTCTCTAATTTTTTCATTTTCTGGAAGATTAATTTAATTTTGGAATAATCGTTCCGCAAAAGTAAATTTGTTTTGGAACAATCGTTCCGGAATTAATTTTTATTATCCGGGGATGACAAATGGGGATGCCTGCAACTTGTAAACACTATAAGTAAAGAAAAATGTCATTTCAATAGAGCGTGGGTGGCAAGAGTCATGAGGCGAAAGAGAAATCCTATGTAGCCTGTTGAACCATAGCACAAGTGGAGGCATGATACACAAGATTTCTCCTCAAACCTCCCTGCCCGTTCGCCGAAATGGCAAGCGGTTTTATTGATGATGCTTTGTATGAGAAACCCTACTCTTCCGTTGCCATCTCATTCCGTTTCAAAATAAAGGCCATGAGGTCATTTATGGGCTGTTTAATGATTTTGCCTGTTTTTACACCATGGAGATGGCATAATGAAACAAGTTCTTCGGAAAACGAATAAGCAATGGAGCCAACAAAGTGGCATTTATATTTATGATACTCGGGATACGATTTTATATTGGTTTCAATAAATTCAACCAAGCCGTCAACCAGCATGGAATGCCCGTATTCGGTAACTTTAATTTCGCTTACAAACTTGCTGAATGATGCCAGGTAAGTATTAGCATTGGGCTTTTGATATACATTTTTGATTACTACCTCTTTATTGAGATGATAGGCCTTATCAAATTTCTGGCTGATGTCATGCGGCATATTGCCATATAAAAAATCGGTGATCAGCTTTTTGCCAAACCAGGTGCCCGAACCCTCATCGCCCAAAACAAAGCCAAGACCGTGCTGTCCGTCGTAAATGTCTTCGCCGTCAAAAAAGGAAATGTTACTGCCGGTACCCATTACACAACAAATACCCTTTTCATTGCCGCAGGTTGCATAGGCACAACCTAACAAGTCGCTGTCTACGCTGATATAGGCTTTACTAAAATGTGTACTAAGCGCGTTTGATACTATCTCGTGCCTGTCGGGGCTGCTGCAGCCTGCACCAAAAAAGTAGATCTCCGAAATCTCAGCTGCAAGAGCCACCATTTCGGGGGCCTGGTCAATTATGACGCGCGCTATCTCCTTTTCGGTTAAAAAATATGGGTTTAATCCCGCGGTAAGGAACGAGCGGGTTTCCTGGTCTGAAATGGTCAGTAGCCAGTCGGTTTTTGATGACCCGCTATCTGCAACTAAAATCATTGACAAATTTCTTCGAGCGCTTTAACAGTAAGTGGCTTATGGATAAACTGTGTAATATGTTTATTATCGCTTGACTGCCTTAAATCGGTAGGATCAAGCGATGATGACAGCATATATATTTTTATCCCTTTTTTGGCAATTTCTAAACCGTCAAATTCATGCAGAAACTCAAAACCGCTCATCATTGGCATCCTGATATCTAAAAATATAACGTCGGGGTTTACCGATCCGTTTTTTAATGATTCAATAGCCTCCATCGGCGATTGACGCACAACGATATTCTCGGCAAAATTGCTGCTCTCTAAAACCCTGCGCGTTATAAAGTTATCAATGTAGTTATCATCAATAAGCAGGCAGGTTTTAAAGGGGACGGTCATGTTTCAAAAATAAGTTTTTAAACTTATTATTAAAATATTTTTTATTGGATGTTAATACTGTTGGTTATTTGCTTTAACATGATCTCGGCCTGCTTGCTTTGGTACTGCGCGGCAAAGAATTTTGATTGTGCATCAAGATAATTGCGCTGTGCTTCCCTTACTTCAAGCGGGGTTATGTTTCCTAACTTATATTTATCAAGCGTAATATCCAGGTTCTTTTTGTTGAGGTTTACGTTGGCTTCTTCCAGTTTCACCAAATCAAGCCCTGAAAGGTAGGCTACAAACAGGCTGCTAATCTGGCTTTCGATGTTCAGCTTGGTTTGTTTTGCAGCAATCCCGGCATTATCAATCTGGATCTTTGCGTTTTTTTCGCGCCTGTTTTGATTAAAGCCGTCAAAAATATTAATGCTTGCGGTAAGCCCGTAATTAAAGCCGTGTACATTTTGTGATACGGTAAAACCAGCAGGTGTTTTACTGTTGGTAAACACATAACCAGATGTTAAACCCACCTGCGGATAACGCGTTGAGCGTACCTGTTTAAGGTTGATCTCGGCCAGGCGCTGATTAATTTGCGCCGATAATATACCCGGGTTTTGCAGCTGGGCATTGTTAAGCACATCGGCAAGGACTAACTTTTCATCCACCACGATGGTATCAGCCACAGAAAAATCTGTTTGCAGATCGCGGATGAGCAACTGGTTAAGCTGGATTTTGGTCGACTTAAATAACTGATACTGGATAACCAGGTTGCCTGTATCGGTATTCAGGTTCACCTGCGCGTTAAGCACATCAAGCCTTGAAGCGCGGCCTACATTAAACTTATCCGTAGCAATGCGTAGCTGCGTATGCGAGATCCCTATAGCCCCTTTAAGCGCCTTGATCTGTTCGTTTTGGCTAATCAGGTCGTAATAAGTGTTTACTACATTGGCCACTGTACGCTGTACGGTATCCTGTAAGCGCAAAATCCCAAGCTTATCAAGCTGTTTCAACTGGTCGTAAGTGGCAAACATATTGAAGCCATCAAAAATAGTCCAGTTAAGGTTTACACCATAGCTGTTATTTGAGTTATGCGCGTTAATATTATTATCCTTACCGGTATTGAGCGTTTGTTTGGTTGACTGGCGACTGTTGTTATCCGAAAAATTGCCGGTTAGCTGCGGCAAAACACCCGCATTACCAAGCGTAACATTGTTTGACGCTATGGTTGAGTTGTTTTGCGACAACTTGATATTATAGTTATTCTTCAGTGCAATTTCTACCGCATCTTTTAAAGTAAGCAGCGGTGCATCCTGCTGGGCTAAAGCAACGGTTGATACTATTGCCAAACAAAAAACCAGGCAGGTTATTTTTTTGATCATCATATTAAATTACAGGTTTTCGATCAGTTTAGGTTCATGGTGATGCGGATGACGTGCGGCTTCGGCCATTTCTGCTTCGGCAGCCATATCTTCGGGATCGTGGTCATGGTCTTTACGGGTTTTGGCAGCCAGCAACAGGTACATCATCGGGATAATGTAAAGCGTGAGTACCAATGAAAACAGCATCCCACCCATAATAACAATCCCTAACGATACACGGCTTTTTGCACCGGCGCCAAGCGCAAATGCAATAGGCACGGAACCAAGCACCACTGCTAAGCTTGTCATTAGTATAGGGCGTAAACGTGCTGTGGCCGCTTCAACAATAGCCTCATATTTAGCTGCCCCCTGCTCCATTCGCTGGTTAGCAAACTCAACGATTAAGATCCCGTTTTTGGTTACCAGCCCCACCAGGGTGATGATCCCAATCTCGCTGAAAATATTAAGGGTTTGGTTAAACAGCCACAGTGATAAAAACGCACCCGAAATAGCAAGCGGCACGGTAAGCATCACGATGAACGGATCCATAAAGCTTTCAAACTGGGCTGCAAGTACCAGGTAGATGAGCAACAAGGCAAAACCAAAAGCAAAAAGGATGTTTGATGAACCCTCGGCATAGTCACGCGAAGGGCCGCTCAGCGCGGTGCTGAAAGTATCGTCAAGCAGGCTTTTGGAGATCCTGTCCATTTCCTTAATACCATCGCCAACGGTATAACCCGGGGCCAAACCTGCCGAAAGTGTTGCCGATTTGTAACGGTTAAAGTGGTAAATAGCCGGCGGCGTAGCACCTTCGGTGGTTTTAACCACGTTATCCAGCTGCACCAAAGTTCCTTTTGAGCTACGCACATAAATAGACCTCAGGTCAAGCGGCTGATCGCGGTTGGCACGGTCAACCTGTGCAATTACCTGGTACTGCTTACCGTTTATCAGGAAATAATCCAAACGGCCGGCACTATAATAAAGCTGCAGTGTTTGGGCAATATCATCAACCGAAACACCTAAATCGCGGGCACGCTCACGGTCGGTAACTACGCGCAGCTCGGGTTTGGTAAATTTCAGGTTAACGTCTGTACCCTGGAAAACAGGGCTTTTTGATACCTCGGCAAAAAATGTTGGCAGCACCTTACGGATCTTTTCAAAATCCTGGTTCTGGATAACGTACTGTACCGGCAAGGATGTTTTTGAACCCGAGCCGCCGCCGCTGATAGTTTGTTCCTGTACTACAATGGCACGGGCATCAGGCATCCGCCTCAGTTTGGCATTAAGCCAGTCGGCAAGTTCCTGCTGTGTCCGCTTCCGTTCGTCAGGGGCAACAAGCCCTACCCTGCCAAAACCCGTATTTGACGCGCCGCCACCACCAAATGATGGCGAAACAATTTCAAGGTTAATGTTTGCCTCCGGAATTGAGTCCTCCACCAGGTTAGCCACCTTATCCATGTATTTGGTCATGTACTCGTAAGTTGCACCTTCCGAACCGGTAACACTGTAACGGAGCAGGCTACGGTCGTCAAGCGGAGCAAGCTCCGAGGGGATAACTTTTACAAGTATCCCAATGATAACAATAGATGCCGCCAGGATAACGAACGATATCCATTTACGCTTCATGAATTTAACGAGCGATTCGGAATACGAGTTGATCATATTTACAAAGAATGGCTCCGTTTTTTCATAGAACTTTGATTTCTTTTGATTTTTACGGATCAGCTTTACGTTAAGCATTGGAGTTAACGAAAGGGATACGAAAGCCGATATCAACACCGCCCCCGCTACCACTACCGCAAACTCGCGGAATAAACGGCCGGTAAAGCCCTGTAAAAACACAATTGGTAAAAACACTGCCGCCAGCGTAACCGATGTGGATACCACCGCGAAAAAGATCTCAGCCGAACCTTCAAAAGCCGCCTTTCGGATGGCCATACCAGCCTCTACCTTTTTATAGATGTTCTCCGTTACCACAATACCGTCATCCACCACCAGGCCTGTTGCCAGTACTATCCCCAAAAGGGTTAATATGTTGATGGAAAAACCGAAGATGTACATGATAAAGAATGCACCGATTAATGATACCGGGATATCTATCAGCGGACGGAAAGCGATAAGCCAGTCGCGGAAGAAAAGATAGATGATAATTACCACCAGTACAAACGCAACGATCAGCGTTTCCTGCACTTCGGATATCGACTGGTTAATGAACCGGGTATTATCCAAAGCCACTTTTACCGAAATATCGGGCGGAAGATCTTTCTTGATCTGCTCTAAACGGGCGTAAAAATCTTTGGCTATCTGCACATAGTTAGCACCAGGCTGCGGCACAAGAGCCAAAGCAACCATGGGTACGCCCGATTCTTTAAATATGGTTTCCTCGTTTGCAGAGCCCAGTACAGCATAACCAATATCGCTCAGCCTGATCACCCTGCTGCTATCTGCACGGATAATGAGGTTATTAAAATCTTTTTCGGTTGCAAGTTTACCCAGGGCCCTGATGGTAACCTCGGTATTGTTCCCTTCAATTTTACCGGCAGGCAGCTCCACGTTCTCTTTAGCCAGAGCGGCACCTATATCGGTAGCCGTAACGCCAAGGGCCGAAAGCTTTTTAGGATCTATCCACAAACGCATCGCATACTGGCGCTGCCCCTGTACGTTGATGGTACTTACGCCGGGGATAGTTTGCAGGCCTTCCAGTAACACGTTCTCAGCATAATCATCCAGCTGGTTTATGTTACGGGTATTGCTGCTTACGGTAAGGGTAATGATCTGGTCGGCGCTGGCGTCGGCCTTGGTTACTACCGGCGGGGCGTTAATATCCTGCGGCAGCTGGCGCTGGGCCTGGCTCACTTTATCGCGCACGTCGTTAGCGGCGGTTTCTAAGTCGGCATCAAGGTCAAACTCAACCGTAATATTACTTTGTCCAACCGAGCTTGTTGACGAGATATTACGGATACCCGGCACACCGTTAATTGATTTTTCGAGTGGCTCCGTTATCTGCGATTCGATTACATCGGCATTGGCGCCCGAGTAACTGGTGGATACCGAAATGATGGGTGGATCTACCGAAGGAAAATCCCTCACCCCTAAAAACTTATAGCCGATAATACCAAACACAACAATAACCACAGACATTACTGTTGCCAATACCGGCCGTTTAATACTTACTGAGGATAAACTCATATTGGTTTATTTAATAACTTTTAAAATTTTCAAAGGCACTTTTGGTCGCATCTGGATCAGGCCCGACACCACTACGCTATCGCCGGGCTGTAAACCTTCAATAACCTGGATCTTGGTATCGGTGCGTAAATCTGTTTTTACCGGTTTTGATACAGCAATGCCATTGTGGTAAATCCAAACCAAACTACTTTTCAAATCGGGAATAACCGCTTCTGTTGGCAGCAGGATAGTTTTAGGAATTTGATCAAGTGTTAAATTGATCTTGGCAAAACTGCCCGCGGTAAGTACCCCTTTAGGATTTGGAGCTTTAGCACGCACGGTAATGGTGCGCGAGCTTGCATCAATTGACGGATCAATAGCATATACGGTACCCACAAAGTTTTCCATCGAGCTTTCAGTTTTGAACCTGATTTTACTACCCGGGCCAAGTATAGAAAGGTACCTTTCAGGTACAGCAAAAGTTACTTTAGCCGGATCGATATTAACCAGATTAGCAATTGGCGATGATGGTGACAGGTAACTGCCGGGGCTCACATTTCTTAAACCTATAGTGCCCGAAAACGGTGCACGGATCTCGGTACGGGCAATCTGCGCTTTAATTACATCGGCAGCTGCCTTTAATGAATTTAGCGAGGTTAACGAGGTATCATATTCTTCCTGGCTTATGGCTTCCTTTTGAAGTAACTGACGGTTACGGCTTTCCTGTTGTTTGGCCAATGCTACCTGGTACTGGTTTTGCTGCAGCGATGCTTCTAAATCCTGGTTGTAAACTTTAACCAGCAGTTGCCCCTTGGTTACCTTAGTGCCTTCATTAAAATAGATCCCTGTAATATTGCCTGCAGTCTGGCTTATCAGGCTTACCTTTTCATTGGCGTCAATGGTACCGGTAATATCAATGATGTTATTTACTGCGGTATCTTTAACTATCATTACATTAACCCCTACCGGACCGCCGCCTTTTTTCTTATCACCCTTGCCCGAAGCCATAGCCGCGGCCGATTTCTTTGCTCCCTCGCTAAAAAATTTGTTGTAAATTAAATAGGCAACCAGCAGGGCCAGCGCCGTGTAAATAATATATTTCGTTTTCATACTTTGTTTAATCCGTGTGTGATTTAGCTTGTAGGGTTGTTTCGGGTGATATTAATGGTTTTAAATTTTTATGCATTCGGGTAAGTACGCTTTCAAACACCTGCATATCGGCTTCGGAGATGCCTTCAGTAATATTGGCGTTGATGTTTTCAAATGTTTCGATGATCTGGGGTACGGCCAGTTTTGCCTTCTCCGTAACCCGGAGTAATTGCTGCCGCCTGTCGTTCGGGTTGTTTTCGCGGTAAACAAAGCCTCTTGACGAAAGCAGGTTGATGATGTTCACCATGGCCGATTTGTCCTTGCCCAGCAACTGCGCCAGCGCATTTTGGGTAAGCTGCCCATCATGAATGTAAATAAGCGAAAGTATGTAATGGTACCGCGTAACCTCCAGATGGGTGGTATGCTTAACCAATACATCCAGGTACAATTTACCTAAGCGTAGCAGCTTGCGCGAAATAGGTTCAATCAGTTCCATTGCTTTATAATCGATGTAAAACTAATAGCATAACATTAACAATAGTTGCATGTATCAACCATTTTACAACGGTGTTTATGCCGCAGATCACCACATATATAACGGATTATATAATTTTTATAAATTGCGGACATGAAACCAATTAGACTGACCACGCTATTTTTTTTAACTATTTTTACTATGACTACAACTATCAGCAAGGCGGCAAACACGGCACAGATAACTTACAATGTTTCGTTTCCTGAAGCCCAGGCCCATTATGCCGATATTGAAATGCATATTACCGGACTGCAGCAAAACACACTTGAGCTTAAAATGCCGGTATGGACACCCGGCTCATACCTGGTACGCGAGTTTGCTAAAAACATCGAATCGTTCAGCGCGGAAGCCGGTAGCAAAGCCATCGCATCGCCAAAAATCAATAAGAACACCTGGCAAATTGTTACAAAGGGAATTTCTGCCATAACAGTAAAATACAGGGTTTACGCTTTTGAAATTTCGGTACGTACCAGCTTTATTGATGCATCCCATGCCTTCCTGTCAACTACCGGGATCTTCATTTACCCGACCAATATGCTGCACTCGCCAGCTACTATCCATATCAAACCATATAAAAACTGGGATAAAGTTTCAACCAGTTTGGAAATGGTAAATAATGACCCCTTTACCCGTTTATCACCAAATTTTGATATTCTGTTCGATTCGCCCATTGAAGTAGGCAACCAGGATGTTTTTGGCTTTGACGCCTCAGGCGTTCATTATGAAATTTGTATGTATGGCGGCGGCAATTATGATAAGGAAAAATTAAAAGCCGATATCCACAAAGTTGTAGACCAGGAAGCTGCTGTTTTTGGCGAAAACCCAAACAAGCACTATGTATTTATAGTACACAATCGCCAGCGTAACGGTGGTGGTTTGGAGCACCTGAGCTCAACAGTTTTGGGTGCATCGCGTGATAGTTATGCTAATGACAAAGGATATCAAAGCTTTTTAGGCCTGGTTGCCCATGAGCATTTTCATTTGTGGAATGTAAAGCGCCTGCGCCCGATTGTATTAGGCCCCTTTGATTATGATACCGAAAACTATACTACCAACCTTTGGATAGCCGAAGGTTTTACCGAGTATTACCAGGGCATCATTGTTCGCCGTACGCAGCTGTTCCCTGTTCAAAATTATTTTGATGTTTTGGAAAGCGAGTTCAACATCCTCGAAAACCTGCCCGGTAAGGATTTACAAACCGTTGCCGAATCAAGCTTCGATGCCTGGATCAAGGCTTACCGCCCTAACGAAAACTCTAACAATACCACTATATCATACTACAATAAAGGTGCGATTATTGGTATGATGATTGACCTGGAGATCATCAATAGCAGTAAAGGTAAATTCTCCTTAGATGATGTAATGAAGTACATGTACACCCAGTATTATAAAACCCTGAAAAGAGGCTATACTGATGCCGAGTTCAAAGCAGGCTTTGAAAAATTCGCCGGTAAAAAACTGGATGATTTTTATGCCAAATACATCAACGGCCTTACCCCTATCGACTATAATAAATACTTAGGCTATGCCGGCTATAAGGTAGTTGATGAACTGGCTGATAAAAACGATGCAGCCTTAGGTATTACTACGGTTACAACCGCTGCCAAAAAAATCATTGTAACAGGTGTACAACGCGGCACATCTGCTTACATCGATGGCATTAACGTAAACGACGAGATCACCGCTATAGACGGTACACCGGCTACCGATGCCGCGGCTTTGATTAACGGTAAAAACCCGGGCGATAAAATTCAGGTTACCGTAACCCGCGATGGGCAAGCTATTATCCTCCCGGTTACCTTGCTGAAAAGCAACCGCGTTAAATACAATATTGTTACTGTTGACAGCCCAACCGAACAGCAACTGGCTGTACGGAAGAAATGGCTGAGCTTATAGAAATGTTTTTAAGAAATGAAGGCCGGCTGAGAAGCTGGCCTTTTTCTTTGGTTAAAATCAGAGATATTATGATTAATTTATATGATTTGCTTAGCAGGAGGCTTAGCAAATGAGATGTTGAATTATGACATAATTAAAATGAGGGGCATGCTGAGCCTGTCGAAGCATCGCGGGTAGAACCTCTGCGCACGTCCTTCGGCAAGCTCAGGATGACAGGCCATCTACACCTAATTTTTTCCGTATTCTCTCAGCCTAACAAAAATCAAAGACATCAGCAATACAATCTAATTATTACCCAATCCAGTCTCAATCTTTGCTTGTAAATCAGCTTTAAAGGCATCATCCAGCTTCAACTCATTCTTCAGCGAATCTTGAAAAAGTTGCTGTACCATGTCATTAATAATGCGGCTTTGTTTATTATACAGTACGCACATGCCGCAACCGGCCAGGTGAATGCGCAGTTCAATTTCCTCGCGAAAGTTAAGTCGTTTAAGCTGCTTCTTTTCGATGAGGAAAGTAGCCTGCTTGCAGTTATATATTATTCTATTTAAATAGCTCATTTTAATTAATTCCAGTTTTTTTGAAGGCAAGCCCTCAGGTTAACTTTTGCCCGGTGAATAATTACCCAAAAGTTGGCCTGGGTAACACGCAGTTCGGTACAAATAATTTCGGTAGCTGCGTCCTCAATGTGTTTCATGGTAAAAACGGCGTTCCACAGGGCCGGGAGCTTTTGCAGGCACATTTGCAGGATGCCGTTCAGCTCTTTTTTTAACAGGGGATCCTGATCATCCATCCCGGCAATAGGTTGCGGAGCGTATTCGGCTTTCCAATGGCCATTATCTTCCTCAAAAAAATCATCCTGTTCCTGTGCCGCTTTATTGGCCGAAGCCACAGCCAGTCCTGATGACTTTTTTCGGTACACGTCGATAATTTTATTTTTAAGGATGGCAGTAAGCCACGTTCGTTCGGTGCTTTTTCCCTCAAATCGGTCAACCCTTTCAAGGGCTGCCAAAAAGGTCTCCTGCACCAGGTCTTTAGCTGTATCCTCGTCATTAATACGCACAATGGCGTACATATACAGGTAATCGGCATAGGAGGAAACCCATTTATGAGGGTCCAATACATTAGTTTCGGTTATCATGAAATGCAGTAAGCTTATACAATTACCGGTTTAGTCGGGTAAAGGCCTTAATCCTTACAAAATAAATTCAAAATAGCTGATATTTAAATGAAGCTATTCTGCTGATCACTAAGTTACGTTACACTGGTTGATTATGAGCTTATTATACCGATATTTATATCATTCAAAAAAAGAAAAATTTATTGTAAGGTTATCTCCCCAAACCCGACAAAGCAGTAAAAACGTATATCATTTAATCCTAATACGATGAGAAAGATCAAAATATTTGCGCTTGTGCCGTTTTTTATAGGCGCGGTAATCATTTCGGCAGCTTTTATCAACAACAAAAGAACTGCTGAAAAAAGCAATGGCAAAAAATTAAAGTTCGACGGAAAGGGTTTTGCCCTTGTAGAGTTGTTTACTTCGGAGGGCTGTTCAAGCTGTCCCCCAGCCGACGACCTGGTAGCAAAAGTTCAGAAAGAGGTTGGTGATAAACCCATTTACATTTTAGCTTATCATGTTGATTACTGGGACCGCCTTGGCTGGAAAGATGCATTCAGCAGTGCCGATTATACAAAACGGCAAAATGAATACGCTCATTGGCTCAACCTTTCGCAAATTTACACACCGCAGATTGTGGTTAATGGTAAAACGGAGTTTGTTGGCTCACAAGAAGGAGCTTTACGCAACGCCATCAAAACAGGCTTGCAGCGAAGCAGCAATGTTCAGTTAAGTCTTAACGCTACCCGCAATGCAAATAACACAGCCTCGGTACAATATAAAGTTGAAGGCCAAACCGATAATGCTCATAGCGTTATATCACTGGCATTGGTTCAAAAACAGGCCGTTATAAAAGTTGAGCGTGGTGAAAATGGCGGTCGTACACTGGCACATGCCCAGGTTGTACGCAACCTGCAAACATTACCTTTAAGCAAAAACAATGGCAGCGCAACTGTTGCCTTGCCTTCCGGGTTTGACGCCCAGGGTTGGGAAATAATAGGCTTTGTACAAAACACCGCCAATGGGGCTGTTTTGGGCGTGTCAAAAACTCCTTTTAAAGTATCGGCAGATGCAGGTAATCAACAGGATGCTAAAAACATACAATAATGATATAGTTGTTTTTTAGTAGTGGCGCATCACATGCGTCTCCTGACGGACAAGTCCCTTTATGCGGCCATTAATTTGCATATTTGAGAGACGCATGTGATGCGTCTCTACATCTAAAAGAACAGTTAAGATCATTTAAATGAAAGTAATTAAAGAGAAACACCCGCTGTTAATGCGCTGGACGCACTGGGTAAATTTTCCAATCCTCACCATCATGATCTGGAGTGGGCTGCTAATTTATTGGGCAAATGATACTTATACGTTCACACTCTTCGGCGTTACTTTTATCAGGTTTTTTCCGCAGGGCTTTTATGATGCCCTGCATATTCCCAAACGCTTGGCCGAGGGGATGGCTTTCCACTTCCTCTTTATGTGGTTTTTTGCACTGAACGGATTTCTATACGTTACATATACTATCATATCGGGGCAGTGGCGTGAGCTGGTGCCTAACCGTCATTCGTTTAAAGAGGCTTTCCTGGTGGTTTTGCATGATCTGCATATCCGCAAAACGGCCCCTCCACAAAACAAATATAACGCTGCACAACGGATTGCCTATACAGCTATCATAGTAATGGGCTTTGGCTCCCTGATCACCGGGTTGGCAATTTACAAGCCTGTACAGTTTAATTATTTAGCCTGGGTTTGCGGCGGATACCATCTGGCCCGCATCTGGCATTTTGTGCTCACCATTGGTTATGTGCTGTTTTTCCTGGTGCATGTTGTTCAGGTAGTACTTGCCGGCTGGAATAATTTCAGATCGGTTATTTCGGGCTTTGAGGTAATTGACGAAAAACCTCAACCCTCTATCCAAATTCAAAACAATGAAACTAACGAAAAAGCTGAATAAGGTTTTCAGTAAAAAGAAGGCTCCCAAAAAGGAGCTTACCGTTGAGCAAAAGATCAGCCGCCGCAACTTTATCTCTTTCGGCAGTTTCCTGGTATTGGGCAGCGCCGCCTATGGGGGCTGGCGCTGGCTGTATACATCGCCAGAGGAAGTGCCGGGTATAACCGCAGAGGCCCACAGGCCCTTACGTGCTGTACTAAATGCCAATGAAAAGGTGGTGCGGCAATTGTATAGCAATAAAAATCTGGTACAAACATATCCTAAAGAAATGGCTGCCAAAGTGGTGCGGCATAACAGTGATATTGGCTCCGGAGGACTGATTGATGTGGATGCATGGAAATTATCAGTCAAAAAAAGCAGCGGCGAAGTACTGAACATCGGCATGGATGAGATTATGAAACTACCTAAAACGGACATCATTTATGATTTTAAATGCGTGGAAGGCTGGGACCAGATCTCGCATTGGGGCGGCGTAAAATTCAGTGATTTTATAGCGCACTTTAAGCTTGATGCCGAAACTCAATTTGAGTACGTAGGCATGGAAACCCCTGATAAAGAATATTACGTAGGTGTTGATATGCCAAGCGCCATGCACCCGCAAACACTGCTGGCCTATGAGGTGAACGAAAAACCCTTACCACCCAAACATGGTGCGCCGCTAAGGCTTATTATCCCGGTAAAATACGGCATTAAAAATTTGAAACGGATAGGTAGTATTAACTTCAGCAATAGCCGCCCGCGCGATTACTGGGCCGAGCAGGGATATGATTATTATGCGGGATTGTAAAGAACCCGTTAAACCGGCGGTATATGTGATGTAATATTTGCATATTGCATTAAATGCCGGCCGATAAACTCCCGCTTTCCAAACAGCTTGCCTATGCCTGCGGAATGATAGGCTGGAGCATCATGACCAATATTATTATTGTGATGCTGCCTTACTTTTACCTGCCGCCAAGCAATGCCGGGCTTACCCCCCTGATCCCCCAACTGTTGCTTTTCGGTGTGTTCAATATCATGTCGGCTATAACGGCATCAGGGCGTTTGGTGGATGCTTTTTTTGATCCATTTATTGCTTCAATGAGCGACAAAAGCGAAAACCGCAAAGGCAGGCGTATCCCCTATATGAAATGGGCTATTATACCCGCGGTTGTTTTTTGTGGCCTCACGTTTTATCCGCTGGTAAAAAGCGAAAGCATCTACAATGCTTACTGGCTGGTTTTTACGCTTATCTGCTTTTTTATGGGCGCTACCGCTTATATTATCCCATATAATGCGTTGCTGCCCGAGCTTACCCGCACCGGCAACGAACGGGTTGAATTATCATCATTGCAGCAGGTAGGTTTTGTGATTGGCATTATCCTATCGGCCATGGTGAACAACTTTGCCGATTGGTTAGAAAGCTTCACACATATTACCAATCGTGATACCGCTGTACAGTACACCATTTGGGGCCTGGCAATATTTGCAGGGCTGGTAATGCTGGTGCCCGTATTCGCCATTGATGAAAAGCGGTATTCAAACAGTCAGCCATCACACCTGCCCTTGTTACCGGCTATTCAAAAAACCTTTAGCAACCGTAATTTTAAATATTACCTCATCTCCGATTTTTCATACTATATGGCGCTCAGCATCATATCAAGCGGTTTACTATTCTTTTTAAAATCGTTGCTGCGCTTGCCCGAATCACTGGGTGGCGAGCTTATGGGTACCATGGTACTGGTGTCGCTGGTTTTTTATCCGCTGGTAAATTACCTGTCGCAAAAAATCGGTAAAAAGCCTATTGTGCTTTTTTCGTTCGGTTTATTGAGCCTCATTTTTGTGGCGATATTTTTCCTTGGCAAATTTCCAATTTCGCCTAAAGCCCAGATCTATACCCTGGTGCTCTGCGCCTCGTTCCCGCTGGCTTCACTGGGGATCTTACCCAACGCCATCCTTGCCGAAATAGCACAAAACGATGCCAAACATACTGGTGAAAACCGGGAAGGAATGTTCTTTGCAGTAAAATACCTGTTTGTAAAACTTGGCCAAACACTGGGCATTGCGTTGTTTGCTTTTTTAACGGTTTATGGTAAAGATCCGGGCAATGACTATGGCTTACGATTGAATGGAATTTGTGGATGTGTGCTGTGCTTGCTGGCTATTGTTTTCTTTAGCAGGTTTAGGGAGGGAGAGGAAAAGAGAGTGGTTGATTAGGTTGGAGTGGTTGAAAGGTGGCTCAATAAAACATTTAACCATTCATTTTTTTAGCTCAAGTTTTGTGGGATGGCAAAGGAGCCTTGGGTAACTTGTGCTTACGGAAGCACAAGTCAGCCCCACACCATCCTGAACACAAGACTTGCGCCAAAAGAGGGGATTGGGCGGATGGTTAGGTAATGAAAAAACAGATCATAAAAAATGCCGCCGTCCGGCTCCAGCCGATTTGCCCACATAACAGTCAGTATTAAAAGCCTTGCCATTTTGATCGGTAAAAGAAAAGGCAGGTATTTTACCACCGGTAACAAGTTGCCTGCCTGATTGCGCCTCGGCCGCGCAGGCAAAAAGGAAAGAGGCCAGTAAAATGGCTATGAGGTATTTGATCATGGTTGGGCTCATTTTCCTTACTTACGTTAAATGTGTTAACACTTCAATTTATGCTTATAATAAAATAAAAAAGGCCTGCAATTTGTTTTAATTGCAGGCCTTTTTTGTAAATGTAAAAGCAATATTACACCAAATTCTTTTTGATATAGCTGATACTTTGTGCAATACTGTTGAAAGGATCGCCGGGGCAAATATCCTGCTCAACAAAAAAGTATTTAAGCCCCGATTTTTTTGCCTGGGTAAATATCTTTTTAAAGTCGATAGTACCGTTACCAACTTCAGTAAATTTCTTTTCAGGGGTCTTGTCCATATCCTTAACATGCCATAACGGGAAACGGCCGGGATGCTTATCAATTAAAGCAATAGGGTCCTGGTTGGCCTTGGTTACCCAGTAAAGGTCCATTTCCATTTTCACCATATCCTTATCGGTGTTTTCCAATAGGATTTCGTAAGGGTATTTGCCATTTTCCTGGATAAATTCAAAATCGTGGTTGTGGTAGCAAAGCTGGATGCCTGCGCCTTTACAGGTTTCGCCGGCTATATCAAGCATGTTGGCTACGTTTTTATAATGGTCGAGGTCGCCACGTTCGGATTGTGAAAGATAAGCACAAACCATGTATTGCACGCCGGCCTCGGCAGCATCATCAACTGCTTTTTTCCAGTCGTTCATAATAGTACCCTTTTGATGTTCGCCGTTAACCAGCTCTTCACCCAAACGGTAATGTGCGCTTGGCATAATGAGGCCGTTTTGTTTCAGCAAATTTGCGAAATCAGCAGGGCGCATACCATAAAATAATTCGGAACCGGTATAGGTTGCGCCTTCAACAGATGTAAAGCCCGTTTGAGCTACTTTTGCTAATGCAGCAGCCGGATCGGCCGCCATGGCATCACGTACGGTATATAATTGTAAGCCGATATATTTTTTATCATATGCAAACAAATTAGGAGCTGCCAACAAGCCTGCTGAAAGTAGCGCCGAAGTTTTTAGGAAAGAGCGTCTGGTAGTCATTGGTTTATGTTTTATTAATTGGTTGTGTAAATATAACGCATTAAAAATGCCAAATCAAAGACCGAAATTACGCTGATTGGTTTAATGCCGCCTTATAGTATTGCAATTTTTACAAGCATATAAATATTTATAAAAAACATATAAAAGAAAAAGCCGCTTTGCAGCGGCCTTCACATACATTCAAGAAGTATTATCTTCCTTTTTTTATGTTGGGGAACTTCATTTTATAATCCACATCAACCATCCCTTTCGAGATCTCATTAAGCTTTTTTTCGATAAGGCGTTTGCGCAGCGGGCTTAGCTTATCGGTAAACAGCTTGCCTTCAATATGATCATACTCATGCTGGATAACACGTGCGGCCATACCTTTAAAAGTTTCTTCATGGTGTTTCCAATCGGCATCATAGTATGACATGCGTACAACGGGCTTGCGGTATACATCCTCGCGGATATCGGGGATGCTCAGGCAACCTTCGTTAAAGCCCCATTCTTCGCCGGTTTCTTCCAATATGGTAGCATTAATGAATGCCTTTTTGAAATCCTTCAGTTCCGGTTCGTCATCATCAAAAGGCGTGGCATCAATTACAAACAAACGCATTGACATGCCTACCTGCGGAGCGGCCAAACCAACACCACGGGCAGCATACATGGTTTCAAACATATTATCAACCAGTTCTTTTATATGCGGATACTCGTCGGGCTCAATGGCTGTCGCTTTCTTTCTTAAAACAGGATCACCGTAGGCAATGATAGGGTACTTCATCTTGCAAAAATAAAGGATTATTGCTTAGGCTCAAATAGCAAAGTGATCAAGCGGTTATTATCAAAAATTTCATTGCTGATCTCCAGCACCTGTTCGGCGTTTACCTGGTTAATTTTATCAAAAATCTCTTCAAGGGTGTCAACCCGGTTAAAATCAACCATGCTTTTGGCCATGGCAATAATAAGGCTCATGCGGTTTTCTTCGGCCAATGCAATTTGGCCAATAAATTTTTGCCGTGCCTGGTGCAATTGCAGGCTGCCTAACTTTTGATCCCGCAGTTTTTTCAGCTCTTTATGCACCAGTTTTGATGCTTTGCCTGCCTTTTCTGTATCGGTTCCAAAATATATAGAGAAGATCCCGGTATCGGATAAAGGGGTATAGTTCGATTCTACAGTATATGCTATACCGTGCTTTTCCCTGATTTCGAGATTAAGCCGGCTGCTCATGCCAATTCCCCCAAGCAGGTTGTTAAGTAACAGCAAGCCCCACTTATGTTCATGCGACGAGGAATAAGCCTGAGCACCTATAATACAATGCGTTTGCGAAATCGGCTTGTTAACCAGGTGGATCCCGGCCGGGCTTAATGCTGGCTGCACCCTGTTTTTTTGCAGTTGATTAAAAGGCACATGACCGAAATATTTCTCAGCCATGGCTACCAGTTTTTTGAAATCATAATTACCGTGTACGGCAAAGATCATTTCGGTTGTATTATAGTTGGCAGCTATGAATTGGCGGATATCATCGCCGTTAAGTCTCCCAACGGTTTCGGGCGTGCCTAAAATATTTTGCCCCATGGGGTGGCCCTTAAACAGCAATTCCTCAAAATCATCCTGTATGGCTTCTTCCGGCTGGTCCAGATAGGATGCTATTTCATCTAAAATAACACCCCGCTCCTTTTCCTGTTCATCATCGGGGAAAGTGGAGTGAAATAATATATCCTCAAAAAGGTCCATAGTGCGGTCCAGGTGCTGATTAAGCAGCGATGCATGGATGCAGGTATATTCCTTGGTGGTATAGGCATTCAGGTCGGCGCCAACAAGCTCAAGCCTGTTCAGGATCTGGTTGGTGTTACGGCGTTCGGTTTCTTTAAAAAGCAAGTGCTCAATAAAATGTGCAAGGCCTTCCTGTCCCGGAACCTCATCGCGCGAGCCCGCATTTACAATAAAACAGCAATGTGTAATTGCTGATGGCCAGTGCTTATATAATATGCGAATGCCGTTGGGCAAAGTATAAAGTTGATAGTCAATCATTCGGCTGCAAAGATAAGCTTATATGTCACAATTATTTTTCATGTTATTGTAAGTGATTTATAGTATTTTAGGAGCTTAAAATCAATTTCCGCTACGGTTAAAAGACAAATGGCGGGATTAGCACTACCCTTAAAATCGAACCAAACCAAATGAAGAAACAAATAGCCGACCTGGAATTTGAAACATTGATAACCGCCAAGCAGATTGAAGAGCGTGTAAAAGCCATTGGTGTACAGATAAGTGAGGATTTTAAAGACACCGTTCCGGTTATGGTTGGCGTACTCAACGGCAGTTTTCTTTTTATAGCCGACCTTATAAAACAGGTATCAATTCCTTGCGAGATCAACTTTACCAAACTGGCCTCTTATTATGGAGGTACCACCAGTTCGCTAAAAATACGGGAGGATATTGATTTAACCGTTGATATAAAAGGCCGTGACGTGCTTATTATTGAAGATATTGTTGATACCGGCAATACCGCTCACTACCTGATAGAAAAACTGAAAGAAAGAGAACCCGCTTCATTGAGGTTATGCTCACTACTATTAAAGCCCGCCGCCCTGCAAAAAAAGATAGATGAGCTTAAGTACGTAGGCTTTGAAATAGAGAATGAATTTGTAGTAGGTTATGGCCTTGATTATAAAGAAATGGGCCGGAACCTGGCGGATATTTACAAAAAAGTAGAATAAGGGTAAGCCGGCTTTTACATATATACCAGCCATTATTGTTGGTTTATAGGACGTTGTGCGCAATTTTTTTAACACCCGATTAAAACAATGATTGCTCTGCTTCGTTTTAGGGTTTATGAAATATACATCTTTACTTTTATCAGGCTGCGTGGCAGCATCGTTTTTGTTCTCTTCATGTGATAAAGAAGGACCAAGTACTTCAACCGTTGCTATTACGGTAACTGACGGATTAACCGGCACCGCTTCGGCAGGTGCAACGGTAAAATTGTACGATGACGTAAATAAACCAAATACCGGCGAAGCCCCTGCATATACGCTTACTGCAGATGCTTCCGGGAAAGTTTCAGCATCAGTTGCCTATATCGGCGGATACTATATAGTTGCCGAAAATGGCGCCCGCAAAAGTTATTACGGAGGCCTGATCCCGATAGGTATTTTTAAAACCCAGGCCGATATTGACAGCAGCCCTAAGCAAACTCCTGCTGCAACAATAGGCGCAGTAAAGTTTAAGGATACCAATGGTGATGGGGTTATCAATGATTCGGACAAAACACATGCGCCAAGCTTGTTTTTGGAATCCGGACAAACGCTTACTTATAGTACAGCGGTTTATTAATTTTTTGATCATGTTGCCGTAGTAACGGAAATGAAATAATTGCAATAAATAACATAAAGCTACCGGTGAAAATCGGTAGTTTTATTGTTTATTGCAGGGGCACCTTAATATTTTTTAAGCGCGCTGCATTTCTTCCTGATGAAAAAAATATTTATTGCTTTGGCCACTTTGATGCTTTTAATAGCAGTTGTCATGTCATTAACCGGCTATAGCCTTGTCATTCCGCTTTCGCACGTTAATAACGATAGACATAACACCTCACTACCCAGGGCTGAACCCGGCGAAAATTTACAACCGTTTTCAAACTATGATTTTTCAAAGGGCAATTGGACAGCCTACATTATAATCTCGACTGACGATTTTAATGCCCTTAATCCCCTTATCGAAAAACGGGTTTGCTGGAAAACCAACAGCAAAACATTGTTAACGAAAATGAAAAAAGACTGGGTTTTTAAATATCGTGAAAACGATGATATGGCAACGGTAAACAGCTCTTTTTATCTTGTACGGGATGATGTTATAGTTTTTGAATCGGGAATAGTGCTGGATAAAAATACCCTGGGTTTGCAAAACTCAAACTATGGTTGGATGCAGGCAGCAAAAAGCGAGGCTTTTGTAAATATTTGCAGGGACTTTAAAAAAGTATACTGGCCGATTGTGTTTTTTTAAGTTAGGAATATATGTTGCCGTGAGCACACGGCAACGGGGAACACAAGTTTATATTATCCCCGCCACCATACTCAGCAATTCCACCGCTTCATCAACGCTATTAATGCCCTCAATGCCTAAACGCAGTGTATTTTTAACCTCTTTCAAATTAGTGCGCCTTGGGTTGGCCTGCACAAAGGCAAGCACATTGCGGAATGCCTCGGTTTCAAAATAAGTTGATTGCTGGTTGGTGATAAAGTAACCCCGCAAAACGTTTTTCTTGAGCGAGATCTTTTCAAAGCCTATCGCCTTACCCAGCCATTGCAGGCGCAGGGTGTTAAGCAAGCCGTTAACCTGTACGGGCACCGGGCCAAAACGGTCGTGCAATTTCTGTTGAAATGCTTGTAACTCTACCTCATTTTCCAGTTTGGAAAGCTCGGTATACAGGTTATACCGCTCGGAGATATTGGTTACATACTCATCCGGAATCAGTATCTCCAAATCAGTATCAATTTGCGTAAAGGAGATGTACGGGCGTGGCTTATCTTCAGGGAAAACGCCTTTAAATTCATCTTCCTTCAGTTCCTGTATAGCTTCGTCGAGGATCTTATGGTACATTTCAAAGCCTATTTCGGCAATGAAACCGCTTTGCTCGGCACCAAGCAGGTTGCCGCTGCCGCGGATGTCCAGATCGCGCATGGCTACGTTAAAGCCGCTGCCCAAATCGCTGAACTCTTCAATAGCACTGAGGCGTTTGCGGGCTTCGCTGGTTAAGGTCGACAACGGAGGACTCAGCAAATAACAATATGCTTTTTTATTGCTCCTGCCCACGCGACCGCGCATCTGGTGCAGATCGCTCAGGCCAAACATGTGGGCATAGTTGATGATGATGGTATTGGCATTAGGGATATCCAAACCGGCCTCAATAATGGTTGTGGCTACCAATACATCATACTCGTGGTTCACAAATTTGAGCATTACATCTTCCAGGTCATCACCTTCCAATTGGCCGTGAGCAATGCCTATGCGGGCTTTAGGTACCAGTTTACGGATCATGCCGCCAAGTTGCGGCAGATCAGCTACGCGGTTGTGGATAAAAAATATCTGTCCGCCACGGTCAATTTCAAACTCAACCGCTTCTTTAATGAGCTTATCGTTAAACACATGCAGCTCGGTAACAACCGGCTGGCGGTTTGGCGGCGGTGTTGATATGATGGAAAGATCACGTGCGCCCATTAATGAAAAATGCAGCGTACGTGGAATTGGTGTTGCAGTTAAGGTAAGCGTATCCACATTGGCGCGCATTTGTTTTAGCTTCTCTTTGGTAGATACGCCAAACTTCTGTTCCTCGTCAATGATCATAAGGCCAAGATCCTTAAACTTCACATCCTTGCTTACCAGGCGATGTGTGCCTATGATGATATCAACCTTACCTTCCTTCAGCTTTTCCAAGGTATCCTTGATCTGCCTGCTTGATTTAAAGCGGTTGATGTAATCAATATTGGCAGGGAAGCCTTTGAGCCTGTCGGTAAAGGTTTTGTAGTGCTGTGCTGCCAGGATGGTAGTCGGTACAAGTATAGCCACCTGCTTGCTATCGGCAACGGCTTTGAATGCCGCCCGAACAGCCACTTCGGTTTTGCCAAAGCCCACGTCGCCGCAAATGAGGCGGTCCATCGGGTGTGGCGACTCCATGTCCTTTTTGAAATCGGCAGTTGCTTTTTCCTGGTCGGGGGTATCCTCATACAGGAATGATGCTTCCAGCTCTGTTTGCAGGTAACTATCGGGCGAAAAGGCGTTGCCGTGCTGGGCTTTGCGGAGGGCGTAAAGCTTGATCAGGTCGCGGGCTATGTCCTTAACTTTTTTTTTTGTTGTTTTCTTTAAGCGCTCCCAGGTATCGGTACCAAGCTTATTCATGCGCGGTACAGTGCCCTCTTTGCCGCTGAATTTGGAAATACGGTTAAGTGAGTTGATGTTCACATACAACAAATCATTATCGGCATAAATAAGCCGGATCATTTCCTGTTGTTTGCCATTTACATCCACTTTTTCCAAACCGGCATATTTGCCTATCCCATGATCAATGTGGGTAACATAATCGCCCGGTTTAAGGTCGCGGAGCTCTTTAAGCGTGATAGCCTGCGAACGCTGGTAGCCCTTTCGGGTTTTATATTTATAGTAACGGTCAAAGATCTGATGATCGGTATAGCAGGCTAATTTTTGCTCATGGTCAATGAACCCTTCACGGACTGAAATGCTTACCGGTGTAAATTTTACGGTTTTATCCAGGTCGTCCAAAATAGCGTATAAACGCTCAACCTGTTTGGCCGAATCGGTAAAGATGAAATTCTCGATCTTATCGGCCTCGTTGTTTTTAAAGTTGTGGATCAGCAGCGTAAAATCTTTATTGAACGATGGCTGCGGGCGCATATCAAAATTGATAGCGGTAGCATCGTGATAAAAAAACTGCTTGCCAAACTCCACCACCGGGAAATCATGCAGTTGATCGCCGATCAGTTTTTCGTCGGTAAAACCAAATTTCGGATCTATCCAATCGGGGTTTTGCGCTTTTTCATCAGCCGAGAGCGCTTTCCACAAGTTCACCGCTTTTTTATAGCCGGTTTGAATAATATCCAGCGTAAACTGAACATCTTTGATCCACACCTGCGTGCCTTGCTCCACATATTCGAGCAGGGAGATATTGTTTTCGGTTAAAAACTTAGATTGTACATTGGGGACAATGGTAATGCTTTTAACCTGCTCAACCGATAGCTGGCTTTCAATTTCAAATGTACGGATAGACTCGATAAAATCGCCGAAGAACTCAACCCTATACGGAAGCACGTGCGAAAAAGAGAAAATATCGACAATGCCGCCACGAATAGAGAACTGCCCCGGTTCGTAAACAAAATCAACCCTTTCAAAATCATACTCTATCAAAAACTCATTGATAAAATCAATACTAAGCTTATTGCCTACGGCTATTTCGAGGGTGTTCTTTTCAAGCGATGAACGGTCGATCACCTTTTCGGCCAAAGCCTCAGGGTAGGTAACAATCAGCTGGCCGTATTCGGTACTATGATTAAGTTCATTCAAAACCTCGGCACGGGCAAGCACATTGCTGCTGTCGGGCTGGGTAAATTCAAAGGGCTTACGGTATGATGACGGGAACAGCAGGGCTTCTTTACCGGTAAGGTTTTCCAGATCGGCCTGGAAAAAGCCTGCTTCTTCGCGGTCGGGCAGTACAAACACCATGTGCTTGTGTTGCAAAAAATACAATGCTACCGCCATGGCCGAATCGCTTGATCCCACCAAACCACGTAGCTGTACCCTTGGATTTTTTGATGCGTTAAGCGCGGTAGCCAACGCTTTTATCCGGTCATCAGCCTTGTATCTGTCTAATATATCTCGGATGTTCAAATTGCGGCAAAGATAAACAAAAAAGGAAAACCCAATTAAAAAAGCATCAGGCCAAAATTAATGCAAACAATATGGCCGCTTATTTACTTTTAAATGATAAATTTATGCGTGTAAACAGGCATAAACAGACTTATAAACTCAACTTAAATTTATAATCATGAAGAATGCAGCTTTATTCGGGGGAATTATTGGCGTATTAAGCTTATTATGGGTTTTTGCCATGCCAAAATTCGGTGTTATGCCCCAAAAAGATGTGGTATCCCCGGCCGAATACTTTTCATTTATTATACCGGCAATCGGCCTTTTTTTCGGTATCATGAGTTATCGAAAAAACGACTGTAACGGTCAGATGGGCTTTTTAGAAGCCATATTTCAAAGCTTTAAAATACTAATTGTAGGCGGTATCATAGCCGTTTTTGGCTCTATCCTTTACATCAGCTATATTTCATCATCGGGCGATAACATAAAGGATTTTTCGGAACGGATTTTTGGCGCACTCATTGTAGGGGTGCTGCTTGCCTTTGCGGTATCATTGCTTTTTACGAATAAAAAAAACAAAGTTGATTAAGCGTTATTTTTCAAAATATTTTGAACTCTTGTTCTGGACAGCCGCGATGCTTTCATTGGCCATGACTTCGCCAACAGAAGCATCGCATTTCACTTTATGCCCCCTTAAATTGATGGGTATAGGCTGGTGCCCCGGCTGTGGCTTAGGGCATAGTATTATTTATCTTTTTCATGGCGATATCAACAATTCGTTCCGTGCCCACTGGCTTGGCATCCCCGCCGTAGCTGTAATCTTTAACCGGATCTATGTGCTTGTTAAAGCAAGGCTGATGGAGCGAAGCCAGTTTAAAAGTCTCACCTGATTTTATAAAATATGTCATTGCGAGGAGCAAAACGGGATTGTGCCGGGGCGCGACGTGGCAATCGCATACTATACAGAGCGGCTATGCTTCCGTGCGATTGCTTCGTGCCTCGCAATCACATTGTTTTTGTTTGTTCCGTCACTTATCGGTAAGATTTCCACTCCTTTTCACCGTTAAAACCCATCATTTCACCGACTACTTATCTCCGCTAACCTATCTCCTGTAGGTGTTTTAGAGGGGGCGCGGTACCTTTATATCATAAAACAATCGCAAACTTTAAAACTTACTGAGATGAACACTTATCAAAATCCATATATGTCTTTCGACGGTATCACTCCCGAAGAATATACATTTCTGCAACAGGCTACTGCCTCATTAACAGAAAACCAGGCACGTACTTTTATGTCATTTTATGCCAGCAAAAGGCGTAACCCACAGGATATCATGTTTGCAACACTTGCCGGCTTCCTTGGTGTATCAGGCGTACAGCGTTTCATGACAGATCAGATTGGTATGGGAATCCTGTACTTTTTTACAGCCGGCTTCTGTTTTATCGGTACCATTGTCGACCTGATCAACTACAAAACCATCGCTAACGATTACAACAGGCAAATGGCCTACGAAAGCTTCAACATAGCTAAAATGAGCAACTAAAGCCCTTTAAGGGTATAGTTTCACTATATATCAATAAAAAATCCACCTTCTGTTACGGGGTGGATTTTTTGTGTTGAATGCCTAATAATCAAAACCATGTCATTGCGAGGAGGAACGACGAAGCAACCTCGTAGCCATACAGATCGGACATGCATTGGCGACGAGATTGACGCGCTTCGCTCGCAATGACATAAAATTTAAGTCTTACTTCATTGATTTATCCCTTATCGCTTTAAATTCCGATCCCTTTTTCCAGCCGGGGAAGGTTGTTTCATTGCTTAGCTTAGTGCCAGCTTCATAAAGGATATTAGCTATCTGCGCCATACCTGTTGCATCCATAGTATCGGTGTAGTTATCGGCCTGTTGATGGTAACGGTTATCGCCATAGTCCTTCTGCCTGGCTTCGCCATAACTTCCGTCATGTATTACGCTGATACTGCCATTATTGATATCAAGGGCGGGTACGCCAACTTTGGCGAAGTTAAAATGATCCGACCGGTAGTAGCTGCCCGAGCCGGGGTGCCTGTCGCCAACGGTGGTAAGGCCCTGGGCTTTTGCTATTTCGTCAACGTAATCTTCCAACTCGTTTTGGCCTTTGCCTGTTACAGCTATGTCCTTAGTTTCGCCATAGTCGCCAAGGGCATCCATGTTCAGGTCGGCAACGGTTTTGTTAACGGGGTAAATGGGATGGGTTGCATAATATTCAGATCCCAGCAAACCCTGCTCTTCGGCGGTAACAGCTAAAAACACGATTGACCTTTTTGGTTTTTCTTTGGCCTTGCTGAATGCTTTGGCTACGCTGATAATGGCAGCAACACCATCGGCATTATCAACAGCGCCGTTATAGATGCTATCACCTTTGGCGTCGGGCTTACCTATGCCAAGATGATCCCAGTGGGCAGTGTATAATACATATTCATTAGGTTGTGAACTTCCTTTAAGCGTGCCTATAACATTGTGCGATGTAGAATATTTTAACTGGTTAGTGATGGTTAAAGTAACCGACTGCTTAAGCGGGATAGCCTTAAAATCTTTTTTGCGGGCTAAAGCACGGAAATCGCCGGTAATGCCTGCTTCTGCCAATAGCTTTTTGCCCATATCTTCGGTAATCCAGCCTTCAACCTTGCAGCGGTTCATGTGCTTATCCTTTTGCTGCAGGTAAAGTTTGGCGCCTGTATTACTGTTCGACACTACTTCCCAACCATAACTTGCAGGCTCTTTTTGATGGATGATAAGCACGCCTGCAGCACCCTGACGGGCGGCTTCTTCGTACTTGTAAGTCCACCTGCCATAATAAGTCATGGTGTCGCCTTTAAAAAATGTTGGGTCTCCATTTTTAAAGCCAGGATCGTTCACCAGTACCACAACTGTTTTGCCTTTAACATCAAGGCCGGCATAATCATTCCAATGATATTCGGGTGCAACAACACCATAACCTGCAAAAACCAGCGGAGAGTTTTTAAGCGTTACCGAATCAACCTCGCGGCGACTGAACGTTACAAAATCAGTGGTTGCATGAAGGCTCATTGGGGTTTTACCCCCGGTAATTTCCATTACAGGCGATGGCGTGCTGGTGATTTGCACCATGGGCACATCCTGGAAATAGCTGCCATTGTTGCCCGGTTCAAGTCCGGCTTTTTTAAACTGCTCGGAGATGTATTTGATAGCCTTGTCTTCACCGGCGGTGAAAGGCTTGCGGCCCATCATCGAATCATTGGCTAAAGCCGAGATGTATTTTTTTATTTCGGCGGCGGTAATGACCTTTTCGGCGGGCACACTTTTATTATTCTGGCAGCCTGCAAAAATGGCAAGGCCGCCTATGAGCATAAGGTAACGATGTTTGATTTTCATATTGATGGGAATTTCGCGAAAGGATCGAATTTACGCAAATCCCAAACAAATATTCTAATCATATATGAGTGATTTGTATTAACAAAGAAATTTTGCCCTGAATTATTCTTGTGTAATTATTTTTTCAGCCTCAATTCCGGCCTGCTTAGCTTGATCAGTTGCCAGGCCACTTCTGCGCTTGATAACGCTACCAGCGCAAAAATGGCCGCCGAAAGCGCTTTGGGCGTTGAGCTTAATGCGCCGCCCAGCGCTACACTGTAAACAATAAATGGCAGCAGTAAAATTAGGCACAGCCCGGTAACACTAAGCGGGATGCGGAATGGCCGCTCCTTTAACGGTTCTGTGATGCGAAGCTTTACCAGGGCGATGTATTCTAAAGCAAGCCCCGCACCGTAAACGGTTACATCAATGATGAGCAGATCGGCAAAAGTCCACAATACCATAAAGCTTACTACTATGGAGCAGATAATAATGGAAATAAAAGGCGTTTTAAAACGCGGGTGCAGCCTGTTGAGGCCTTTAGGCAGTAAATTATCTTCGGCCATTACCTGCGGCACGCGCGATACCGAGAGCAACACAGCGGTATAAATACCCAGCGTACTGGCCATCCCACCGGCTGCTACCACAATACCCAGCCAGTGCCCGCCAATAAGTACACCTAATGCCGGGAAACCGCTATCGGTTAATGTATCATGGTTAATGCCCGACTGCTGGGCAACCCAAATAGCAAAAAAGTATACCACCATTACCAGGGCAAAGGCTGCAAAAATAGAAATGAGGTAAGAGCGTACCGGTTTTTCAACCTCTTCGGCATAGGTGGTTACGTTATCCCAGCCAAGGCAGTTCCACATCACGGTGTACAACGCCATCCCGAATGATGGGAAGCTAAGCCCTTTTAATGAAGTTGTTGGGATTTGCATTGGGCCGCTATGGTGATAAATACCCAAGGCAATCAATAATATAATTGGAGCAAGTACAGCCGCGCTTAAAAACAGCGAAACCCTGCCTACCGGCATAATACCTAAAATATTCAATGCAGCCGAAGCCCAGATGATCACCAAACAAACCGGGATCTGGAAGTTTAATAATTCGGGGAAAAAGAAACCTGCATATTGTACAAACAGTACGGGGTAAATGGCAAGGTCAACAAAAGTATAAAGCCAGGTCCACCAGCCCTCAATAAAGCCCCAATGGATGCCAAGGGCATATCTCACCCATTTATAGTAACCGCCTGTTATGGGCATCATGCTGTTAAGCTCAAGCACGGTAAATATGGCCGGTACATCCCACATTAAGGGGGTTATAAGCAGGATAAGCAAAGCGCCATGATCACCGGCATAACTCAATAGCGGCTCAAGGCCATAAGGGCCGCCAGATACAGTAAAGAAAATAACAGCAACAAGCTGAATGGGGCGTATTTTTTTTAATGAGGCTGCAGAGGGCATAAGCTATAAAAATATAACTTATGCGTTAATTTTTTAATTTTTTTGTTGGAGGGGCGTTTACCCTCCTGAACGAAGAATCCCCCCTTAATGATTATCCCTATCCTTCGTATCCATGATGATGGTTACCGGCCCATCATTCAGCAAATTAATCTTCATATCAGCACCAAAAATACCGGCAGCAACTTTTTTTCCTGTTAATGCTTCAAGTGCCTGGATCATCTGCTCATACATCGGAATAGCTTTTTCAGGTTTGGCGGCTCTTAAAAACGAAGGCCGGTTACCTTTTTTAGTTTGGGCGAAAAGGGTGAACTGGGAAATCAACAATATCCCCCCATCAATATCCGCCAGTGCTTTATTCATAAGGCCATTCTCATCGCCAAAAACACGCATGCCGGTAATTTTATTGGCCAGCCATTGCAGGTCTTCGGCGGTGTCGGCATCTTCAATTCCTAATAACACCAAAAATCCAGCCCCAATTTCGCCCGTGATCTTTCCGTCAACAGTACAGCTTGCCTGGGTAACACGTTGTAGTACAGCCCTCATAGTATATCAGCACTAATTATTTTTTTATCGCCCACAATGTAGGCGAATTTCGGCAATGTTTAGCTTGCGGCAAATGCCATTCTTTCAATTAACCACAATTACAAGTCCAATAAAAGCATCTGTATTCCATCAAATTTCCGTCAATTCAGTGTATTAGTGAAAATTCGTGGTCCATCCATTCGTGTAATTAGTGTGTAATTAATTAAGTTCGCAACCGCTATTATGTATATCTAATTAATAGGATAAAAAATGAGTACCAAAAGAGGCTTTACTACTACCATATTACATGCCGACCGTCTTGGCAAACCCGAGCATGGTTCATTACATAAACCCATTCACACTTCGGTAACCTATGGGCACGAAGATGTGCAGGACCTGGTTGATATTTTCCAGAACAAAAAGAGCGGCTATGCTTATTCGCGTCAGGGCAACCCTACTGTTACCGCATTGGAGCAAAAGGTAACCCAGATGGAAAATGGTGTATCAAGCATCGCTTTCTCAACAGGTATGGCGGCAATTTCGGCAACGGTAATGGCCCTCATTAAAGGCACCGACCATATTGTAGCAAGCTCATTCCTGTTTGGTAACAGCCGCAGTATTTTCCAAACGTTTATTGATATGGGCATCAGCATTGATTTTGTTGACGCCACCTCTGTTGATAATGTACGCGCAGCAGTAAAAGAAAACACCCGCATGGTGTTTGTTGAAACCATTGCCAATCCCGCCACTCAAATTGCCGATCTTAAAAACATTGGCGACCTGTGTGCCGAAAAAGGGATCCTGTACGTGGTTGACAACACCATGACATCGCCATATTTGTTTAACCCAATTAACGTTAAAGCCAGCCTGGTAATCAACTCGCTTACCAAATACATTGGCGGGCATGGTAACGCCCTCGGCGGCGCGGTAACCAATACCGGCTTGTTCGACTGGGCAAACTATCCAAATATTTTCCCCGGATTTAAAACAACCGTAAAGCCCGACTCGCTGGGCATGACCCAGATCCGTAAGAAAGGTTTACGCGATGCCGGCGGTACTTTATCCCCCGAAGCTGCACACAGCATTTCTGTAGGTGCCGAAACGCTTGCCCTGCGCCTTGACCGTGCCTGCAGCAACGCTTTGGCATTGGCTAAATATTTCGACAACCACCCGAAGGTTAAAAAAGTATTTTACCCAGGCGTTGAATCGCATCCGCAGCACGCATTGGCTGGCGAACTGTTTGCACGTTACGGAGGGCTGATGAGCATCGAGCTTGACGAAAGTATTGATTGCCTTGCTTTTTTAAACAAGCTGAAACTGGTTGTAAAATCAAGCAACCTTGGCGATACCCGCACGCTGGCTATCCCCGTTGCGCAAACTATTTTCTTTGAGCTTGGCGCCGAGCGCCGCGCCGAAATGGGCATCCCCGAAAGCATGATCCGCCTGTCGGTTGGTATTGAAGACCTTGACGATTTGCTTGAGGATTTCAAGATTGCTTTAAGATAGGGATTAGAAGCAGGAATTCAAGAGCCAGGAACCCGGATATAAATACGTTAAGGTTTTAAAGCAGAAGTCAGGAATGAAAAAAGTTCATAAATCTTCATTCCTGATTCTCCTCATCCTGACTCTTGCATCTATCCTAACCTCCTGCCGTCATGATCGTAAAGTAAACACCTCTTTTTATTACTGGAAAACCGTTTACAGGGATAACCCCACCGAGTCCGCCTGGCTCAAACATTTCCAAACGCGTAAGCTTTATACGCGGATAATGGATGTTGACAATACCACTGACGAACCAAGACCTGTGCCCGTATCCCCTATCCTGTTTCAAAGCCCGATAGTTGATAGTATCCAGCTTGTGCCGGTGGTATTTATTGTTAATAATGTTTTAAAAAACACCAGCCATCCACAGCTTGATGAACTTGCACAAAAGATAGTTGGCTTTGTAAATGCCAAGGCAACACAGGCGGGCAAATCATCATATCCCGAGCTACAGATTGATTGCGACTGGACAGTATCAACCCGTGATAATTACTTTTATTTGCTAAAGCAGATCCATGAACAGAAAACGCTGAAAGCTAAATGCCTTTCGGCTACGCTGCGACTTCATCAGCTTAAAAACCAAAAAGGAAGCGGCATCCCGCCGGTTAACCGGGTTATGTTGATGTGCTATAACATGGGCAACCTGCGGCAGTATGGCAATCAAAATTCCATATTGGATATTAATGAGTTAAAGAAGTATGCAAATGAAAATATGGGCGCTTATCCTATGCCAATAGACGTTGGTTTGCCCATTTTTAGCTGGGCAGTAGCCTTCAGGGATAAAACATACATCGGCATAACAAAAAGAATAAATAAGGATACACTTGCTAATAAAAATCAGTTTATATTTAAGGGAAATAATATTTATCAAACCTTAACCGACCTGCCCCAATATGGACTGAACCGTGCCGACGCAATACGATGGGAAACCGTAACAGCAAATGAGTTGCAGGCGGTGGCCGCATACTTATCACCACTGATAAAAACCGATACCGTTAACATCATTTACTTTCACCTTGACGCGGCCATTTTAAAGGCCTACCCCTATGAAACGCTGGAAAAAACTAACCATCTGTTCCGTTAGCTTCCTCATTTGCCTCTTTGCCGAAATTGCCATTAACCTTGCCTGCGGCCCGGAGACCGATCCGTACGATTATTATGCTTCGTTTTTTCATAACACCATACAGGATAATAATGGCTTTAAGTCGTTTTATTTTAATGGGATGGCTTTTTTAAATGATGATAATGCCCCGGTAAAAGAAACCGATATCAATGCCGGCGAATGGGCAGCTCATTTAGGTAAAACGGTATCCGTAAAAGATGTAAACAAAGCCATGTATGATTTGGGCGAACAAACCGATTCATTATTGCTGTTAAGATCTTTAAAACCCAATGGCGCACTACCGGATAGTTTAAAGAAAAATACATTTTTAAAAGCGCTGGTATCCGGAAAAAACAATGAAGCTTTAAAATATTACCGGTTAATAAAAACTATTGAACCGGTTATCACTGTAACCTATAGCCGGCGATGGGATCCTGCTCCCCGTGGTGTAAAGAAGTTAAGAGCGTTTTCTGCAGAAGCATTAAAACTTGCCAATATCACCGGCGATAGGTTTATAAAGCTGAGGTACTTTTACCAGGCCCAGCGATTACTGTTTTATTGCGGCAATCAGCGCGAAGCAGCTAATATATATGACAAATATATAGCCGGTTCAAAATCAAAAAGCCATGTTATGGGCTGGGCATTATCATTGAGGGCGGGCAGCGAGCTAAACATCGGCAGCCGTGTAAAAGCAGCTTATCTTTTCTCAAAGGTATTTGCTAATTATCCCGAGCGGCGCATCCAGGCGTTTTATGAGTTTAACGGCATCAATGAGCCACAGGCAAGCATCCTTTTTTTTGCAAAAACGGCTAATGAAAAGGCCTTCGTATATGCCATAAGGGGTTTCCATAAGCCGCGGGCTGATATCAACGCGCTTGAGCAGGTTTACAAAATTCAGCCCCGCTCGCCGCTGATAAAACTTTTGCTGGTACGCGAAATCAATAAAATTGAAGAAGGATACTTATGGGCTGGTTTTAACAAAAAAATGAAGCCCAACCCGTACGACTATTACCGTTACCTGTATATAGCACCCGATAGTATTTTAAAAAGGCAGAAGGCTTATATCCCCCTATTGAAGGCATTTTGCGGTCGATTAGCAAATGAGGGCAAATATGCCGAACCGGAGCTGGGGAATTTGGCCCTTGCCTATCTGTCATGGATCCAGGGCAATAATGAAGAAGGGCTTGATGCCCTGGCAACTTTAAATGATAAAAAACTAAAACATAGTGTTGCGGATCAAAAGCAAATGATCGGGCTTTTACTGCTGGCTCAAAAAATCGGCAGGCAGGACACAATTCATGAGCAGGAGTTAGTACCCGCGTTAACATGGCTTGATCATAAAGTTAAATGGGAGGCCTCCCATACCAAATATCCGGAGGGAAGCTATTACGGAAATAATAGTTATTACCTCAAACACTATTCCATGTCGGCACGTGATTTTTATACATTGGTATTAGCCCCAGCTTACCTAAAACAAAAAGATACTGCCATGGCGGCATTAGCTATACTTAAGGGACAGCGGACAATTCCGCCTATCCGGGAATATAGCAGTCCGGCCCCCGGGTTTAATATGCCCGATTTTCTGCAACGCAAACTGCATTCCTACGATTTGCTTAAATTGATAAATCATTACAAGGCGCCAGAGAAAACACCATTTCTTAAAATTCTCACATCCGAAATAAACCGGGGAGTAAGCTATGACCTGTATGACTTGCTTGGTACAGCATATCTGCGCGAACATAAATATGCAGGAGCAGTAAAGGCCTTTAATAAAATTCCGGCGTCTATCTCTACCCATACACCATATGCTGATTGGGAAAAAAATGAATATCATTTTGATCCGTTTACAGATAATGGCACTCCTAAGCACAAAGACGCAAAAACAATCAAATACACCAAGCCAATGTTTGCCCGCAAAATGGCAAAATTGCAAAAACTCATAAAAACCGCCCCTAAAAAGGCCGACAGTTATTATTATCAAATGGCTAAAGGCTTATACAATACTTCTTTTTATGGTAGGTCATGGTATCTGACTGTTTACACATCGGCATCTTATGACAGCGACCGCAAACCGGATGAATATTACGATGCAGACTTTTTAAAGAATATTTATGCGGAAAAATGCTTTTTAAAAGCACGTGGGTTGAGTAAGGACAATGAATTTAAAGCCCGATGTACGCTCATGGCCGCTGAGTGTCAGAAACACAGGATAAAATTTCCGCCATATGAATATGATAATAGTGCAAAGTATAATGCCGCCCTCGCGAAATATAATTTACGGATAAGGAATAACTCCTATTTCGCCGAGCTTAAGAAAAACTATTCAAAAACAGCATATTATAAACTTACTATAATGGACTGTAGTTTATACCAGGATTTTTTGGCTCTTCAACCTAAAAAATAAAACAAACACGGCAAAAACAACAATAACGCTCCCGCAAATCAATTCAACCTCCTTAAGTTTCAGGAAATTATTTTCTGATGAGATAGGGGCTAATGTTTAGATCATTGTAATATAGCTATATGAAAACCACCCAAACCTTAAAAAAGCTACTTTTTGTTCTGTCTTTTTCGATATTATCTAACAGCATCAAAGCACAGACTATCTCTGATTCTCTTACTGCCAAACTGCAACAGGCATTTACGCAGGAGAGTCTGCCCGGCATGTATGTGGTCATGACTGATGCCAATAAAACCATTTATGAGCATGGTTTTGGTTATGCTGATATTGCTAATCAAATCCCTTATTCGGCCGGCACGGTTCAAAATATCGGCTCGGTAAGTAAAACATTTATTGCCGTAGCGCTTATGAAAGCTATCGAGTTAAAATATTTTACGCTGGAAACAGATATTAATGACATCCTGCCTTTTAAAGTAATCAACCCAAACGACCCTAATGGAAAAATAACCATCAGGCAATTAACCAATCACACATCGGGCATAGTCGATAACCCTGAGATTTATCATTACAGTTATCATTTTTACCCTAAACTACGGGCTTACGACAGCATCTCTGTCCAGACCCTGAACAAGATAGGTTTTGGCGATAAATTAAGGGATACTACTTTAACCCAATTCTTTTATAATTATTTATCGCCACAGGGAAAGTACTACAGCAAAGCCAATTTTGGCGAGGGGACAGCAGGCAGCACGTCATCATACAGCAACACAGGCTCGGCGCTGGTGGCTTACCTCATCGAAATCAAATCGCATCTCTCCTATGCCGATTTTACGAAAAAATATATCCTCAAACCATTAAAAATGGATCATTCCGGCTGGCATATACCTGATATAAATTTAAAGGATCACGCCAATTTGTATCTTGATCAAAAGAACCGGTTCCCATTATATGACCTGATTACCTATCCCGATGGCGGCCTCAAAACCTCAGCCGAAGATTTGAGCAAATATTTAATGGCCATCGCCAGGCACGACAAAAAGCTGCTGACTGAAGCATCGTATCAAACCATGTTTACCGCACAGTTCAGCAAGGAGCATCCGCCTAAAAACATTAATTTAACTTACCGCAATAAAGGCATTTTCTGGAATTTATACACAAACGGAACCATAGGCCATGACGGTGATGATCCGGGTGTCGGCACTTATTTATTTTTTAATCCGGCTACCGGTAAAGGTGGATTGTTTTTATGCAATAAGTATTTGCCTAATAAACAGGCGATAGTTGATGTACTGGTGAAAGAGGCGGCGAGGAAATAAGGTATAGAAGTGGTTCGGTGAAAACGCCAACCATCAGCCGAAAAAATATGTCATTGCGAGGCACGAAGCAATCGCACGGAAGCATAGCGGCGGCTCTGTATAGCATGCGATTGCCACGTCGCGCCCAGCGCGCATCCTATTGTGCTCCTCGCAATGACATAATTTAACGCAGCATCTGGCTTAAAAAAAATTTTTATTCTTCTTGCCTCCAGGCTCTAAAAGTGTTGCCTCTTGTTCCACCTACGCCCTTGTATCATTACCATGATAAATGCTCAGGTAACTTTCATAGCGCGATAGGGTGATCTCGCCTTCTTCCAAAGCTTCGAGCACGGCGCAACCGGGCTCATTGATGTGGCGGCAATTGTTAAAACGACAATCGTGCATGCGTTCGCGCATTTCGGGGAAAAAGTGGCCAAGCTCCTGTTTTTCTATGTCTATAACGCCTAACTCGCGGATGCCTGGGGTATCGATAATGAAACCGCCCTGGGGCAGCTCAAACATTTCGGCAAAGGTGGTGGTATGCATGCCCTTGTCACTCCAGTCGGATACCATATGGGTGCGCAGATCAAGCTCGGGCAGCAATGAGTTGATCAGACTTGATTTGCCCACGCCCGAATGCCCCGAAAACAACGTTACCTTATCTTTCAACAGCTCTTGTACCTGGCTGATATTAGTACCCTCAATAGCCGAAACTTCAAAGCAAGGGTAGCCGATATCTTCATAAATAGCTTTATAATCGGCCAAAATCTCCAGTCCTTCATCGCTGAAAAGATCGAGTTTATTGAATACCAATCGTGCGGGGATATCGTATGCTTCGGCTGTTACCAAAAATCGGTCGATAAAACCAAGAGAAGTACGCGGCGAAGCCAATGTAACCACCAGTATGGCCTGATCAAGATTGGCAGCAATGATCTGCGCCTGCTTGCTCAGGTTAATGGCTTTGCGGATGATATAGTTTTTGCGCTGATGCAGGTTGGTAATAACACCGTCTTCACGGTCGGGCTCCATTTCAAAATCAACCACATCGCCAACGGCGATGGGATTAGTAGTTGTGATATCCTTGATACGGAACTTACCCTTAATGCGGCAATCTATCCTTTGCCCATCGGGTGTTTGTACCTGGTACCAGCTTCCGGTTGATTTTGTTATTAGTCCCTGCATATATTAAGGTTCAAAAGTAGCAAATTAAATCTATTGCAGATTTTTGGTATCAGACACTTATTCTACCGTCATTGCGAGGCACGAAGACAACCGACCGTAGGGAGCTCATTAATACCTAAAAAAATCAAATTATAATTATTAATAATCCCCGACTGTACAGGGTGAAGCTATATAGCGGCTCTGCCTATTGGGGATTGCTTCGTGCCTCGCAATGACGTTTTTTATTTTTTAATTAGATCCAGACTTACGAAGTTTTTAAAACTTCGTAAGTCTTAAATCGCAGATCGGTTTACAAGTGTCGCCTGTTCAACTTAATAACACCCCATTATTGATAAAACCTTTTACCTATTAGCCTCATTATCAATTCCATCAATTACCAGTTCAATAGCCCAATAATTATTGCTAAAATCATAATTTGTAAAATAATCCTTGCGTATTCAAAAATAATCTACTTACTTTACAGACATTATATATGACAATTAACAACACCATTATTACAACTATTATTACCACCGGCATAAACCTCGGAGGAAGATAATCGTATGGTGTGAAAACATAAAAATGAAAACCAGATGAAAGCCTTCCTCCGCAAAGAGGAAGGCTTTTTTGTTATAGCTTGATACTAAACCCATAAATGAAAGTTTTAAAATTCGGAGGTACTTCCGTCGGATCTGTAAGCAGCATCCAAACCCTGTTAAGCATCCTGAAGGATGAAGTAAAAAATGAAGAAAAGCCGGTGGTGGTATTATCTGCCATGGGCGGTGTAACCAACCTGCTCTCGGCCATGGCCGAAGACGCGGCCAACGGCATTGAATTTACTCCCGGGCTTGCCGAGCTTGAAAAACGCCATTTTGATGTGGTGAAAGCCCTGTTGGATGTGCAGAACCAAAACCCTGCCCTCACCCGCTTAAAAATTCACTTCAACCAGCTGGAAGAATTGCTTCAGGGCGTACTTACCCTCCGCGAGCTTACCCCGAAAACCCGCGACCAGGTGTTGAGCTTTGGCGAACGCTGCTCAACCCTCATGGTAAGCAAAATTGCAGCCCAGCATTTTGGCGATGTACTTTTTGTTGATGCTGCCGATGTGATCAAAACCGACAGCGCCTTCGGCAATGCCAAAGTAAATACCGAACTTACTGAAAGGCTGATCCAGGGCCTTTATACTGAAAGCAAAGGCAAAACCCTTATTGTCACCGGTTTTATTGCAGGTAACGATGCCGGACAAACTACTACTTTAGGCCGGGGCGGCTCTGATTATACCGCGGCTATTTTCGGTGCGGCGTTAAACGCGCAGGAGATCCAGATCTGGACAGATGTTAACGGTATGATGACTGCTGACCCGCGGATGGTAAAAAAGGCATTTTCATTAACCGAGCTTACTTATACCGAAGCCATGGAACTTTCCTACTTCGGCGCCAAGGTGATCTATCCGCCAACCATGATCCCGGCGTTTTTAAAACGAATCCCTATTGTGATCAAAAACACCTTTGAGCCGGAATTTGAAGGTACCGTGATCCGCCACGATTGCAAGGCCTCTACCCTACCTATCAAAGGCATTTCATCTATCAATAATATCAGCATCCTTAATTTAGAGGGCAGCGGCATGGTGGGCAAATCGGGCTTTAGTGGACGCTTGTTTTCATTACTGGCCCGCGAGCAGATCAACGTGATCCTGATCACCCAATCGTCATCTGAGCATAGCATTACCTTCGCAGTGCAGCCGCAGGATACCGAAAGGGCTAAACAGGTTATAGAGCAGGAGTTTGAACTGGAACTTGCCGCTAAAAAACTGGAGCATCTGGTTATCGAAAAAAACCTGGCTATCCTGGCCATCGTAGGCGAAAACATGAAACAAACGCCGGGCATGTCGGGCAAGTTGTTCCATGCACTTGGCCGTAACGGTGTTAACGTAAGGGCTATAGCGCAGGGTTCGTCAGAGTATAATATCTCGGTGATCATCTCGGCCAATGATCTGTCAAAAGCATTGAACGCTGTACATGATGCCTTCTTTGTACAGCTTACAAAAACCCTGCATGCGTTTTGTTTAGGTACCGGCAACATCGGCAAAACGCTGTTCAACCAGTTGAACGCACACACTGATTACCTGAAGGATAACAATGGTATCCAGGTTAAAATAGCAGGCATCAGCAATACCCGCAAAATGACATTCAACAGCGATGGTATTTCGCTGGATACCTGGCAGAATGATCTGCAATCGTCACCTTACGAGGCCGATCTGCAATCGTTCATCAACAGGATGAAAGAAATGAACCTGCCAAATTGTGTATTTATTGATAACACGGCAAGTCCGGTTCCTATTGGGTTTTACGAGGAGGTTTTTAAAGCCAATATCTCGGTGATCACCTGTAATAAAATAGGCAACTCGGGCAGCTACAAGCAATACCGTATGTTTAAAGATACAGCCCGTGCCCATGGCGTTGATTTCTTTTACGAAACCAACGTGGGTGCAGGTCTGCCTATCATCAATACCCTAAAAAACCTGATGAACAGCGGCGACAGGGTACAGCGCATCGAAGCAATACTTTCGGGCACAATATCGTTCATCTTTAATAACTTTAAGGGTGATGCCAATTTTCACGATGTGGTTAAAGAGGCCCAGGAAAAAGGCTATACCGAACCCGATCCGCGTGATGACCTGAGCGGTAAGGATTTTATGCGCAAAATGCTCATCCTTGCCCGCGATGCCGGTTACCCGATGGAAGAAGCCGATGTTGAAATAGAAAGCGTATTGCCAAAAGCAAGCCTTGAAGCCAAATCTGTTGAAGATTTTTATGCTACCCTTAAAACCGAAGATGCCCATTTTGCCAAACTGAAAGATGCGGCCGAAAAAGATGGTAAGGTTTTACGCTACATAGGCAAGCTGGAAAACGGCAAGGTAAGTATCACCCTGCAAATGGTTGATGAAAACCATCCGTTCTACATGCTGTCGGGCAGTGATAATATCATATCATTCACAACCGACAGATACCGTGAGCGCCCGCTGGTTGTAAAAGGCCCCGGCGCAGGCGCTGAAGTAACAGCCGCCGGCGTATTTGCTGATTTAATAAATATTGGAGCGAATTAGTTGCCGCCTAACCCTCTGAAGGGGGAACAGTAGTTTAGCCCCCCGGCCCCCTGAAGGGGGAGGGATAATTTGATAGATTTTATATGGAAAATACAATAGACGATTTAAAGAAACCTGCTCATTTGGCTCCCCCTTCAGGGGGCAGGGGGGGCGAAAGCATCCACGTTTTTGCCCCTGCAACAGTAGCCAACGTAGTTTGCGGTTTTGATGTGCTGGGCTTTGCGGTTGATGAACCCGGCGACGAGGTAATCATGCGTGTGACAGGCAAACCAGGCATCACCATCAGCAAAATTACTGGTGATGATGGTCGCCTGCCGCTTGATCCGGCCAAAAATACAGTGAGTGTAAGCGTGCAGCATTACCTTCAAAGCGTTGGCCGTAGCGATATTGGTTTGGATATTGAGTTGCACAAAAAAATGCCGATAGGCAGCGGATTGGGCTCAAGCTCGGCCAGTACGGTTGCCGGTTTGTTTGCTATAAAAACTTTACTGGGCGATGATTCCGATCCGATAAAACTGCTTCCATTTGCCATGAAAGGCGAGGAAATGGCTTGCGGTCATGGTCATGCTGATAACGTTGCCCCTGCCCTGTTTGGCGGTTTTGTATTGATCCGTAGTTACGAGCCGCTTGATGTGGTAAGGTTACCGCACCCTAAAAACCTGTGGTGTGCCATTGTATTCCCCGATGTTGACGTACCAACAAGAGAAGCCAGGCAAATCATCCGCAAAAACATTCAGATGAAAGATGCTGTAACCCAGTGGGGCAATATTGCTGGCCTGGTGAGCGGTTTATTTATGCAGGATATCGACCTGATTGGTCGCAGCATGAAAGATGTACTGGTTGAACCTGTACGCTCTATGCTTATCCCCGATTTTTATAAAATGCGTGAAATGGCCATGGAACTCGGCGCGGTAAGCTTTGGAATCTCCGGCTCAGGCCCATCGGTTTTTGCCTTTACCCGCGATGAAGCAACAGCCCGCAGCATCACCCAAAAGCTACAGCAACATTTAACCGGCTTAAAAATTGGCTCTAATAGCTATGTATCAACTATTAATGATGCGGGGCCGAAGGTTTTGGGATAGTCCTAAGTCTAACGTTGTAAGTTTTAATTCAGAGCTTACCAAACATCCGTCGTTGCGAGGTACGAAGCAATCCCCGATAAGCAGGTCCGCCCTGTACAGTTCGCGATTGCCGCGCTACGCTCGCAATGACATAATGCAAATAAATCCGAAATCGAAATTCCGAAATCCGAAATCAAACAATGAAACTCTACAGTACCAATAACACCTTATCAGAAGTATCTTTTAAAGACGCTGTTTTTAACAGTATGCCGCAGGATAAAGGTTTGTATATGCCTTACAGCATCCCTCGTTTGGATGATGATTTTATCAATAACCTTGATAAATATACCCTGCCCGAAATCGCGTTCAAAGTAGCACAAAACCTGCTTGGTGATGCTATCCCCGAAGCTGATCTGAAAGCCCTGATCGACGATGCCATCAACTTCCCGGCCCCAATCGTAAAGCTGGAAGATCATGTTTACGTGCTGGAGCTTTTCCATGGCCCATCGCTTGCGTTCAAAGATTTTGGCGCAAGGTTCATGAGCCGTGTAATGAGCTACTTTTTAGAGGCCGGCGAAAAACAGCTTGATGTACTTGTTGCCACCAGCGGCGATACAGGCGGCGCAGTGGCCCTCGGCTTTTTGGGCGTACCTAATACCCGCGTTACCATCCTTTATCCAAAGGGCAAAGTGAGCGGCGTACAGGAGCAGCAGCTAACCACCAATGGCCAAAACATCCGAGCGCTTGAAGTCGACGGTACTTTTGATGACTGCCAGGCCTTGGTTAAACAAGCGTTTGTTGATGAAGACCTGAATGCAAAATTTCGCTTAACATCGGCCAACTCTATTAACATTGCACGTTTAGTTCCGCAGACTTTTTATTATTTTAATGCGTATGCACAGTTGTTGAGGCAGGATATTAAAAAAGTGGTTTTTTCGGTACCAAGCGGCAACTTCGGCAACATTGGCGCCGGTTTATTAGCCTGGAAAATGGGCTTACCTGTGGAGAAATTTATTGCTGCCACCAATGCCAATGATACAGTACCCGAATTTTTAAAAACCGGCGTTTATCAGCCTAAACCATCCGTAGCAACGCTATCAAACGCTATGGATGTTGGCAACCCAAGCAACTGGGTGCGCATTGCCGATCTGTTTAAAAACGATACCGAAGCACTCAAAGAATTGGTTGTTGGTGTTAAATACGATGACGAGGAAACTGTAAAAGCCATTAACTGGATATTTGATAATTACGGTTATGTGGCTTGCCCGCATACAGCTATAGCCTGGCAGGCCCTAACCGATTATAAGCAGGACCATTCCGCTGTTGATACTGCCGGTGTATTTCTTTCAACCGCGCATCCCTGTAAATTCCCTGATGTTTTCAGCGATGAGGTTGCGGCCAAAATTGAAGTGCCCGAACAGGTAAAAGAGCTGGAATCAAAAACCAAACTGGCAGTAGCCGTCGGTAAAGATTTTGCTGATTTTAAAGGCTACCTTTTAGGGGTAGATTAATTTCAGTATTTTTAGATGCTGGAAAAACTCCCGATTACCACACCATGTCATTGCGAGGAGGAACGACGAAGCAATCCCGTAGCAGTGCAGATCCGCTCTGTATAGTATGCGATTGCCACGCTATCGCTCGCAATGACATGTTGGTGAAGAGAAAAAAAGCACCTGATTCAATACCGAAACATAAAATGCTTAACAAAACCTCGCTGATATTTACCTGCCTGCTGGCAGTTTGCCTAACCGCCTGCAGCCGCAAACAAAAATTCGATCGTGATAAATGGGATGATGGTGATGGGATTACTTTTGCCTACCGCCCTGGTATGGTTGAAGATCTGATTGCCAGCAAACAACTCAATGGTCTTAAATATCAAAAGGTGATCCATTTGCTGCACCGCCCGCAGTTAAGCAGTAAGGACAGCATGGTGTATGATCTTGACAGGCAGTACAATAAGGGAACCTTTGTATCTTCATCAAGCCTGGTTATCTTCCTGAAAGATTCGGTGGTTACCAAGGCCGAGGTTCATGAAATACATGCGAAAAAGAAATAGGAGTTATTTCTTCTTAAAATGAGGGTTGTTTTTGAGGAGTCGTTTGCTATGGTGAACTGTTAGTATATCAATTTTTGTTTTATTGATAATTTTGTATATTAACCTATAGCTTCCAACCAATATTTCCCTTATTAATGGGTCTTGCTTTTCCTGAACAATTTTTCCTGTTCTTGGAAAGCGCTCTAATATTTTTGTACTTACAAAAAATCGTTGGACTTGTATCCGGGCATAGTATTCAGAATCTTTGGCTATAAACTCGGCAATATTATCAATATCCTTAACAGCTTGTTTTGTCCAGTTTATTTCAACCATTTGGCTAAGTTTTCTTTAGCTTCTTCTGTTGATAATGTTTCACTTTTATTTGACTGTTCGATGCCAATATCGATCTTGTTTAAAAGCATCAATCTGTCTAATATCTCCTCAAAGCTAAATTCCCCGGGCAGGTCATTTACTGTCTTCAGCACTTCTTCTTTCGTTAGCATCATTAACTATTTAATAATCTAATTTACTAATTAAAATTTAAAGTGTTTATTAGCTTTAAGTTTTCACACGAAATGATCAACACTATAATATTCGATCTGGGTGCCGTTTTAATTGACTGGAACCCGCATTATGTGTACCGTACCCTGTTTAGCGATGAGCAGGAGATGAAAGATTTCCTTGCCAACATCTGTACTCCCGACTGGAATGAGGAACAGGATGCCGGCCGCTCGCTACAGGAAGGCACTGATCTGCTCGTAGTCCAATTCCCCGAACATGAAGCTAATATCCGCGCTTTTTATTCCCGCTGGATAGAAATGCTTGGCGAGCCTTTTCACGGCACTGTGGAGATATTCAAACAGTTAAAGGAAAGCGGAAAATACAAAATCTACGCATTGACAAACTGGTCGGCTGAAACTTTTCCGATGGCTCAAGAGCGCTTTGATTTTTTAGGCTGGTTTGATGGCGTTGTAGTATCCGGCACCGAAAAAATGCGAAAGCCCACACCTGCTTTTTACCAGGTATTGCTTGACCGCTATCATGTAAATGCCGATGAGGCATTATTTATCGACGATAATTATCGCAATATTTTAGCGGCTGAAAAGATGGGGATAAAAAGTATTCATTTTACTTCGGCAGAGGCTTTGGAGAAAGAATTAAAGGGGCTGGAGATATTGTAACATGCTATTATCCACCACATCATTGTGTGGAACGAAGCAATCCCCTATTGGCAGGTCCGCTCTGTATAGTTCGCGATTGCTTCGTACCTCGCATTGACATGATGGTAAAATTATCTTGCGCTCATCTGTGATGAGTGCTTAAAATGGGCTTACGTTAAAAACGAAAGCACCAATAACGGCGTTACAAACGCGCAATCACGTTAAGCGCTCGTTTTAAACGAGCGCAAGTTTTATGGATGACATGGCGGTAGTTTAAGTTTTACCCAAACAACTCACTGCTCAAATATCTGTCGCCCCTGTCGCAACATATAAATACGATAAGGCCTTCTTCCAGTTCCTGGGCCAGTCTTATTGCGGCTGACAATGCGCCACCGCTGCTCATGCCTGCAAAAACACCTTCAACTTTAGCCATCTTACGTGCCATTAGGGTAGCTTCTTCCTGCGAGATGTCCATTACCCTGTCAACCCTTTTGGCATCAAAGATCTTTGGCAGATACTCTTCCGGCCACCTGCGGATGCCGGGGATAGATGAGCCTTCAACCGGCTGACAGCCCACTATCTGAATGTCCGGGTTTTGTTCTTTAAAATATCTTGAACAGCCCATAATAGTGCCTGTGGTGCCCATAGCGCTTACAAAATGAGTGATCTTACCCTCGGTATCCCGCCAAATTTCCGGACCAGTGGTTTTTACGTGGGCCATATAATTATCCGGATTGGCAAACTGGTTCAAAAGGAAATATTCGCCGGTGGCGGCTTTTTCTTCAGCATAATCGCGGCAAAGCTCTATACCTTCCAGTAAGGTAACTTTAGCGCCGAAAGCCTCCATGGTAAGCGTACGTTCCCGGGTTGAGTTAGATGGCATTACCAGCTCTATCTCCAGATCAAATAACCGTGCTATCATGGCCAGCGCAATACCTGTATTGCCGCTGGTGGCTTCTATAAGTTTAGTACCTGGTTTAATATCACCGCGCTCAATGGCACTCCTGATCATATTGAGCGATGCACGATCTTTCACACTACCGCCGGGATTATTGCCCTCCAGTTTGGCAAATATCCGCACTTTGGGATTGGGGTTCAGCTTTTTAATTTCTACCATAGGCGTGTTGCCTATCAGGTCTATCAGTCCAGCCATTGTATATTTTTATAGGTAAATGCTTTATTTTTTTTCTCCGAACAGTTTCATGCTCAGCCTTTTCAAAATGCGGTGATTGGGGGTATGATATACCCTTGAATTTGGCGGCAGGCTTTTGGTAAGCCAAACGTTCCCTCCTACCACGCTGTTATGGCCTATAATAGTTTCGCCGCCCAGAATAGTAGCGCCCGAGTAGATCACTACATTATCCTCAACCGTAGGGTGCCGTTTAGTATTGGCCATGCTTTTATCCACGCTTAATGCACCCAGGGTAACGCCCTGGTACAACTTAACGTGCTTGCCTATTGTACAGCTTTCGCCGATAACAATACCGGTGCCATGATCTATATAGAAATACTCGTCTATTTTGGCAGCGGGATGGATGTCTATCCCCGTTTTTGAATGCGCGTACTCGGTAAGGATCCTCGGCAACAAGGGAATATCATCAATATAAAGACTATGCGCTACGCGATAAAGCGAAATGGCATAAAAGCCCGGATAGGTACGGATCACCTCAAATTCGCTGCGCGCGGCAGGATCGCCGTTAAAGATGGCCTGGATATCGGTATTCAGGATCCGGAACAGCTCGGGCAGGCCCTCAAAGAATTTTTTGGCCAGCTTTGAGGTATCGCAATTACTGCAGGCTTTGGTTGCCCTCATAATTTCGCAAAGTTCGTTCTCAAGCCTTAAAAATTCATCTTTCAGCTCATCAACCGAGGCATACAGTTGCCCGGTTTGTTCGGGGTACAGCAAATGGATCACTTTTAGCGCCCAGGCCGTAATTTCCCTGTTTGAAGGCACAGCCTCCAGATTTTGCTGTTTAGCAAAAATATGTTGGTAAAAATCCTGACTCATGTTTTATGGTGGGGCTGTTTTGGGGAAACAACCATTAACAGTACAAGTTTATATAAAAGATTGTTGTTAATATGTAAAATGAACCGGATAATTGATATTTGGTTGTAAAAACATCAATACTTAACCTATGAAAGATCAAATAATTGAAACCCTAACCGCCTTGTTCAAGGGGGCCGACGAGCGGGATTGGGCAAAAGTTAAAAATACACTTGCCGAAAATGTTGAGCTCGATTATAGCTCCATGACCGGCAACCCGGCCAGCCTTGTATCATCCGAAAATATCATCACAGCATGGCGGGGCTTTTTGCCGGGCTTCGACAAAACGCAGCATCAACTGACCGATTTTTACGTAATGCAAAATGGATCAGCAGCACATGTGCATTACTATGGCAAAGCCGATCATTTTATTAGTGATGAGCTATGGATTGTTGAAGGCACTTATGATACTGAACTTATCGAAACCGATGGCAAATGGATCATCACCAAACATAAGCTCAACCTCATTAAGCAGGATGGCAATATGGATTTACCTGCGCAAGCGGTGGCACGGGTTTCTGAGCAGAGAAATTAATGATGTCATTGCGAGGAGCGGCAAGGATAGAGCGCCGGGGCGACGTGGCAATGACATAGCTTTATAATTATATAACTTTCTCCATCTATTGAAGACTTACGAAGTTTTAAAAACTTCGTAAGTCTGGATTGTATTGAATGACATCGTTTATGGTCATATAACCTGCTCCCTGCGCTTTTTCCGGCTTAACCCAGCCTGCAAAATCACGGATACTATTATAATCAATAGCCCCGCATAAAAAGATATATTGAGCTGCCGGGACTCGTTAAATAAAATCATCGCCAGTAAAATGCTATAAACAGGTTCCAGGTTAAAGGTCAGATTAACGGTAAAGGCGGAGACCTTTTTTAAAACCTCAGCTACCATCACATAAAGCCCAACAGTGCAAAAAAGCGACAAAAGCAATAAATAAAATATATCCGCTGTGCCTGGTAACATTGTTTTTGAGGGAAAGAAATGAAGATACAGAGGCAAGGCCAGTATCAAGGCTATAGTTCCGGCCAGCATCTGATACAGGTTCATAACAGTTGCGTCGTACTTTTTTACTAACCGCTCGTTAAAGATGGTATAAAGCGACGCCAGGAAAGATGATATTACGCCAAGTATAATGCCGGTACGAAACGAAGTATCGAAATGAAAGATGAGCCCAATGCCGGCCAGTGTTAGTGTGCTTAACAATAACTCGGTTATATTAAACGGCTTTTTGTTGATAAGCGGCGCCAGAAACGCGGTAAAAAAACTGGTAAGACAATAACAAACTACCCCCACAGAAACATTAGCGTATTTGATACTGGCGTAAAAAAACACCCAGTGAAAAGCTATTAGCAATCCGGCCTTACCCATTTCCCGGATGTTAGTCCACGAATAATTAAACTGCGTTTTTTTGATCCACACAATAATAATCAGGAATAAAAAAGAGAACAAAGTACGGTAACAGGTAAGCAGGTATTCATTTAAAGAGATAAGCTTTCCGAATACGCCGGTAAAACCAGCCAGGATTACGGCTATATGTAATAGAACAAATGTTTTTTTCATTTTTTGCTAAATTAAGATAGATCGGGACAAACGCAACGATACTTTCAATTGCCCGCGTTGAATTAAATTATTTTGAAAATGGTGTTGAAAAACTCAAAAACAGCTACGAATGAACTGGTTTTGCTTAGCAAAAAAGAAAAAATGGAGGATCATTAAAAAAAGGCTCCGAGACAAGGAATGTCCGGATAAGGGATTTGGGATTCTCCCCGGTGCCGTATTTAATGTTTGCTATTATCATTTGTTGATGACCAAAGATATGAAAAAGTTTTTTTTTAACCAACGTATTGCGTTATTGGACACGTTTTATTTAGCCAGTTGTCGGTGTTATCATCATTGGTGTTGGGAAGATGAACGTTGTTTGGAAAACAAACAAAAACATGTCATTGCGAGCGATAGCGTGGCAACCGCACGGAAGCATATCCGCCCTGTATAGTATGCGATTGCTTCGTCGTTCCTCCTCGCAATGACATGTCTTCTATCTCCCCAACACCAATGATGATAACACCGACCGCAAGCTGCAATAACCCAAAAACCACATAAAACAAAAGCCCCGGCTATCGCTGGGGTCTCTGTACCTTAAAGAAGGAAAATATTAGTTCAGATATTTAGTGATATCTTCAGACAGTGGAGTGGTTTGTGACCTGAAACGGTGGATCAGTTTGCCATTTTCGTCTATCAGGAATTTTTCAAAGTTCCATTTGATATCGCCTGTAAAATCAGGGTTTGGTGCTGTTGTTAAGTATTGGAACAGCGGATCGATATCCAAACCTAAAACGCTTACCTTACCGCTCATCGGAAATTTTACATTAAAATTTTCTTTGCAAAAGGTTTTAATGTCCTGGTTAGTGCCCGGCTCCTGGCCGCCAAAGTTATTGGCAGGGAAACCTACTACAACCAGTTTACCTTTGTATTGCTCAGATAATTTTTCCAGATCGGCGTATTGTTTGGTAAAGCCGCATTTTGAGGCCGTGTTTACGATCAATACTTTTTTGCCTTTGTATTTAGCCAAGCTAAAATCTTTGCCATCGATAGTTTTCAGTTTAAACTCATATACTGAAGACGGTGCTGTGGCAAATAATAAGGCGATGATGAGTGCCAGTGTTTTCATGGTTTTTACAATTGATTTTTATAATCCAGTATAAAAGTAAAGCTAAAAATTTCTTTTAGCTAAGTACTCATCTTCTTTTTGTGTCATTTTTTGTTTTGTAACAACACTTTTATCTGTATAGCCCAAAAGGTGCAGGGCCCCGTGAATGATCACCCGGTGCAGTTCATCGGCTTCACCGGTTTTAAATTTGGCCCCGTTTTCGCGGATGCGGTCTATCGAAATAAAAATATCGCCCACAATATCCCCCTCAACTTCCGAATTATCAAAGGTTACGATATCGGTGTAAGTGTCATGATCAAGATATTGCTGGTTTATTTGCAGCAGGTACGCATCTGAGCAAAAAATGTAATTAAGCTCTTTCAGTTTAAAACCCTCGGCAACTATTGTATCCCTGATCCACTGTCTTAACTGCGCTTTTTGTTTGGGCTTAAAAGTTGTGTCTTCTTCAAAAAAATTAATAGCGGGCATCAGATCTTAAAGTGAAGTTCAATTTCATTACCTGATGCATTAAAGATACACTGATCGGCAAGGTGTTTAATGATAAACACGCCACGGCCAGTCAGGTTCTCGAGGTTTTCGGGAGCAGTAGGGTCGGCAAGGTTATTATAGTCAAAGCCCGGCCCTTCATCGGTAACAGTCCAGATAATCCGCTTAGGTTCAACTTCGGCATTAACAATCACCTTTTTAGTCTCATCCTGTTTGTTACCGTGCATGATGGCATTAATAACCGCTTCATTAAGGCAGGTCATCATGTTGGCAAAAGTATCTTCTGCAACATGATATTTGTCAGCAATTTCTTCTATCAGCTGCTCAAGCAACGCTATGCTCTCCGGTTTTGACGGCAGCTGCAACGTGTATAGCTCGCTGGTTTGAACATTTGCCTCTTCCATATTATTTGGCATTAAGTTGATCAAAGTAAGATTTTATTTTTTGTTTATAATACAAATTAAGTGCCGGAGATACAGTTCTGATCTGCTCCGTTTGTTTTGCTTTTTGTTGCTGGTACCCCTGCAGTGCCTTTATATATCCCGGCGGCAAATCCTTACCCGCATTACTCTCTCTTTGCTGATCCTGATCTCGTTGCTGCTCGGCCTTTTCGGCCTCCAATAACCGGGTTTGTATTTGCTGCTGCCTTTTAAGCGCATCATCTGTAATCTTCCTGTTTACGAGATCACGTTCGGTTTGTTCCATTTCTTTCGAAATTTTATCCAAATTGCCTAATCCGCCTGTTCCATCCTTGTTTTCGTCCCTGTCAATTTGCTGCAAAGCCTGCCTGATCATCTGCTGCTGACGTGCCATTTTAGCAAACTGTTCGCTCATATTGCCATTATTGCCTTGCTGGCCTTTGCCCTGGTTTCCCTGCGCCCCCTGCTGCATTTGCTCACGGGCTTTTTGCATATTTTGGTTAAGCTGCTGCTGCATTTTTGCCAGCTGCGATATAGACTGCTGTTTTCCCTTGCCTCCTTTACCGCCCTTATTCATCATTTTTTGCATCTGCTCAAGCGCTTCGCTCAGCATCAGTGCCAGGTTATTCATGGAGGTCATGGCATATTGCTGATTGCGGTTTGCTTCAAGCGTACGCCTGTCGCCCAGGAACTCCAGGGCCTGATCAATATGATCGTTGATACTGGCAATCTCCTTATTCACTGTCGACTGGATCTGCGGCACTCTTCTGCTGATGGCATAAAGGCTATCTTCGGCGGTTTTCAGGTTATCCTTGATATCCTTCTGGCTTTGCGATAAAGTAATGTATGATGGGTCTGTAGGGTTAGTGTTCTTAAGCGTTTGCATCAGCTTTTCCTGGTTAAACGAGCTGTTAACCAAGCTTTTTAACAATTCCCTTAGCTGCTGCGCATCAACGGCATTCTCTTTTGATTCGCCTTCGTCACTATCCTTTTGCATTTTGGCGGCAAGCTCCTTCATTTGTTTGGCCGCCTGCTGCTGCGATTTTGAGGCCTTTGAATTATCCTTCTTTTCCAGATCGCCGGCGCTTTGATCCATCTGCTGTTCAATATCTTTTGTCTCCTTTTCGGGGTTTTGATAGTCGGATTTACGCTCGGCCTGATCATTAGCTTTCTGTAATTCGTCAAAGCCTTTCTTCACATCCTGAAAATCCTGCTTCAGTTTATCCTGCTGTTGCTGCAGGTTCTTTTGGTCGGCCCCGGGTTGTTTGGTTTGTTCCGATAGCTTTTGCTGATCATCAGCAAGCTTATTCAGCTGATCGAGGTTTTGATTGAGTTTTTGTTCAAACTCCAGCTTTTTGTACAGTTCCAACACGCGGTCGAGCTCTTTTTTTAACGATTTATTATCCATCTGCATTTTGGATAACTCATCGCGGGTAGCATCCTTTTGCTGCTCGTTTAGCATTTGTTGCAGGTTTTGAAGCAGCTCCTTTGTTTTTTGATCAAGCACATTGTTAAACAGGTCTTCTATCTGTTTTTGTTTGGCCATGATCTCTTCGGTTTGCTTCTGGTTTTCCTGGCGATTGTATAAATTCTTTTTGTTATCGGCCTGGATATCCTTTACCAGGTCTTCCAGGTCCTTGCGTTTTTGCATCAAGTCTTCCACCTGCTTTTTCTCATCAAACGACAGTGTGTTTTTGTTCAGCAGGTTTTGATTGAGTTTCTGCGCATCACGCTCCACCTGCCCGGCCAGCTTAATGGCCGACTGCATTTTTTCTTTTATTGCTTTTGATCCAGCATTTAACTGTTGGTTAATCTCCTTGCTGTCAGGAACATTTAGTGTATGTTTTGCAGTACGGGCTGTTTTATGGCCGGTCACTTCATCATTATCGGCAACCTCAAAAAAGTAGCTTACATGGTCACCGGGATTGATGCCCATTTCCTTCAGGTTCCAGTAATAAAAGAAATCGGCCTGTGTTTGGGCCAGATCAGCATTAACCTTTTTGGTAAACTCTTTGGCTTTGCTGTTACCGGCGGCTTCAATATTGTAGTGAAACGTGAGCGACGAAAAGCCATGATCGTCCTGGATTTTGCCGTTAAAATAAAACGCTTTCATACTCACCGAATCCGGCTTTTCATCAACAGTGATAGAAGGCGCCTCGTCGGTAACCACACTGATGCGGTATGTGGCCGAATCGCTGTAGTTTACCTGCGCATTAACCGGCAAAAGTTTGTAAACCGAGTTTTTCAATATCCGCTCACGGTGTTCAAACAAATCGGCTCCATTTAACACGGCGGGATGGCTTTGTCCGTTCATATCAAACATAAGGGCGCTGGCATATTGGGTATGCAATTGCCAGTTCACTGTTGTACCGGCAGGTATAGTCAAATCACCTGCATTAAGCAGCTTTTCATTTTTTTTATGGAGATAGGCCGGATAGTTCAGCTCAACATCAAAATGGAGCAGCGCAGGTTTTTGGTTCACTTTGATCTCATAAACAGTCGAACTGAAACCATTCCCGGATAACTTAAAGCGAGTATTTTGCTGCAGATTGCTAAACTGATAATGAAAACGGCTGATATTATCCTTATCAAGCTTAAAGGTGTTCTCGCCCATTTCAACATAAACATCGGCAGGCAGCTTATCGCCTTCCAGTTTTAAATCAAGCTTCAGGTCATTTCCCTGAACAACCGAAAGCGTTTTATTCAATACAATAAACTTGAAAGGGGCAGCAGGTACAAAATATTCGTTATGCCTGATAAGCCTTTTAGTGCTCTCGGTTAATACAGATGGCGCAGCCAAAGCAATGATGATAATTACCCCCAGCGGACCAAGCACCCATTTTAAATATTTGGTATTCTCCTTAAGGTTGATGGCCGACGGAAAGCTCACCGGTTTAAGTGCTTCTATTTTTTGATCGATACTGGCTTCGATAAGTGCGCGGTGGTTTTCATCTTCGGCCGCCAGCTTTTTAAGCTGCAGGGTATTGAGCAGTTTATCATTAACATCATTGAAATGCCTGCCTATAATTTCAGCTGCTTCATCATGCGTTAACGTTTTGCCCAGTTTAAGCCAGGCCAGCAATGATGGCAAAACAAGCCAGCAAACAAGCACGGTATTGAGCAGGATAAAAAAGTAAAAAAGGATGGTGCGCAGCAGGATGCTGAAATTGCCGAAATATTCGCTCAGGGTAATAACCACGTAAGCGGTAAAAAGACCAGCACCTAAAAATATCAATCCGCGCAGAAAATTATTGAAATAATACTTCCGGGTGAAAGTATTGATTTTGCCAAGCAAAAGTTCATAATTTTCTGTCGAGGCCATACTATAGGTGCAAAAAGGTCAAAACACATGCTTTAGTTAAACGCAAAAGCCATGTATTATATATGTACGTGTTGGTTTAAGTTAAAAATTAAAGCAATAATAATAAAATGTTAATTGTTTTATGACAATAAAAATTGATTCCCGTGCTTTATTGGGTTACATGTGGTTTTTAACGGCGTGGCGTACTAATTCAGGGGTACCATCCTATTCCCTTTCCTCAACCCTTTCTTCTTCCTCAGCCTCAGCGGGTTCAAGCTCATGCAGCCAGATGCCGGCTATCCCGGTAATTGAATAGGGAAAGATAATTACCGCTATTGAAGATACCGCCGAAACATTTCTCTCGAAAAGTAATTCAAAAAAGGGGAGCATAGTAATGATGAGTATAGCCGTGGTTAAAGCCTGCTTTATATAAAAGGGTTCCTTTTTTTTCGATAAAGAATACACAGCTATCCAAAATACAAAGGCAAAGGGGACGGTAACCAGCAGGATCATATCTGCAAAAATAATATAGTCCTTTCGGATCTCGTCAATAAGGCTTATTCCGGGATCCGCAATAATCAACCAGGACAGTACCAGGTGAAGCAACGGAGCCACAATAACAAGCATCAGCCAAACTTTTAAGCTATATGTAAATGACCTGTTCATAGTTTATTAAGGACGCCAACAATATACATAGCAGTTAATAAAATAACAATAGTACCACCTGCTCATACGCACAGATATCAAAGCAACGCCGATTTAAGGACTGCGCCGTTACCTTTGACTGGTTTACAGGTAAAATATAAAACTGGATTTTTATATAAAAATTATGTCTGCATCCGCATAAATTTCATGTATAAAAATAACGGAATTAAAAATCGCTTTACCTCAATAATAAAGATTTGGCCTATAAATAACAAGGAAGATCATTTCTTTTAAATTTCTATATTAATTTAACCTGCGGTTAATTTCAATAGTGCATATTAACATAAAATAGGTGTTTTCACGGGTTGTTAAGCGTATAGTTAATTATTACCTTGCATTAACTTAACCGCTGCCCTATCATGACCGTCCTGATCCAACTCAATACCCCCATATTGAACTACTTTAGCGTAGGCAGCATTTGGCAAAATATTTCATTTTATGTTACCATACTTTGCCTTTTATATATCAATATTTTTTTAACCCGGCGAAAGAAAAACTATAAACTACATCCCGCCGTAGATATGCCCGGTGAAAAAGCAGAGCCCATTCAGCCTGTTGCGGATACCCTCAATGAAACTGGCCCCAATACAAACCCAACCTTAAATAATGAAATAGCCACTCTGAAAAAGGAGTTATTGGCATTGGGCGAAGAATTAGAACTTTCGTACATAAAGTCCGATCGGCTTAATAATCAGTTATCTGAAATGTTGGATTGTCTTGAATTAACGATAGCTTATGACCATAACCTGTGGGATTGGTCGCTGGATTTTAACAGCAGGGAGGTTACACTTTCTGAATATGGATTACGGATCCGCGGTTTTCCTGAAAACACAAAGCCGACTTTAGATGAAGCGGTTATTGTTGTTGATCCCCGGCACCGCCAGGCGGTTATGGATGCGATTGAAAAATCATTTAAAACCGGCGCTGATTTTTCAATGACCTACCTCATCAACCCTTTAGACGGCAGCCGCCCCAAGGAAATAAAAGCGATAGGTAAAGTTCAATATAATGAGCATGGAACGCCCGTAAAACTATACGGGACGTTTGCACTTACTTATAGTGAGCTGTTAATAAAAAAATAGGCATCCGGGTTTTACATTTCGACTAAAGGAACGATGAGATGAGTTTTTTGAAGGCGGGGTTTTGAATTTTAACAACAATTATATTTGCAATCCAGCTAATATAATTTCGGGATGTAGCTTAGCCCGGTATCGCGCCAGCATGGGTTACAATATAAAAGCCTCGTTTTAAGCCAATTTACCACCTTCCGGAGGACAAAACCAATAAACAAAAGCTTGTTGAATTCTCTTGTGTGCTACCAGTTGATCTACATTATGCATCTCATGGCAACCATTTCAGTAGTCTAAAACACTACAAAAAAAACTAAGTAAAGACGAGTGCTCTGTAGCAATCAGAGTAACACATAACATAATATGCGGTATAGCCAAACCCGCGACGTATTAATGGATATGCAATATTACACCTTTATTTTGTCTTCCCTTACTTTAGCGTGTGCGCTCATGAAGGGGCGTTCGCAAAAGATATGGAAAACGTATCCAAAAACGATTCCAACAACTATTTGGACAATAAATGTAACCCAGTACTTATCATCTATAAAGCCCAATTTTATCATTAGCTGCCGTGGAATTGCAATAACGCTGGTGTGTGACAAGTATATGCTGTAGGACATAGTCCCCAAAAATGCAAATATTCTGACCAGGCGATTATTCATCAAAACGCCGTCAAACCGGTGCAGTAGTAATATAATAGCCGAAAAAACTAATCCAAATATAGCTTGTGTTCTACTGGATGGGTGCCCAAGAAGGTAATGACCCTTTTGGAAGCAGGCAAAAAGTAACACAGATAAACCTGTAATACCCAAAAAAAGTTTTGCAAACAGATCATCAGGACGCTGAATTAGCCTATAAACAAGCCCACCCAAACCAAAAAGATACCACAAACCAAACGGAAATGGACAGGTATCCGGAGAAATGATCAGCCATAATAATGATAACTGAGTAATTATAAACAGCATGCTATGCAAATTAAATTTAAGCGTTTTATTCAAAAACATACAAATAGCAACAATAACGTAAAACGCAACTTCATAGCAGAGCGACCAATATATGGCTTGAATTGGGGTTACGTGAAGAAGGTCTTGTGTTAATGTTAAATTGGCAAAGTAATATACGAAAGAACCATTCAGAAATTCGACTTTATGGTTTGGCATGGGAATCAGGCCTAAATGGGCCATGGCTAAAAAGCTTAACGGCAAAACCACTGCAAGTGCGATCGATGCATAGTAAGGTGGGAAGATCCGGCGGAAGCGTGCTTTCAAAAAATCTACCGGCGTTTTTTGTTTGTTTATAGCGCGGTCTGCAGCTAATACAATACAATAACCAGATATGACGAAAAACATAATTACACCAAGTTGGCCCGAAAGACTAAAAATAATGTAATTCTTTAAAAGAAATGACGTGGCGTGGGGTACAACATGAGTGTCGGATAAAACGGTAGAACATGCGTGCTCCATTACCACCCAAATTGCTGCAAGCGCACGCCATACATCCAACTGACCATATACGGATGACTTTGTAGTCGCTTTGCGCGTGGGTGGTAGTTTTTCGTTAACTATTATCATAAAAGCTGTTGGTGTTTGTAAATTTTGTTAGTTAAATCAAGCTAAAGAAATCTTAGATAAAGAAACAGATATGCCTATCCTCACTTTACCAATTAAAGCAATTGAATAATGATTTATCGGGCTGACAACTCATCCACATTTGATTAAAAATTTGTTCAATTACTGATAAATATCATCATAAGGGTTTGGTAATTAATTATTTATTACCAAAGTGTATAATAAGTGTATTATTTGTGCAGTAGCTTGTGTAATTCTTCACAAATACCATGAAGTATTGTTGTCTTTGGTTGGGATATTTACTGCTCAAGCTGAAGATTGGAATTACTAATTGTTGAATCATATATAACATTAGTACCTTTAAATTAGTATTGCTAATGTGCGGTGCTTTTATAAACCATATTGCCATGAAACCTCCACTGTTACTCTTTATAGTAATTCTGATAAATAGCCTGTCAGGTGTGTGGGCGCAGTCTAAAGGTAAAGCAGATGGCAAGTCATCGATAACGGGTCCAATCGAATCAGTACCGCATTATCCCGGAGGGCAGGATAGTTTAGCATCGTTTCTTCAAAAGAATTTGCATTGGCCAGAGCCCGAAATAGATGTTCAAGGCAAGGTCATAGTATCCTTTATTGTAACCAAGAGTGGCAGGATAACCAATATAAAAGTGATCAGGCCGCTTTATAAATCATTTGACGCAGAAGCAATAAGGGTAATCAAATTAATGCCAGCATGGATACCTGCAGAGGTTAAGGGAAAACCTGTCAATAGAAATTACCATCTACCTATAAGCTTTACTTTAGACTCTGAATAAATTCACATATTCCAATATGGATAAGACACCTTTTAAGATTTATAAGTGGTCGATAATCCTCTTCCTTGCTGTTCTTGCGATCTCTTCAATCAAGAGTATTAACAATCATTTATTAACCACGCACCATTTAGTAGACACAAAACAGATCAATAGAAGTATCAACGAGATAAAATGCCCAATAAGCTCCCTAAAGGGCATAATTGCATTTTGAATTATAACAACAACAATTATATTTGCAATCCGGCCAATATTATTTCGGGATGTAGCGTAGCCCGGTATCGCGCCAGCATGGGGTGCTGGAGGTCGTGGGTTCGAATCCCGCCATCCCGACTTAAACACAAACATTAAAGAGCATATTTGAAAGGTAGCTTTACCTATTGGATATGCTCTTTTTGTTTGTTTACAGTTGCTTCACCTTATTTGAAAAACAAGTACCACAGGCAAAGAAAAATTGAGATTTCTTTGAAACAACCTCTTAAATGCTTTAGCGCCATTGTTATCTGGTTTTCAACTGTTCTTTTGGATATGCCCAAATGGGTTGCAATTTCCTGGTTGCTCAAGTTATCCATTCGGCTCATGTAAAATATTTCCTGACAGCGTTTTGGCAATTGTTCCAGGTGATAATTCAATTCCTGTAGCAACTCCTGGTTTTTGATTCGGTGGTCGCTCTGGTTATAATCCGGCAGATTATCTGTCTCAATATTATGCAACGCTATAGCAACCGGTGGTTTTACTGCGCGCATACGATTATATACCTGGTAACGGATAGCCGAGAGCAGAAAATTAGGAACGGATTCTATCTCCAGATGATGACGGCGATTCCAGATATTTAAAAAAACATCATGTACAGCCTCTTCACTGTTTTCCCGGTCTTTCAGGTACCAGAGTGCTGTCTTATATAATCTCACCCAGTACCGGTCAAAAAGCATGGCAAAAGCATGCTCATCGTCATTACGTACGGCAAGCCACAGCTCCGGATCACTAACATGGGAATTGTACATACAACTGGTTGGATAAAATTAGGAATAATTCAACATTTAAGACAGGTTGTAAAAAAAAATCGAAAAATGTATGTGTGTGTCAGCATAAAATTTACACTAACACTATGTAAACCTGCAATTGTAACCTGATGATAACCAAAAACGAGTTCCTGGCACTGTATGAAAAATACATGAGCGGCCAATGTACTGATGCCGAAAAAAGGCTGCTGGATACATACCGCGATGAAATGCAATTGGCCGATGAGGGCTGGAATGATGATGTGGTTAATGAGGCCGATGTACGCGCCCGTATATGGCAACGCCTAAACGAAAACCGTAATGTAGTACCTGTAAGTAAATATAAAATTTATAAAAGCAGATGGTTGCAGGTGGCTGCAGTTTTACTGGTGGCTTTATTGGCCGGGTTACTTTTTATCCTCAATAAAAGAAATCAGCGAACTGATAATGTAACTCTGACAGCAATTCCCCACCAAAAACCTATTGTTCCCGGCGCCAACAAAGCATACCTCACATTAGCCAACGGATTAAAAATTGTACTTGACGATGCAAAAAATGGTGCCCTGGCAAATCAATCGGGGATAAAAGTGAGCAAAGCCGGTAATGGCGTATTGGTATACCATTTCACCAAATCAGCAACAAACAAAACGGCCAATGCTTTACCTGAGTTTAATACTATTACTACCCCCCGTGGCGGTCAGTACCAGGTTGTGCTTGGCGATGGCACCCGTGTTTGGCTTAATGCGGCCTCATCCATCCGTTTTCCACAGCCTTTTAACGGCCATGAAAGGCTGATAGAGCTGACCGGCGAGGCCTATTTTGAAGTTGCTAAAGATAAAACCCATCCGTTTATTGTACAGGCAAATGGCACTAAAGTGCAGGTTTATGGCACCCATTTTAACGTCAACGCATATCCCGACAACAGCAATGTAACCACCACTTTACTTGAAGGTTCGGTACAAATGAGCAACAACAGCCGGGCAGCGATGCTGGTTCCGGGAGAACAGGGAGTTTCAACAAAAACAGGCAGCACCATTAGCGTTAGCCGGGCAGATATCCAGCAAACCATGGCTTGGAAAAATGGCTTCTTCATATTTCATGATCTTAATATAGTTGATGTAATGAAACAGGTAGGCAGATGGTACGATGTAGATATAGAATATCAGGACAATGATGTAAAAAACAACGAGTTTGGCGGTACTATCTCCCGATATAAAAGTATAACTGAGTTAATGGATATTATGCAGCTAACCCGATCAGTTCATTATAAGATAGAAGGAAGGAGGGTAATCATTATGAAGTAGCTTTCCTTACTAATAAATAATGTTTACCTGTTTATAACCAGGAGCGTTCGCACCGCCCCTGGTATAAAGCTTTGAATAGCTGCCAGGTATCGAATAATGATCAATATTTCTCATAACCAATTATTTAACCCAACATTCAAATGTATAAAAAATCTACTGCAATAAAATGCAGGGAATTGCCCTGCATTCCACTTAAATTATTTCTGATTATGAAATTGTCGTTCTTTTTGTGTTTGGTTTCCATATTGCAGGTTAGTGCTGCAACTACCTTTGCACAAAAGATCAGTCTTGACAAAAGCAACGCTTCCCTTGTCGAAACCTTAAAGGAAATTCACCAGCAAAGCGGCTTCAGTATCTTTTACAATGCCAAAATGTTGAAAAAGGCAGTGCCCGTTAATGTTCATCTGCAAAATTCCGATTTAAGCGAGGTATTGAAACAATGTTTTAAAGACCAGCCCTTTAGCTACGTAATTAATAATAATACCATTGTGGTTACTCCAAAACCGGTTGAAGCCGGCCCTGTGCAGGATATTATTATAGCAGGCCAGGTAAAGGACGAAAAAGGTGTGCCATTGCCGGGCGTTACCATTAAAGTAAAAGGTACTAACATTGGCGCCCAAACCGGTATCGACGGCAGCTATAAGGTATCAGTAGCCAGTAACAATGCGGTACTGGTGTTCAGCTTCATAGGCTTTGTTAGCCAGGAGATACCTGTTGGTAATCAAACCCGTATCGACGTGGTTTTAAAAGAGCAAACGTCGGCACTTAACGAAATTGTGGTGGTGGGTTACGGTACACAAAAGAAAGTGAACCTTACTGGTGCCGTATCATCTGTAACCGGAGAAACGCTGAACAAACGCCCAGTTGTTAATCCGGCTTCTATGCTGGAAGGCCTGGCCCCGGGTGTGCAGATCAACACCGGCTCCGGCGAACCGGGGAATGAAAGCGTATCTATCCGGATCCGCGGTAACAGTACATTTAGCGGCGCGGGTTCAGATCCATTGGTGTTGATCGATGGCGTTCCTGGCAATTTTAGCGATCTTAACCCAACCGATATCGACAATGTATCGGTTCTGAAAGATGCGGCTTCTGCATCTATATACGGATCAAGGGCTGCCAATGGCGTGGTATTGGTGACAACCAAACAAGGTAAAGCCGGGCAAATGTCGGTTACTTATGATGGTAATGTGGGTTTTTATAGCCCTACCAAGATGTTTAAACTGGTAACCAACTCCGCCCAGTACATGGAGATGTTTAACCAGGCCCGTATTAACAGCGGAACAACAGATCCGAACTCCCTTTATCCGCAGGATCAGATCGATCTGTACCGCAACAGTACAGACAAACTCCATTACCCCAATACCGATTGGCTAAGCCTGATATTCAGGACTGCCCCAACACAAAATCACAACCTGACATTTAGCGGCGGTAATGACAAAACCACGTATAATGTATCATTGGGATATGTTAACCAGGAAGGTATTGAAAGGGGCTTTGATTATAAACGCTATAATGCGCGTATCAATTTAACTTCAAAAATCAATGATCATATAAAATTTGGCACTAACGTATTGCTGAAATCAGGCACGAGGGGTGCTGTGGCCGGCAATCCTTCATCACCCAGCCAATGGGATGGTTCATCTATGGACCTTTTCCTTTCTGCCATGTCACAAGCACCTACCTACGGTCCTTACTTAACTGATGGCAGCGGCAGGTACACTTACAAAGCGTATGATTTTGAGTATAACAACAAAAACCCTATAGCCGTACTGGATCAAAACTTCAGGAGGATCACTAATGATTACGCTGTAAATGCACAGGGCTGGTTTGAAGTTCAGTTTAACAAAGACATTTCCTGGTATACCAAAGGTGCTGTAAACTTTAATATGGATAAATACAAGGATTTTAAAGCCACCCTGGATGAGTATAACTTCAAGACAAATCAACTGGCAACATCCCTTGACCTTGGTAAAGGTTTAACCGACCAGGACGAACAAACCGTTTATACCAATTTATACAGCTACTTAAATTATGCACATAACTTTCACGGGCATAATGTTAAGGCACAATTTGGTTATAGCATTGAGCAAAGTAAATACCAATACTTACAGGGATATCGCAAAAACTTTCCTGATCTGGATTTACAGGAGCTGAATGCAGGAGGTTCAGATATACAAAATGCTTATGGCACATCAAATCAGTGGGCTTTAATGTCGTACTTCGGACGTTTAAATTATGATTACAAAGGCCGCTATTTGTTAGAAGGCAATATCCGTGATGACGGAAGTTCAAGATTTGACGGTAAAAATAAATGGGGCGTGTTTCCATCATTTTCGGCAGGCTGGCGTGCCACCGAAGAGCCTTTTGTAAAAGCACTGAACCTAACCTGGCTGGATAATTTTAAACTTAGAGGATCATGGGGGCAATTGGGTAACCAAAATGTGGGTAATTATCCCTACCAGGCCTTGTTGAATTTGACCGGAAATTATTCTTTCGATAATTCAACATTAACAACAGGTGTAGCTCAACAGGCACTGAATAATCCGGTTATAAAATGGGAAACTACCACCATGACCGATATTGGTTTGGATGTTACCATTTTCAAAAACTTTAATTTAACTGCCGACTGGTATAATAAAACCACATCTGATATTTTAAGGCAAGCTCAGGTTACCGCAATTGTAGGCTTAAGCGCGCCTATCATTAATGATGGCGTGGTTAATAACAGGGGCATTGAGCTTGGCTTGTCATACAATAACGTGGTACGTGATGGTGCTTTAAGCGGCTTTGCCTATAACGTAGGTGTTAACGTTGATCATAATCGCAATAAGCTGGTTAAATTTGGTCAAACCGAAATCGGAGATTATACCATTAACCAAAACGGGCAGCCATGGAATTCATTCTATATGCTGCAGGTTATCGGTATATTCCAGTCGGCAGCAGAGGTGGCCAATTCTCCTAAACAGTTTTCTGATTCTACCTTGCCGGGTGATCTGAAATATAAAGATGTAAACGGCGATGGTAAAATTGATCAGAATGACCGTACCATTATCGGCGGTGTTTATCCAAAGTTAAATTACTCATTCAACTCATCGGCCAGCTTTAAAGGCTTTGACCTGTCGGCCATGATGCAGGGTGTTTACGGCGTTAAATCATACGTATCCGGTTGGGGCACTATCCCTTTTGTACAAGGAGCTTCGCCAACTACCGATTGGCTAAACGCCTGGACGCCAGAACATCCTTCAACCACCATGCCGCGCATTTATTTCGGTCAAAGTGCGCCGGATAAGATCGGTCGTCGGTCTACTTATTTTCTGCAGGATGCTTCATATTTAAGGCTTAAAAACCTGGTGTTTGGTTATACTATTCCGTCACAGATCACCAAAAAGATAGGGATCAACAGGTTAAGGGTTTATTTTGCCGGCGATAATTTATTAACCATAACCAAGTTCAAAGGCCTTGATCCTGAGCGTTATGGCAGCGGCGACCAGGTACAATATCCGCAAAACAAAATATACTCTTTTGGTCTGAATGTCTCTTTTTAATTAGCCACATGAAAAATCGAATTATAATAACCATCATATTAATTACATCGCTGTTTTTAGGCGCATGTAAAAAGTCCCTCGATCTGAATCCCTCGGATCAGATAGCCACTTCAACCTTCTACAAATCGAAAGCCGATTTTGACGAAGCTTTGGCCGCTGTTTATGCTTCCCTTCAGCCCGAAGAATTTGCCGTAGGCATTGGCTTCAGGGATTGCTTTACCGATAACGGCTATAACCAGTTTAATTCGGGCAGCTCGAAGGACTTTGTGCAGGGTAACTTTAACCCTACTACCGGCGGCTACGAAACCGGTATTTATAACGATAGTTACACCGGTATTGCGCGGGTAAATCTTTTCCTGCAAAACCTGGGTACTTATAAAGGTTCGGATATATCTGATGCGCAAAAAAAAGTATACGAAGGCGAGGTGAGATTTACCAGGGCCTTTTTCTACTTCCAGCTATACAGTATCTATGGCGATGTGCCGCTGGTGCTGCAACCGCTTGACCTGAGCAATCAAAAGCAGCCTAAAGTACCTGCCGCACAAGTACTCGCTCAGATCACTACCGACCTGGATTATAGTATATCCAATTTGAACACGGCGGCTTACTATGCTAATGGAGGCCATGCAGCGGCTTCGTCTGCAAAAGCTTTAAAGGCCAGGGTTTTGTTATTTGCAGCATTTGGCAACACCGGCACTGCAGATCCCGCCTTGCTTACCCAGGTAAGGGACCTTTGCCTTGACCTGATGGGCCAATACAAACTGAGTGCTAATTTTGAGGATATCTTCAGGGATGCTACCCAGAAAAATAATACCGAAATCATCTTCTCTATTAACTTCCTGGCGCCAAACAATACAGCACCCTGGGATCTGTACTATGGCGACTGGGATGCCTGCGCACCGTTGCAAAATATGGTGGATGCCTTTGAATGTACCGATGGGCAGCCTTATGGAACATCTCCATTAACCGATACCAAAAACCAGTTTAACAACCGTGATCCAAGACTGGCAAAAACGGTGTATGCCGATTCTGTTAATTTTGGCCCGGGCAAGGTTTACCATCCCTCAAACCTCAGGCCTACAGGTTACGGAACCATCAAATTCCTGGAGCCTAATAATATGCCTTATGGTTTTTCAACCCTCAGCCAGCAGGATGCAGTTGTACTGCGCTTAGGCGAAGTAATGCTAATGTACGCAGAGGCTCAAAATGAAATTGCAGGCCCGGATGCCACAGTTTATAAAGCCATGGCCGATTTGCGTGCACGTGTAAATATGCCGCCTTATCCGGCCGGATATACCAAAGATCAGATGCGCGAACGGATCAGGCATGAGCGCCGCATTGAGCTGGCTTTTGAAGGCCTGCGCCATTATGACTTGCTAAGATGGCACATTGCGGGCCCGGTACTTAATGCTGTAAAAACCAGCCTCATTAATTATCATTTTGAGGATAAGTTTTACCATTGGCCGCTGCCGCAAACTGAAATTGACAAGAGCGGGGGCGTATTGATCCAAAACCCTGATTATAAATAGGCCCCAATTCGTTTTTTATTGAAAATAAGCGGCTGAAATCAAAAGCGCTGTTGCACAACGCAATTTAAATGGCTGAATAATTCAATTTGCAAAGCAAATGGTTTATTCGGCCATTTGCTTTTATTATTTGATGAAGATTTCATAAGCTCTTAACCTGGGAGTTACTAATAATAAAAAGCACCTGCAAGTCCTGAAAATGCACTTACAATCAAGGTTGTGTTCTCTGCCACCATATCAGTAAATAAACTAACTACAGATTATCCGGCGAAACGTTTTGATCTTCTTATAATATCCACCCAAATCACATAGCATAATCATTCAGAGCGGTTTATACTGCCGTTTACTAAAACAAAAATATTATATTCGGGTAAAAAGATTCAATTGCATAAACAACTGATAAACCTAAACAGATGCTCACTTTTAACACCATTAGCATTCAAACAGAAAACGGTGAACAGGAAATTTATATAAGCCCGTTTTTACTGCAATCCAAAAAACCGCCTGACATTAAATCGGGGCGTCTTGAGAAGTTATATTTCTATAAGGAATTGATTGATGCTGATTATAAAGCCGCACTGGAGCGTGAAGAAATGAACAGCCGGTTTAAAACGGATGAATATGTGCTCAATTTAGGGCAGGATTTTGAAAAGTACTACTTAGGTAGCCTGCACGTAGATTTTGACAGTAAACGCTATTGGCAATGGGAGGGCAAACCCGGCCTGCTCACGGAACAGGATATAAAAACGCTGGGCGAAAACCTCTTTAACCCTCATGCAAAATTACGTCGCGTCACTTTATTTACCCCTACCCGACCGTCCGATTTTAACTTCGGAAGAACAAGGTTTTAGATGAACCCATCCCCGAATCCTATTTGGGAAATAAGTTACCAAAGCAAGCCACTCCCTCAAGTAAAAAATCAAACCCTCAACGCCCCCCTGAACCCCCGGGCGGCATAATATGATTCGGCACCGTTGTGGTAAATAAAAATAGTGCCGTAGCGGAAATCGGCAAAGATGGCGCCGCCAAGTTTCCTGATACCGGCAGGTGTCTTTATCCAGCTGGATGTTTTGGTATCAAACTTTCCATGTTTTTGCAGTTCCCGGTATTGTTCTTCCGTTAAAAGCTCAATGCCCATATCGCGCGCCATTTCAACAGCGCTGTTTCCTGGCTTATGTTCTTTCCTTGCTTCCAGGGCTTCATGATCGTAGCAAACACTTCTGCGGCCTTTGGGGCTTTCTGCAATGCAATCATAAAAAACATACTCGCCTGTACTTTTATCACAGGCAATAACATCCGGTTCGCCTCCGGTAATTTCCATTTCATTGAGCGACCATAGTTTTTCAGGGCTGGCTTGCAGCTTTGCTTCTACTTTAGCCCATTCCATACCGGTATGGCGGTTCATGTTTTTCTCAAAACGGTTTTTTAATATACCAAGGAGTTCTCCCTGCTGTTCTGATGATAGCTTCATTTTATTAATGATTGTGGTTTAATAATTTAGGATATCGGGTTTAGGCGTTCAGAATTTTTTTATTCCCTCCCTTGGGAGGGGTGTGTTGGGAATGAGCTGTGGCAGGGAGGGGTTTATGCGCCATTCCATACGAATAGGTCGGTCGGTGAAACCCCTCCCTACACCCTCCCAAAGGAGGGAATCACACAATCCCGAACTTTTTTCTTAGTGCGAAGTCTGTATCACTCATCATTCAACCCTTTTCCGTTAAGAATCTGCGGTATCCATTTTTCAACTCTCGCCTCACGTGTTGAGGATTGTTTAGCCTGCAAAAAGTGAAGCAGGTACGCCTTTTGCCGCCCGGGCGTTAATGCTTCAAAAGCCGTTCTGAGAGCGGGGATCGCATCTAACTTATGTTGAAACTCTTCAGCTACCGTAAACTCATCGGTCTTTTTTAAGTTTACCTTTAAACCCGCTTTCTCCACCTCAACAGCTTCATAAATATAGGTTTTCAGCGTAGTCCTCAACTCTACTATCTCCTCAACGTTGGTAAACCGGATCTGGCGTGCAGCCTGTACATTCTCTGTTTGCTGAATGAGGATATTGTGGGTGTCGCTTAACAGCGCGCCCTTGAAAAATAAAAGCGCACAATATTCTTTAAACACATGAATTAAAACAATGTTGCTTTCCCGATACGTATAACAGGGGCAGCCCCACTTCAATTCTTCAGTTAACCCGCAATCAAGAACAATCATTCTCAATTGCTCTATTTCTTTCTGCCATTTTTCGGCTTTATTAAAATAAAAATCAACCTTAGGGTTCATGTTGTTTATTATTGATTAACCAGGATAATCTTTCTGTCAGCCGGTCTGAAATACCATGATATTACAGTAAGTACCAGCAACAATAGTGCAGGAAATATTTCAGCCACCACATTTCCTGATGCAATATGCGAAAATATTGCGCCCGACATAGCAAAGAAAAAACCTGCATAAGCCCATTCCTTCACTACCGGAAATTTAGGGATAAGCACTGCTATAACGCCTAAAACTTTCCAAATACCTAATATAGTCAGAAAATAGGCCGGATAGCCCAAATGAGCAACACTGTCGAGCCCTCCTGCCCCTGCTTTGGCTTTCATTAATTGTACCGCCCCGGTCGACAGCATCCCTAATGCAAGCCAGATGGTGGCAATCCAATAAATAATTTTATTCCGTTTCATAATGCGCTGTTATTTCAATTTGTTTAATACTTCCTGCAGGCGGTTATGCGCCATGTTTATGCCATAGGCAAAAGGCAGCTTCAGCATCTGATCCCTGAGTTCTGCCGTTCTGTACACTACATGCATGTTGAGCTTACTGGTATCATCGGTAAGTTTTTCAAATTCAAGGAACTCCAGCTGCACATCAAAAGGGGCATTATCCATTTCAAATGTGCGGGTGATCTTATGGCCCGGTACAAACTCATGGATCGTTCCGTTAGCCTTAAACACTACATTTCCATGTACATCTGTTGTTTCAAACTGCCAGCTGCCGTGTTTTTTATTTTCAAGCTTCAATACTTTTGTCCCCATCCATTGCTCAACAATTTCGGGCTCTACATAGGCTTTAAAAAGCAGCTCGACCGGTAAATCAAATACCCTTGTTATGGTTAAGTCCTGTTTGCCGTTTTCGGCATCAATTTTTGTTTTCTTTTCCATGCTATTTGCCTTTATAGTTTTTCATTATGGTTTCTAATTTGTTGAAACGGTCTTCCCACATTGCGCGGAAGGGTTCAATAAAGTCGGCTACGTCTTTCATTTTTTCTGCATTAATATGATAATAGATCTCCCTGCCGTTTTGCTCCTGTTTAAGCAATTCGCACTCGGTAAGTATTTGCAGGTGTTTGGAAACTGTGGGCCTCGCGGTATCAAAGTTTGAAGCTATTACGCCGGCTGTCATGGCTTGTGTGGCAACCAGCAACAGGATAGCCCTGCGGGTTGGGTCGGCTATGGCTTGAAATACATCTCGTCTTAAATTCATCGTGTAGCTATTTGACTACAAATATAAATGTAGCCATTTAACTACGCAAGTGTTTTTTGATTTTTTTTCGGGATTTCAATTTAATGAACTACACAGACTATCAAGATCTTGCCACACTCCGATAACCTGTCAAAAACACATGAATTTATTTTCTGAAAGTAATAAAATGGGACTTCGTTTATTTTGTAATACATTCTTAACACGCCATCGTTTAAAAAAGTGTAATTTTAGGTCTTCTTAGCAAGGTTATACTACTGGTAGCAGTAAATTATAATAATTCAATGGGTATGAATGCCATTCACAATAAAGATATTGGGACCAAACAAAAAGCGCTGGCCATTAATCTTAACCCCGAAATTTATGGCTCATTTGCCGAAATAGGTGCAGGGCAGGACGTAGCAGCAAACTTTTTTAAAGCCGGAGCATCATCCGGCACCATAGCCAAAACCATGTCGGCCTATGACATGCTTTTTTCAGATGCCATTTATGGGGTGCAGCAATCCCGCCGTTATGTAAGCGAGCCGCGGCTGATGGCCATGCTTAGCCATGAATATGGCCTCATCATTGAGCGTCTTGGTGCTCAGCGCGGCAACACATCAACTTTTTTTGCTTTCGCAGATACTGTATCAGCCCTTAACTACAATAAAACCAACGAAGGCCATGGCTGGATGGGCGTACGCTTTCAGCTGGAGCCAAACGGAAATTATAATGACGTGGTGATCCACGTTAACCTGTTGGATAACGATAATAACCTGCAGCAGCAGGCTGTGGGCATCCTGGGTGTAAACCTGATGTATGCCTGCTTTTATTACAATGAGATCCCTCCGGTATTCCTGCTTTCGCTGATGGATAACCTCTCGCGCGACAGGATCCAGATAGACATGATCCGCTTTGAAGGGCCAAACTTTACCAAAGTTGATAACCGGCTGATGAGCCTTCACCTGGTAAAATACGGCTTTTCGGATGCTGCCCTGTTTGGGCCCGACGGTAAAAACCTGCAGCCATCAGAGGTATTGTACAAGAAGCATATCGTAATGGTGCGCGGCCGTTTCCGCCCGGTTATCAACGTTCATATGGATATGCTGAACACCGGGGTTAAGCAGTTTCTGCAGGAATCGGACGTTGACAAGGAAAATGTTGTTGTTGTTACCGAGCTTACCCTGCAGGCCCTTAAAGAACGTAACGCCGATATCAATGCCGATATCGATGAGAAGGATTTTCTTGACCGGGTAGACATCCTTGGCTCGCTGGGGCAAACGGTAATGATCTCCAACTTCCACGAATACTATAAGCTGGTGGCCTATCTTTCAAAGATCACCAAACTTAAAATGGGCGTGGTGCTTGGCTTTCCCAACCTGGAGTATATTTTCTCTGAAGAGCATTATAAAGATTTGCCGGGTGGTATTTTGGAATCGTTCGCTACGCTGTTTAGCCGTAAGGTAAAACTGTTCATATACCCTACCCTGCGCGATGGCATAATCTGGAATTGCCTGCGTTTTTATCTGCCGCCACACCTGATAGATTTGTACCGCTACCTGATTGCCAACAATAAAATAGAAGATATCAGGCATTATAACGAAAACAACCTTAACGTTGAAACCGACAATGTGCTGCAGCTGATAAAAATGGGTGCCGATGGCTGGGAAGAATTTGTGCCTGCCGAGGTAGCTACTATAATCAAAGAGCGCCGCTTGTTTGGATATGCCTCCGGACTTGAGCCGGTAAAAGCGCTTGACGCACCTCCTCAAGATGGCGATCGAACTGAAATTGATATAGCTTAAGAAAGCAGAAACGGCGTTATGATAAACATAGCGCCGTTTCTGCTTTCTTAAGCCGGTATTAAAGTTTAAAGTGATACCCTAATTTAAGCGATATTGCATCCTGGATAAGGCGGTTGCCGTAATTATCATATTTAGCACCGATATCAATACCATTTTTAAATTTGAACCCAAGCGAAGGGGTATAAATAAATGAGGTGTTCCTTTTAGATGCAAAACCAACACCCGCTTCACCGCCGAGGTAAAACACATCGCCTAAAAACAGCCGCAAACCAACCTTAACCGGCACTACATTGCGCACCGAAACGTTGTTGTTATAGTACACATTTCCGTTATTGTCCATAATACCATAGGTTGAATAGTATTGCCTGTTCATGTGCGTATATCCCACCGAAAAAGTAGCAACCAAATTGTTGGTAAGCGGTTTATAAAGTGTTATATCTCCCCCCAGAGTCTTATTGTCGGACGAATTAATATCAGAGCCCGGGTTAAAGCTTACACCAAGTTCTGTTTCACCATCATTGGTCGTGCTCCCCGCTTTTTTGTGGGCCGTCATGCTCCGGGCACCGAAACCGTAAGCCAATCGCAAGCCAAGGGTTTTGGTGGCTTTATCTTTGGTATACTCCTCGTACTTAAGGCTTAAGTCGATACCATTTTTAAACGCCATGCCCACCGAAGGCGCCCACAGGAACGATGTTCCCCACTGCTCGAAAGCAAAACCAGCGCCGGCCTCTCCACCTAAGTACAAATTATCGCCCACAAAGTATTTTACACCCAGCTTTACAGGGATCACATTATAGGGGCTGCCGTATTGGGTATAATTGGCAAAGTGGTCTTTCTCAAAAAAATGACTGAAACCGGTAGTAAGCGTTCCTGAAACACGCTGGTTAAAATCTTTTTGTATGCGAATGTCCCCGCCAAGCGCGTATTTAAAAGCATCAGAAGTTGATACCCCGGCATCAATACCAAAGCCTACGCGCCAGCTGTTATTATTGCTTTGCGCCTGCGCCATAGCAGCAGAAAGGAGAACCAGGGTAAATAATGAAAAAAGATGTTTCATGTTGTGTAATTTGATTTATAGATAATTTAGATAGTAGCAATTAATCGGCAGGAAGCAGGTCTACAGCTTTTTTAATGGTGAAAACGCTTAACGCGAATACCAATACAGCAATGATCCGCCAGCTTTTGAGCAAGCAGGAGATGTAAACAACAATCAGGAAAACGCTGAAAACAGATAAGAGTATAAATTTGAGTATCCTGGTATCGGCACAGGTAAACTCCTGAACCGGCTGTTTTTTACGCAGCCCTGCTATACAGCTTTTAAGCGGCGCCAAAGCAAAAAGCATAATCATGGCCAGCGTTTTAGGAAACTCCTGCCACACCACCAGGCTATAAATAATAACGAGTATGCCTGCCAGTAAAAAAAGCAGCAGCAGTACAATTGCTGTTTCGCGAAACCTTTCCATTGTTGTTTTTTGAGGATGTGACAACAAATGGCGGTTTTACCCCTACGCGGGTACTTACATTTTATTTGCTTAGCTTAAGCCGGTATCCCAACCTAAGGGCAAACTGCTTATAGTAAAAACCGTAGTCTTCAAATTTAAACCCGGTTTCCATACCACTCTGAAAGCTAAAGCCCGCTCCTGCCGAAATCATCATGGCCCTATAAGGCTTATACACGAGTGGAGAAGAAAGATTGGAGAAGGAATAATAAGGCTCCTTGAACAGACCAAAGGCCACACCCACATCGCCGGAGATATAAAATGCGCTTCCGGTTTTAAGCCTTACCCCTACTTTTAACGGTATCATGCTGCGTGTCTGGTCATAAATATTAATAGTACCATCTCCGTAAATTGGCGGGTATCCTTTATCAACGGGGAAATAAGTATAACCTGTTGTTATGATGCCAGAGATGTGTTCACCCAAATCGCGCTGAACAAAAAGCTCTGCACCATATACTTTGCTATAGGGATCGTCCCAGCCAAAACCGGCGGTTAACGCCCCTCCCAAATACCAGGCCCGGCTGTTATCCACTGTTTTTTTCATCGGTTTAAAAACCGAATTGAATGCCACTCCCGCTTCCCAGCCTACCCAATTGCGGGTTTGATGGCCCGTGGCAGCTTGTTCCGGGTAATCGGATATATGGGTAACATTTTTATATCCGTCCAAATGGAATGAGCCACTATGGTTGTAGCTGTTAAAAACCGGGCCTGCCATCAGGCTGATGTATTTGGATAACTGCACATTAAGCAACATCTTGGCCTGGAGCCAGCGGTCGTCCCACAAGCCTGTGTAGGCAGCCTGGTATGCCATTTCGGCCGAAACATAAAAACTATTGCTCAGCATAAAATCATGCCCGATACCTAAACCAAATGAATGCAGTTTGTTGCCGGGCGAAATATTGGTACCGATAAGCAAAGTACTGTAAAAATTATGCGTGCCCGTTTTAAGCGAAACATTGGTATTGGTAACATCATTGGTTGTTAAAGAAACCTTATAAAACCCGTTACCGATGATATTTACCAACCCGATGCTCGCTCCCGACGAGGTATCAACAGTGTTTACCAAACCTATTTGTAATCCCTTTAGCTTATGCGCACTATTGTTTAATGACGCTAACTGCAACCCTTCAACCGTGCTTTCGGCCTTGTTGATAAACCCGGCTGCCTGGATGCCCCTTACGGTATCTAAAGCCCGGTTGTGCACCCCGGCAACCTGGATGCCGGTAACCTTTCCTCCTACCAAATTGAAAACCGTAGCCAGCTGCACATATTTGGCATCCATTTTATTGATGTTGAACAGGCCTCCAAACTCAAAGCCGTTCACCCCTGCAGTATAACCTCCGGCAATATTCAATGAAAACTTATTAACCACCTGCGGACTAAACATACCATGTGAGCTAAGCCCCGGCGTTAAAGATACCTGGAACGGCCGTTTAGCAAAAAAATCAGGAATGTTTAAACTCTGGATCCGCTGTTTGGCCGATATGAACAAACGGCCCATACCGGTTCTTTCAACCCGGTTGTTCCGGCTTATTGTATTGTCATAAACATCCGGCTTAAAGCGGCTGCTTATCGATACCGTTTGCAGGAAATTAATGGAAGTATCCCTGTACGCTAACTTACTCGCCGTAAGACTGATCCGCCCCGGATTATCAGCCCTGAATTTAATGCGGAAGTAACCGTGCTCATCTGTTAAAACAGATACCAGCTGCTCCTTAACGTAAACACTGGCATTCATCAGCCGCTCGCCTGTACGCTCGTTAACTACCAGGCCGCTTATGGAGTAATTGTTATTATTATCATTGGTAATATCCGTATTCACTAACGACAGGTAAGGCAGTCGCCCGGTTATCACGAGGTATCCTTTATACTCCTGGAGCTCATATTTATCATGTAAAAGTGAGCCCAAAACCTCCGATACCGTTTGATTATCCACGGCGATGCTCACGAGGCTATCCTGCGGCAGCAATTTGGCATTATAAGAAAAATTAAACTCGCCCTTTTTGCTTACCGCTTGTAAAACATCGGCTAAACGGGCGCGGTCAAAACTTACGGAAACCCGTTTATTAAAAATACTTTGGGCCTGCGTGTGCCCAAAGCAAAACATCAGCATAAATAAAATGATTACGTGATAGGGTTTTGGTATTTTTGCAGCTGTAATTATCATTAAGGCGATAAGGCTTTATTTGAGGATGATTTTACCCTGCTGTTTCTCGGCAGTTATGTTTAGGGTAAGTTCTATTATTTTCAGGATAGTCTCTGGGTCATCCATCATTTTTAAGTTTCCGGTCATTTGCAGGTTATTCAATTCCTTTCGCCCTATTATAATGTTGGTTCCATAGATCTCATTTAACGCTGCTACAAGCCGGGGTAAGGGAATGTTTTTAAAAGAAAGCTCATTACTGCGATAATAGGTGTATAAATTATCCTTGTTGCGGAATTTGATGAACCCGCCAGTTCCCGGGTTTAATGATGCCACATCGCCGGATTTAAGGATTACCCTGGTTTTATCCAGTCCATTTGTTACCTGCACAACGCCTGTTTCTACAATTACTTCAACCCAACCATTCTTGTTTTTCACATTGAACGAAGTGCCCACAACTTTTATAGTGGCAATACCGGTAGTAATAATAAACGGCTTGGTCTTGTTATGTGCTATATTGAAAAATGCCTCCCCTTTAACCAGTGAAACCAACCGCTGGTTCCCGCTGAATTTTTCGGGATGATCAAGCCGGGTAAATTTATTGAGCGTTACTATTGATCCATCGGATAAAGTATCTATTTTAACCCCGGCCTGGCTTTCAAACCGCACCTCCGGATTGGCGAACTTAACGAACCAGATCCAGCCACAGCCTGCAATTAAAAATATGGCCGCCGCTATTTTCAGCCAGGTATATTTATTCCTTATTGGTACAACTTTGGCGCGCTGTTCCTTTGCATCGGCGGCCCTTTGCTTTACTTTTTGCAACGAAGCATGAGCATCTATACCAGTATCGCCCTTGAAGTTCTTACTGCCATCCCAAATCAATCTGAACTGTTCAAGCCTACGCTGGTTTTCGGCATTCTGTGTACGCCACTCTTCAATCAGCTGTATCTGCTCTGCCGAAACCTCGTTAAGCAAATAACTGATCAGCAGATCGTCTGTTATTATATGTAAAGGTTCGTTCATTTTAATAATTTAATAAAAAACCATATCAGTAACGGTAAGTAATCGGCCAGTTGTGTCCGTAAACGTTTAAGCGCCTTCACCATTTGGTTATCCACTGTTTTGATGGAAAGCCCAAGCTGACTGGCTATCTCCGCATATTTAAGTTCATCAAAACGGCTCATCTGGAAAATGATCCGGCATTGTTCGGGCAGATCATTTATAGCCTTGAGCAGGCGCTGCTCAAATTCCCGGTATTGCATTTTGCTTAGCGGGCTATCAGAATGGTTGTCGGCTTCATGCATAATGTGCTGCTGATGTTTTTGTTTAACCTTTTGGTGTTTAAAATAATTCATACACTCATTATGCACCGACCGGTACAGGTACGCCTTAAGCGAAGTATGGATATTAACCGGTTCATCCCGCTCCAGGATCTTTAAAAACACATCCTGTACTATTTCATCGGCATGGGTAGTATCATTAACCATGGTATAGGCATAATGATGCAATGCAGGATAATGCTCAAGGTAAACCCTGTCAAATTCCTGCTCATCTGCATTTAAATGCAGTATATACGGTATGGTATGCGTATTATCTGTAGGCAAACGTGGGCTGTAAATTACTATTTTAAACGTTAATTAAACAGCAGACAACAACAGGCCACGATACCCCTATCCATAAATGAAATATTTTGTGGGCGTTTTATAAAAATAAAAAAGCCGGTGTATCGAAAGTTGATACACCGGCTTTTTCACTTTTGTGAGCTCGTTCACTACGGCATAACCGAAGGCTTCTGCCCTAAAATATATTTAATTCTCTCAGCCTGCCCCAATGTATCGGATTTTACCGCAAGCCCTTTCCCTTCAAGCTGCTGATAGTTAATGGCAACGCTATTCCCTGATGCGGCTGTTTTGATCACCTCCACAGATTCAACATCCGATGGGATCTTCGCGCCGAACCAATGGTCATCGTCCTGTTGTTTCCAGGTAACCAGGGTAAACTCTTCATTGGCGGCAAGTGCTTTGTTTCCATCAATAGCAGATTTCAAAGCCAGGTCATTACCGTAAAGCGTGGAGGCAGTCCCCTGCTTCTTATTAACAAAAGAGGTGATCACTTTAAGGCCGTCGAGGTTATATTGTGGCGATGCTGGCAGCGCGGCTTTAGTGTTGTACAACTCAACCGGTTGATTATTGGAGCAGGCCGTAAACATTAACGTACAGGCTGCCATTAAACTATATAATGTTTTCATGGGTTTAGTGTTTAATTGGTTGGGTAAATACAAAATCTTCGGCGGCCAGGGGCTTGTGGCAATTCATACATTCTGTTGCAAACATTACGTTAGCGCCACCATAAGGGACCATCTTAGGGGTTTTAAACCGGGCCCAGCCCCAGCCATAAGTAGCGGCGTATTTTTTATCGTCCTTGATCATGTATTCCACCTGTTTAAACTCACCGGTGTGGGTAGTTCCGTCTTTATCCTGTAGCTGCGCCCAGGCCACTTTGGCAAATATGGCGCCGTTTGGCCATGGGTGGATCTTGTTTTCTTTAATGGCTTTCACCGCGATATTGTTACCGAAAATTACACGCAATGTATTGTTATCAAAGCGCTCGGTGGTACTTATGGGCTGCCAATTTTTATAATCGGGAATATAAGAGATGCCGTTAGCGGCTGTTGGCAATTTACTGATCGCCGTTTCATTTTTTTGCCAGTGCTGATACTGTTTATCAGCAGCATTAATGGCAGTCGTGTCAGCTGGCTTACTATGCACCATCCCGGCAAGGTAGTTTTTTAATACTTCCAGATCGGCAGGTGACACTTTCGCCTCGGTGTGTACAGCTGTATAGCTTGGCAAGGGCATTGCACCTGCTATTATTTGGTTTATCGATTCCCAAAGTTTTCCTTTCTGATCGGCCGGGGCAAGCTTATTCCATTCCGAAAAATTAAGGTCTGCCCTCCCTTCCTTAATGTGCGATGCTACCCCCCAATAAACCGGTGCTATTTTATCGAACCAACGCAAATTGGTGTTATTGGAATGGCAATCATAACAAGCACGCTGAATAATGGCCTTAACATCCGCCGGGGCCTCAATATCGCCTGTTACCGGTGGGTTAGGCACATCCGGATGTACAAACTGGATGCTCACAAAGCCCGCCAATAAGATCAGGATAATGATAAATGTTTTTCGTTGATACACGGGTTTTCTGTTGGTTTTCATAGCCTTTCGGTTTTGCAATACAAAGAAAAGTACAATCCCCGGTAATGAATATTACAATTAGTTGAGTCGGTAAAAACAATCGTTTAACAGGCAAAAAAGGAAGTTGAGCTTACAAATCATATCCATTTCTTGCACCTGCCCCTGATTTTTCAGCCCCACCCTGCTATTTTGATAACCGAATAAATATTAAATTAGCTTTACCGGCCAACTATCCAACAAGTCATTCAAAAATGAAAACAAGATCAATCCTTCTCCTAACAATCATCATACTTTCCGCTATCAAAGCCAGTGCACAGTACAACTTCAGCAAAGTTGATAGCTGGCTAAATGATCATGCCTCAGAAATGGGAGGCCGGGTGGTGCTTGTTGTTTATAAAGATGGTAAGGTTGTTTACAACCATGCCGTTAATGATATGAACATGAGGCAAAAGTTTGTTGGCCGCATGATTGCCCGCAAACAAGGCAAAAAGGCCGATCTGGATGATTATACTTCTACCTCGCGAGCGGCGATTGCAAGCTGCAGTAAATGGCTCAGTGCTGCTTTGGTGATGACTTTTGTTGATGAAGGAAAATTGAAATTAACGGATACCGTTGGTAAATATCTAAGGGTACTATCTCAAAATGGCAAGGGTGGTATCACCATCGGGCAGTGCCTGTCGCACCAAGCCGGGATCAAAACTCCACCATTAAAGGAAAGCCTGCAGGAAATGCGCCAGGAAAACTCCATGGATGAGGCCATGGCTGATATTGCCGCGTTGCCAATGGAGGGCACACCCGGAAAAGTTTTTCATTACAGCAATGCCGGCCTGCAAATTGCCGGGGCAATCATCGAAAAGATTAGCGGCAAAAACTTTGAAACCCTTTTTGCCGAACGCATTGCCCAGCCGCTTAACCTCCTGCATACCGATTTTGGCAACGCCAAAGTAGCCTTACCGGCCGGAGGTGCTTACAGTACGCCCGAAGATTACCTGACTTTTTTAACCATGATCATGAACCACGGTGTTTTTAACGGAAAGCGTATCCTGAGCGAAAACAGTATAGCCCAGATGCAGGTAAACAGGATCACATCGGATGTTAAGATAGCCTACTCCCCTGCCGAAGCGGGTGGTTTAGGTTATGGCTACGGTGAGTGGATGTTTGATGAGCATACGGTAAGCAGCCCGGGATTGTTCGGGAGTTTTCCCTGGATAGATAAGGATAAAAAATACGCTGCTTTTATGATGACATTTTACATCAAAAGCGATGGCAGGCAACAACGCTACCACGAGCTGAAACAACTGGTAGATGAGGCCGTAAAGTAGTAGTTTTGCAACCATGAAGCTGTACATAAAAAACATGGTTTGCAGCCGCTGCAAAATGATGGTAAAAACCGAGCTGGAAAAAGCCGGGATGCAGCCTGTTTCGGTTGATCTTGGCGAAGTGGAGGTTAAAGAAACCCCTGCTCCGGCACAGCTTAAACAATTGGAAGGCGCATTAAATGAACTTGGCTTTGAGCTCATCGATGATCAAAAGAGCCGTGTTATTGAACAGATCAAAACGCTGATCATTGAGCAGGTGCATCATACAAAGGGGCAATCGCCGCTAAAACTTTCGGCCCTCCTTAGTTCAAAACTTAATTATGACTACGGTTACCTGAGCAATCTGTTTTCGGCTGTTGAGGGTTCAACCATCGAAAAATACTACATAGCCCAGCGGATTGAAAAAGTGAAGGAGCTGCTGATTTACGACGAACTTAGTCTTTCGGAAATTGCTTTTCAATTAACTTACAGCAGCGTAGCCTACCTGTCGAGCCAGTTTAAACAGGTAACCGGGATGACACCATCTGCTTTTAAGGCCTTGCAGGGAAGCAAGCGCAGGAATATAGAAGATATATGAAAAAGCAGGAGCTTTCATCAGTCTGAGCCTGTCGAAGACCCGAATGTAGAGGCCTGTCATCCTGAGCCTGTTGAAGGACGCGCACAGAGGCCCCTTCACCTGTAAATCTTATAAATCATACCCATAATAGTATAACAGCCCCCCTGCCTGCCCATGGTAATTTTGTACTAACAAATACAAATTATCATGACACATACATATAACATTACCGGCATGACCTGCACCGGCTGCCTGGCCAAAGTTCAGGAGATCTTATCACAAGTAAATAATGTAGAAAAAGTTGATATTTCCCTGGCTGAAGGAACTGCCGATATCACCATGAAAAAGCATGTAGTAACCGCCGATCTTCAGCAGGCCCTTGCCGCTTATCCCAAATATCAGCTTAGCGAAGCGGAAGCACATCACCACACCATGAGCATGGCCGATGATACTGAAAACCGCAGCTGGCTGCAAACCTACAAACCGATCCTGCTCATTTTCGGTTATATTTTAGTCGCATCAATAATTGCCGGGAGCTACGCCGGTGGATTTAACACCATTACAGCCATGCGTATTTTCATGAGCGGCTTTTTCCTCGTGTTCTCCTTTTTTAAGCTCCTGGATATTGCCGGTTTTGCCGATAGCTATGCCATGTATGATGTAGTGGCCAAACGTTGGCGCAGATGGGGTTATGCTTATGTTTTTGTTGAATTAGGTTTAGGGCTTGCCTTTGCACTTAATATTGCCCCGGTAACAGTTAACGCCATTATGGTTGCGGTAATGACAATAAGCCTTATCGGTGTGCTGCAAAGCGTTTTCAACAAAAGGAAGATCCGCTGTGCATGTCTTGGTGCTGTGTTTAATCTGCCAATGAGCACAGTTACCATTATTGAGGATGGGCTGATGATTTTGATGGGGGTTGTGATGCTGGGGATAATGTAAAGGCCTAAAAAGAAAATATCATACGATAGAACAGCGGCCAGGGCGAGGGCTTAGTCGCCCTCCATTGTTCATCGACATTTGGTTTTATGAATCAATAAGTTCCGAAAAACGAGCTTACACAATCGCTTCAAATGAACGGCAGATCTTAGTTGTGACTGTTACTCTTATCCCCATCAGATATTGACTTGATGAGGCTGCCCCATGCAAGCGGGTTTAGCAGAGGGTTGGGGGTAAGCGAATGTGAGTTCAGGATAGTGGTATGCATACTTTGTGCACTGGCCGATTGTATTTCCTGGGCATCGCGGGGTAAGGTATTGTACAGGGCCGATAGCGTAGCTTTGCTGATATTTTTACGGGCTATTTCCAGGTCATCATCAGCAAGCTTTATAGCCAGGAAGTCTTTTTTAAACTCATCAGTAGTTGCCCAAGGGAAAACGTGGAAAGTAGGCAGGTTGATGATCTGCGCTTTCATAGATACCTGGGTAGTATAGCTTTCGTTTGGCAGGCCTGAAGGTATAACCACCGTAACCGGGCCATACCCAACGCAGGTAAAACGAAGCGTATCGCGCTCGTGTACTACAAATGAAAAATAGCCTTTATAGTTGGATACATTAACGATATTATGAGCTGTAGTATTGGTAATGGTTACATAAGGGATAGTGATCTTTGAGCTATCGGCATTATGTACGATACCTGTAAACTGCACAACGGGGCGGTCTTTGCTTTGTGCAAAAGCGCCCATCGAAACAAATAATAGCAGTAAACCAAATAAATATTTCATAAAACATTAACTACTTAGCTCAACATATATTACGCTGCTTCGGCCAAAATAGTTTTCAAACTTTATCAAAAGTAAGTCATATCCCCTAATTGAACCGGAGATTTAACATTACTTAACAACTACCTTAAATTTTCGGGAAGCACGGCGTTGGGGTCATCAATGTCCGTAAGGTTTATGGCCTCAATAGCAGTAACTTCGGGCACAGCTTTTTTAATAGCCTGCTCAATACCTGCTTTAAGGGTCATGATGCTCATTGGGCATGATCCGCATGAACCCAATAGTTTTAATTTAACTACACCTTCAGGAGTTATCTCCTCAACAGAAACATTCCCCCCATCAGCCTCCAAATACGGACGGATAGTATCTAAAGCTGCTTCAACCTGATTTAATAAACTCATTTTTATCAATTTATAACGTTATGTAAAGTTATTAATTATTTACAATATTTTCTGCACTCATTGCTTTGGCGTTTGATATGGCCACCTGCTGGGCAACACGCTCGGCCATTTTCACAAAAGCCGCAGTCATCGGGCCGTCTTCTTCAAGTACAGTTGGCCTGCCAGCATCACCCGAATCACTGATACTTTTGATCAGCGGGATCTCACCCAAAAACGGAACATTAAGCTGTGCTGCCAGTTTTTGACCTCCGCCTTTACCAAATATATAATATTTGTTATCCGGCAGTTCGGCAGGTGTAAAGTACGACATGTTTTCAACCACGCCCAATATCGGTACATTGATGGCCGGCATCATGAACATGCCAATCCCTTTTTTGGCATCGGCAAGGGCCACGTTTTGCGGCGTAGTAACAATTACAGCGCCCGTTACCGGGAAGCTTTGCGTTACGGTAATGTGGATATCACCCGTGCCCGGCGGCAGGTCGATCACCAAATAATCCAGTTCGCCCCAGTCGGCATCATTAAACAATTGTTTTACAGCTGTTGATACCATTGGCCCTCGCCATGGTACAGGCTGGTTAGGATCAGTAAAGAAACCTATTGAAAGTAGCTTAATGCCATATTTTTCGATAGGCTCAATGCGTGTTTTGCCATCAATCTGGCTGGCCATTGGGCGTGCGCCCTCCAAACCAAACATAATTGGCACCGACGGACCGTAAATATCAGCATCGATCATCCCTACTTTAGCGCCCGATTTTGCCAAACCCAAAGCAAGGTTTGCCGCCACGGTTGATTTACCAACGCCGCCTTTACCTGATGCTACCGCGATGATATTTTTTACGCCCGGTACCCCGGTGTTTTTTTGCGAGGTAACGCGCGAGGTCATGTTGATATTGATAACAGCCTCTTTACTCACAAAATGCAGGACGGCGTTGCGGCAGGCATTCTCTATCATGGCCTTCAGCGGACATGCCGGTGTAGTCAGGATCACCGAGAAGCTAACGTTGTTGCCATCAATATGAATATCCTGGATCATGTTGAGCGTAACCAGGTCTTTTTTCAAATCCGGCTCTTCAACATTGCCCAGTGCTTGTAAAACTTGTTCTTTAGTAATTGTCATAATATGAGGCAAATTTATGAAAACAGGCCGTTGATTGAGTTTATCAGGAAACAATTTGCAAAAACAACCGTTTGCAGGGGATAAGATTTAGTTTAGTTTTGGATAAAATTAACAAATGAAGCGCCTTAATCCTAAATATATACGCATAGCCGCATACATTCTCGTTCCCTTAATTCTTATTCTGCTTATCGGCGGATATATTGCCTACTCAAAACGCGGAGCCCTGCTCGAAAAAGCCATCGACAAAGCTAAATTAAAAGCAAAGAGGGATTATAATTTAGATGTAAAAATAGGATCGGCAAAATTTACCGGTTTCAGTACGGTTTCCTTCACTGATATCAGCATTGTACCTGACGGCCGCGATAGTTTGCTGAGTATCAAAAACTTTTCGGTAAGTGTACGGGTTATGCCGTTACTGCTCGGTGAGGTAAAACTTTCAGATGTTGTATTACAGGATGGGTTCATCCACCTGATCAATAAAGGCGGGGTTAAGAATTTCGATTTCCTGTTTAAAAAGAAAAAGGACTCGACAGCTACCGATACCAAGGCCGATTTGAGCAATATCGCCCATAACCTGATCAACGAGGTGCTTTATAAGATCCCTGACAATTTATCGCTCAATAATTTTATGATCAGCTTTAAGAGTGACAGCGACCAGCTTAAGCTTTTGGCCCAAACTGCGCTGATCAGAAATGGGCAGCTAAGTTCCACCATAAAGGTTAATGATGGCGAAGCTATCTGGCATTTTGCCGGCAAAATGCATCCATCGGATAAAGACATCGATGTGATGTTGTATGCCGACAACCACCAAAAAGTGGAGCTGCCTATCATCGAAAAGAAATTTAACCTGAAGCTTAATTTCGATACGCTGCAAACCAAACTCTCCAGGGAGGATCACAGCAGTGGCGAAACCATCATCTCGGGTTCATGGTCGGTTAAAAACCTCCTGATTCATCACCCGGGGATTTCATCTGCCGATATTGTATTTCCTGCGGCTGCTATTGATGCTGATGTTAAAGTGGGCACCAACTATGTATCTATCGATAGTACTTCGACAATCCATGTAAAAAAATTAACCGCACACCCATACGTTAAGTACACACTTAACCCGGTAAAAATTTATGAACTGAAACTCAATACCGGCTGGCTTAATGCTGCTGATATGTTTGATTCGTTCCCTACCGGGATGTTTGATGCGCTTGATGGCATCCAGGTTGCCGGTAAGCTGAACTATCACATGAATTTTTATATGGATGCTTCGAAACCGGATGACCTGATATTTGATTCGGGCATGGATAAGGATAATTTCAAAATCCTGAAATTTGGCCGTACCGATTTAACCAAGCTTAACAGTCCGTTTATATACACGCCATATGAAAAGGGCAAACCAATGGCGCCGCACCTGATTGGCCCTGATAATTCAGAGTTTACGCCATTGCAGCAGATCTCGCCTAATTTGAGGAATGCGGTAATGACAGCCGAAGACCCTTCGTTTTACACCAATCATGGTTTTGTGATGGAGGCCATCCGTAAATCAATAGCTACCGACTTTAAAACAAAAAAATACAAACGCGGCGGCAGCGGCATCTCTCAGCAGCTGGTTAAAAATGCATTCCTGAGCCGGGAAAAAACCATGGCCCGCAAAATAGAGGAGATCCTGATTGTGTGGCTTATTGAAAATAACCGCATCATGACTAAAGACAGGATGCTTGAGGTTTACTTTAACATTATTGAGTGGGGCCGCAATATTTATGGCATAGGCGAGGCCTCGCATTACTACTTTGGCAAAGCCCCATCTGAACTTAGTTTGGGTGAAAGTATTTACCTGGCCAGCATAGTACCTTATCCTAAAGGCGGCCTGTACGCTTTTCAGCCGGATGGCACCTTACGCCCGGGGCTGCACGGCTATTTTAACCTGATAGGTAAGCTGATGGCCATGAAAGGATATACCGCCCGTGATACCAATGCCTACGGATTTTACGAGGTACGCTTAAGGGAAAGCCTGCGCCGCCAGATTGCCCCTGTTGATACTGCCACCGCCGATAGCCTCATGAAACAAGGCGGTGCTGATGACGACGGAATTTTACCCGTTGTTGAAGAGCCGGTAAAGAGGCCAAACTTTTTCCAGCGCCTCTTCGGTAAAAAAGATACCACCGAACAAAAGGCCGAAGAAAAGCTGAAGCAAAAGGAACAGACAATTAAAGAGCAGATCAAAGCGCAAATAGAAGCCCTCAAAGCCGAATACAAAACCAGGATAGATGCCGTTGATACCACTGGTGGACGGACGCGGAAAGAAGTACGGCAGGAAAAACGACGGTTACGGGACGAAGAGAATGAAAAGGAAAAGGAATTGAAGGATAAGATGCCGTAAAGGCGATAACAACATCTCCACCCGTCATTGCGAGTAACCATCAGGGAAATCCTGAAAAAAACCGTGATGACGTATAGAATATGTTTTAGCGATGGTGCGCGGGGGCCGCGTTAGTGATAGTAGCGGATACCGGCCTTGTGGCTAATGCCTGTGCAGTATGAGCGGATAGCACGGGCCGCAGGCAACGCCCATATTTATAAATCGATCGAAAAATATACTTAATAATCAATAACTTACAATTACGTCATTATAAGGTACGAAGCAATCCCCAACTATACAGGGAGACTTGTAAAGCTGCTCTGCTAATAGGGGATTGCTTCGTACCTCGCAATGACGGGAGTTTAAAAATGGACATTCTGCTTGGCAGAATGTCCATTTTGTATTTATATCTAATCACAAAATAAAGCTAAAATCATCTCTTTACAATTGCATGGCTAAACATATATGTTTAAACATATATATTTGTTTCAACAATTGAGATAATCATGTCATTAGTAGAAAAATTACAATGGAGATCGGCCGTTAAGAAATTCGATCCCAGCAAAAAAATAAGTGCAGAACAATTAGAGGCCTTAAAAACAGCCATTCAATTAGCACCATCATCATTAGGCCTGCAATCATATAAAGTGATTGTTGTACAGGATGCAGAAACCAAACAAAAACTACGTGCTGTTGCGTATGACCAGGCACAGATTACCGATTCATCGGCTTTGTTTGTATTTGCTTCATTAACTAACCTTGATGAAGATTTCGGTAAAAAATTCATCGACCTTGTTGCTTCAACCCGCAGCATTGCTCGTGAAAGCCTTGCCGGTTACGAGCAAATGGTATTAGGCACCCTGGCCAGCCGTACAGATGAGCAAAAGGTTGAATGGTCACACAAACAGGCTTATATTGCTTTAGGCGTTTTATTGGCTGAAGCTGCCGAGCTTGGTGTTGATGCCGGTCCGATGGAAGGCTTTGATGCTGCAAAATTTGACGAAATCCTTGGCCTGAAAGAAAAAGGGTTAACTACCACAGTAATAGCCGCGGTAGGTTTCCGTGCCGAAGACGATGCTTACAGCAAAATGATAAAAGTACGCAGGCCGCAAAGCGAACTTTTTATTGAAGCGTAAGTTTAGGTTGATTGGGTGAGTGGTTGATTAGGTTAAGTGGTTTTAAGAATTGAATTTAAACCATTCACTCAATCAACCATTCACTACTCACCAATCGAAGATTTCCTGATAAACAGCTTTGATTTTAACACATGTTCCTTTTTAGGAGCGGAGCTATTGTTTTCAAGCGCTTCAAATAGCAATGTTGCCGCTTTTACGCCCATTTCGTAAGCGGGCTGCGTTATAGTTGAAAGGGGGGGCGATAGTAAAGGAGCTACCCTGAGGCTTGAAAAGCTGATCACTTTCAGATCATTTGGTATAGAGATACCAATATCATTACAAACATAATAGGTGGCAAAAGCCAAACGCTCAACCGAGCTGAAAATACCGTCGGGTTTAATTTCCAACAAAGCCTTTTTGAGGATCTTGTAGTTTACCTTTTCGTCATTGCTGCAATCAATGATCAGGTTATCATCAAAAGCAACCTTATGTTTGGCCAGGGCATCCAGATAGCCCTGCATCCGCACTTTACCTATCGAAATACTTTTATTAACTACCAGGTAAGCTACTTTTTTGCAGCCGGTTTTAATAAGATGCTCAGTTGCGGCAAAGCTGCTGTCATAATCGTTGGTAGTTACCTTGGCCGCTTCAATATCTTCATAAACGCGGTCGAAAAACACAACCGGCACATGTTTTTTTTCTAATTGACGCAGATAATTGTGGTCATTAGCCTCACCCGATACCGACATGATAATACCATCGGCCTTGCCGTTGTTAAGATAGTTTACAAATGATACTTCCTTTTCAAAAACATCATCGGTACGGTATAGTAAAATGTAGAAACCCTTTTTACGGGCAACCTCTTCAATGCCGTTTATCGCCTGCGAAAAAAAATCGTTAGCTATTTCGGGAACGATAACGGCCAGGGTCTTGGTTTTTTTATCACGAAGGCTGCTGGCATAATGGTTGGGCAAAAAGTTATGCTGTTTAGCGTAGGCCAAAATACGTTCTTTAGTATCTTTATTAATATCAGTGTTTCCGTTAAAGGCCCTCGAAATGGTTGATGTGGATATGTTGAGCTCCTTTGCCAGTTTTTTGATATTGATATTATCCATTTTTTGCTCGCTAAATCTATTTACTATGAGCCAAATGTAATAAAACAGATCAATTGTGTTTAATCATTAAGCGTATAAATGTTAAAATATCATTACAAAAATTAGTCATACCAGGACACGGCTCAGGCTTAATGCATAGGGCTTAACTGTAAGTTAATCAATGGCATGTGCTTTGCATTATCATTAATACCAAAAGCGGGGCATGGTTTATGGCAAAACGAATTTTAATAGTTGATGATAACGAGCTGATGATAGAGGTAATGACCTACATTTTGCTCGGCAACGGTTATCAAGTAGCCGCATCGACCCATGTTCAGCAAATTTTCAGGATCATTAAAGCATGCCACCCCGACCTGGTGATCCTGGATATTGATAGTGCCGGTATGGATGGCCGTGAGCTGTGCCGGCTCATTAAATTAAACCGGGCAACTAAAAATCTGCGGGTAATTGTTTGTTCCGAAAATGAAGAAAACGAAGCGCCAGAATCACAAAAAGGGGCGCCCGACGACGTTTTACAGAAACCATTTGGTATGAACAGCCTGATCCGCAAGGTTCAGCTACAGCTGGCGGCCTAATTGATAATTAAAATAATGTGCTGTAAATTAGGTTGTTAAGCCTCTAATTGGTATTGCTTTCAACCTGTTGTTGCTTTTGTAACAAGGGATGCGTATGTTTACCGGAGAGAAGATAAAGATGGGATTGCCACTAAGAATAACTTTCAACGATACCGATCACGTGTATCAAATTAATACCTCGCCAATTACCCCAACCACCAGCGAACTTGAAATCCTGTTAAATGGCGAGAAGATAATCCTTCAAAAAGACGACCGTCGTGTATGGATCCAAAAAGGAGAAGGCCCGGGAATTGACCCTGAACTTGCACAAGCTTTAGGACGGTCGGTTGCTTTGCGGTTTAGGATGTAAAAGCGGATTAATTAACTGTTGTCGCTGCTAACACCAGTAAGGTTTTTCCTTTCAATTTTTTGAGGGCTGGTGATATGTCGATTTGATCTTTTATTTCCAGGATCAGACCGATAAAAAACTCATTGGGTCTTTTGTCGCCAATTTCCACACTTTTTATTTTGATGGTTTTATCGTTTATGCAAACGTAATCACCTGCTGTAATCCCGCCTTCAATAATTTGCCCCGCAATCACTAACCCGCGACCGGTTATATTAAACCAATCCTGAAGCTGGAATTTAGCAGTGTTTTGCATGAGATTAAAGTATTAAAAATTGTTATTGCCTTCGGGCAGAAGCACGGTGCATATATTGACAAACGGTGAAATTGCGCAGTGCCGCGTTCTTAAAACAACGCCTCAAAATCCATAATCTCACCCTCAAACGCTTCCAGTTCCTGCAAATTATGACTTACAATAATTGTTGTAGCACCCAATTGCTTAATTAAGGGTTTAAGTTCATCCATCAACAAAGTCTTCATTTTACTGTCCAGTGCAGAAAATGGTTCATCTATCAAAAGCAGCTTTGGTTTGATAGCCAGCGCCCTTAAAATTGCCAGGCGTTGCTGCTGCCCGCCTGAAAGATAGTCGGGTTTATGATCAGTAAAACCATCCAGCCGGCCCAGTTGCAGCAGTTGCTTTATCCAGGCACCATCATTTGTGGCATATTCTAAGTGCTGTTGTACCGTCATGTTTGGGAACAAAGCATAATTCTGAAACACGAACCCGGTATTCCTTTTTTGGGGCGATAAGTTGATCTTTTGCTGATCATCAAACCAGGTAACACCATTAGCTATGATCTTCCCCTTTTCGGGCGCAGATAAACCGGCTATGATTTTGAGCAGCGTAGTTTTGCCTGAACCAGATGGGCCTAAAATTTTGGTAATACTGCCTGTACTAAACTGCCTCTTTATCCTGAGCAATTGCCGGCCGTGATAAGCTTTCAGCTTTATTTCAATATCGATGCTGATCATGCCAGCGGACCTTTCGCCTGGTATTTATTAAACACAAAAACGGCTATTACCAAAACAAACGTAATAGAAAATAAAATCAGCGAATAATTATTGGCCGATGCATAATCCATTTTCTCTACCGAATCGTAAACCGCAATAGAAGCTACCCTTGTAACTCCGGGGATGTTCCCTCCTATCATTAACACTACACCAAACTCGCCCAATGTATGGGCAAAGGTTAAAACAGCTGCGGTTAATAATGACGGCTTGATATTGGGCAGTAATACATACCGGAAAGTTTGCCATTCGGTTTTACCCATAGTATATGATGCTTCAGCCAGTGAACCCGGTAACTGCTGCAAGGCCGATTTTACAGGTCCAACCATAAATGGTATGCTGTAAATTACCGAAGCCAGGATCAATCCCGGGAAAGAAAAAACCAATTGTACATCAAATGTATTATGCAGCCATTTCCCTAAACCATGCTGCGGACTGAATGCCAGCAGCAAATAAAAGCCCAGCACCGATGGCGGCAGCACCAAAGGCATGGTAATAATTGCCTCAAAAATGATTTTGATAAACGACCGCCCCCTTGAAAGCCACCACGCAAATGGCAGCCCAATAAGCAGCAGCAACAAGGTAGTGATACCCGCCAACTTTAACGTGAGCCATATGGGCGATAGGTCCATTGATTAAAAATACAAATTATTGCACCCGGTAACCATAGGCTTTAAAAATACTTTTTGCAGCCGGGCTTAAAATATAGTGGTAAAACTTTTCAGCAGCAGGATTATCCGCACCGTGCTTCAGGATCACGATGCCTTGCAGTATCGGATCATATGCTTTAGGGTCGATAACCTTATAATACAAGGGCGTTTTATCCCCCAGTTCTTTTACCAGCGATTGTGTAGTAAAACCAATATCGGCCACACCTGTGGTAATGTAAGTATTTACCTGCGAGATGCTTTCGCCATAAACTATTTTGGGCTTGGCATCATCCAAAATTCCTTTATCCAGCAGCGATTGTTCGGCGGCTTTGCCGTAAGGGGCGATGGCCGGATTAGCTATAGCTATTTTTTTTACCCTTGCCGTGAGCAGCAGGCGTTCCCAGTTTTCAAAACCAATGTTTTGTATGCTGCAAATGATCAGGCTGCCGGAAGCGTATACTACCGGTTTTTCTTTAGCGAAACCATTTTTAAATAATGTTTCCGGAAAGCTCATATCTGCCGATAAAAACACATCAAACGGAGCACCATTGCTGATCTGTGCTACCAGCTTGCCCGATGAACCAATAACAGCATCGATAGTAATCCCCGTTTTCTGCTTAAAATCTTTTTGCAATACCTCCATTACCGGCTGCAGGTTAGCAGCTGCCGCAACCCGGATATTTTGTGCATTTGCGGTTAAACTCACCGTAAATAGCATCGCTAATAAAAAAAATATAAATTTTATTGGCTTGGTATTGTATCGTTCGCTTTGCATCGGTTTTATAGTTTTTTGCCTTGCAGGCAATAGTTTCGTTTGGTATCGAAGCGTATCATAATTTAATAAAAACAGCCTTTTGATACCTTAACACCACAAATATACGCTTGTTATAACCATTCCCCGTTCATATATTAGTAATGTTCAGCCATTAAATAAACCCATTTTTAACAAAAATAAAGCTGTAAACATCGTGTATACCGGCTTTAAAATTACCCCTGATGAAAAATAATTTTACAAACGTTCTGTTAGCCTCATTTATTACCATCGGTGTTTTTAGCGGGGAGGCCTGCGGTAAAAAATCAACCGTAACCCCTCCTCCTGCTCCGCCTGTTACCCCGCCGGTAGTAACACCCACCAAAAGCGATGTTGCCATGTGGCTCACCACTGCCGATCAGGCAACCGTCTTTGCCAAACAAAATGCAGTTATCAATTTTAGTACAACTGCCGGCAGCGGCTCAACCATTGGTATTAATGCTGCCACCTCTTACCAAACTATTGATGGCTTTGGTTATTGCCTTACAGGTGGCAGCGCCATGGTGCTCAATAAGCTGACTGCCCAAAAGCAAGATGAAGTGCTGAAAGATCTTTTTGCAACCGATGATACCCACATCGGTGTAAGCTATCTCCGCATCAGCATTGGCGCCTCTGATATGAGCGCTACCGATTATACTTATGACGAAGTTACGTCTGGTACAGATGTCGATCTGAAAAACTTTTCTATCGATGCTGAAAAGGCCGATCTCATTCCTGTTTTGAAAAAAATCCTTGCCATTAACCCGAACATCAAAATATTAGGCAGCCCCTGGACAGCTCCTACCTGGATGAAAATTAATACCCTTGGCAACGGAGGTTTTAAAGGCGGCAGTTTAAATACCGCTTACTATGATGCATATGCCCGTTATTTTGTAAAATACATCCAGGCTATGAAAGCGGAGGGAATTACCATTGATGCCGTAACCCCACAAAATGAGCCGCTAAACGCATACAATAACCCGGCAATGTATATGCCGTCGAACGAACAGGCTAACTTTATCAAGAACAACCTTGGCCCGCAATTTAAAACCGCAGGCATTGCCACCAAAATCATTGTTTATGATCATAACGCCGACAATACCACTTACCCTGTAGATATTTTTAGTGATGCCGCAGCTAACCCTTATGTCGACGGTTCGGCTTTCCATTTATATAATGGCGATATTAATGCGCTCGGGCCGCTGCATGATGCTTTCCCGAACAAAAACCTTTATTTCACGGAGCAATATACCCCATCAAACGGCGGCTTTGGCGGTGATTTGTCATGGCATGTAAGCAACCTCATTATTGGCGCAACCCGTAACTGGTGCCGTAATGTGCTGGAGTGGAACCTCGCCACTGATACCGACTACGGGCCGCATACCGATGGCGGTTGCAGTACCTGCCGCGGTGCGTTAACTGTTACTTCATCTTCGGCGGTAACAAAAAATGTATCGTATTATATTATTGCCCATGCTTCAAAATTTGTAAGGCCGGGTGCTGTCAGGATCTCTTCTGACAATGTAGCCGGATTGCCAAACGTGGCCTTTAAAAATACCGACGGAACCACGGTACTGATCGTATTAAACTCAAGCGGTAGTCAGCAAAGCTTTAATATTAAGGTAGATGGAAAAACCGCTTCAAGCACTTTAGCCAATGGCTCTGTGGCTACTTATGTATGGTAAAAACCGTATATTAACAACAAATAGCTAAAAATTAACATTTTAAATAACTGTATAACGCACTTTTAATAGGAATAGAAAAATAAAAATATTATAATTGTATCCGGCCTGACGCTAACCAAACAACCATTTCTTTCGCGCCTGTAGTGAAACCACCATTACAGGTGCGAAATACATCCATCTGCCGAGCCTATGTTTAAACTATTACTGAGGTTTTTTATCGGTATTATTATGTTTTGCCTATGCTTTTCAACAGGCATAAGGGCTCAAACTATCGTACAAATAAACGATAATGTAAACCAGCACATTTTTGAATATAAGCAGATAATTTCTTTTGAAGATACAACCGGCAAGCTTGGCCTCGACGGTATTCATGCTGCTTACTTAGCCGGCAAGTTCGCATTTAACCAGCAGCCTACTCCTGTTACCCATCACAATAACTCAGTCTATTGGTACCGCATAAAAATTGGCAAGGCCAATGCCACCAACAACAACTGGATCCTGGAGTTTTTTGATCAAACCATTGATAGTATTACCGTTTATTCGCCCGTTAAAGATACTTACCGGGCTACGTCGCTTGGTAGCCGCCACCCTTTTGCCGCGCGCTTTTACAAACACAAAAACTTTAGTGTTAACATAAACAGCAACCACGGGCCCGATGATATTTATTACATCCGCATCCGCTCGGGCCATTCGGTTAATGTGATCATGGTATTGCGTACCGTAAGCCGGTTTATTGGCTACGCGCTCGATGAATATTTTTTCTTCGGTGTATTTTACGGCATGATCCTGGTTTTTGGCCTGTACAATTTCATGATGTTTATAGCTATGCGCCAGGTGCAATACCTGTACTACATTATCTATAACCTAAGCATCGGTCTTTACGAAATGTGTGCCGATGGCATAGCCTATCAGTACATTTGGCCAAACTACCCCGGCTGGAATACTTACGCCTATGGCATAGCCCTGTTTTCGGCCAGTATTTTTGCCATCCTTTTTGCTCAAAGCCTGCTCAATTTAAAAGTCAATGCTCCTCGTTTAAACAAGGTGATCAAGGGCGTTATCGTTTTCAGGTGTATTTATTTCCTGGCCTGCATTACATTTAATATGGCCTGGTTCAATTACAAGATCATTGAATTTTTGCCGCTAAGCATCTCTTTTTATGCCGGTTGCTATGTATTGATCAAAGGCTATAAACCTGCGCGGTTCTTTGTTATTGGTTATACCTTTCTGCTTACAGGCTTTGTTATTAAAACCTGTATCGCGCTGAATATCTGGTGGCTGCCCGTTACCGAATTTGATTACTATAGTCTCAGCGTTTGTTTTATTATGGAAATGCTATTCATTTCTTTTGCCATAGGAGATAAGGTACGCATCCTGAAAAAGGAAAAGGACGATGCCCAGCAAAGCATCATTGCACAAATGAAGCAAAACGAGGAACTGAAGGACACGCTGAACAGAAGCCTCGAAGCCCAGGTGCAGGAACGCACGCGCGAACTGGTAGAAAAATCATCCATGATAGCCGAGCAAAACGAAGAGCTTAAATCGGTTAACGAATTGCTGCAGCAACAGGCCGAAGAGATCTCGCGTATGAATGTGTTGCTCGAAAAAGACAACATCATCCTCCATAATGATATCGAAAAAGTAACCCACGACAGGGTGATGCTTACCGAGGTTGATTTTGAAGAGTTCAGCCGTATTTATCCAGATAGGGAAACCTGCTTCAAATTCCTGTCCGATCTGAAATGGGAACATGGTTATGCCTGCCGCAAATGTGCCAATACCCATTACGGCAGCGGGCACCTCCCCTACAGCCGCCGGTGTTCAAAATGTGGCTATGAAGAATCGGTGATCGCTTATACTATACTGCAAAACACCCGCATTCCTATCAACAAAGCGTTCTACATGATCTTCCTGATGTACTCAACCAAAGGCAAGATCTCTTCACATAAACTATCCGAAATCCTTTCCATCCGTCAAAGCACCTGCTGGGCTTATAGCTCACGCATTAAAAAAGTAATGGAGCTGCGTAAAAAAGAGATCAAAAATGCCGGGGATAAAGGATGGAGTAAATTGGTGATTGATAATAGTACAAATGCTTAACCACTAAGTTATTTAAGCGGGTTTCACGAATTAGCCTCCTATGGTGCAAGTCTTGAGCGATTGCCAGGAGGGCGGGTGACTTGTGACTTTAATCCGGACAGGCAAGTTTCCTGGACAGGCACAAGTGAGCATACCCCAATAGCGCAAGTCTTGTGCAGTTGCCATGAGGACAGATGACTTGTGACTTCATTCCGGACAGGCCCCAATGACGCAAGTCTTGTGCGGTTGCCATGAGGGCTGATGACTTGTGACTTTAATCCGGACAGGCACAAGTGAGCATACCCACTGTCAACCGCACAACACTTGCGCCAGAGAAGAGTCATCATGAGCCTGTCGAATAACACGCAGAGAGACCCTACCCACTATGCTTCGACAAGCATGACCCTTTTTTTAAGATACCTCCCCATATTTCCATACACTTATAGCTCATAGCTATATCATTCTATTATTTGCTTTTAAATTAATTGCGAAGTAAGCGTATCAGAAAAAAAAATTTATTGCAACAAAAACGTTGCACAGGGCATTTAAAGTAGTTTTTGTTATTTAAAACACTGTGATGCAAGCGTATTAAATTACATATAATATACTATAAATCAATTATTTACGAACATTTTACTTGATTGATCCGTTTAAATTACTGTAGATTTGTGATAACCAGTTTTAAGCTATACATAACCCTGCTTCATGGAAAACAGTATTGTCCTGGTGTATTTGACCTGTGCAATGCTTTGATATTCTTAAACAACAGTTAAATATTGTTTTACATATTGAATGTTGTATAGCGGCTTATGTGATGTTTTTTTGAATATCAAATCAATCAACTAAATAATAACTAAATGAAAATCAATTACAAATTAAAGCGGTTTGCAGTCCTCACCCTGCTTTCTGCCGCTGTTTTTTACTCCTGTAAAAAGAATGTAAACACCCCCGAAGCACCGGATCAAAAAACAAGCAGCACGGTAGCCCGCGCCGCCAACGAGGTAGTAAACGCCTGGGTTACCACTGCCGATCAATCAAAACTTTTGCAGGCACAAACCAGCTTTAATTTTGCCGCGGATGCCGGAACCAATGCCACAACCGTTACTGTAGATGAAAATCAAACCTACCAGGGTATCGATGGCTTCGGTTTTACCCTAACCGGAGGTAGCGCCGGGTTGCTTAACGGCCTTGGCAGCAATCAAACCAACGTACTCAACGAGCTTTTTGGCACCGCCAACGGACAAATTGGTATCAGTTATATCCGTATCAGCATCGGTGCTTCTGATCTTAGCTCCAGCGACTTTACCTACAACCAAACTGCCGGTGACTTTAACATGAACAACTTCAGCATCAGTGCCGAAAACCAGGACATGCTGCCAATTCTTAAAAAAATCATCGCCATAAATCCATCCATCAAAATTATAGCCACCCCGTGGACAGCCCCTACCTGGATGAAGGTAAATACCACCGGCAATAATGGTTACACAGGCGGCAGCCTGAATACCGCGGCAGGTTATTATGATGCATATGCCCGCTATTTTGTAAAATATCTTCAGGCTATGCAGGCACAGGGCATTACCATTGATGCTATTACTCCTCAAAACGAGCCACTTAACCCATACAATAATCCGAGTATGGTGATGCAGCCCAATGAGCAGGCCAACTTTATCAAAAATAATCTCGGCCCGCAGATCAGGGCGGCAGGTTTTCAAACCAAGATCATCGCTTACGATCACAATACCGACAGGATTGATTACCCCGAAACCGTACTGGCCGATGGCGGCGCTAATCCTTATGTTGATGGCTCTGCCTTTCACCTGTATGCAGGCGGCATAGCTGCTTTAACAGATGTTCATAACGCCTATCCCAGCAAAAACGTTTACTTTACCGAGCAATGGGTTGGCGCCCCAAGCAATTTTGGCGGCGATCTGTCATGGCATGTAAACACACTCATTATTGGTGCTACACGCAACTGGAGCCGTAACGTATTAGAATGGAACCTCGCTTCCGATCCAAATAATAACCCGCATACACCTGGCGGCTGCAGCACCTGTTTAGGTGGTATCACTGTTAGCGGTACATCTATCACCCGCAATGTGGGCTATTACATTATCGGCCACGCTTCGAAATTTGTAAGGCCGGGTGCTGTTCGCATTGCATCAAACCTATCGGGCAGTATCCAAAATGTGGCCTTCAAAAACACTGATGGCAGCAAAGTGCTTATCGCCCTTAATAATGGTTCGTCAAGCGTGAGCTTTAAAGTAAAATGGGGCGCTGAATCATTTACCTATACTTTAGCCGCGGGTGCTGTAGCAACCTTTAAATGGACTGGCACACAATCAAACGGTACTTCTACCGGTGCACCTATCGGTTCAACCATCACCCTTAAAGGCTTTAATAACCAATATGTAAGCAGTGAAAATGGCACACAGGCCATGAATTGTAATCGCCCTACGCCATCAGCCTGGGAGCAGTTTCTTGTTGTTGACGCTGGTGCCGGCAAAATAGCCCTGCAATCTATGGGCAAATATGTATCGTCAGAAAACGGCACACAGGCCATTACCTGTAACCGCACAACCTTTGGCGACTGGGAAAAATTTGACTGGATCCCTACAACCGACGGCAAAGTTACCATCAGGGGAAATAACGGCAAATTTATCTCGAGCGAGAATGGTACACAAGCCATGACCTGTACCCGGGCTACCGCATCGGGCTGGGAAGCGTTTGGTGTAAACCAATAATTACCTACAAAACCAATTAATTATTCACTAATACCATCATTATGAAACAACTTTTAAATTTTGCGAAAAGTGCTGCTACTGCATCGGCATTAATGCTTTTAATTTCATCCTGCAGCAAGGACCTGAACAAACCATCACCCGCTATTAAAACAGCCGATGAAACAACAGGCGGATCAACCACCACCCCAAGAGCGGGCACGCTGCTCTGGAGCGATGAGTTTAACGGTACCAGCGTTAACACCAACAACTGGAATATTGACAACGGCAACCCCGGCGTTAATAACGAAAAGGAGTACTACCAATCGGCAAACGCCACAGTATCAGGTGGTTTCCTTACCATTACAGCACGCAAGCAAACCGTTGGTGGTCAGCCTTATACCTCTGCTAAATTAACTACCGCGGGTAAATATCAGCCAACCTCCGGTCGTATTGAGGCAAGTATCAAACTTCCGGGGGTACAGGGCACCTGGCCGGCCTTCTGGATGCTGGGTGCAAACATCGGTACGGTGGGTTGGCCACAATGCGGCGAAATTGATATCATGGAGCAGGTAAATACCTCCAATACCATTTTGGGTACCATGCACTGGTACAATAACGGAGGCCACGTACAATACGGAGGCAGCACTACCACAACACCTACAGGCTTCCATACCTACGCGGTTGAATGGGATGCCAACTCCATTCGCTGGTATGTGGATAATACGCTGTATGTAACCGGTAACATCGCTGGTAACATCAACAACACCGGCGCGTTCCACAATCCGTTCTTTATAATCCTTAACCTCGCCATCGGCGGCGATTTGCCTGGTAATACCATTAACGACGGCGCATTACCATGCAATATGGTGGTTGATTATGTAAGGGTGTATGACCTGTCGGGCAGTAGCACTACGCCGCCTATTGGTCAAACCATTACGCTAAAAGGCTTTAATAACCAGTATGTTAGCAGCGAAAACGGCACGCAAGCAATGAATTGCAACCGCCCGACAGCATCGGCCTGGGAGCAGTTTACTGTAGTTGACGCCGGGGCCGGCAAAGTAGCGCTGCAGGCTATGGGCAAATATGTATCGAGTGAAAACGGTACACAAGCCATTACCTGTAACCGCACTACTGTAGGCGACTGGGAAAAATTTGACTGGGTGCCAACCACTGATGGTAAAGTAACTTTCAGAGGCAATAACGGCAAATTCATCTCAAGTGAAAACGGTACACAACCAATGACCTGTACCCGTGCAACAGCATCGGGCTGGGAAGCTTTTGGAGTAAACCAATAATTTAAAATGATATATTTAGCCTGCCCTTTTAACTAAGGGCGGGCTTCTTTTTTATAAACCTACTAATGAAAAAAATTACCGGCTTTTGTCTTTTATGGCTGATGATAAGCGCGCGCGCGTTATATGCCCAGTCTGGCGGAAACAAACTGCAGTTTGATATTACCGATGGCTATCAGCGCGAAAATTTTCACTGGTCGATAGCCGGCAACAGCAACGGTCAAAATCCCAATGTTTTTTCGGAACTGAAATGGACAAAGCTTGGCGGCCAAAGCATCGCAGCTTCCATTCAATACACTGTATATAAAAGACTTAGCGTTTATGCGGATTATACCCGACAATTCGTCACATCGGGCTCGGTAAATGATTCGGATTACAGCGGTGATAACCGCAGTGGCAATACTTATAATGAAACTTTTGATGCGGGCAAAGGCCGTACGCAAGGCTGGGCTTTGGGCGCAGGCTACCAGCTTGTAAAAAACAATTGGCTAAGCCTCACTCCTTATGCGGGATATAGTGATAGCAGGCAATACTTGTATTTATACGATAGCGACAACCGCTTTCCGGGTTTAAACAGCAGCTACCAAATTCAATGGAAAGGCGCGTTTATTAAAGCTATAGCATCTTTAAAACTCATTGAAAATCTGATGTTTAGCACAAATATCACCTACAACCAGGTAAGCTATAATGCCCAGGGCAACTGGAATTTGATCAGTACCTTTCAGCACCCGGTTAGCTATCGGCACCACGCTAACGGGTATGGCTTAAATATGAATGGCGCATTGGTTTACGCCATTACTAATCATATAGGCATACAGGCCGGGGCGGGCTATCTGCATTGGCAAACAGGTAATGGTACCGACGAACTTTATCTTAAAGGTGGCGAAGTTGACAAAACGCAGATGAATGGGGCGTTCAGGGATGGATTTAGAGTATTTGCAGGGATAGCTTTGAATTTATAATTGTTCCACGTGGCACATTATTATAATTATCTGATAATCAATAATATAAAACAAAAAAATCATTTCAATGGAGCAGGGAAAGGTTTTGAGTCCGGGGCGAAAGAGAAATCTTGTACGCCATACTTTAGCTCATGCATAATTCATTACATGGCGTACAAGATTTCTCCTTACGGCTATCCCACAATGCCCACTCTTGTTCGTCGAAATGACAAAGGTTTTTAATCAATTATCCCCCTTCTGTTTATCCGCAGCTTCCTTGGCGGCTTTCTCCTTTTGTTTTTCTGCTTCTTTGGCAGCTTTATCCTTATCCTTCTGAATTTGTTCCTGGGCTTTACGGATACTATCTTGCCTTTGTTGTTCACGTTTCTTTTTCTTGTTGAAAAAACCTCTCAACAAAAAATTATGCTGGGCCGCGGTAAGGTCCTCATTAAGGGTATTGGTTGTGGTATGAACGGTTTTCATTGTAGTTTGGGCCTGCTTAACGGTGCCTTCCAGGTCTCGGGCCATTTTATCGCTGTTAAGCAACCGGCCTATACTCCCCTGCCCGTTGTTGATCTTGGCTACTATGCCTGTCAAATTTTCGGTTAATGATTCGGCGTTGTCGGCCACACGGGTAAGTTTATTGATGATCCTATCTACATCAACCGGGTTTATCGAACCTAACTTTCCGCCATCTTCAATCTCTTCGTGGCTTACAATACCTCCCGGTGCTATCACCACCAGTTTATCGCCCATCAAACCGTCACTGCCTATGCTCAGCTTGGAATCTTTTTTAATGAACTTTTTAACGCTTTTATTCAGTGTGAGGTCAACCCGTACAGAGCTATCGGTTACTATATTAATGGATTGTACCACCCCTACGTTAATACCTGCAAAACGCACATTATTGCCCACCTGCAACCCGCTCACATTTTTAAAGCGGCCATAAACATGAAAAGTGGAATTGAACAGGCTTTTTTGATTACCTATTAAAAAGATTGCTACTAACAGCACTGCCAACCCTAAAAAGGTAAACAAGCCTATTTTTATTTTTTGAGATGACGTGGTTTTCATGCTGGTTCGTTAAAAAATGATCTGACCATTTCATTGTCCGATTTTTCGAGCTCTTTGTATGAGCCTTCGGCTATATACTCACCCTCATCCATTACCAGGATCCGGTCGGCCGTAATTCGGGCACATTCCATATCGTGGGTAATAATGATGGATGAAATCTTATATTTTCGTTGCAGGCGGTTGATCAGCTCACTGATCTCACGGGATGTAATAGGATCAAGCCCGGTAGTAGGCTCATCGTACAGCATAATTTCGGGGTTAACAATCAGCGTACGGGCAAGCCCTACCCTTTTCCGCATCCCTCCGGATAAGTCGGACGGCATTTTATCTATCGCATCAAGCAAACCAACGGCGTCCAGTACCCCTTCAACCTTTTTATCAATCTCCTGCTGGTCTTTTAATTTTAATACCCTGGTAAGCGGAAATTCCAGGTTATCCCTTACCGTCATGGAATCATACAGCGCACCACCCTGAAAAAGGAAACCTATCTTCATTCTAAGCTGTTTAAGATCATCATCTTCCATGGTAGAAACATCCTCGCCAAAAACTTTCAGCGTTCCGCCATCAGGCTTTAACATACCTACAACACATTGTATGGTGACCGATTTCCCCTGCCCGGATTTACCTAATACCACAATGTTCTCCCCTTTTTTCAGGTCGAAGCTGATATTTTTAAGCACCTGCTTTTTTCCAAAGGATTTTTTGATGCCTTTGGCATGGATCACCACCTCTTCTTTTTGGGCCGGAGCTTCTTTTTTTGCTTCGATATCTTCGTTTGTTTCTTTCATCTTTATTTATAAAATAACAAACTGGTTATCTGAACAGCTATCGCATCAATAATGAAGATCCACAAAGAAGCAGTTACCACAGCTGAGTTGGCCGCTATGCCCACACTCTCCGTACCTTTATCTGAATGGTAACCTTTATAACATCCCACAAAACCAACCGCAAAACCAAAAAGCACGGTTTTAACAACGGCCGGCAGCAAGTCGGTAAAATCAAGCGAGGCTATACATTTGTTGAAGTAAAGGGAAAAGCTGATATTATCGGTAAAGTTGAGTGCCAGGAAGCCTCCGAATAACCCAATGGCATCGCCTATGATGGCTAATAACGGGATCATGAAACTGGTGGCCAGTACACGAGTCACTACCAGGTATTGGATAGGGTTAGCACCCGATACTTCCATGGCATCAATCTGCTCGGTCACTTTCATACTGCCCAGCTCGGCACCAATGCTTGACGCTATTTTACCGGCACAGATGATAGCGGTGATTACCGGCCCTATCTCGCGGATAAGTGCTACCGCAAGTGTTTTGGGCAGCATGCTTTCGGCACCGAGCGAAATGAGCGAAGGCCGTAATTGCAAAATAAGCACCATGCCCATGATGAAGGAGGTAATGCCCACCAGCATCATGGAACGGTAGCCTATTTCGTAGCATTGCCTCACAAACTCCGACCATTCAAAGCCGCCGGTAAATATGTTACGGAAAAAGCGCGTAAAGAATAATACATAGTCGCCTATGCCTTCCATCCATTTTCTCCATCCGCTTAGTTCCTGCTGTGCTTCCATCAGTGAATCTTAAATAATTGTAAACAACAACAAAGCAGCGCTCAATTGTTTTTGAACTTTCAATAATATTCACTTTCTGGATTCAGGCTAAATACTGATTATGACATCGGTACATCAATGATCAGGAAACGGGATGGCTCTTCGGTTATAATTGTAAGTGAACTTGTATCATAAACGCCCAGCGCATCTTTTTTGTTTAAAACCTGGTTGTTTATTTTAGCCAGTCCATCCAGCACAAACACATAAGCACCATTACCCTGGATTTTAATATCATAGTTGATAGTTTGCCCTGCTTCAAATTCTCCCATCAAAAAGGTGGCATCCTGGTTAATCCAAAGCGTTCCTTCACTTTTTTGAGGCGAGATCAAGGTGGTTAGCTCATTCAATTTAAAACGATCTTTAAAATTCATCTGATCGTAACGCGGCTGGATATTCTTTTCTTTAGGATAAAGCCAGATCTGGAGGGTGTTCGCTGCCTCTTTATGCGATGCATTATATTCTGAATGGTATACACCGGTACCGGCCGACATCACCTGCACTTCTCCCGCATTTATTACACCTGTATTTCCCATGCTATCTTTATGCTCCAACCCTCCTTTTAAAGGGATGGTGATGATTTCCATATTATCATGAGGGTGACTGCCAAAACCACGGCCTGCAGCAATGATATCGTCATTCAATACACGCAGCGCACCAAAGTTCATTTTTTCAGGATTGTAATGTGATGCAAAGCTGAACGAGAAGTTTGCTTTTAACCAGCCTATATCATTATGTCCGCGTTCTGCTTCGGGATAAAATATTGTTTTCATGTTATTTTTGATTATATGTTTAAACACACAATATTTATTCCACAATTTAATAATGCGTATTTTTGCGGAAAATCAATAAGTAATGGCCAAAAAAGCTGTAGTTGCAGGCTCAAGCGGACTTATTGGCAGTCACCTCCTGCAAATTTTATTGGAACAAGCCTTTTATGATGAAGTTTTAATCCTGGTCAGAAAAAAATTACCTCTTCAGCATAAAAAATTAACACAGCTTGTTGTTGACTTTGAACAGCCCGAAACATACAAAAATGAGCTGACAGGCCACGCTTTGTTCTGTTGTTTAGGGTCAACCAAAAAGAAAACGCCTGATTTAAGCATCTATCGCAAAATTGATCATGACTATCCGTTATTACTGGCACAATTGGCTAAGCAAAACGGAGTTGAACAATATCACCTGGTGTCTTCTATCGGGGCAAACATAAACGGGGCAAATTTTTATACTAAAACAAAGGGCGAAACGGAAGCTGACATTACAGCTGTAGGAATATCTGCCATACATATCTATCGCCCATCCTTCTTAGCCGGCGACAGGCAGGAAAGCAGACCGATGGAAAAGTTTCTTAACGGTTTGATGAAGGTGATCAATCCTCTGCTTTTTGGCAGCTGGAAAAAATACCAAAGCATTCCGGGAACCACAGTTGCTATGGCCATGTATAAACAATCAATAAAAAACGCGACTGGTGTATTTGTATACGAGTCGGATAAAATAAAACAACTATCGTGAGTACTTATCTTTCTGCCGAGAACCTTGGCCATCAATTTCATGACAACTGGTTATTTAAAAATGTAACCATAGGTATTAACCGCGGCCGTAAGGTTGCACTTGTTGGTGTTAACGGAGCCGGCAAATCAACCCTTTTAAAAATATTAGGTGGTACTATAAAACCTACCGAAGGTAAAGTAGTACAAGCCCGTGACCTTAACATGGGTTATCTTGAGCAGGATCCAAACTTCAAAAATGCGGTTACCATCAGCGATTACATTTTCCATGCCGATGACGTGCAGCAACAACTGATCCGCAGGTATGAGGAACTGATGGAGAATGATACTGAAAACAGCAAAGCCATTGAAAAGATCATGGAAGAGATGAGCGAGGTTGATGCCTGGGAATATGAGTACAAGATCAAAACTATTTTAGGCCGTTTAGATATTCATCATCTTAATCAGCATATCACTACCCTATCGGGCGGGCAAAAGAAACGTTTGGCTTTAGCTAAGCTACTTATTGAAGACCCTGAAGTTTATATACTGGATGAGCCTACCAACCACCTGGATATAGATACTATAGAATGGCTGGAAAAATTACTAACTGAAGGAAACAAAACCATATTGATGGTTACACATGACAGGTACTTCCTGGATAATGTATGTAACGAGATATTGGAGATAGACCGTGGAAAAATCCAGCCATATAATGGCAGCTATGGTTACTATCTCGAGAAGAAAGCCGAGCGTGAAGCAGCGGATGAAGCATCATTCCAGAAAAACTCAAACCTGTTAAGGAAAGAGCTGGAATGGATGCGCCGTCAGCCCCAGGCCCGTGGTACCAAATCAAAAGCACGTATTGATGCCTATTATGATCTGGAAGAGAAAACCAAAAATGGCGGTATTCGTGATAAAGTTGAACTGAGCGTTAAAACAGCACGCCAGGGCAACAAGATTATGGAGATGGATCATCTCTATAAATCATTTAACGACAATACCTACATCAATAACTTCAGCTATATATTTAAAAAAGGTGATAGGATTGGCTTAGCCGGTAAAAACGGCAGCGGTAAATCAACCTTGTTAAATATCATTACCGGCGCTTTACAACCTGATAAAGGAACTGTAGTTAAGGGAGAAACCACTGTAATAGGCTATTTTCACCAATCAGGTATCACTTTTAAAGAGGATGAGCGCGTGATTGATATCGTAAAGAACGTTGCAGAGTTCATTACCATGGCCGATGGAAAAACTATTTCTGCTTCGGCATTGCTTACTTTGTTTTTATTCCCCCCTGCTAAGCAGTACGGTTTTATATCAAAACTTAGCGGTGGTGAAAAGAAACGCCTGCAGTTAATGAGCATCCTAATGAAGAACCCCAACTTCCTGATACTGGATGAGCCTACCAATGATCTGGATATTGACACACTGAACGTATTGGAAGAGTTTTTAACCAATTATGGCGGTGTATTAATGATGGTATCGCACGATAGGTACTTACTGGATAAGCTAACCGACCAACTTTTTATCATGGAAGAAAAAGGTCATGTACGCATCTTTAACGGCAACTATTCATCATACAGGCTCGAGTTGGAAGAAGCCAAACAACAAGCTAAAAAACCCGCTCCTGTGGCGCAAACACAAGCCCCAGCAGCTAAAAAAAGTAAGCTTAGCTTTAAAGAAGCCAAAGAATTGGAAGGTATAGAAGCCGAGATCAACACTATCGAAACAAGTATAAAAGATAAAACCGCACAACTGGATACAGTAGGTATTGACCCTAAAAAGCTTGATGAAATATTGAAGCAAATAGAGGTTTTAAATAAACAATTGGACGATAAAAGCGCCCGTTGGATGGAATTAACCGAGTTAAACGAAGGATAATGAAAACATCAGATATCATAGCAACAACAGGTGTCATCATTCTTTTGATAGCTTTTTTACTGAATTTAACAGGTAAACTATCAGCACAGAATAAGATTTACAGCTTAATGAACTTTATCGGAGCGGGAACATGTGGCTATGCTTCATACATGATAAACTTCTACCCTTTTGTGGTATTAGAGAGCATTTGGGCATTTGTAGCTTTAATATCATTATTCAGGGTTCCACGTGGAACGTCAGTATAGATAGGTATTTTTGCAAGCTATAACCCTTTATTTAGAAGTTTAAGTAAAACAATTTAAGCTTCGATAAAGGCTTAAGATCATAATCTAAGAATAACGTTCCACGTGGAACGCGTAAATAAGTCGGAAATCATAAGTTCGAAGTTTAATGAAAAAATCGAATTTTAAACTAAACTTTCGGCTTTTGATATCAAAATTAACGTTCCACGTGGAACAAGTATTAAGTTAGATGTACAAAATCATAAGTCAAATCAAACAGACTACGGATTAAAAACTTCCGATTTAAGACTTCAAAACGTGGAATAAGGAGGATAAAATGTTTAAGAAATATAACGTAATAGTAGTAGGTGCCGGGCATGCAGGCTGTGAAGCTGCTGCTGCCGCTGCTAACTTAGGTTCGTCAGTTTTGCTGATAACCATGAATATGAGCACCATTGCACAGATGAGTTGTAACCCGGCCATGGGCGGTGTTGCTAAGGGACAGATAGTGCGCGAGGTAGATGCTTTGGGTGGATATTCGGGTATCATAACTGATAAAACATCTATCCAATTCAGGATGCTTAACCAGTCAAAAGGCCCGGCCATGTGGAGCCCACGTGCTCAAAGCGACCGGATGCGATTTGCTGAAGAGTGGCGTTTAGCATTAGAACGTACCCCCAATGTTGATTTTTGGCAGGATACTGTTACCTCCCTCCTGGTAAAAAACAATACCATTGCAGGTGTACGTACCTCTATTGGTATCGAAATTGAAGCAGATGCTGTGGTATTAACCAACGGCACTTTCTTAAATGGAGTGATCCATATAGGAGAGAAAAAGTTTGGCGGAGGTCGTACAGGCGAGAAAGCTGCTACCGGTTTAACCGAGCAACTGGTCACTTTAGGATTTGAATCGGGCAGAATGAAGACCGGTACCCCACCCCGTGTGGATGGCCGCAGTCTTAATTATAGCCTGATGGAAGAGCAATGGGGCGACCCTGTAAGAGGCAAATTTTCCTTTACCGATGTACCGATGATAGAGGAACAACGCTGCTGCTGGATCACCTATACCAATACCAATGTACACGAAACCTTAAAAGAAGGCTTCGAAAAATCTCCCATGTTTACTGGAAGAATTAAAGGTTTGGGTCCGCGTTATTGCCCATCCATTGAAGATAAGATCAACCGTTTTGCCGAGCGTGACCGTCACCAGATTTTCGTTGAACCGGAAGGGTTGAATACAGTCGAGATCTATGTAAATGGTTTCTCAACCTCCCTGCCAGAGGATGTTCAATACAAAGCACTCACCAAAATACCGGGTTTTGAAAATGCAAAAATGTTCAGGCCTGGGTATGCCATTGAGTACGATTTCTTCCCTCCTACACAATTAGGTTTAACCCTGGAGACTAAACTGATCAGTAACCTGTACTTTGCCGGGCAAATTAATGGCACTACAGGTTATGAAGAAGCAGCTTCACAAGGCTTCATAGCAGGTATCAATGCACATCAAAAAATTAATGATAAACATGAGCTGATCCTTAAAAGATCAGAATCATATATAGGCGTTTTAATAGATGACCTGGTAACTAAAGGTACTGAAGAGCCATACCGCATGTTCACTTCAAGGGCCGAGCACCGCTTGTTATTACGCCAGGATAATGCAGATATAAGGCTCTCGCCTATGGGCCATGAACTGGGATTGATCAGCGATGAGCGTTTGGAAAAGGTAAATCAAAAAGTAAAAAACTCTGACGATATCGTAGCTTACACCAAAAGCAAGTCTATCGATCCATCAACAGTAAATAGCCTGATGGAAGAGTTAGGTACAAGTCCGCTGGCACAAAGTACCAAACTGTTTAATTTATTGAGCCGCCCCCAGGTAACCTTCAATGATCTTAAAACTGCCGATGCTCCTTTAGCCGAATTGCTTTCAGCCTATGATAAAGAAACTATTGAGCAGGCTGAAATAAAAATCAAATATGAGAGTTATTTCATCAAGGAGATGGAGATAGTTGACCGGATGAAAAAAATGGAAGACCGGGAAATCAATCCAAATTTTGATTATCATACTTTGGTATCACTTTCAAAAGAGGCACGCGAAAAACTGATGAGGATAAAACCACGCACTTTAGGTCAGGCTTCACGAATTTCGGGCGTTTCACCGTCGGATATTTCAGTTTTGATGGTTCATGTATCAAGATAAACATAAATAACTGATAATTAATTAGTTATAAAAAGTCTTTTTAAATCGATTATTTTTAATTTTTAATAGTAATTGTTATAAAAACATAAAAATCGCTTATATCGCCTAAAAACCATGTTAAACACAAAACCGGCAATTTTTTACAAAAATTATCTACTGATTTTTATCGTTTTATTCATTTTTGGATGCGCGGCCCAACAACCACCTCAGGGAGGGCCGCGCGACCAGACCCCACCCAAATTGGTGAAGGCAATTCCCGGAAACAAAACCCGGAATTTTGCTGCCAAACAAATTGACCTGGAATTTGACGAATTTATTAAGCTCACCAACGCTTACCAAGAGATCAGTATGAGCCCGGCTATGGAGAAGCAACCGGAGTACTCATCAAACAAAAGAAAATTAAAAGTTGAGTTTAAGGATTCGCTCCAAAAAAATACAACCTACGTTATCAACTTTGGTAAGGCTATACAAGATGTAAACGAAAGTAATATCCTGAAAAATTTTACTTATGTTTTTTCGACCGGTAATCATATCGACTCACTCAGCATCACCGGGTCGGTAACCAACACCCTCACCCAGGAAAAAGAGAAAGATGTATTGGTCTTCCTCTTCCCTGTAAAGCAGGACACCCTCTTCGGAAAAAAGAAACCTTCCATCTTTGCGCTCACCGACTCGTCAGGAAATTTTGCGTTGAACAATTTGCGTGAAGACGACTACCGCATTTATGCATTAAAAGAAGCAAGCCCTGATAAAATTTTTAATCGTGATGATGAACTGATCGCATTCCTTAAAAAGCCTGTCCATCTCAGATCTGATACATCGAACATTCAGTTAAATCTTTTCAAACAGGATCCGGAAAAATTCAGGGTATCCGAAAAACGTTTTGACAGTGATGGGAAATTATTATTGGTCTTTAATAAAGGTTTAACACAACCGGCCATCAAAGTTATTTATCCTACGGATGTAGATAACAGGAAACAGGTATCCTTTTCCCGTACAAAAGATACGGCTTCTGTTTATCTGCGTAACATGAACTTTGACTCGTTGCGTGTAGCCATATTTGATAAAGGCAAAGCAATTGACACCATTTACCAATTAAAGCGGAAAAACGAAAGTTTTACACGTACTTTAACAACAGCTTATAATATTGGCAACGACAGCAAATTAAAACCAGGCAGCAATCTGGTAATTACTGCAAATATCCCTATCGAGAATTTTGATCAATCGCAAATTACTTTGAACGAAGACTCTGTAGCCACAAGTGATTATACCTTACAAAAAGATACAGGTAATTATAAGCTACTTAATTTAAAATATCGATGGCGCGAAAATAGCAAATATGAACTCATATTGAACGAAGGTGCATTGACCGATATTTATGGCGATAAAAATAAACGTTTATCTAAAAAATTCCAGATCAATAAACTGGATAATTATAGCCAGCTTACTGTAAAGCTAACCGTGCCCGACACTTCCAAAGCATATGTAGTTGAACTGCTAAGCGAAGACAAAAAAATAATCCAAAGCGACCCAATTACTAAAAGTACTTCACTGGTATATAAAGGGATCCTGGCTGCTAAATACTATGTGAGGATTATTTACGATGAAAATAAAAACGGTAAGTGGGATAGCGGAAACGTGCGGCTAAAACGACAGCCCGAAAATATCTGGCTTAATGAAAAACTTATTACGCTGAGACCAAACTGGGAAGCAGAAGAACCGGTCACCATTCCCAAGGAACGTATTACTCCTTAAACCAACCGGAGTACATGATATAATTTTGAGGCAGCTGCTTCAACATAGCCCTTTGCTCGTCGGTAAGGGGCTTTATCTTTTTTGCAGGAATGCCGGCATATAAATAGCCTGATTCGCATATTGTATTTTCCAATACCACAGCACCTGCAGCAATAATCACAAACTCGTTTACAACCGCGTGATCCATCACAATAGCACCCATGCCTATCAAAGTATGATCATGTAAAGTACAGCCGTGTACAAGCGCGTTATGCCCTATAGAAACACTGTTACCTATGTTAGTCGGCGCTTTTAAATAAGTAGCATGAATCACGGCACCATCCTGAATATTGGTATTATTGCCAATTTTTATATAATGTACATCTCCTCGGATCACGGCATTAAACCATACCGAACAATTATCTCCCATCACTACATCCCCTACTATGGTACAATTTTCGGCAATAAAACAATCGTTACCCCAAACCGGGCTTTTATCTTTAACAGGCAGAATTAATGGCATATATTAATTACTAAATTATAATTAAAAAATCCGAAATCTAAATTCTGAAATCCGAAATTTTCTTTATGTTTGAATATCAAATAAGCGAAAATAGCTCAGTCGGTAGAGCGTCAGTTTCCCAAACTGAAGGCCGCGGGTTCGAATCCCGTTTTTCGCTCAATTAATTACCTGTTTACCAAAACTTCCACCAACTCTTATCCTTCTTATTTATATCCCAATAACTGTCATCGAAAGGTTCATTGGTAAAATCCTTAGTTAACTGATGGCCATACACATAAATTGAATCCTCTTCTCCATTTTCAAATCTCTTCATTACTCTTTGTACCGGAAAAATTACTCCCCCATCAGGTAAGGTAATCGACATAGTAACTTCTCCATCGGCGGCTTCATCATCTGTAAATAAAACAGCGTCCGGAACCTGCTTCTTAATAGTTTCAATAATATAAGATGCTATAGAAAACATTGTGCTACCCAATCTATTGACCAACCGTCCTCCGCGTTTGGCTTTTCCGGGGGTAGAATGCTTATTGAAAAACTTATCTATTTCGATAAAACTTTTAATAGAATAATCGAGCGTTAAACCGTCAGCAGCAAAAGCCTTAATAATCCAATCAGATTGAGTTTTAATATCTTCTTTAAGAGTTCCCATAAGATGTTTTATATACCACAAGATATATAAATTATGTTACCTAAAACACCGTATCCTGTATTTGCTCAGCATGTTCCGGATAATCCGTAGTATAATGCAATCCCCTGCTCTCCTTACGTAACATGGCCGATTTTACGACGATGAACGATACCTGGATCAAATTACGCAGCTCGCATAGTTTAACAGATAACTTAGTTTTCTTGTAAAAATCCTCTGTTTCCTCGTATAATAACTTCAACCGGCGCAATGCCCTTTCCAGCCTGAAATCGGAACGAACAATACCCACATAGTCATTCATCAGCTTCTGCATTTCGCGAACGTTGTGGGTTACCAGGATATCTTCATTGGAGAGTTGTACACCTTTCTCATCCCAATCAGGAATATTATCCGGGATAACAAAACTTTCAAACTTTCCTATGGCATCTTCGTAAATGCGATGTGCAAAAACCAAGGCCTCCAACAATGAATTTGAGGCTAAACGGTTAGCCCCATGCAAGCCGGTTGATGAACATTCTCCACAAGCATATAACCTTAATATTGAAGACTGGCCAACATGATCAACCAAAATACCGCCACACATATAATGACAAGCCGGCGCAACCGGGATCATATCCTTAGTCATATCAATCCCAATTTCCAGGCATTTAGCATAAATATTAGGGAAATGGTTCAGGATATCTTTTTTACTGCGGTGCCTTACATCTAAATAAACAAAATCTTCACCCGATTTTTTTATCTCGGCATCAATAGCCCTTGCAGTAATATCACGTGGCGCCAATGATTTACGCTCATCGTATTCATGCATAAATTCCTCACCATTGGTTCGTTTTAAAACACCGCCGAAGCCACGAACGGCTTCTGATATTAAGAACGAAGGATATTCACCCGGATTATATAAAGCGGTTGGGTGGAATTGCATGAACTCCATATTACGTACTTTGCCTTTAGCCCGGTATACCATAGCAATACCATCACCTGTTGCAATGGTCGGGTTAGTAGTAACCGCATAGATATGCCCGGCACCACCAGCTGCCATCACTGTAACTTTTGAAAGAATCTTTTCAACAATCTTTGTTTCGGTATTAAAGGCATAGATCCCAAAGCAGGTGATATCAGTGCTTGATTTACCTACCAGCTCACCCAAATGGTGCTGCGTAATTAAATCAACAGCAAAATAATGCGTAAGTATCTCAATATTAGGGTTTTTATGAATTTCCTCTAAAAGTGAACGCTCTATCTCCCAGCCAGTTACATCTTTATAGTGTAATACACGAAACTCGGAGTGGCCGCCCTCTTTTGCCAGGTCATAAACCCCTTCATTTGTCTTATCGAAATTGGTTCCGTAATCAATTATTTCGTTAATGCGGGCCGGGCCTTCTTTAACAACGGCTTCAACAACTTCACGGTCGCAAAGTCCATCACCACTTACTAAGGTATCCTGGATATGTTTTTCAAAAGAATCTTCTTTTTTATCCACAACCACCGCAACCCCTCCCTGGGCATATTTGGTGTTGGATTCGTCTTCGTTCGACTTTGTAACTATCAGAACCTTACCATGCTTCGCTGCTTTGAGCGCAAAACTTAATCCGGCTATCCCTGAACCCACTACAAGGAAATCAACATTTCGGGTCATATTTTATATGAATGTGTGTAAAAGTAGTACTAATGTTAATAACAGCTGTAAAACCTGTTAAGTTTATGTAAACAAAAAGTGAAAAATAGTTTACAGTGTGTATAACTTGCTTTCACGTGTCGAATATCAATAATTTTTGAGCGACTTTTACGACACTTTAGTCATAAAGCTAACATTTTGCCAACCCTGAAAATATTAACATAAAACTTTTTAAAATAAAAATTGATTGTCATACATATCTAAAAATCAGTAGGCTAAATGGTGGAAAAGTGTTTATATGTGTTAATAAATTGTGAAAACTAATTTTTAAAACAAAAATTACTCCGACTTTTGCACATTACCAACACCCTAATAAACAATAGTTTTCTTTTATATAAAAAGTAGTTGTTATTAATTGAATTGTGGAAATGAATACCTTCGAAGAAATAAATCTGAAAGGATACGTGGATGAAGAAATCGATCCGACGCTTGATCTTTTCGTGGAAATTGAAAAATTAAAAAAGCAAAAGAATGCGGTGATCCTGGCGCACTATTACCAGGATGGTGACATCCAGGATATTGCCGATTACATTGGCGATAGTTTGGGATTATCTCAACAAGCCGCCAAAACGGATGCCGACATTATTGTTTTTGCAGGCGTACATTTCATGGCCGAAACAGCCAAGATCCTGTCGCCAACAAAGAAGGTTTTACTGCCAGATGCAAAGGCAGGTTGTTCATTAGCAGATAGTTGTCCTCCTTACTTGTTTAAAAAGTTTAAGGAAAACTATCCGGATCACCTGGTGATCACTTATGTAAACTGCACGGCCGAATTGAAAGCTTTAAGCGATATTGTTTGCACATCGAGCAATGCGGTGCAGATTGTAGAAAGCCTGCCGAAGGATCAAAAGATCATCTTTGGGCCGGATAAAAACCTTGGTGCATGGGTAGCCAAAAAAACAGGTCGAGACCTGGTATTGTGGAATGGTGCCTGTATGGTGCATGAGATATTTTCGAGAGAAAAAATCACCAAACTGAAGGAAAGGCACCCGGGAGCTAAATTGTTGGCGCACCCTGAATGCGAGGATGTTATACTGGAAATGGCCGATTATATCGGCTCAACAACAGGCATTTTGAAATATGCTGGCAGCCATCAGGATAAAGAATTTATAGTGGCAACGGAAGCGGGGATTTTACACCAGATGCAAAAGGAAAACCCGGATAAAATATTTATTCCGGCGCCGCCAAACAACAATTGTGCATGCAATGATTGTCCGCATATGAAGCGTAACACACTGGAAAAATTGTACCTGTGTTTAAAAAATGAAATGCCTGAGATTACGGTCCCCGAGCATATCATTGAAAAAGCGGTAAAACCGATTGAGCGAATGCTGGAGATTTCTGCACAGCTGGGATTGTAAGAAATGAAGATAAAGACTTACGAAGTTTTTAAAACTTCGTAAGTCTGAGCATACACAGGACGATTTCAGCGATTTTTTGATTGGTAAAATCATCTTGATTTGAAACTTATAAACCGGGTAAATGTGGAAAACAGGGAGGGTTTGGATTGAAGCTATTTTTCATATAAAATGTCCTTGATGTGCTAAAAAGGCCAAAAATCTTAAAAAATTTTTCCGCCAAAGGCGGATATAATGTATAAAGGTTGCGGCCCGGAAAATGGAGTTATCCACATTGTTGTTAAAAAGTATAAAAGCCGAACGGAAATAGGAGTCGATATATTTGTCGTCCGTTTTTGGAGGTGAGAAAATTTTTGTGGGTATTTGATTAAAAATTGTAAAAAAAATTTCCCGCCAAAGGCGGAATGTGTGAAACCGGGTTGCGGCCCGAAAAGGAAATGAATCGGTGAAATAAAATGACATCGGTGCAATCGAAAAAACTATGTTTGAAAATCAGGATAGAACGAATTTAGAAGAGCTTGGTGAATTTGGCCTTATCGGCCATTTGACCAAAAATATCAAACTCACCAACGAAAGCTCGAAAAAGGGTGTTGGCGATGATGCAGCCGTACTTGATTTCGCCGGCAAGAGGGTGCTGATCAGCACGGATATGCTTTTGGAGGGAATTCATTTTGATTTGGCATATACGCCGCTTAAACATTTGGGTTACAAAGCTATACAGGTAAACCTGAGTGATATTTATGCTATGAATGGTATAGCATCACAGGTTACGGTTTCTATCGGGATGTCGAGTAAATTTCCGTTGGAAGCCATTGAGGAGCTTTACCAGGGGATCTATATCGCCTGCGAAAAATATAATGTGGATTTGATAGGTGGTGATACCACCTCGTCAAAACAGGGATTGGTGATCAGCGTTACCTCCATTGGCTATGCGGACGAAGCGGATATTGTATACCGCAATGGTGCTGAAGAAGGTGATTTGATTTGCGTATCAGGTGATTTAGGTGGCGCTTATACCGGGCTGCAGTTGCTTGAACGCGAAAAATTAATCTATCTGGAAAACCCTAATATCCAGCCTGATCTGGAAGGGAAAGACTACATTGTTGAGCGCCAGTTGAAGCCCGAAGCGCGCCGCGATGTGGTGGAGCTGCTGAAAAGCATCGAAGTAAAACCAACCGCGATGATCGATGTATCTGATGGCCTGGCTTCAGAACTATTGCACATCTGCAAGCAAAGCAACAAGGGTTGTAACCTGTACGAAGAAAAAATCCCGCTTGACCCGATGACATTTGAAACGGCCCGTGAGTTTAACCTTGATCCTACTATTTGTGCTTTGAGCGGCGGTGAAGATTATGAACTGCTGTTCACCGTTAAGCAGGCGGATTATGATAAGATCAAGTTTAAAATGGATATCAGTATCATCGGCTATATCACTGAAGCATCGGCAGGTTGTAACCTGGTCACCAAGAGTGGTACCGTACATGAACTGAAAGCCCAGGGTTGGAATGCATTTAAAAAAGCTGAATAATGTTGCAGGGAGCGTTTGATAAATTTTACCTCAACAATCATCCCGATGGTAAACCACCGGAGATTTTTGTGAAAGGAATTTTACTGCTTTATTTAGGCTTATTGATTCAAACGCTCAATAATTATTTAGATGGGTTTAATTTTTCAGCCATCCTGTTTATTTTCGTTGCGGTTGGATTTTTGATCTTTGTTACCGGCGAAGGGAAGAAATGGGCAAGGATCATCCTTTCTGTTTTGATACTGCTGAATGTTTTTTTTCTGGGTTCTTCGCTATTGTATAGTTTTGGAATTTTGCATGATGCTTCATCAGCGAAAAGAAATATTGAAATGCCTGTTTATCTCATTATTTTAACCATTGCCGAGATCATTTTTGAATTATGGGGATGGGCGTTGATGTTCACCAAACAGGCTGATTGGTGGTTTGAGCGGAAGACATAATTAAAAAAATGTCATTGCGAGCGATAGCGTGGCAATCTCGTAGCTGTGCTATACATAATGCAAATCCGCCCTGTATAGCTACGAGATTGCCGCGTCGCTCCTCGGCTCAAGCCCTACGCCGCTCCTCGCAATGACATGATTTTTTAACTACTTACTCATCCCCAATAAACTTCTGATCAATCTGCTTATCCGCCTTAGCACCTAACTTTTTAATCTTTTCGGCAGTAGTGGTCAGGTTGCCTCTACCCTCTGATAGTTTATTGATGGCATTATTATAAGCCGATTGTGTTTGATTGATGTTTTTGCCAATGCTGTCCATATCGCCTAAAAAGCCCACAAACTTATCATACATATCGCCGCTTAAACGGGCAATTTCCAATACGTTACGGTTTTGGCGTTCCTGTTTCCACATACTGGCAATAGTGCGCAGGGTGGCCAATAATGTTGATGGACTAACAATTACCACTTTTCTGTCCCAGGCATAATTGAACAGCTCACCATCCAGTTGTACAGCTATACTGAATGATGATTCTATCGGCACAAAAAGCAACACAAAATCGGGCGAATTGATCTTGTACAGGTCGTGATATTTTTTGGCTGATAAGCCTGCAACATGCCCGCGGATAGATTCCACATGGGCTTTGGCGAAGAGTTTGCGGTCGTCTTCGGTATCGGCATTTACCAGTTTTTCGTAGGCTATCAATGACACTTTGGAATCGATAATAAGGTGCTTTTCATCGGGTAAGTCGATGATTACATCTGGTTGGTATCTTGTACCGTCGGTAGCTTGTAAAGCGGCCTGGATGCGGTATTCCTGGTCTTTAACCAGGCCTGAGCGTTCCAGTACCCGCTCCAGGATCACCTCACCCCAGTTGCCCTGTTTTTTATTGTCCCCCTTAAGGGCTTTGGTCAAATTTTGGGCCTCGTCGCTGATCTGTTTATTGAGGTCCATCAGCTGGGTGATCACCCCTTTCAGGGTGTTCCGCTCGGCGGCCTCCATGTTGTACACTTTCTCTACCTTATCCTCAAATGCTTTCAGGTTTTCCTTTAGCGGATTAAGGATAACATCCAAATTACTCCGGTTGATATCGGTAAATTCCTTTGATTTTTCTTTAAGCAGTTTTTCGGCAATGTTTTCAAATTCGCGCTGAAATTGGGTACGGATTTGCTCTATTTCGACTTTTTGTTCCTGTAGTTTTTCCTGCTGCGATTTATAGTAAGCCCGGGCGCTTTCCAATGATTGATTGGCCTGCGTCAGCTGGTTACGCTCGTATAAAAGTTCATCGATAAGGCGGTTCTTTTCCTCCTTCAAAAAGTTGGTAATGCTTTCTTTTTCAGCAGCTAAGCCGTTGGATTTTTCTTCGGCTTTTGCCAATGAAATTTTAAGCTGATCATGCTCAGAACGAAGTTTATTTAATTCATCAGCAGAGATCAGCTCAATAGCTTTTGGTTTTTTGAGGAATAAAAAAACAGCTATCAGCAGGATAACAAGGGATACAATTACTAATATAATACCAGTCATTTATTTGATAAAAATATTAGCAAAGTAAAGTATTAAAAACAACAAATGCTAATAAATTAATGCACCGGGTGCACAGCCGAATCGGTATCAGCACCAAGTGTAGTAGTATCCGATGAATTGGGTGTAGCAGCACTGTTGCCGGGTGTTGCTGTTTTGGTTGAATCGGCAGGGCCGCCGCTGCCTTTGGCTGCACTGCTATCGTTTTGCCGGGTGTTGTTTTTATCGGAGCTGTGACAGGAAGTGAAGAAAATGCCGGTGGTGATAAAAGTAAGGATTATGATCTTTTTCATAGGGTTCTTATAAACTATCTAAAAATAATAAAAAAGAAACGTCATTGCGAGGTGCGAAGCAATGACAATCTTTATTTTTAAACAGCTTCTGAGCTTTAATTACTGAGCTTTTTCTACCCTTAAACCTACATCACTGATTTCATGCAGGGGGTTATCGCGCATGTTTTGCTCTATCTGAAACCGGTAAACGCCTTTTGCGGGGAAGTGGTAATCCTTGCGCAAAAGCACCTGGTAGCTGTATAAATTACCTGAACCTTTACCCAGCCATTCGCCATCGGGATTGGCCAGTTTTACTTCAAAGCGCGTAGTATGAGTTTTTTTATCGGGCGAGATCTGGTTAACAAGCACGAAAATATTGGAGTATTTATAATTGCCGGTTACCCGTAAATTGAGGTATTGGTTATAGGCAACCTTTTCATCAGCAACTTTAACATCAAAGTTTACGCGGTTAACGTATGACCAGTTATGATCGGCAATTTCGGTGTTGGTATCGATGATGCTATTAGGGTCGGTACAGGAACCGGCAAGCATTGTTATGAGTAACAATGCTGCCGGGTAAAAGATATTTAAAGCCCGTTTCATTCAGGTTTTGCCTGTTGATTGTTGTTATTATTGTTCTTGTTTGGGTTATTGGGGCGATTTGGCCTGCGGCGCCTGTTGTTATTATTCCCACTGCTGCCTTCTCCCTGTGGTTTCCCCTCTCCTTGCGGCCTTGGTTCGCCCTGTGGCCTGCCTTCTCTTTGCGGTTTGGCTTCACCCTGCGGCCTGCCCTCTCCCTGGGCTTTGTTTTGCTGCGGAGGCCTGTTTCCCTGGGGCCTGTTATTTTGCGGCTGACGGTTTCCTTCAGGACGTGGTTGCTGGGCCGGCTTTTCCTGTGGATTGCCTGATCCCTGCTGAGGCTGCTGATTGGCAGGTTTGCCTTCGGCCTGCGCCTGGCCTCCGGGTTTCTGGTTTTTATTACGGTTTTTGTTCTTCTTTTTATTGTTGTTACGACGCTCGTCAAGACGGGTAAGGCTGTCCTGGCCAACTACGTTTTCGTAATCAAGCACTTTTGCCGGTGCTGTTTCCACCTCAACAATTTCGCCCAAATCTTCGGGGATTACGCCATCCTTATTTTGCTGCTGGATCTCTTTAACCTTTTTTATCGGCAGCGGCACCCATGATTCTTCGCCCGGGTAACTAAACCACATCAGTTTTTTAAAGATGTCGGTTTTTTGGAGGCGTGCATCACCTTTTTGAGTTTTGAGCACGTTTACATTATCAGGGATGTATTTTAATGCATCCATGTAAGTATCCAGCTCGTAGTTAAGGCAGCATTTTAATTTACCGCACTGGCCGGCAAGTTTTAGCGTATTTAACGAAAGGTTTTGATAGCGTGCTGCAGAAGTAGATACTGTTTTAAAATCGGTAAGCCAGGTTGAGCAGCATAATTCGCGGCCGCATGAGCCTATCCCGCCTAAGCGGCTTGCTTCCTGCCTCATACCAATCTGCCTCATTTCAATACGAATACGGAAGGTTTCGGCCATTTTCTTGATCAGTTCCCTGAAATCAACGCGGCCTTCGGCCGTATAATAAAATGTTGCCTTGGTTTTGTCGCCCTGGTAATCCACATCACTGAGCTTCATGCTCAGGTTAAGGTCAAGTGCCAGCTTGCGCGATTTGTGCATGGTTTCCCATTCCATATCCTTGGCGGCTTTCCATTTATCGACATCGGCTACTGTAGCTTTACGGTAGATCTTTTTTACCACATCGGCTTCCTTTACGTGGCGTTTAACCATTTGCATGCGCACGAGTTCGCCTGTAAGCGAAACATGGCCTATATCATAACCGCCTGTAGTTGCTTCAACAGCAACCAGATCGCCGGCTTCGAGGTAAATATTATCGTTGTTTAAATAAAACTCCTTGCGCGAGCCTTTAAACTTAACTTCAATAACCTGGAAAGGCTTATAGTTAGTCGGCATGTCCATATGCGACAGCCAATCGTAAACATCTAATTTGCTGCAACCATTAGTAAGGCAACTGCCGTTACTTTTGCAGCCCGCAGGCGAACATCCGCCACCTGTTGAGCAACTTCCACATCCCATAATTAACTTGGCATATATTGATTCCCCGCAGGGACATTTTTATTAATTAGTATTTTAATAATTTGTAAAGATACATCTAAAAATAAGATTTTAGGGTTAGCGTTTCGCTCCACATGATAATGTGCTTTTTCCAGCTCATCAATGATCATTTGCGATTTGGCAATGCTCAACACATTGCTCATTTTTTGCGCAGTATCCAGCTCTTTTGCCGGTAAATGCACCAGGCTGCCCGCTCCGGCAAGCAGCAAGCAACATTCGCGAACAAAGCTGGTGCCGTAACGCAAAAAGTTCTTTTGGTTTTCGCGCCCCATTTTGGCAAATTGTTCAACAAAAGCCATCACCTCAATGCCCTTATTGCCGAAACAATAGCGCAGCCATTGTACAAATAGCTCATGGTAGCTTTTGTTGTCCTGCTGTAACATGGCCAGTGCTTCGGTCATGTTACCGTTGCTCAGGTAGGCTATTTCGGCAGCGGCTTCTTCGGTTTGGTGATGGGCGTTTAGTAAATGTTCTTTAATTTCATCATACTCAAGCGACGGTATTTTAACCAGCTGCGTACGTGATAATATGGTGTTCAGGATCTGATCCTGGTTTTGGGCTACCAATAAAAACAGCGTGTTAGGCTGCGGCTCCTCAATAATTTTAAGCAGGGCGTTACCCTCTTTATCCAGATATTCTGGCAGCCAAAGGATCAGGATCTTGTACTCCGATTCAAAAGGCTTAAAGCTTAACTTTTTGATGATCTGGTGGCATTCGGCAATATTGATATTGGCCTGCTTATTTTCGGCATCCAAATATCCGCGCCAGATGTCAAGACTTAAATATGGGTTGGTGGTTAAAGCCCCGCGCCATTGCTCAATAAAAGTGAGCGCTGTATCGTCTTTATGTTTAGCGAAGAATGGATACGAGAAATGCAGATCGGGATGCATCAGTTTTTGATATTTGCGGCAGGAAGAACATACCCCACACGAATCGCCTGGCTGCTTATCCTCACATGACAGGTACTGGGCATAGGCAACAGCAAGCGCCAGGCTGCCCGAACCTTCGGGGCCTAAAAATAATTGCGCATGGCTTACCCGGTTCTCGGTCACCGTGTTAAGCAATCGCTGCTTGGTTGCTTCCTGTCCTACTATTTCTTTAAACTGCATTTGGTGCAAAATAGCAATTAGATATGAGATTTTAGATGTGAGATAGGAGACGGGAATATTTTTTGACAATAAGGAAAAGGTATTCATTTAGCAGGTTTTGCTCATTACGAAGAAGAGATGAGCCTAAATCCAAAAATCTCACATCTCCTATCTCACATCTCCTATCTTTACAAAATGAGAGTAATGGCATTTGATTATGGCACCAAGCGTATAGGCATCGCGGTTACCGACCCCCTGCAGATCATCGCTACCGGGCTCGATAACATCCACCCTAATAATATTATAGAGTTTTTAAAAAAATATCTCCAGGCTGAGCAGGTGGAACGTTTTATTGTAGGTGAACCCAAGCAGATGGACAATACCCCTTCACAATCAGCCATTCATGTAAAAGGTTTTGTAAACCTGTTAAAGAAAACATTTCCGGAAATCCCTATCGAAATGGTTGATGAGCGCTTTACCTCAAAAATGGCATCGGCAACTATCGCACAAAGCGGCATGAACAAAAAAAACCGGCAGAATAAGGAGTTGGTGGATACGATATCGGCGGTGATATTACTGCAAAGCTGGATGGGGACCAGGTTTTAATTGTTTTAACTCCAAATGCTTACCGTATATTTTATAATACGCTGTAATTTTTGAAGTTTTTGTCCGTTACAATTCCCTTTGATCAACCTTTAAAAACAAGCTGCAATGAGCTTTACTAAAACTTATACTGTAAAAGAGGAACATATTGATGTTCAAAATATCATGGACGGACTGTACTATCCTTTTTATATGGAATGGTGCCGCCATGATTTTATCCGCGAGGTGCTTGGCTTTGATTTTGAAGAACAGGCGCACAATGGAGTTAACATGGTACTGTCAGAATATTCGATAAAATTTGTACGCTCATTAAAAAGTGGCGATGAATTCACCGTTAGCTGCGATCTTTTTGCCGATGCCAAAGGTTTGCCCCGTTTGCATTTTAAACAAACCATTACTTGTAAAGGTAAAGTAATGACTACCGGTGTATTTACAGGCACTTGTATCTCAGCTGGCGGAAGGCCTTATTTGCCGGAGGGTATTTTGAAGCAGATAAAAGATAAGCCGACCATGGAATAATGAAAAAAGAGGCGTCATTGCTGTAAAGGCACGAAGCAATCCCCGGCAAGCAGAGCCGCTCTGTATAGTTTAGGATTGCTTCGTGCCTCGCAATGACGCTTTTTTCATAAACTTTAAGTGATGTTGTTTTGATGTTTAATGATCTGTTAATCAAGAGATAAGTAGCATTTTAACCTCACTAAAAATAAATTTCCTATCTTTGCCCCATGGATATTCTCCCTAATGCCTTATTGGCTTACTTAGATGACCATTGCGATCCGGAGCCGGAGGTGCTTAAAAAGCTCAACCGCGAAACGCATATGAAGGTGTTAAAACCTAACATGTTATCGGGGCATTACCAGGGCCGTTTGCTCAGTTTTTTGAGCAAAATGGTGCAGCCGAAGCGCATCCTGGAGATAGGTACCTACACAGGCTACTCGGCTATTTGCCTGGCCGAAGGTTTGGCCGAAGACGGCATTCTCCATACCATTGAAGTTAGCCGCGAAATGGAGGAGATCATCAATTCACACATTAAACTAACAGATGTTGAAAATAAAATAAAGCTGCATTTTGGACAGGCAGAGGCTATTATTGCTGATTTGCAGGAAGATATTTTCGATTTAGTGTTTATTGATGCCGATAAAAAGAATAATTATACTTACTTTCAATTAGTTTTTGACAAAGTCAGATCCGGAGGATTAATAATAATTGACAATGTTTTGTGGAAAGGAAAGGTGTATGGTTCAGAAAAAGATGCCGATACACAAGGAATTCGCAAACTAAATGACCAGATAGCTGTTGACGACAGGGTAGAAAAACTAATCCTGCCGGTACGCGATGGGCTGCTGGTTATCAGAAAAAAATAAATTATGAAGAAAATCTTACTGATTACAACACTGTTGATCTCAACATTAGCTGCTTCAGCACAGAAAAATACCTCATTATCGTACATTGATAAGTTCAAAGAAGATGCCATTCGCATCATGCACGAAACCGGGATCCCGGCAAGCATCGTTTTAGGTGTGGCTATGCACGAATCGGGATGCGGTAACAGCACAATAGCACAAAACCTTAATAACCAGTTTGGAGTAAAAGGTTACAACACTGTAGTTTATACCAAACACAACAAAAAAGTTCGCACTTCATATAAGCGTTACGATTCAGTTTTTGACTCATTCCAGGATTTTGCCCGCATCATGACCGAGCGCAAACAGTTCAGCCACCTGGCCGACGCGCTTACCCATTATGATTACAAAGGCTGGGCAAAAGGTATTCAACGTGCCGGTTATGCAGGCAGCCGCAAATGGGCCTCACAAGTTTTGGGTATCATCAACAGATATAACCTGAACGACCTTGATGAGAACCCTGCAACCCAAACCCAGCTGGCCGACGCAACAACTAAACAATAATAATTACGTTTATAAATCTTAATTTGGCCCCTATTTATACGCCACTCAATAAGATTTAAGCATAATGCGAAAAATTATATACCTGTTTATTGCTATAGCCTGCTTCAGTTCATGCTCTGCCCGTAAAAAAACATCGACCGTATCAAATCGCGATGCCAGGCGCAACAACAGTAACATCCAAAAAGCAAATAAGGATGCCGTTGCTAACTACAAATCCTATACATCGTTAGAATATATCGAGCGCTTTAAGGCGATTGCTATACAGGAAATGAACCAGTATGGTATCCCGGCCAGCATTACCCTTGGTCAGGGTTTGTTTGAATCGGGCGCGGGCAGCAGTGATCTGGCTAAATATGCCAACAATCACTTCGGCATAAAATGCACCAGCGACTGGACCGGCAAAAGCTATTATAAAGATGATGATAACGTGAATGACTGCTTTCGCGTTTATGATAACCCCGAGGATTCGTTCCGTGACCACTCCAACTTTTTGAAACGTAAAAATTACGCCAAACTTTTTGAGCTGGATAAAAACGACTACCAGGGCTGGGCATATGGTTTAAAAAAAGCAGGATATGCAACCAATCCAAATTATCCGCAGTTATTGATCAATATCATCGAAAAATACAACCTTGCACAATATGATCGCCCTGAAGGCGAGATCGCTAAAATTAAACGGGAAGACCGCGTATTGTCCCAGATCAATAACAGCATCAATAAACCCGCACAAGATACCCTTTCCAAAACCCCGCCCGATGATAAGATCTATACCGTTAAACAGGGCGATACACTATACAACATATCTAAACGTTTTGGAATAACTGTTGACGACCTGAAAGCATTGAACAGTATGAACGATAACAACCTGAAAATTGGCCAGAAGCTTGTTGTCGCGAAGTAAAGAGGCAAGACAGCAAGGGTCAGGAGACAAGAAGGAATAAAAGCAATCCATTTCCGATTTTGTCTTGTATCTTGATTCCTGATATCTTGGTTCTGTCCTCGAAAAGTTAATTGTTGTTAAATTGTATGACTACCCGCTGTGTAACACGTATTTTTGACCCCGCAATGAAATTGTGGATGCTCCTGATATGTTTTACGCTGCCTGCAGTGAAGGTTTTTTCCCAGCAAAAAACTGTTGACGGGGTTGTGTTTGATAAAGACAGTAAGGACCGCATAGCCAAAGTAAACGTACTGAATATCACTACAGGCAAATCCATTTACAATACCTTTAAAGGTGAATTTAAGATAGAAGCACAGCCTGGCGATGTGCTTGTTTTTACAAAATTTGATCATCATCCGGATACGTTGAAAGTGCAAAGCGGCGAATCAATGGCTGTTTATATGAAACGATCGGCCATACAGCTTAAAGAAGTTATTGTGCGCGACACCCTGCTTAACCCGCAAAAAAGGTTGGCGGCAACTAAAAATGATTATACTAAAGTTTTCGGCCCGCTCAATAACCAGGATTTGCTGAGCTTTGGCCCCGGCGGTGCAGGTTTAAGCATCGATGCACTTTATAATTTATTTAGCCGCAGCGGCCGCAATGCCGCCCATCTGCGCGAAACCATTGAAAAAGATTACCAGCAAAACGTTATCGACTATCGCTTTAACCGTACCTATGTTGGAGCCATAACTAACTTAAAAGATCAGCAGCTTACCGATTTCATGTTGCGGTACCGTCCCGGCTATTACCTGGTAAAAACGGCCAGCGATTATGAGTTTATTGCCTCTATTAAAACCAACCTCAGCCGCTTTTTAAAGTATAAAAAACGACCGTATTCCCTTACCCCGCTTGTTACGCCCGAAGAGAACAAGAAAGACCTTGGCCGTGACTAACGTAGATAAACCTTAATACAAGGTTCATTTTAATATCCAAAAATTCCAATATTTTTGACCGAAAGTTGTTAACCTGATTAAACCCGGGGGCAACATTTTTGTTTATTGTAGGTAAAAAAGGAGATTTTTGCTTTAATTTGTTTACTATGTTAAAAACAAAACCGGGATTACTATTACTCATATTATCAGTCACGTGTGTTTTATCAGTAAAAGCACAAACCGATACCCTGAAAAAAGATAGTGTTAAAATAGACACTGCCGTACTTAATAAATACCGTATAAATTCCCGCAAAAACGCCATCCCCACCCGGGTTCGCCCCATACAGATCCAACGCGAAATGGTACCTGTTACCATGCTTGATTATAAAGTAAACTACTGGAAAAAAGTGATCACCTTTGGCTTAAACTTTAGCCAGTCGGCTTTCAGCAATAATTATGCGGCAGGTGGTGTAAGCGCGGTGGCGTTAGGCTCAAACTTTATCTACCACACCGAATATAATAAAGCCCCGTTCAGCTATGTATCCGAGCTTAACCTTACCTATGGTGTGTCAAAAAACAAAGGCCAGGGTAAACGTAAAACCAATGACCGGATCTACTTTGATAATAAATTAGCCTCGCAGATTTCAAAACACTGGTACTTTTTCGGTGCGCTAACCTTTGAGTCGCAGTTTGATAAAGGCTTTAACTATGTTGACCTGGGCAACGGAAAGTTTGATCAGCAGTATATTTCAAACTTCATGTCGCCGGGTTATTTAACCGAATCAATCGGTTTTGAGTATAAGCCAACCGGTTATTTTGATTTACGTTTAGGTACAGGTACAGCCCGTCAAACATTTGTTTTAGATACTATCATCCATAGAAAACAACAAGACAATTATGGTGTGCCAATAGGCCATACCGTAAAAAATGATCTGGCTTTCCAGGTTGTAGCGCTGTTTGATAAGGACATCGCCAAAAACATCCACCTCAATACCCGTTATGCGCTGTTTATCCCTTATGCTCAGTCACCAAAGTTCATCACGCACCGTGTGGATATGGTATTGGCAGCCAAGGTTAACAGGCTGATCAGCGCAACGGTTAACGGTACTTTATTGTACGATAAACATACCGCAGAAGCAGCCCAGGCCACGGAGGGCATCGGGTTGGGAATGCTGTACAGATTCCCGTAACGGATACTTTTAAAATATTAAAACATTGACAGGCCTTATAAAAATGAGGCCTGTCTTGTTTTACCGGGTTGCGAATGAGATGTAAGTTAATCACTAAGTAATTGAGTTAATATAGTTCAAAATCATACCTTTGTATCCTTATAAAAAAGATTAAAGTTTTTTATCATAATGTTTGAAAATCTTTCGGATAAACTCGACAGGGCGTTCAAGGTCCTGAAGGGTCAGGGAACAATTACTGAAATAAACGTGGCCGAAACCATGAAGGAGATCCGCAAGGCCCTCCTTGATGCCGACGTTAACTATAAAACTGCCAAAGCATTTACTGATGATGTAAGGCAAAAGGCGCTTGGTAATAATGTATTAACGTCTATTTCGCCAGGGCAGTTGCTTACCAAGCTCATGAACGATGAGCTTACCGAACTAATGGGCGGTACCACAGCCGATCTGACCTTTCCGGCTACACCTACCATCATCCTTATTGCTGGTTTGAACGGTGCGGGTAAAACAACTTTTACCGGTAAGCTTGCTAATTACTTAAAAACACAACGCAATAAAAAACCATTACTGGTTGCTGATGATATTTACCGCCCCGCGGCTATCGATCAGCTGGAGGTACTGGGCCAGCAGATAGGCATCCCGGTTTATGCCAACCGCAATTCAAAAGACCCGGTTGCTATTGCCCGTGAAGGGATAGCCCAGGCTAAGCAAAACGGAAATAACGTGGTAATTATCGATACCGCCGGCCGTTTAGCTATTGACGAGGCCATGATGGTGGAGATTGAGCAGGTAAAAGACGCTGTAAAACCACACGAGATATTGTTTGTGGTTGACTCCATGACCGGCCAGGATGCTGTGAACACGGCCAAAGTGTTTAACGATCGCCTTGACTTTACTGGTGTGGTATTAACCAAGCTGGATGGTGATACCCGCGGCGGTGCGGCCCTTTCTATCAAATCGGTTGTTAACAAGCCGATCAAATTTATTGGTACCGGCGAAAAGATGGAAGCACTTGACGTTTTCCACCCTGATCGTATGGCATCAAGGATCCTGGGCATGGGCGACGTAGTATCCCTGGTTGAGCGCGCCCAGCAGCAGTTTGATGAGAAGGAAGCTGCCGAATTACAAAAGAAGATCCGCAAAAACAAGTTCGACTTTAACGATTTTTACGGCCAGATTCAGCAGATCAAGAAAATGGGTAACATGAAAGATTTGATGGGTATGATACCGGGTGTAGGCAAAATGATGAAGGATGTAGAGGTTGATGATAATGCTTTCAAAGCTATCGAAGCAATCATCCAGTCCATGACCCCGTTTGAAAAAGAAAACCCTGAAACTATCAACCAAAGCCGTCGTAACCGTATAGCAAAAGGTTCGGGTACCGATTTGCAGGAAGTTAACCGCCTCATGAAGCAATTTGATGACATGAAGAAGGTAATGAAGCAAATGAGCAACCCTGCCGCCATGGCCAACATGATGCGCCGGATGCCGAAGATGTAATAAAAGCTTCTGATGTGTAGCGTATAAAAATAAAGATCTCGAAAGACGATCTGCTTCAAGATTAGTTGCAATCCTCCTGATTCCAGGGGGATTTTTTTTGAGTTATGTTAGTTGACGACACAGAAAATTTATCGGTAAAACAATATATTTATCTTATGAAATTATACTTATGCCTTATCTCTCTATTGGTTTCTGTTAAACTTTCAGCACAAACAGAGGATATAAAAAGTGTTAACGATACTTTACGCATCATTGAAAAATACCAGGTATTAAACAATAATGGTACTATTATTAAAGAAGGCCAGTACACTGCTTATTCAAAAATATATCCAACAAAGCGAATTTGTACCGGTTTTTATAAAAACAATTTGAGAGAAGGTCAATGGATTCTCTTTTCGGTAGATGGTAAAACAGCGGCCTTTGGAAATTATGAACATGGCTTAAAAACAGGCCTGTGGGAAGCGAAAGATATGAGAGGAATCGTAGAAATTAAATATGATTATACGGCAAAGCAATTGCTCGATTTCCAATACACAAGTCAAAATAAGCCAGAAAAGGAATATGATGTTATAAATGGCTCGGATACGATTAAAACCAAATTGGAACGACCACCAATATTTTTAGAGGGCGGAGGTGTTATAGCAACAACCATAGCGCTTTCTTTAAGTATGCCAGATGAGGCTCGCAGCCATAATGTAAATGGTGTTGTATTAATTGCGGTCACTGTAGGCGAGGATGGTGTTATAAATAATTACAGAATAAAAAGATCGCTTGGCTTTGGTTGCGACGAAGAAGCTTTAGCCGCGGTCAAGCGCCTGAGAGGTGAGTGGCTTCCTGGAATTTTAAATAGGAAAGCAGTTAGCGTTGAAAATATTTTTCCTGTAAGTTTTACTAACGTAGAAGAATAAATTAGGACATTGAAAATTGTTGCTTTTGAGTAGAATGCTTTTTATGGTTCGTTATAAAATAAGATGTCTCTTAATTTAAGCAAGAGGCATCTTATTTTGCTTTATATGACCTTTTATTCTTGTTTGCTGCAGGATTCCGTGTAACAATTTAGCAATGTTAAAAAATATGATTTGTGCTTATGGGAATGATACTTATAAAAGCTTGTTTTATTAGCTTTGTTGTTGTACATTACAAATTGCAGGAAGCTTATGCGCAGGATATTTTTAGTTCTTTTATCGTTATCAACCCTATTTACTATACCAACATTTGCCCAGGTTCCGGGGGCAACAATTGATGTTAAACACTATACGTTTGATATAAGGCTTAACGATGCCGATAATAACATAGAAGGAAAGGCCACGGTTACGGTAAAGTTTTTGAATGGTGCAGAGGGTTTTAACCTCGACCTGGTAAAAAAGAATGCAGAAGGCAAGGGAATGCAGGTATCGGCAGTAACTGAAAATGGAAAACCGGTAAAGTTTACCCAAAATGATGAACAATTAACGATAAATACCCGTGCTTATAAAGGCAATACCCGCGATTATACTATAAGCTATAGCGGCATCCCTGCCGATGGCCTGATCATCTCAACTAATGCATATGGTCACCGGACCTTTTTTGGTGATAACTGGCCAAACCGGGCCCATAACTGGCTGCCCTGCGTTGATAATATTGCAGATAAAGCCACAGTTGATTTTATTGTAACCGCGCCAGATCATTACCAGGTTGTATCAAATGGCCTGCAAACTGAAGAACAACAACTGGACGGAAAGCTTAAGCTTACCCATTGGGTTGAAACCGTTGCGCTGCCAACCAAAGTAATGGTTATTGGCGTAGCCGAATTTGCCGTTGATCGCCCGGGGGATGTTAATGGCATCCCTGTTTTTACCTATGTATTTCCGGAAAGTAAAGAGGTTGGGTTTAAAAGCTATGCGGTGGCGAAAGACATCCTCCCCTACTTTATCAAAAATGTTGGCCCTTACAGCTATGAAAAATTAGCCAATGTGCAGTCGAAAACCATTTTTGGCGGTATGGAAAATGCCAGCGCCATATTTTATTTTGAAGAATCGGTTAAAAGCCCTGAAATAGAAGAATTGATGGCGCACGAGATTGCCCACCAATGGTTTGGCGATGGCGCCAGTGAAAAAAGTTTTAGTCACCTGTGGTTAAGCGAAGGTTTTGCTACTTACATGACCAACCTGTATCTCGAAAATAAATATGGGGCCGGCACACTGAAAACACGTCTTATTGCTCAGCGTAAAAAAGTGCTGGGTTTTGAAAAGGAGCGATTAACACCCGTTGTTGATACCGCTGCTAAAACAAAATATATGCAGCTGCTTAACGCCAATAGCTACGAAAAAGGTGGCTGGGTATTGCATATGTTAAGGCGCAAACTGGGGGACGAGATCTTTTGGAAAGGCGTAAGAAACTACTATTCCAAATACCAGGGCGGCAATGCCAATACAGATGATTTGAGACGGGTGATGGAACAAGCCTGCGGAAAAGACCTGAAGCTGTTTTTTACCCAATGGCTGCGCACGGCAGGGCATCCTAACCTGATTGTTAACTGGAAATACGATGAAAAAGACAGTAACATTACCATCAATGTGACCCAAAGCCAGGAATATATTTACAATTTATCGCTGGAGATTGCTGTTGATGGCCAGATGCTCACAATACCGGTAAAAGAAAAATCTACAACTGCACGTTTTAAGATAAAAGCCAAACCGGCAGATGTAAAGATTGACCCGAATGTAAATTTGCTGGCATCGTTTGAGGAGAATAAATAAAAGGGATTAAAAATAAAAAATGTCATTCGATAGAGCAAGGGCAGGATTTAGCGATGGCGCGAAAGAGAAATCTTATACGTCTTATTAGCGGCTATGCAAGGTTTAGGACGGGCATATAAGATTTTTCGCTATCGCTCAAGAGATAGTTTCTCTTCACCCGCACGCACGTTGCCCCCTCTGGTTCGTCGAAATGACAATTGATATTATTTAGTAAGATCGAAGAAATACAAACACATAATAAAATCGCTATACCGGCTTTCTCCAACCTACGCCGCAATCACCCTGTTGATCACCCTTTCCAAATCTTCCAGATCAAAGGGTTTGGCTAAATATGATTGGGCACCGGCATGGTTGGCCAGGATCTGGATATCACTGTTAGCCGAAAAATAAATTACCGGAATATTTTTAAGGCCCTCTGTTTTTTTGAGTGTTTGTGTGGCTACAATCCCGCCCGAATCAGGGATCCAGTTATCCATCATGATAACATCAGGTAAAATGCCCGAAACCTTTTCAACTATATTGTTGCAGTCGCTAAAGGTATGTACTTCCCACCCCTGTTCTTCTAAAATATAGCTGCAAATAGATAGGATGTCCTCATCATCATCGAATATGACAATTTTTTTTTGTGAAGTACTCATGAGATAGTTGTATGTGAATTTATAAACATCTTTTCATAAAACCAAATGTTTTAAATTGCTAATTAAATTTAGCGTGTTTAAACGGGCTTTTACATCAATCCGGCTTAAATTATCTGCATAAAAACCACTTCTTAACTACTACAAAACCTAATTATTGGCTTTGTAACCGATTAATTACGGCGTTTTATTGAAAACAGTAATATTTTTACCTATCCAATTTCAAACAGCCTTATTAATTCCTGTTATACCAACAAATACACCTGTAAACGCTATTTCATGAACACGCAAATCAAATCGATTTTATTGGGCGCCATGCTACTTGGCCGGGTTGCCACGATAAACGCACAAACAACAAAGGCAAGCCTGTGGCTTACCAAGGCCGATAGGTCGGTACTTTTTGAGCAGCAAAAAGAGCCGCTTACTTTTAAAACCGGGGAGGCAGGTGGCACCACTATTAGTGTTGATGATAAGCAGCACTACCAACCGATAGATGGGTTTGGATTTGCATTAACCGGGGGCAGCGCCATGCATATCATTCGTATGAGCGCCGATAGCCGGGCAGCCTTACTTAAAAATCTTTTTGCTGTTACCGGCAACGATATTGGCATCAGCTATTTAAGGTTGAGCATCGGCGCATCCGATCTGAATGAAAAAGTATTCTCATATGATGATATGCCCGAAGGCCAAACCGACCCAACACTGAAGCATTTTGACCTTGGCCCTGATAAAACAGATGTGGTCCCGGTAATGAAACAGATATTGGCTATAAACCCGGCAATCAAGATCCTGGGCTCGCCATGGTCGCCTCCGGCATGGATGAAAACCAATAACGATACCCGTGGTGGTCGTTTAAAACCAGATTGCTACCCGGTGTATGCCAAATACCTGGTTAAATATATCCAGGCAATGAAAGCCAACGGGATCAACATCGATGCCATCACCATTCAGAACGAGCCATTACACCCGGGCAATAACCCCAGCTTGTTGATGGTTGCGCCCGACGAAGCCGACTTTATCAAAAATAGCCTTGGCCCCGCGTTTAAGGCGGCAGGCATCAAAACAAAAATCATTGTTTACGATCACAATGCCGACAGGCCCGACTACCCTATTTCGATATTAAACGACCCATTGGCCCGTAAATATGTGGATGGCTCAGGCTTTCACCTGTACGGCGGCGATATTTCGGCCCTTACCGATGTGCACAATGCACACCCGGATAAAAACATCTATTTTACGGAGCAGATGACTGTTGAGCCCGAAAATCAAAGCACCATCAACATTGCCTGGCCGGTAAAAAGGCTCATCATTGGGGCTACCCGCAACTGGAGCCGCAACGTCCTGGAGTGGAACCTTGCTGCCGACCCGGAATATAAACCATATACCGACAGGGGCGGCTGCTCGTCATGCCAGGGTGCTGTTACTATTGATAAAAATGAGGTGAAGAAAAACATTGCCTACTATTCGGTAGCGCATGCCTCAAAATTTGTGCGCCCGGGTTCGGTGCGGATTGCATCAAACAATTCGGACACCTTGCCTAATGTGGCCTTTAAAACGCCCGATGGTAAAAAGGTGCTGATTGTAGCTAACACCGGCGATAGTGCGCAGGATTTCAATATTCAGTACCAGGGAAAAATATTGGCTGTTAAGCTTGATAAAGGTTCGGTTGGAACATATATCTGGTAGTATAAATCGGTTCAGAAAAATTTAAACGCACAACAACATGTTAACAACGATAATAAAAAATATCAGGTTAAGTTCGGGAATTAAGATCCTGCTGGCCGCGGCCCCTGCCTTGTTTGTCTCGCTGCATAGCAATGCACAAACAGGCTTTTTAAAAGCCGACGGCAAAAAAATAGTTGATGAAAAAGGGCAGAACGTACTGCTGCGCGGTATGGGTTTAGGCGGATGGATGCTGCAGGAAGGCTATATGCTGCACATTAATAAAGACAGCCGGCAGTACCGCATCCGCGAGCGGTTGGAAGAACTGATGGGCCCGGCCGAAACCAAAGAGTTTTACGATACCTGGCTGGCCAATAATACCCGCAAAATTGATGTAGACTCGATGAAGCGCTGGGGATTTAACTCCATTCGCCTGCCGATGCATTATAACCTTTATACGCTGCCGGTTGATAAAGAGCCTGTAGCCGGTCAAAATACCTGGCTGGATAAAGGCTTTAAAATGACCGATGATTTGCTGGCCTGGTGCAAAGCGAACCATATGTACCTGATCCTTGACCTGCATGCCACACCCGGCGGACAAGGCAACGACCTTAATATCTCCGATCGGGACCCGGATAAGCCATCACTTTGGGATAGCGAGGCCAATAAGCAAAAAACCATTGCCCTTTGGCGCAAATTGGCCGAACGTTATAAAGATGAGCCAAACATAGGTGCTTATGATATCATCAACGAGCCAAACTGGGGTTTCGATGATCCTCAAAATGATAAAAACGGGCTTAAGGAAAAAACAAACGGCCCTTTAAGAAAACTGATGGTTGATATTACTGCCGCCATCCGGGAGGTAGATAAAAAACATATCATTATTATTGAAGGTAATGGCTGGGGTAATAACTATAATGGGATTTTGCCCCAATGGGATAAAAACATGGTGCTGAGCTTTCATAAATACTGGAATTTTAACGATCAAAAATCGGTTGACCACATAGTAAAAACACGCGATCAGTATAACATACCAGTATGGCTGGGCGAAACCGGAGAAAACTCAAATACCTGGATAACGGAGGCTATCGGCTTGTTGGAGAAAAATAACATTGGCTGGTCGTTATGGCCATTGAAAAAACTGGGTATCAATAACCCCATGGAAATTGTGTCAAACCTGAACTATGATGATGTAGCCAAATACTTGAACACCGGCAGGCATAAACCTAAAGAAAGCAATGTATACAGCGGTACTTTGGAGCTGGCTACCTATGCCAAACTGGAAAACACGATCATCCATCATGATGTGATCGACGCTATTTTCAGGCAGCCTCATACAACCGTTACCAAGCCATTTAAAGCCAACAAAATAGGCAACGGCACGGTAATCAATGCTGTTGATTATGACCTGGGCCGTAATGGTTACGCTTATTTTGATACTGATACTGCCGACTATCATACATCAGGTAAACCAGGCGTTGGCAACAAAGGGCATGTTTACCGTAATGACGGTGTTGATATCAGCAAGGATTCGACCCAATACAACAGCTATTATGTTGATCATATTGAAAGCGGCGAGTGGACACAGTACACCATACAGGTTAAAACACCGGGTGTGTACTCTATAAGTCTCAAAGTTGCTTCCGCTACCGACGATGCCAAACTTTCTGTGTTGGTTAATAATACAACCCAGGCAAAAGAAGTGGCAGTACCCAACACCGGCGGACTAAAAAAATGGCAGGTTATTGCCGTTAAAAACATTGTTTTAAAAGCGGGCAGCAACAAAATAAAAGTACTGGCAAACAATGGCGGGTACAATCTGCATTACCTGCAATTTTGGAAGGGTAAATAAAATATAATTGCGCTAAACTTATTAAGCAGCCGGGGTATTATAATGCTCCGGCTGTTTTATTTAATGCAGGAAGGGGCTGCCTACGGTTAATATTATTTTTCTAACAAAAGCTATTGTAAATAAGTGTTTTTATAGTTAAATTTATTATACCAATTATCAGTAAAATCTAAACAGGGGGATTCGTTATGAAAAAACAAGCTACGATAGTTTGTCAGCCAGATAAGACTGAAACTACCCAACCAATTTTGGTAAACTGCCCGCCACAACATCAAAAAATGTATCGCGATCATACGCATTGTGATCACCAGTACGGCAGGGTTAACAAGTTCCCGATAGGCAGCAGCCGGGGGCCATGCTTCTTTTAAGTTAAAGCGCTATTTAATATAATAATACAGTTGGCTGTATGGCTTAAAGTTTTGCAGGTAAACTGCCAGGCTGCATAATCCAATTTGCTCCCGCCGGGTATCAACCCCGGCTTCATCGGCAATGGAATATGCTTCATATTGTCCGTTATTAAGCCTTAAATGAGTGCCATAGATCTGTGTATTGTTTTCATATAGAGCAATATTATCGGCCATAATCGCAAAGCCTTCAGCTGGTAGAGATCCGTTAAGCGCGGCAATTCTTATTATCGAAAAATATTTTTTCTGATTGGCGATACTGGCATGAAGCAGCGTGGCGATCAGGGCTTCCGGCCCATCGGGGCCAAAATACTCCTTGCTTTTCCAGCCATAGGTGTTAACTATTGAAGATACTTTTATAAAGTTTATAGAGTCGGCTTGAAGGAGGAGCTCTTTAAACGATTTTGCCTCGCTTGAATTTTTGCCATGCTGATTAACGATGTCCTGATATTGTTCAAACCCGGCCTTATAGTTTTTCAGCATCTGTGAAAGCTCCATGGCTACCGATGGAATAAGCTTAACCCGGTTTTGATGAACAGCCGATATGATGGTTTCCCACTGGCTGTCACGGCGTAATCTTACAAAAAGGGGATCTGTCGACAGCATTCTTTCGTTTTCAAAACCACGGCCCGCTATAAATTCCAGGTACAAAAATGCGCTGTCGCGTTTGCCTGTGACAGCCCAACAGGCTGCCGCTTTATAAAGATGTGCAGTATCAAGCACACCATAATTAAGGGCGCGCACCATCGAATAAACCGATGCTGCTTTTTTATATTTTTTTGTTGCGAATAATGAGTCGGCAACGTGAAGCGGAACGGAATAGTCCTGCTTATCCTGTGCTTTACTTTCAAAACAGAAGGCAAGGGTTACAAACAATAATAAACAGCAGTACTTGAGGCGCATTGGTGTAGGTTTAAAGAACAACCATAAAAACGCATTTGCCGGGTTAAAAGATATATGAGAGAAATGGATTTAACATTTGAGGGCAGATATTTAACAAATAAAGGGTACGATTATATTACAAATCCAAAGCATCTCCTTTGTGATCAATAAGTAGTTGATTGGGATATAGTATTAATTTATATACAAAATCATTATTGTTGATCGAGTTAATTTGTTCTACATCAACGATACCAAATTTTCGGCTAACCTTAACTTTAAATATCCTGTCGATATAATAACGGCTATCGTTAGGGTATGATTCATAAGGGTGAAACTCAAATTGATAATACTCATCCCCTCTAACCTCTTCTTTTCTTTTAAATACTATGGAATCGCCATTAAAACTGTTCTTATTTGTTTCATATCTAATTTCCCATGAGGAGTTTTCTTTCGTTTTAAAATCAAACAGTTTGTATTCGCTCAATTTGGGCTTAAACCACTTGTAATCATAAGGAACAAACATTACCGAATCCTTCGTGCTTCGCAGATAGCCGGATAAAAAAAGTACGATTTGCTATCATCATTGAGCTTCCAATATGTTTTTCCCCTGATATTGCTGCTTGATTCTGAAAGACCAAAAGATTTTATAAAATAACCATATGCGATTTTTACGTCGGGATATGATTTTTTCATTTCCTGAAAAAAAGGTCTTCTGGCTTCTTCTTTGCAGCCCTGTATTATAGCCGGTTGAAGTAAACAAACAGCGATAATACACGAGTGTAATTTGTTGCTTTTTATCATACACTAAATTGCCGGCTTACTCTGCCCTTTTTAATTCAACCTTTCCCCCATCACCATAAAATATCAAATGGATCTTGCCTACGGCATCTTTGTTAAACTCCAGCTCGTAAGGTAAATCTTTCAGAAAAAAGCGATTGTTCGATTGCGGGTAAAGCTCCCGTTTTGCCTCGCCGCTGGCCCCGGCATAAAGCTTACCATCCATTTCGGTTATTGTTAAAGTTCGCGGCGGCCCGATAAAAAATTTGCCGGTATAGCTTTTTAACACATCTGCGGGCACGGGTACTATTTTCTTTAAGTTGGTATGAAATAACCCTTTAAAACCATAAACCTTAGCTACGCTGTTAATCAGTTCTTGTATAACACCGCCATTATCGCTGTTAACCATTACAACCACGCCATTTCCGCCCTCTATACTGCCATAATACTGGCAACGAAAACCTTCATTACCCCCGCTATGGCTAAAGTATATAGTGCTGTCCATTTTATCTATAAAAGCTCCTAATCCGACATCGTTACCGGCGTGAACAGTTAGCCTGAGCTTTGTGGTTTCCCGGTTCAAAACCTTTGCCGATTTGCCTTCATAAGCCAGCTGGGTTTCAATGATGTATTTTGCCAGGTCGGTTGGGTTTGTCCACAAACCAGCCGCGGCTTGTTCCGGGTAAATATGATAATTTCCTTTTATCGGTTTGCCGGCTGAAGTATAGGCAACGGTAAGCAGGTTCTGATCAACATCGTAAGGCGGCTGTGCGTAGGTGCTCTCATTCATACCGAGCGGCTTTAGTACTTCCTTTTTCATATAATCGGCATAGGGCATATGGGTTATATCCATCACTATCATTTGCGTAATGGTGGTGCCCCCTCCCGAATATTCATACCGCTTTCCCGGTTCAAACATTGATTTAATGGCGGGCGAATTGGCCGGTTTTTCGCCATTGAGTATCTGTACAACGGTCGGCAAAGGAAGGCCACGTTCATACCCGCCAAAGCCATGTACATTTAACCCTGCGCTGTGGCTTAGCAGGTTTGCTATGGTGATTTTTTTGCCTTTTGACAGGCTATCATAAGGAAACTTCCAGCTTTTAAGGTAAACATTGATATCGGTATTTAGATCGAGTTTTTTATCCTGCACCAGTTTGAGCACACCAATGGAGTTAAGCGACTTGCTGATGGATGCCGCCTGGAAAAGTGTTTTGGTGGTAACGGGGATTTTTGCACTATCGTTAGCTATACCATAGCCTTTGGCCCAGGCAATTTTATAGTTTTGAATAACGGCGATACTTAAACCAGGGATCTTATAATAGACCATCCGATCCAATAGGTTCCATGGCTTTTCGCCCTCAACCTGAACATTGCCGACCAGGCCGTTCTCAACCTGGCTGATTTTATCCTGTGCGTTGCTTTGTGCATAAACCCTTACCTGGATAAATAGCAGCAGGGAGAGGGTTAATGATTTGCTTAAGATTTTCATAGGTTTTGCTTTTATGGCTGAGTGTTTTTTACCTGTTTATAAAGCTAAAATTAGGAATTTAAGATTTATAAAAATAAACAAAACAGAATTTTATTTTAAAAAATACAAATAATTGAAATTAAATTCTGTTTTTTCGTTTCGGTTTTATGATGCTCTTCATTCCTTTCATATCACAAGCTGTTTGGCGGGGGCTAAGTGGCAACTGCTTATTACCTTTCTGCCAATTGGATATTGGGATGTTTCAAAAGTTTATTTTAAAGCGCAAAGCAGTTTGTAACAAAAGGATAGCATTTTAATCTCATTGAGAGTTTATAAACCAGCACATTAAACAAATGATCAAGAAATATTCAGTTTTAACAGGCGTATTAATTTCTTTGATTTTAATGGCGATAGCAATTTCAGTTTACCCGGGTGGATCAACGTACGATGAAACTTCTGTTGGCTTTGACTGGAGAAGGAATTTTATAAGCAACCTGTTTGCAGCAAGGGCGTTAAATGGCGCTGAAAACCCTTCTGTAATTTGGGCATACTTAGGAATGATCCTCTTCCCGGTTAGTTATGCAATATTCTTCATTAACATGGCAAAAAAAATACCTGATAAAGGTGCTGCCATTATTATAAAATATTTAGGTGTAGCTAATATTCTGTTTACGTTTTTAACAGTAACACGTTTGCACGATTTAATGTTAATTATATCAACCTCTTTGTTTTGGACGTGTGTAGTTGTGATCACAGTTTTTATCCTGAAAACAAGGCTTCATTTATTTAAGGTCTGCTGTGTAGTTTGTCTTTTAATTTTTTATTACAGCGTATACTTATGGGGTATAAGTGACTGGAATTTATTGCCAATAATTCAAAAAGTAAATTTTGTCACTTCAACATTATTAATATTGGGGCTTGAATATTTTACCAAACAGGAAGATTTTGCCCATATTAGATCTGCAAGACAGAAAAGGATTATAGGGTGATATAAAAAATTGTTCTCAATATAATCGGTTAATTTCCTGCCAATTCACAGTGTCTTTCTTGTCAAAATATTGCATAATTTCATTTGCATCATACAGTTTCGGGTCTTTGATCTTAATTGAAGATGCATAATTGAGATATTCCCGATGGGTTTTGAATCCCCGAAAGATTTGATGTTTGGGAATAAAAACAAACCAGGCCTCGTTGATCCATTCACCATCAAGGATCGTTTTTTTGCTGTGGATTAAAATAACAGAATCAATAACATTAATGTGTTTGGTGCCCGGAACAGAAATAAGTTCTGCGGAGGTGTCTGCCATGTCTGCTAATTGCACACTCCAGTCTTGGTCTGAGGATAAATTAAGAGCTTCATAGGGTTTAATGAGTGGGATACGAACCACATCCCAATCCGACTTTTCGGTATAGAATTTATCAGCGTGCCTGCGATTTTTATGCTTTTGATTGCATGCCAAAAACGATGATGTTACAAGCAAGAGAAAAATGTATCTTTTCATTTTTTGTAGGTTCAGTTGTGTTAAACCAATTTTCCCGATTGTGTTTACTAAGTTTTCTCAACATTGCCAACCCGCCATACTTGCGCCAACGGGCGAAGCTTCAATCAGCGTCATCGTTAATAAAATAGCTATAATCGTTTTCCTCGGTATATTTACTTAAATCGGCAAGCGGTTGTATGTCTTTGATAATGTCAAATTCAATTATTATGTCACAGTCCTCCGGACTCTCAAAACCGCAAAAGGGACAAATATTATTTACCAAACATCCCAGGGCCTTAACTTTAGGTAAGCCCGGTTTCCCAATATCGTAATACTCATCGCCTCGTTTAATTCTGTCTCCCATTTTATAAGAATATTGCCAAAGCTCCCCGAAACGAAACTGTACTTGTTGCTCATACAAATTATTACAGTTACTGCATGCCATTTCGGCAAATAATATATTAACAGTTGACATATATTGTTAAAAATGTGAATTTATACATCTTTCGCTGGTGCACGCCTGTGGCGTGTACCTTGCCGGATTACTTTTACATATCAGCCGCTTCAAAACAATGCGGATTGAATTTAACAGTAGTCCTCTTTGATCGGGGTTACACAGCACAGGCGTGCACCAACGGGGGGACATTGCGCTTGCGGTAGCAATCAAGGTCAATCTCTCCGCTACTCAAGATAGTCCTCAAACATGTTTTTGCCTTTATGATTTATCGTATAGCGTGTATTAAGAGCATCCCATATTTGGATGAAGATTGTTCCATCATTATTCTTACCAACGTTAATTAAAATGTTGTCTTCTTCATCATTGGTTTCAACGTCAACCATATCGCCCTTGCTAATAAATCCTTCTATTGCCTCTGGCTCCTTGGTTATAGACATTAAGTCATTGCTACCGTTCTTAATTTGGATTTTAATTTTTTTCATCAGAAATGAGTTAGTAAAATTTCTAAAACTTGTTTAACTCTTACAACAGATCCAGGATTCAATTCCCCTCTGGTCGGAATTGTTTTCTTACCGCCCTCCATAAGGCCTGAATAGATATTGCGCAATATTTCTTTCGTGTAACCAGCCTCCAACAATTGTTCTTTTGTAAAGTTAACTGCTGTTTTCGTTTACAGTTTTATCGCTTTCGCTGGTGCACGCTTGCGTGTACTTGGTTTTGCAGATAAAACTTTAATGGTCTTGCCTATCCCGCCCAGCCTTCTCTGTCCAAACTCCTGAAATGTATAGCCTCTGCTAAATGCTCGAGTTTAATTTCTTCGCTTCCGGAAAGATCGGCGATGGTTCGGGATACTTTGAGGATGCGGTCATAAGCTCTTGCCGAGAGGCCAAGCTTTTCCATGGCTTTTTTAAGCAGGGTTTGACCGGCTGTGTTGATCTTGCACAGGTCGCGCACCATTTGAGGACTCATTTGGGCGTTGGCATGCAGGTCCTGCCGGTCACCGAAACGCTCCACCTGGATTTCCCTTGCCCGGATCACCCGCTCGCGGATAAGCTCGCTTTTTTCGGCCGGGCGATCAGACGATAATTCGCTGAAATTGACCGGTGTTACTTCCACATGCAGGTCTATCCTATCTAATAATGGGCCGGAAATTTTGCTCAGGTATTTTTGTACCATGCCAGGCGGGCAGATACATTCTTTTTCGGGATGGTTGTAATAACCGCATGGGCAGGGGTTCATACTGGCCACCAGCATAAAGCTGCTGGGGTAATCAACCGTAAATTTTGCCCGGGATATGGTTACCCGGCGCTCTTCCAGTGGTTGGCGCATTACTTCCAGTGCGCTGCGTTTAAACTCGGGCAATTCATCTAAAAACAAAACGCCGTTATGCGCCAAAGAGATCTCTCCCGGCGCGGGATTGCTCCCTCCTCCTACCAAAGCTACATCACTGATGGTATGGTGCGGGCTCCTGAACGGGCGAATAGTTACCAGTGCATCCGCAGCAGCCAGCTTACCAGCCACCGAATGGATCTTGGTAGTTTCTAACGATTCATATAAACTCAACGGAGGCAAAATTGACGGCAGCCTGCGGGCCAGCATAGTTTTACCAGCTCCCGGCGGGCCGATCAATATCACATTGTGGCCGCCTGCCGCAGCTATTTCTAACGCCCGTTTGATGTTTTCCTGGCCTTTTACTTCACTGAAATCGCTGTCGTAATTGCAGAGGCTGTCATAAAACTCTTCGCGGGTATTTACTATTTCGGGCTTAAGCTCGGTGGTGCCATTGAAAAAGCCGACAACGTCTTTAATACTTTCAACGCCATAAACTTCAAGATCATTTACAATGGCTGCTTCGCGGGCGTTTTGTTTGGGAAGGATAAAACCTTTAAAGCCATCTTTACGGGCTTGTATGGCTATGGGCAAAGCTCCTTTTATAGGCTGCAGACTACCATCAAGCGAAAGCTCGCCCATGATAATAAATTTATCAAGCGTTTCGGGTTCTATTTGGCCGGATGCTGCCAATACACCTGTAGCAATGGTAAGGTCATATGATGAACCTTCCTTTTTGATATCGGCCGGGGCCATATTAACCACTACCTGCTGGCGCGGCATCCTGAAGCCACAGTTTTTCAGTGCCGACTCTATCCTGAAATAGCTTTCTTTTACAGCTACATCGGGCAGGCCAACAATAAAGTATTTTGTGCCCGATGCAATATTTACTTCAACCGTTATAGTAATTGCTTGTATCCCATAAACGGCGCTTCCAAAGGTTTTAACCAACACTGTGATAAAAGTTTAATTGAAGCGAAAGATATAGAATTTTGATGAGGAGATAAAGCTTGTATTATAAAACAAAAAACCCGCCGGTAAGGGCGGGTCGTCTATAATCACATTGTTTAATCTTATCTTAAAAACACCCCGGCTTCGCAAACAACCAATAGCATGGTACAGGAAACTATCACACAAACCATCAGCATTATTGACCATGTGTTGGGGTTGTGTTTGCTGATGCGGGCAAATGCCGCGTTAACCTTTTTAAAATAGCGGCTGTTCAGCAGCACAAAATAGTTTAGCACAAAGGCCCCGGTTGCTCCCAGCAATATCATTAAGCCCGAAATGGGGCTTAACTCAAACCAGCTTGAGTTTAAAAATAGCTGTACAACACTTACTAAAATGGCCAGCAAAATGATCATTAAAAAGCTTGCTCCAAAAAGGGCGTTGGCTTTTGGCAATCCGCCGTGACCAAAGTTTTTAACATTCCACCTGTAAAACGTTACATAAATGGATTTGTAGGTTTCTGCTGCTTTCATAATGTTATGGTTTTAGGTAATTAATTCGGTACAAAATAATATTACATGCACAATATTGGTTTAAAAACGCAATCGGCAAAATTTTATTGCGATTAAGTTCGATTTTTATTGTAATTGTATTCATTTATTTGGTTGGATGCATTTCTCGCAAAAAATATATGGAAGCCTAATGAATAATTTTATTTGCAAAGGTCTTTCTAAAAAGCCCCCTTTGGTAAAACAAATGTTACAATGCTAAAATATGCAGCAAAAAGGCCCCTTTCTAATGTATATGAGGCAATATTTAAGCTGATTCCCTGTTATAGGAGCAAATTTATAGCATATAATGCTGCCGTGCGGGGTTATAGTGTAGTGGTTAAGTAGAGGGGCGGTTATTTATGCTTTAAACCTTTACTGTTGATATTTGCCTAACGAACGGTTATCAACAAAATAATTAATAAATACACTAAACATCTAAACCCTATAACTACCTCATGATTTAATTTCCAAACCTACCACGGCCCTACATCTCCTATAACACAATTTATTTTACCTTACACTGTCTGCACCTAAACCTGGATGAAAACAACTTTTCTTTCATTAATACTGTTATGCCTGTTTTCCGGATCCTTTGCCCAAAACCGGGTAACTATTAAAGGCAAAGTCACCGACTCCCTGAATAAACAACCCCTCGAATTAAGCACCGTCGCGATGGTCGATCTGAAAGATACCACGCTCATTGCTTATACCCTCAGTAAAAAAAATGGCGATTTTGAATTGCAGCGCCTGCCTGTTGATAAACAGGTACGCCTGGTTGTTTCATTCGCAGGGTACAAAAGCTATATCCATAATTTTAATTTTAAAAAAGGCGAGATAATTGATCTGGGTAATGTTGCCCTCAACAGCAAAATGCTTGATGAAGTTGTGGTGCGTGCAGAGCGGGTGCCCATTAAAATGAAAAAGGACACCATTGAGTTTGATGCTGCCGCCTTCAAAACCCGGCCCAATGCCGCTGTTGAAGAATTGCTTAAAAAGCTACCCGGCGTACAGGTAGATGGCGACGGAACTATCACCGTTAACGGGAAACAGGTAAGTAAACTATTGATAGACGGGAAACAGTTTTTTGGCTCCGACCCCAAGATTGCCACCAAAAACCTCGATGCGGCCATTGTTGCCCAGGTACAGGTTTATGATGATCGGGAGAACGACCCCGACCATCTCGTGAGCGAAACCCAGGTGCAAAAGATCATCAACATCAAGCTCAAAAAAGCCATTAAAAAAAGCATTTTTGGTAAGGTATTCGGCGGCGTGGGCTCCCGCGACAGGTATGAGGCCGGCGGTTTGTTCAATATGTTCCGCGATACGCTGCAGGTAAGCTTTATCGGGCTGAGCAATAACCTTAACCATACCGCTTTTTCGCGCGAAGAGCTTAATTCGGAAGGCGGCTTTGACCGCAGCGGTGGTAATACTTCCTTTAATGGCGGACGTGGCTGGGGAGGCGGTATTGAAAAGATCACTTCGGGCGGCTTTAACCTTAACCAAAACTACGGCGAGAAACTGAAGCTCAACCTGCAGTATTTTTATACACAGCGTAATAACGTAAACGAATCGGCCAATTTTCAGCAGCAGTTTCTGAAAGATACCACACTTTTAACCAGGGCATCAAACAGCAGGTATTCAAACAGCTATGTCCATACGGTTAGCGGCCTTGTTGAGTGGAAACCCGATACCATCCGTAACCTGCGTTATAACCCATCGTTAAATTATAATTCCAATAATAACACTTCAACAGCTGCCGGTAGTACATCAAACAATTTTGGGATGCCGGTAAACCAGTCGGTGTCCAATTCGATGGGCGATGGGCATTCAACACAATTTAATCAAAGCTTTTATTTTCATAAACGCTCCAGAAACAAAAGCAAGGAGTCGTTCACCATATCGCATAACCTGAGCATTAACCCTAACCATAACAGCAATTTCAACAATAATGATGTGGTTAATTATCAGCATCCCGAATTATCCGATAGCTTGCACCGGCTTTCTGTTCGTACATCAAACAATGCGTCGGGCAACCTCGATTTCAGCTACAGGTACCCGGTAACCAAAAAGCTTGTTGTTGATGTTACCACATCGGGCATATATAACAAAACCAGCGACCAGGTTTTTACTTACGATCGTAAAACCGGCGGCTTTGATTCGCTGCTCAACAATCAAAGCTCCGATCTTAAGCGCGATCAGTGGACGGAGAATATTAAGCCGGGTATAACTTATCAGCTCAACAAAAAAACACAGATCATAGCCGGACTTAATACCCAATGGCAGCAAATCAATAACAACTTTGTGACCAGCAGGCTTATTCAAAATTATTTTTTCCTGCTGCCAACTATCCGTATTGAAGCTTATGGCGTATCTTTTAGCTACGAGCGTCGCGTTAACCAGCCAGGGGTATCAAGTCTGCAGCCTATAACTATAGTATACAGCCCGCTGTACAGCTATACGGGTAATCCTAACCTGGTGCCCAGTACAAGTAACAACTATAATTTTAATTTTTTTAAATACTTTAATAACAGTCAGTTGGGTGTTTACACCTATGGCAGTGTTTATTCACAAAAAAACATGACCGTTACACAGCAAACTATCCGATCGGACGGGGCGCAGAGCAATACCACCGTTAACCGCGACGGCCGGCCAAACTATAATTTTTCCATCGGGGTTTTTAAGCGGTTTAAAAAGATCAAAGAGTGGCAGCTTAATTCATCAACCAGTTTTTACGGCAACTATTACCAAAACCTTAACCTGCTGAATAATGTAGAAGGCTGGCAAAATACCTTTTCATACGGAGTGCGCGAAAACATCGGTGTTAACTGGAAAGATGTGATAGACCTGAACACCGGCTTTGGCTTTAACCAATCAAACACCAAATATCGTTACGATGATTTCAGGAACATTAAAGTTGGTACCTATAACGTAAGTAATAGCCTGGTAGTAAGGCTCCCTAAAAAAATCATTTGGGAAACCAAGCAGGATTTTAATTATAACAGCCAGGTGGCAGCCGGGTTTAAAAAGGGTGTTAACGTAGTAAGCTCATCGCTGGCCCTGCAAATGCTTAAAAAGGACCGCGGAGAGCTTAAGCTTTCTGTTTACGATATCTTTAATCAAAACGTGAGTGTATACCGCTACATCAATTCTAACTCGGTTAATGATGTGCAAAACAATACATTGAAACGGTATTTCCTGGTTACTTACAGCGTTAAATTTAATAAGCTAAGCACTAAGTAAAAAAAACAGTAAGATACGGGGTAAAAGCAAGCCCCTTTTGCATTATGCAAAAGGGGCTTTGATATTTTTGATTAGGCTATTAGAATGAGCCTGGGCCGCCAGGACCACCCCCTCCGGGGCCTCCGCCCGGGCCACCTGGACCGCCGCCGTCGCGGTTAAATCTGCGCTGGCCTGGATCTTGTGCCGGGGCCTTGCCCGCAAATTTTTGCAAACGAAGCGTAAATGTTAACAGGTAGTAACGACCTAATCTGTTCACTGTGGATTGCGTGGTAATGTTACCATTAACAACCGACGTAAAACCAGTGTTTTGGTTAAATAAATCGTACGCTGCTAAGCGAATAGTTGCACGATGGTCTTTCAAAAACCGGCGCTCAACATAAGTATTCAAGATGTTTGGGTTTTTAGTATTAAGGGCTGGATCATAACCATAATTTACTGTGCGGGTAAAATCGTAGCTTAATGTCCAGTCTTTCCAGAAGTAATTTTTACCGGCTAATCCCAAATTCAGCGTACGGAAGTTTGAGCTGCCATCAATAAGAGCGCTATGGATAGAGTTGGTTGTTTTGTTGATACCATAGCTACTGCTGGCTTCGGCATCGATGACATCAACAATGTTCACCCTGAATTTTACGCCCGGGGTAAAGTTGAGGTTTTTGGCTATGTTTTTTAAAGGGACATCTGATGCCAGTACGTTGTTAGCGCTAACGCTATCAGAGAATGCAACACCATTGGTGTATGTTAATGCGCCGTTAAATTGCAGGGTAAATTTACGCTGGGCCCAAGGTTTGGCATACACAACATTTGCACCGCCTGTATAGTAACCACCTGCATTTAAATAATTGGTGAGATTGGTACCTTCAAAGTTTTTTAATGATGGGTCTGCTGCTAAAGCGGCCGGGGTAAATTTACGGGGATAAGTTATGGTGTATTGTACTATTTTATTTTGCGTTGTGCTAAAGTTGAAATTGGTAAAGAAAATATCGCCGGTTTGGAAGCTGAAATTGTTATATCTCAACGAAAAATTGTTAGCAAACTCGGGCTTCAGGTTAGGGTTACCCTGTACCGGGTAAAGTGCATTCGAGAAATCAATAACCGGCTGCAGCTGGCTAAATGTAGGTTGATTACTTGCTCCGTTATACAGGAAATTTAAACCTTTGCCACGTGAAAAATTGTAGCTGAAACGGGCTGTTGGGATAACATTAAAAGTAGTTACGTGAGTAGCCGAGTCGTTTTTAAGATTTAGTCCATTTAATGTGGCCGGTTGAACACCAACACCCAAAGTAAGGTTATATTTTTTTTCTACAAAACGATAGTTCAGGCCAACGCGGTTGGTGGTAAAATTGTATTTGTAGTTGTTGCTCAACCGATCGTAATGGTTGTATGTATTGGCTGTGCTAAGCGTATCTGTTTCTTTGTCGCTTGTAGTATTTGAGCGGTTAAAGGCATAATTTAATTCCAGGTACCCTCTTTTGCTTATCGGTTCGAGGTATGAGATGGTTGTACCAAAACTGGTAACGCGGCTATCGGTAAAGGTTTGCTGATTGGCAGGGGCTTGTACTGGCGCGCCAACAGCATAATCATAAGTTGGATTATCAAACTGCGATGTTTTTGATGTATTAGCGCTAAGGTTAATACTCAAGTTGCGGCCGTGCCCGTTAAAGCGGTGGTTATACAAGGCATTAATACCGTAACTTGGTGTTGTGCCATCGCTGTGTGATAACGAAGTGTACGATGGACGGGTTATGCCGCCTATTGTTGATGTTACATCCTCATTAGCATCGGTATTGGTGCTTGAATAAGTAAAGTTTGGTACAACTTTTAAATAATTGATCGTATCCGGCCTCCACTCGAGGTTAAAGTTAAAGCGGTGGTTGATCGGATTGTCTGTCTGGTTACTTTTTTGTGTACTTACTGTTGGCGATTGATTGTTATTGGTTTGAATGGAAGAACTAATAGTATTGGTGGTATTATCTGTATAGCTGTAGCTTCCATAAACAGATAGCGTTTTACCCCATTGATCGCGGAAATTAGCGCCTATTGAATGCGCGTTGGTTATACCATTTGCGCTGGTGGTTGAACCGCTTGAACCCCTAAGCGCGTTACCACGGCCACCACCGCCAGCGCCAAAGCCACCACCGCCACCTGACGTTGCACTACCATAGGTAAATGTATTAACGTTGGTATTATTAATAGTACCCAATATGGCTATTTGCTGGTCATTATTAAAATTGAAAAACTTCAAATCGCCGATATAACGGTTGGCGTTGGCTATGCCCTGGTCTTTTGGTAAAAAGTCCTCGCCATCGCCGGCTGTGGCCTGGCCAAAGTAACCGTGGTTTTTATCTTTACGAATGGTGATATTCAGGATCTTATCTGGTTCGCCGGTTTTAACGCCGGTAAGGTTGGCCTGGTCCCCGTAGTCGTCAATTACCTGGATGCTTTCTACCACGTCTGCCGGGAGGTTCTTAGTAGCTGTTTTAACATCGCCGCCAAAAAAGTCTTTTCCGTTAACCCTTACTTTGGTAACCGATTTGCCCTGGGCTGTTACATTGCCGTCTTTATCTACATCAACGCCGGGTAGTTTTTTTAATACGTCTTCAACCGGGGCGTTTTCGCGTACGGGGTATGCGCTTACCTTGTATTCGGTAGTATCCTCTTTTAGTATTACCGGGTTAACACCTACAATGGTAACCTGGTTAAGCATATTGGTTTCGGCTTTTAAAACTATAGCGCCCAAATCAACCGGTTGGGTGCCGGCATCGAGCGAATAGTGTTTTTTTATTGCGGTGAAACCAATAGATGTGATGGTAAGTGTTAGTTTGTTGCCCTTTACCACCGGGAACGAAAACTTACCGGCAGCATCGGCAATAGCTATGGTGCTGTCGCCGCTGTTTGAAACCAGCTTAACACTACTTCCGGGCAGGGAAAGCTTCGTGGAATCGACAACGGTTCCTTTTACTTCCCTGCCCGTTTGGGCGAAGGAACTAAAGGCAAATAAAAAGGTAAAACTTAAGATAAGAAGTAGGGGTTTCATAAATGTTTTTTCAGCGTGCAATTGTTGTATTTGTGAGTATATAGACGTAATTAAACTACAAATGTTCAACTTAAAATATACATAAAGCCTAATCAATATATTATTGTTACACATTAGGCCTGTAAGGGCCTATCAATCATATTATTGTTACAGAATATTAAATGAAAAAGGCCGGGTTTTTCCGGCCTTGTGGTTGTTATAAAGATCAGTCAGTCAATTATAAGCATGGTGTGGGCCTTGCCTGGCCGGCCTTTTCATGTTTTAGCCGGTATGGGCGCCGATAGTGGTATTACATAGCCTAAAACAATTCAGGAGCACATCCAAAAAGGTGGTTCAGTTTTTACGCTCAAATAGCAGCGTTGTTTATTACGAATGTGTGGATAATTAGTTTCAAAAATTGTTGCCATGAATACCAATAATGCTATCAATACGTTTTAGTAATCCACACAAGAAATAAACTATTGTTTAAAATGATTTTATATGATAGTAACATTGTGGCATGGATTTTCGTAATACTTAACCAAACATTAACCTATGAACAATATTGGAAACTCGCTGCACGCAAAAGTGCACAAATGGATCGATACGATCGGTTTCAGGCTTAACACATCGCAAACAAACAGTAAAAGCCATATTACAACCAATCATTATTTTTTTGAAACCTTTAATTTTTTCGAAAAATCGAAGAATAACAAACCGGAGGCAACCAAATTTTTGTGTTTTGATGCCTATGGCGAAAAAATAAATGTGAAGTCGCTGCTTGATTTACAGGTTGCTTTTTTTGAAAATATAAGCCAGCTTAAATAAGCAGGAGCGCTTTTCAGAAACAAGTGGGTTATTGTTTTATGCAATTTGTAAAATGTTGTAATATGTCTATAAATAAAAAATCCCGCCCTAAAAATAAGGCAGGATTTTAAGATGGATTTAAGATGGATTTAAGATGGTTACATCAAATTAGTTTTCAACATTGGTTCGTGGCCAGCAGTTCATACTTCCTGTTTTCTCATTTAGTATATCCTGGCTGCTGGTATTTATACCCCTTCCCATTCCTCCGCCAATATTTACAACCGGCCTTGTCGGGTTAAGGGCTTCCTTTATCCTGAGGTGAAGGTCGGCATAATGAGCGGATGTTATAGCATCCCCGCCTTTTGGCAAACCGGTATCAATTTTCTTTAACTCGGCACGTACCATCGGTCTGATATCAGACAATGCAATGTTGATAGGAGTAAAGCCCCAGCTGGCCAGCTGCGCACTTGATACACCCGGGAACGAAAAGCTTGCATCGGTATTTAATAAATTCTTCAGGTTTTCAATATACCCCCTTTGCAGGTTGCGCTGATAGCCATCTGGTTTGGATGTGCCAAATATGCCCGTATGCAAATCGGTTAAAAACTGCGCTACAGTATAGGCATTAGCTCCATTTTTGGCCTCGTTATCATACATACGTGCCAACCTTGAAGGGCTTAGCTCGTTGCTTAACAGCGAAACCTGCATAGCTTTAATGCGGTTTATGATAACGCCGTTATCAAACTTGGCCAATTCGGTTTTGTTAATAAGCCAAAATGGTGTTGTATATAATTGCTGGTTCAAAAATAAAGCCGCTTCGCGCTGACGCTCTTTGCTTACAAAATCATAAACCGGGCCTTTTTGATCATAAGTTTTAAAGTTTTCGTTCATGCCGCCAATGTTGGTGGTTACATGGCCCATGTAGCGATAATACTGACCTAAAACCTCGTTGTATAATTCGTTAAGATCACTGTAATCCTCATCTTTTTTATACGACCATTTTTCGAGGTTGGGCAAAATGCGTTTCAGGTTGGCAATGCCATAGGCGCTTGCCTTCATGGCATTATCGCCCAGGTCTTCATTTTGCAGGCGGGGGTCGATAGAGGTCCCCTGCCGTCCGAAGTAATAAACCGGGTTTCCGGCATTCTTGTTGGTCCACACGGCTAATATTTCTTTTTCCTGCTCGGGTGTTTTATTGCCCGGGAACCAGGTATATCCCCATTTTATCGACCAGTTATCATATTCGCCAATTTGCGGGTACAGGTGGGTAACACCATCGCCTGGCTGGGCTATGTAGTTAAAGCGGGCATAATCCATAATGGATGGTGCGGTGCCGTGTTTATCGGTAAATGTTTTTGAGCGTAGCGAATCAACAGCGTAAGCATAGCTTGAACCAAAATTATGCGGCAAACCTAAAGTATGGCCAACCTCATGCGATGATACAAAACGGATCAGCTCGCCCATTTGATCGTCACTGAACTGTGCGTGACGGGCATTAGGGTTTACTGCTGCTGTTTGGATCAGGTACCAATCGCGCAGTAGCTGCATGACGTTATGATACCAGCCAACGTGGCTTTCCAGGATCTCGCCGCTGCGCGGATCGGCAACGTGAGGACCGTAAGCATTTTCAACATCCGATGCAAAATACCGGATTACGCTATAGCGGGCATCCTCAGTGCTAAACTGCGGGTCTTGTTTGGCGGTTGGGGCTTCTTTAGCAGTTATGGCATTTTTAAAACCTGCTGTTTCAAAAGCTTTTTGCCAGTCGTTTACTCCTTGTATTAGATATGGTACCCACTTTTTAGGTGTAGCGGGGTCAATGTAAAATACAATTTGTTTTTTAGGTTCAACCAGTTCGCCTTTTGCATAAGCAACCGGATCTTTAGGCTCTAATTTCCAGCGATGGATATAGGCAGTAACTAATGCTTTCTGCGCATTGGTGCCATAATCTGTTTGGCGCTGGCCAAAAAAGCCCACACGCGGATCCATAATCCGGGCTTTCATTGGGATTTTGGGCAGCAAGAGCATAGAGGTGTTCAACTCGAAAGTAAGCGCTGCAATGCTATTATCCGTAGGCGATTCGCCTGCGCGGTAAGTTTTTAATGTATGTGCCTCAATATTTATCGGGAAGCTTTTAATGGTGTCGATATAGGAGCGTGAGTTATCAACCCCCATGGTTTTATAGGCCTTTTTGATATCGTCAGATAAACCAATAGCGGTGATATCGCCATTATAGAAATCGGTAACATCAATTAAAACACCGGTGGTATCTTTATTAAAGGCTTTTATTTCAAAAGATGCCAGGATAGCATCAAGATTGGAGTTTTTTACCGATTGATACATATCGCTGGTGCTATCGGCGCGTAACGAATAGCTTGGCACCCGGATAAATACTTGCTTATCGTGCTTTTCCCATTTCCAAACCTGGTTATTAATTTCTTCGCCGCCATACTGCTGACCAAAGGTTTTTAGGCCGCCTGGTGTTTTTACAAAACGGGTAACCACCAGCATTTCGCGGTTAATTAATGAATCGGGTATTTCGTAGTAGTATTTGCCATCAACTTTATAAGTATTAAAAAGTCCGCTATCGGCCTTGGTTTTGGCGGGGATAAGATCACTGAACTTTTTAATGCCCTCTTTTTTTGGGGCCCCGGTTGTTGCTGTTGTAACGGTTCCGTTAGGAGTAGTAGTGGTTTTTAGGGTGAGGCTTTGGTTTGCGGCTTGTTTTTTTGTGGCGCATGAGCCTGCCAAAACCGCAAGTGCCAATACAGAGCCGCGCAAATAAATACCCGGCAGCGAATGTTTTTTCATTTATTAAAATAGTTTTAACCGTAAACTTATATAAAAAGCAGGTCTTTTTTTAGCGGTAAAGCGTTTTATCAATAATAAATTTACAGGTATTATTAATTATATGCGGCGTTTAAGGGTTAGTACAACCTTGTCAACTCGTTTATCATGATAAACCTCAAGCAACAGGCTTCTGTCGTCCTTTGATTTAAAAAGTTCATCAATATCCTGGAGGTTCATTTTTGAAACAGGTTTAAAATTTACCGATATTATTTCGTCGTCGCGTTCAAGGCCAATTTCATCGGCCGCCGAGCCCGGTTCAACGCGGCTGATGATGATCCTTTCCAGGTGATCGCCGGCTGCGTAATACTCAAGACCGCTCATGTCATGCTCAAATGGGTCGTTATAGGTAAAGCTGGGTTTTAAATACATAGCGCTATCGGGATAATCAAGAATAACCGTAAAGCGCTTCAGGATACCAACCCCGAGGTTCCCATCACGCATTACCGACAGGCGGCTTTGATTATTGCCATCATCAGGAAAGGAAGCCAATACATTTTTCAGCCTGAATTTGCCCAAGTCAAACTCTTCCATCCTGCTTATAAAGCCATTTATAGGGCCGTTTAAGCCAATGCCAAGGTTGGCTGAAGCAATGAACTTTTGCGGAAGCCCATAGGTTTTGATATAACGCTCTATTGATACAGGATGACCGGCCCCAAGGTCAACAACCAATTTGGCTTTTATGGGTGCAATGCCCGGCATAATTGCCCGGGCATATACGTATGCCTTTCTGTCTTCAACAGACATAGGGATTTTATTCGCTTTTCTGAAGGGTTTAAGGTCTTTCGGCCTGCAAACGGTAACCGTGCTGTCCTGAAAGCTGATCTTTGCTGCCAGGTTATTAAAAAACTCGTAGCCCAGCAAGCCATGGATAGGCATACCGGCATAACCGGAAAGGTTAAAGACATCTTTTTTTAGGATGGCAGCAGCAACATCGTAGCTAACCAGTCCGGGTATATCAACATCTATCGTTGAGGTTACATAAGCTTCAGAATCCTCACCCTCGCCCAGCCCCGGGATTTTTAATGTACGTTTATTAGGAATGCTGATGGAATCAGCTAATTTAGGATCGGTTATGATCATAAGGCCTACGCCGGTATCCAATATAAAATTAAAGGGCCCTTTATGATTGATCTTGAGCTGAATGATCAGCAGGTTTCGTTCCAGTTTGAACGGAATGGTCACCTTTTTTTTATGCACATCAAGATCAAAGTACTGGGCCCGGGCTGTGGCTGCAAAGCAAAATGTTAACACAAATGCAAGCCACAATGCCCCCGGATGGCGTAAATTATAATATAGCTTGTGTAACAAAGTGGTTATAGTTGGTATATTAAATTTACGAGATTTATTTGTTAAATAATTATTTTATTATGCGAAAGTCAACAATTTCATTTCTGTTAATTGTTTGTGTTTTATCCCTTTGTCATGATACCATTTATGCCCGTTCGATAAAAAAAAGAAAAGTTAGAAAGCTGTTTAAGCATTCGCAGATTGTTAATGATCATTTTACCGGCTTCGCCCTTTATGATCTTGACGAGCATAAAATGATATATGAATTAAATAGTGATAAATACTTTACCCCGGCATCCAATACCAAGCTTTTCACTTTTTATACCTGCCTTAAAATGCTTGGCGATTCTATCCCGGCATTGCGTTATCAAACCCGCGGCGATTCGCTGATATTCTGGGGTACCGGCGATCCCTCCTTTTTACACAGCGATTTGAAAGGCGTGAACGGGCTTAACTTTTTGAAAAGCAGTAACAAGCGGCTTTTTTATTCGCCCGGCAATTATACAGGCGGTTTTTTTGGAGCAGGCTGGGCCTGGGACGATTATAATGATTACTACCAGGCCGAAATTACAGCCCTGCCTATTGAAGATAATGTAGCACTGCTTTACGCCGATAATGACGGCAATATGCAGGTAAAACCTAACTATTTAAAACGGTTTTTAAACGCAGATATCAATTACCATCCCACCCAGTTTAAAGTTAAGCGCGATTTTATCAGCAATAACTTTGTATACCCGGCCGGGGAGATCCCCAAAAACTACAAACAGGAGATCCCCTGGAAAACAAGTTTACAGCTTACCATGGCCCTGCTGCAGGATACACTGAAAAAAGAGGTATCCTTATTGCAGGAGCCAATTACCGGAGATGCCAAAATTGTTTACAATACCAACGCCGATTCGGTTTACCGGCGAATGCTGCAGCCAAGCGATAATTTTATTGCCGAGCAATTGCTGCTGGTATGCTCGTCGGGAAAATTTAATACCCTCAATGCCGATTCGGTGATCAATTATTCAAAAACTCATTTTTTAAATGATTTGCCGGATGTGCCGCAATGGGTTGATGGTTCGGGATTATCGCGCTTTAATTTGTTTACCCCACGGGATATCGTAGCCTTGCTGCTCAAAATTCAGGACAAAGTGAAAGACGAAAGCCTGTTACATAGCATGATGCCAATAGGCGGCGTGTCCGGTACAATTAAAAGCGCCTATAAAACAGATAACGGACAGCCATTTGTGTGGGCTAAAACCGGATCGTTAAGCAATAACCACAATCAAAGTGGCTACATAACTACCCGAAAAGGCAAGCGCCTGGCGTTTTCGTTCATGAACAATAACTTTACCCGGCCAACCCGCGAAATAAGGGATGAAATGGTAAGGATCATGACGTATATACATGAGGAGTTTTAAAATAGATATTAAATCTATGTCATTGCGAGGAGGAACGACGAAGCAATCGCATACTATACAGGGCGGATATGCTTCCGTGCGGTTACCCTCTTTTGGCGCAAGTGTTGTGTGATTGGTTGTGGGCATGCTCACTTGTGCCTGCGGATAAGCACAAGTCTCCAACTTCACAACGCCTCGCTCAAGACTTGCGCTAAGAGTGACATTGTTTTTAACTTCTTAAACCATTCTCCTCTCATCCATCCTTTTTCAAATTTCCCTTTAATTCGGGGTTTTGGGCAGGGAGTATTTTTACGCGGTGTTCAACCTCGGTTTGCTGAATGTGAACGGCGTAATCGGCGGGCTCGATATGGCTTCCGCTGGCTTCGGCAAATACCTGGGTAAACTCTGCCCCTATGTATAATATGGCCGATGTGTAGTAGATCCAAACCAGGATCACGATGATGGAGCCGGCAGCGCCATAAGCCGAGCCTTGCGCTGTGTATTGAATGTAAAGACTGATCACATATTGGCCCAGCATAAACAAAATTGCTGTAAACATAGCCCCGCTGCGCACATCGCGCCATTTGATCTTAACATCGGGCAAAAACTTGAATATGATTCCAAATAATGTAGTGATAACCACCAGTGTAATACCCAGGTTTAGCACCTGGACAAATATTTTTGTTAAGGAATCGATACCTGGAAAAAAACGCTGGATCTGATCTTGCAGGGCACTTATGATCAGGTTGATAATAAGCGATGCTAATAGCAGGAAGCCCAGGCTGATGATCAGCGAAAATGAAACGAAACGGTTTTTCAAAAGCTGTATCCAACCGCTTTTGGGTTTGGCTTTAACCCGCCAGATCATGTTGAGCGAATCCTGGATCTCAATAAAAATACTGCTTGCGCCCAATAAAAGCGTAACCACGCCAATAACCACAGCTATGCCCGATTTTCCGGACAATGCAAGATGCTTTAATGCATCCTGAATTTGTGCTGCCGGCCCTTTGCCAACGTAATGAACAATTTCAGGATATAACCGATCTGCAGCGGCATCCTGACCAAAAACAAGGCCGGCCACGGATATTACAATAATTAATAAAGGGGCTATTGAAAAAACAGTGTAATAAGCCAGGGATGCACTTAATTTTAAGCCATTATCTTTTGAAAAGCCCGTGAATGATGCCAGCAGCACCTTCCATAGTTGTTTAAGATATTCTTTGCTGAAAAGCTTCATGCCTGTGTTTTTGTGGGTTAACGCCTGTTTGTGTATGGTTAAGCAATATTAATGCCTTTTGTAAGGTGGATGTAATAAAAGTTGTAAGTTTTAAAATGGTGAGCATAAGAAAAGCTTATAGGTTTTGAACCGGGATATCCAGCAGCTCGTACCCTGCCCAGCCCATAAAATCATAATGCCACCATTCGGTTGATATTACCCTGAAGCCGTATTTGGCCATCACCGTTTTCAGCAGCTCACGGTTGGCAATTTGCTGCGGGGGTAAATTAACATAATTTGCTCCTGCCTTGCGGCTAAAACTATCAAAGCCGGTTGGCATCTCCAGTTCTTTACCGGTTTTAAGGTTGATGAGGGTAAGGTCAATTGCACAGCCCCTGTTATGTTTTGACCCTCTGCGCGGGTCGGCTACAAAATTGGTATCGGGGGCCATTTCATAAAAATTAACGGTAACGGAATATGGCCGGTAGGCATCGTAAATTTTAAGACCGAGGCCCTGCATTTTTAATTCGGCCTCAACCTGCTGAAGCGCCTTTACTACCGGCAGGCAGGCAAATGCTTTGGCTGTTGTGTACATGCGGCGGTGCATGAAATTGTTGCTGGTAGCATACCGCAGGTCTAAGGCTATTTCGGGGATATATTTTTTTATTTCAACCAGTTGTTTATCCGGGTTTGCCTTAACCTGTCTTTTATAACGGGCAATGCTGCAAACTTTTGTACTGTCGATATACTTATAATGTTGTGCACGAACGCGTAATGCACCTGCGATAAGCATTAACAGGATTAAATACTTACGGATCATATTACCTGTGCGATACGATCAGCAGGTCGAGATCTTTACAGGGGATAGAAAAACGCTCACCGATATGTTTATTGGTAAGCTGCCCCTGGTAAATATAAACCGCGTTACGTACACCCGATTTTTGCCAGATGAGGTTTTTAACTCCGCCCATATCACCTATATCAAGCAGGATCGGTGCAAAAATATTGGTGAGCGCATAGGTAGCGGTACGAGCCACACGCGACGCAATATTAGGCACACAATAATGAATTACATCATATTTGCGAAAAACCGGGTGGGTGTGGTTGGTAACCTCGGATGTTTCAAAGCAGCCGCCCTGGTCAATGCTTACATCAATGATCACCGAGTCGCGCTTCATGCGGCTAACAGTAGCTTCGGAGATAATACATGGGCTGCGGCCATCTTCGGCGCGGAGCGCACCAATAGCTACATCGCAGGTGGTGATGGCCTTTTCCAATACAATAGGCTGTACCACCGAAGTGAAAACCCTGGCGCCAATGTTGTTTTGCAGGCGGCGAAGCTTGTATATTGATGGGTCAAACACTTTAACTTCGGCACCCAGGGATATGGCGGTGCGTGCGGCATATTCCCCTACTGTGCCTGCGCCGAGGATTACAATTTCGGTTGGCGGAACACCGGTTATACCGCCCAGCATCAGGCCTTTACCTTCAAAAACATTACTCAAATATTCGGCAGCTATGAGTATGGAGGTAGCACCTACAATTTCACTCATGGCCCTTACTACAGTAAGGGTATTGCCCTCATCGCGCAGGTGTTCAAAGCTTAGCGCGGTAATTTTTTTGGCCATCAGGGCATGCATGCTTTCGGCCTTGAGCGTAGCCATTTGCAGGGTGGAGATCAGGATCTGCCCGGGTTTCATCATCTCAATTTCGTGCGCCGTGGGCGGGGCTATTTTAATGATGATATCGGCCTCGTAAACCTTTTGGGTATCATAAACTATCTGGGCGCCCTGTTCGCTGTAATCCTTATCCGAAAAATTGGCTGCCTGCCCGGCATTGCTCTCCAGCATTACGTCGTGGCCATTATTAACCAGTAAGGCTACCGAGAGCGGTGTTAAAGGCACCCGGTTTTCCTGGAAGGAGATCTCTTTAGGAATGCCGATGTACAGCTTGTTCTTTTTATTTTTTACCTCCAGCAACGACTCCTGGGGCTGCATCATTGCTTGTTTAGCAATATCCGAAAACCCGCTGTATATCCCTGAACTCATGATGTATTTTTTTAAAGGCTGTTGAAGATAAGAAAAAACGATGGATGATAAAACTAAATATTTTCGATGCTGATACTGCGCGAGCTGCTGTCCAAAACCTGGATCCGGATGTTGGTATAGTGGGTCGGGAGCAGATCGGGGATTTTTTCGGGCCACTCAATAAAGCAGTAGGCATCGCTGTAAAAATATTCTTCATAGCCCATATCCAATGCTTCTGTTTGGTTTTTAAGGCGATAGAAATCAAAATGAAATATCCTGCTGTCGCGGCCGGTGTATTCGTTCACGATAGAAAACGTTGGACTGGTAGCCTGTTCAGTTACCCCCAGTTGTTCACATAACGCTTTGATAAGCGTTGTTTTCCCCGCCCCCATTTCGCCGTAAAAAAGAAAAATTTTATTCCCCGCCGAGTTGGCCAGGATGGCTTCGGCAGCCTGCGGAAGTTTGGATGTTGAATTTACAGATAGTTGCACAGTGATAGTTTTGTTCTATACGATGTCATTGCGGGCGAAGCCTCACCCAACCCTCTCCTTTGGAGAGGGCTAAAAAAGCTTTTTCAAGTCTCCCCTTTTGGGGGAGATTTAGAGGGGGCTAATTGCCACGCTTCGCTCGCAATGACATATGTTTTATGTTCAAAAATACTCAAAATCCCTAAAATTATAAATTAGCTGTCAACGGCCGCAATGCTTGTGGATACCAGGAGAAGAAGTATTAATATTTTACGCATACAGAAAATACAGGAGATGGGATCAAATGTTTGGCCCCCGGCTCCCTAAAGGGGAGTTTGACTTGATGGTGACGTTTGTTGCATGCAGTAGTAAGAACACAAAGACGCTAAGAAAAATCTTTGCGTCTTCGCGCCTTTGCGAGAAATAGTTCCCTTAAAATTATCAGGAGGCACAAGTCACCCCGGCACAGGCAACCGCACAAGACTTGCGCCAGTAGGGTAAATTATAAATTAGCTGTCCTATATATCGAAGAAGACCCTGAACGCAATGAAGGATGACAAAACAGGAAATCATCTAAACAAAAAAGTCCCGCCATGAAGGCAAGGACTTTTACATTATAGTTTAAACCAGATCAGGATTTTTTATTGCTGTTGAAGCCGAATGGAACAACCACTTTAAAGCTGATATTGCGGCCCATATTAAAAATACCGGGATGCACGCCATCGGGTACATTCGGGTTATCAAAATATTTGAGCCTGCTCATGTTTGATTGATAATTAACATTGGCAAGGTTGGTGCCTTCAACAAAAAGCTTGATAACCGGCTGGCCCGCTTTGTTAACAATATTGCCGCCAAAGCCTGCGCTTAACAGGTTGTAGCCTGCTGTGTAGGTTTCAGTGCCATATGCTGCGAAAAAGCGGTCTTGTGCGCTGTAGTGGTCAAAGCCAACAAACGCATAAATGCTTTTAACTTTACCGAAGCCGCCGTTAAATGTACCGCGCAGTTCAGAATGCGTATGCAATGGCGGAATGAAAGGCAGGTATTTTAAGCTATCGGCAACCGGGCCGCCATTGCCTTTATTTTCGCCATAAGTTAAGCTTAAGGAGTTTTCAAAGTGCAGCCATGTAAGCGGGTGTAAATCGACACTAACCTCGCCGCCATAAATGCGGGCTCTGCTTTGTACATAGGTAAACGTGGTATAACCTTGTGTAAAAACCGGACTGCCATCTGCAGCTAACACCTGTTGCTGATAAATGTAGTTTGACAGGTTGTTGTTAAACACCTCAACACTGGCCGAAATATTGGGCAGGGTAAGGAAGGTGCCGACATCTTCCTGTAAGCTAAACTCCGGTTTAAAGTTTTTATCGCCGATGTGATAGATCTGTGAGCCGGGATCGGGGCCGTTGGCCGAGATTTCGGCAATACTTGGCGCCCTGAATCCACGGGAGATATTACCCTTGATCAGGAAAGCATCCGACACGTTATAGGTTGCCCCAAAGCTGCCCGAAAATCCGCTGAACCGTTTGTTAAACGAATCGAACTGTTTGGTAACGTTTGCCGCTGTTTCGGGATTACTGCCGGTGTATAACTGCGGAAATCCATTTCGGCCAAGTGTGTCAACATATGCAGCACTGTTGCTGAACGAGCGGGTATCATACCTTGCACCTGCCGAAAGATCAAGTTTTCCGAAGCTCTTTTTGATTACAAAGAAAGGGCCGATATCAAACTGGTGATAGGCAGGGATCGGGAAGTCGGTAGCATCGCCAATGGTATTATTCTGGTACTGGCCGTTGATACCAAAGGTTGTTTCATACTCGTTACCGATGTTAAAGTTGTATTTAACATCATAGGTATAAGTAGTAAGGTGCAGGTTAAGCCCGGCAATATCGCCCGCCTCCGGGTGGGTATATTCGCGGCGGTGGCTGAATTGATACCCCAGGTTAACCACTAAGTTTCCGTTGCCTAAAATAAAGTTACTGTTATTGTAAATGCGGTAAAGTTGTACGTGCTGGTGCAGTGTTGGGATACTGTATGAGTTTAAAACAGATTGCGGAACAATTGGCCTGAAGGCATCATCCTCGGTAACTTGCTGGGTAAACTTACGGGTAAGCGAATCGCGGCTGCCGTCGGGTATAGCTTGTTCATCGTCAAATACTGAGGCGTGCAGGTATGAATACCCCCACGATTTATTAAGACCTACCATTACACGGGCATCTTTTTCGCGATAGTTGGTGGCATAAACGCGACCGTCGTGCTCATTTTGATAGTCTTTGCTGCCTTTGGCCGAAATCACGGTTCCCCAGATGAGGCCGTTTTGATTGCCCTGTAACCTGAACGAACCATTATATAAGCCCTGGTTGGTACCATACAAGCCCTGAACTGAACCCAGGATTTTGCCTTCGGGCACTGGTGCCGGCGAGATCAGGTTCACAACACCGCCAATGGCATCCGAACCATAGGTTAAACTTGCCGGGCCTTTGATCACCTCAACCCTGTCGATAGAGTTTTGATCCACTTCAATACCGTGCTCATCGCCCCATTGCTGGCCTTCCTGGCGAATGCCATCCTGCAGGGTGATCACCCTGTTGTAGCCCAAACCATGGATAAATGGTTTTGATACGTTGGGGCCTGTAGTAACGGCACTTACGCCAGGCAGTGTAGCTATCTGGTCAATAATATTGCCCGATGCGGCACGCTGCTCCAAATAAGCCTTGCCTACAGCAAGCATTGGTACTGGACTGCGTTTTATTTCAGTGGCTTTGCTTACGCCGGTAATAACAACTTCGCCGGCTTCAAGCGATGAGGTTTGCATTTTAACATCAAATACGCTTGTTTTTGAAAAATCGACCCTTTGGTTAACGGTTAAATAACCTATATAAGTTACCTGCACAAGGAAAATACCTTTAGGTACGCTGCCGAAACTATATTTACCATTCACATCGGTAATTGCCCCTTTACGTAAATCCGGGATGTTTACCGTTGCGCCGATAATTGGTTTGCCATCGGCCTTATCGGTAATGGTGCCCGAAAGGCTGCCAATAGCATCTTCGGCTTTGTTATTTATAGTATTAATGGGGCTGTTGGCAAATGCAATGGACTGAGCAGATACTAATAATATAATGAAGCTTATAAGCTTTAATTTCATGATTAAAATTTAAGAAAATTCAATAGATGCCGTTGACTGTACGGCTTTGTTTTGCGGGAAAAATAAGGTAGCGTTATGCGGCTGCCGGAGGTGCCCTGCCCGCCGAGAGGATAAGCGCAATGCTTACAAAATCGTAATCGCCGGGTTTAAAAACATGAGCAGATGTTACGAGGGGTATTAAAAATAGGCTATTGCTTACAACCAATGCATCGGTATGGTGCATTGCATCACACAGTAAACACTTTTCTTTAACCGTTTGCTGACCCTGAGGCACATGGCTGTGTTTGGTGATACCTTTAATAAGCGTATGCTGGTGCGAATAAACCATATACTGCCCGGCCACAAAGCAAACAAGCAGCAGCCACGCAAATACAATATGTAGGCGGTTTTTTTTCACAGTCAACATCCTTTTAACGGACTAAAGCAAAAGTAAGTATTAAAACGGGAATATTAATGCAACATTGTAACAATAATGTGGTGTTCATGGTTCATAGATGATAGTTCATGGTCTTAGTGTTTGTTAGAAAAAGGGCACTTTGCATCATTTTACTATGAACTATCATCTATGAACCATGAACTAAGCTATCTTTGCGAAATATGACACCTGCTGAGATCAATAAGAAATGGGAAGTGCTGCAGCTACGCATAGCTGAGGATTTTGACAACGAGAAGCCCGATATAAAAGTGATGCTTTTTTTGATTGGGGTACAGGAACTGGGCCAGGGCCCGCGTAAGTTCAGCAAGCGCCAAAAGGAAGAACTGATGCATATAGCTACCTGCCGTTTAATGAGTATGATGGGTTTTTACGAGCTTGAAGGCCTTGACCAGGATGGCTGGCCGCATTGGAAACGCATAAAAGTAATCCCCAATTATACCCTGCTTGAACAGGAAATGATGATGAAATCGCTCATTGTTAATTACTTTGAGGAGATGGAGGGGGAGAATTAGTGAGTGGTTTATTGGGTTGATTAGGTGAGTGGTTGGCAAAGGGTTGAGTGTTTGTAAATGGCTTTTGAGCGGGGGATTACGCGATTCCCTCCCTTGGGAGGGTGTAGGGAGGGGTTTCTCAATTATACTTGTTAATTAGCAATGCGTATAAACCCCTCCCTGCCGACACACTTGACAGCCGCACCCCTCCCCGAGGAGGGAATATAAAATATTCGAATACCTATGACTCATCTATATCAGCAATTAGGTTATTGTAATCAATAAAAAAATCAACGCAATCAACGCAATCAAAAAAATCAACGGTCATATGAAGAAACTTTTTACCCTAAGCATTCTTTTATTAACCCTTACTGTCGCGTTTGCTGGGCCGCCTAAAAACCAGTATGTGCGCATCCATACTACTTATGGCGATTGTATCCTTCGCCTGTATAATGAAACCCCGTTACACCGGGATAATTTTATCAAGCTTACCAAAAAGGGGATCTATAACGGTACGCTGTTTCACCGGGTGATCCAGAATTTCATGATCCAGGGGGGCGATCCGGATTCGAAAGATCCGGTAAAAGCTAAACCTGGCGCCGAGCTGGGCAATGGTGAGGTTGGTTATACTATCCCTGCCGAGTTTCGTGACAGTCTGTTTCATAAACGTGGTGTACTTGCCGCCGCGCGCGACGATAACCCTAAAAAAGAATCGAGCGGCTGCCAGTTTTATATTGTAGAAGGCAAGCGCTTTACCGATGGTAAACTGGATACATTGGAAAATACCCGTCTTAAAGGCCGCAAGATCCCAACCTGGCAGCGCGAATGGTATAAATCAGTTGGCGGCTCTCCGCACCTTGATCAAAACTATACCGTTTTTGGCGAAGTTGTTACCGGCATTGATATGGTTGATCGCATTGCTGCTGTAAAAAAAGACTCAAATGACCGGCCCCTCGCTGATGTGCCTATGACTGTTGAGCTGCTGAGCAAGAGAGAATGCAAGCGTTTGGATGCCATTCTTTTCCCAAAGGGGAAATAATACGTTGTCGGCTACCAACTGCCGCGAGTTTAGCGACAGCGTAACTCGTGGTTGGCATGATGTAAGCTTACATAAACTCAGCTGAAAGCTGACACCATGGTACACCACGGGTTGAAAACCCGCGGCAGATAGTTTTATTTATTAATATTGCGACATGAACTTTAAAAAATTCCCCCTTTAGGGGGTTAGGGGGCAAATGAAAATAATTACATATAACGTTAACGGCATCCGATCAGCAATTAACAAGGGTTGGCTGGCCTGGTTACAGGCTACCGATGCCGATGTTGTTTGTTTGCAGGAAATTAAAGCAACACCAGATGTACTGACCGATCTTGGGCTGGTTGACCAGATGGGCTATCAGCACTATTGGTTCCCGGCCGAAAAGAAAGGCTATAGCGGTACGGCTATTTTTACCAAAATGTTGCCCAAACATGTTGAGTACGGCTGCGGTATTCCCGATTTTGACCGTGAAGGCCGCTGTATTCGAGTTGATTTTGACGAGGTATCGGTGATGAGTGTTTATTTCCCATCAGGTTCAAGCGGCGATGAGCGGCAGGTTTTTAAATACCGTTTTTTAGATGAGTTTGGTAAATACCTTACTCTGCTTAAAGTAGAGCATCCTAACCTGGTAGTTTGCGGCGATTATAACATTTGCCACCGCCCTATTGATATTCACAACCCTAAATCAAACGCCAATTCATCGGGCTTTTTACCAGAGGAGCGTGAATGGATGGAAAACTTTATTGAAGGCGGTTTTATAGATACGTTCCGATACCTGAATAAAGAGCCACATAACTACACATGGTGGAGCTTCCGGGCCGGATCCCGCGGTAAAAACTTAGGCTGGCGTATTGATTACGCCATGGCCAGCATGCCGCTTGAAGAAAAGATCCGTCGTGCAGCGATACTGCCCGAGGCCAAACACTCCGATCATTGCCCGGTATTACTGGAACTGGAGTTTTAAAGCCCCGTTTCTGTTTAATAAAACCAGCCTGCCGGGATAAGTTTATCTCCGGCAGGCTGGTAATCAATTATTCTGCTACATCTACCACCAGTTTTCCAACCGATTTGCCGTTTTCAACAATATCGTGGGCTTCCTGGGCTGTAGCCAATGTAAAACGCCTTTCATCAACCAGGGGAACCAGTTTACCTGCTTCGGCAAGTTTGGTAGCTTCCTGCATGATCTCGCCATGGTGTTTGCGGCCCTTGCCGGTAAGCATCGGCATTAAAGTAAACACCCCCGAATAGGTAGCGCCCCTGAACGATAGCGGGGCAAGTTTATGTTCGCCCCATCCAAGGCAACTCACCACGTGGCCGGTATAGTAACGCACCGCATTAAATGAAGCATCCAATGTTGCGCCGCCCAAAGTGTCGTACACAATATCAAAGCCTTCGCCTGCGGTGTACTTGTTTACATATTCATCAATAGTTGTGGCGCGATAATCAATAAAAGTAGCACCTATGCTTTCAATGTATTGTTGCTGACCGGCACTTCCTGTTGCATAAACATCTGCACCAAAAGTCCTGGCTATTTGTACAACGTTGTGGCCTACCCCACCTGCGCCACCATGTACCAATACTTTTTGACCTGCATGCACCTGTGCCCTGTCAACCAAACCTTCCCAGGCGGTTATAAAATTAAGCGGCATAGCGGCAGCTTGTCTGAAGCTTAGGTTTGATGGTTTAACCGCCAGCAGATCGGCATCAAAAACGCCATACTGTGCTAATGATCCCTGCAAGCCACCTATGCCTCCGGCCAAACCGTATACTTCATCTCTGGCTTTAAACGCAGTGACTCCGGCACCAGCAGCTTCAACAATGCCGGTAACATCCATTCCCAAAACAGCAGGCAGGGGCTGATGGGCATGGGCGCCTTTTCCTGTGCGGATCTTATTATCAAGCGGACTAACACTGCTGGCTATTATTTTTATCAGCACCTGGCCCTCTCCTGCCACAGGGCGTTCAATATCAGTTAGTTTCAGAGGCTCGTTTGCTGTTTCGGCAATCATGGCCTGCATGGTGGTTTTATTTTCAGTGTTCATTGGGGTTTTTCTTATCATTTAATAATGATGTAAAATTATACAACACTTGCCTTGTTATCCTTGTACAAACCCTCGTAATAATTGTACATTTACACTATGGTTAAGGATAATTTATACCAGCCTTTCGAGATCGTATTGCGCGAACCCCTCAGCGCTTGCCCCCGAAGCGAACATTCACACAGCTTTTTTGAGTTCATTTATATTGTAAGCGGTACAGGGAAACAATGCATTAACAAAAGCAAGTTTATCTATAAGCCTGGCCACCTGTTTTTACTTACCCCCGATGACTCCCATTATTTTGAGATAGCAACACCGACGCAGTTCCTGTTCATCCGTTTTAATATGGCATACATAAAAGATTACAAACTGCCGGGTGATGCTGTTAAGCACCTTGAATTTATTCTTAAAAATGCCGCACAGGCACCGGGTTGTGTATTGAAAAACCACGAAGACAGCGCTGTTGTAAAACCCATTATGCAGGCCATCATCAGCGAGCAGCAAAAAAATGGCCTGTACAGCAAGGAGCTTTTGCAGCAATACATCAACACGGTAATTGTAATAGTTGCCCGTAATGTGGCCATGAGCATGCCCGATGAAGTGGATGAAAATACCGAAGAAAAGGCGCTTGATATTTTGCAGTATATCCATACCAATATCTATTTTCCCGAAAAGCTTAGAGTTGATGTTATAGCCGATAAAATGGGGATTTCAGAAACCTATGTAGGCCGTTATTTTAAAAAGCACACTAACGAAACCCTGCAGCAATACATCATTAATTACAAACTTAAGCTCATTGAAAACCGGTTGCTTCACAGTAATATGCGCATGGTTGAAATTGCCAACGAACTTGGGTTTAACGATGAAAGCCACCTGAACCGCATTTTTAAAAAATACAGGGGCACAAATCCATCGGAGTTTAGAAAAGCCGGATTGCAGGTTATATTATAGTGTTGTTTAGGTTAATAAACTGATCGTCATCCTGAATACATCTTACTTTTATACAAAATAAGTGTATATACAATAGCAATGCTCAACGGATAAAATTTAACAACATTTAATAGATAAACGTTAATTAATCTTGTATTAAGCCTCTGTTAACATTGGCGACATCTATGCAAATTGAAAATTTGATTAAAATATCTTCAAAAATTTCAAAATAATTTGCTTTTTTATCAAAAACACTTCATAAATTACAATTCTTAAAGATAACTGATTATCAAATTTTAATTAATTGTAATTTTTTCATGGAAGAATCAGGTTATTTTAACAAATATAGCCCAATTGATAACGTTTGGGACGAAATGTATGGCTTAGATGCTAATGTTCGTGAACATTACCGCAAAGTTATCGACTACATTTCAAAAGAATCGGCCGATGACCTGAACAAAAAAGAGGAGCTTGCCAAGCGCCTTTTCATGAGCCAGGGTATTACTTTTACCGTTTATAACAGCGGCGAAGGCATTGAAAAGATTTTTCCTTTTGATATTATTCCACGCATTATCACTGCCGATGAATGGGCTTTTGTTGAGCGGGGCATTAAGCAGCGCCTTAACGCGCTTAATCTTTTCTTGAAGGATATTTACCACAATCAGTTTATTGTTAAGGATGGTATAGTACCTATTGATATCGTTTATTCGTGCCCGCACTTTCTGCGCGAAATGTATCAGCTCCAGGTGCCTTATGATATCTATGTACATATTTCGGGTATCGACCTGATCCGTGATGAGGACGGCACCTTTTATGTGCTTGAGGATAACCTGCGCACCCCATCGGGCGTAAGTTATATGCTCGAGAACCGGGAGATTACCAAGCGGCTGTTTCCTGATCTGCTTCCGCAATGCAGCGTACGCAGTGTTACCGAATACCCTTCCATATTATATAAAAACCTGCTGGCACTTTCGCCGCGGCAAATCCATAACCCAACAATTGTTTTACTTACGCCGGGCATTTACAATTCGGCTTATTTTGAACATACCACGCTGGCCCGTTTAATGGGGGTTGAGCTGGTAGAAGGGCGCGACCTGGTGGTGAACAACCATAAGGTTTATATGAAAACCACAACCGGCCTGCAGCAGGTTGATGTGATCTATCGCCGTGTGGATGATGAGTTTCTTGATCCGCTGGTATTTAACCCTGCAAGCATGCTGGGGGTGGCAGGCCTCATGGGCGCTTATCGCAAAGGAAACGTAGCCATAGTAAATGCTACAGGTACCGGCGTGGCCGATGATAAGGCAGTTTATGCCTACGTGCCCGATATGATCCGTTATTATCTTAATGAGGAACCAATCCTTAAAAACGTACCGACACACCAGTTAGGCAACCCTGACGAGCGCGAAATGGTATTTAAAAACCTCAATAAAATGGTGGTTAAAAAAACCAATGGCAGCGGCGGGTACGGTATGCTGATGGGCCATGCGGCAAGCGAACAGGAAATAGATGAATATAAAAAAGAAATACTGAAAGATCCCCGTAATTTCATAGCGCAGCCAACTATCAGTCTTTCGGCGGCGCCATGTTATATGCAGGGCGAATTAAAACCCCGCAGGGTTGATTTAAGGCCTTACGCCCTTTACGGTCCCGATGGTATTGAAATAGTGCCGGGCGGTTTAACCCGCGTGGCTTTAAAAGAAGGCTCACTGGTGGTTAACAGTTCGCAGGGCGGCGGCAGTAAGGATACGTGGGTGTTAAGCCCCCCGACCCCCTAAAGGGGGAGAAATTGCGAAGAGCAAGTTTTTTAAACCCGCTCTTGAGAGGGCAATCGTGCATGCCCAATTAAATTGAATAAACGAATTAAAATATAACTAACAAGCTGGCGGTAAAACCGCCGGCATAATCATTCCCCCTTTAGGGGGTTAGGGGGCTTTTATGTTAAGCAGGGTTGCAGCAAGTTTTTATTGGTTAAGCCGTTACATTGAGCGCAGCGATGGTATGCTGCGGATGCTCAAAATTAATTATGCCTCATCGCAGGATACGGTGCAGGAATTTACCTGGGAGCCTGTAATGAGGATCTTTGCCGGACTGGATGCCGGTGAGGCCGAAAAGCTGGACAATGACAGCCGGTCGGTTTTAAAGTATATGGTTACCGGGAAAAATAACCATAACTCCATACTTAACATTATTACACTGGCGCGTGAAAACGCACGCGGCGTACAGGAACACATTACCAAAGATCTTTGGCAATGCCTTAACGAGTATTATCACACCGTAAAAGATCCGCGCCTGGAACGGGCCCTGCACAGGGAAGACCCGATAGGCGTGCTGGATGTTTTGATAAAACAGGTCATGCTTTATTATGGCACTGTCGAGATAACCATGGAGCGCGGTGAAGGCCGTGCATTTATGAACATTGGCAAGTACCTGGAACGGGCAATCCAGTCGGTTGATATTTTGGATACCAAATTCAGCTCGATAAGTGACAATCCCGATCTGCTTACAGATACAACCTACTGGAAACACTTGTTACTTTCACTGGGCGGTTATGAGCTGTATTTAAAAACTTACCGTGAAGGCTTTGAGGCCGAAAACGTGCTGGAACAGGTTGTGCTGAACAATGACTTTCCGCGTTCGGTGATCTATTCGGTAAACAATATTCAGCGCTATTTTGACCGGTTGAAAAACGACAGTAACGCCGATGATTACCGGGAGATGTCGTTCCAGATAGGCAGGCTGCAAAGCCGCATTAAATACAGTTCGGTAAAAAGTATCAGGCAGGAAGGCCTGCACCTGTTCCTTACACAGATCAGGAGCGAGTTATATGGCGTAGGTAATTCACTGAACCAGCATTATTTTGCTAATTCATAATTTAATTTAAAGAAGAGATGCCTGAATTTAAGATCCAACATATCACTAAATACACCTATGAGGGGCCTGTTCGTGACAGCGCCAACCAGATCATCCTTTTCCCGATAAAAGATGAATACCAGGAAGTGATAAAACAGGAGTTGAGCATAACCGGCAACCCGGTGGTTGATACCCATATTGATTATTACGGCAACGAGGTTGGCAGTTTTACTTATAGCGATCAGCACAATATGCTGGTGATCAATTCAAAATTGGTTGTTGTTACCCGTCAGCGCCCCTTGCCTGTTAACGATATCTTTCCGGATCAGCAGTGGGAAGCCCTTAAGCGCCTTCAGTATATGGTGCCTTATATTGATTTTTTAAAGCAGGAATACTTTGAGGGACTGCCCGAATTGCAGGCAATAGTTGAGCAGGTACGCCGTATAGACGAAACACCTTTCCAGGTAGCGCTTCGTTTTTGTGACTGGGTATACAAAAACTTTGAGTATATAAAAGGCGTAACCACGGTTGAAACCACGCTCGACGAGGTTTGGAACCTCAAAGCCGGTGTTTGCCAGGATTTTGCACACATATTGATGGTTATGCTGCGCCAGCTTAAAATACCATCACGTTATGTAAGCGGCTATATCTGCACCCACAGTAGCGCTATGCGCGGCGAAGGCGCCACTCACGCCTGGGCCGAGGTATACGTGCCCGATTACGGATGGCTTGGCATCGACCCTACAAACAACTGCGTTGCCAACGAAACCCATGTACGTTTGGCTGTAGGTCGCAATTTTTCAGACTGTTCGCCGGTTAAAGGTGTTTATAAAGGGGCACACGATCACAAGCTGGAAGTATCCGTAGCCGTAGATGATGCCGATGCTATTGTTTTTGACGATAAAATTCATGAAGCACCTGCTATGCACGCTGTAACTGAATTTCCTAAAAACAGCTATCAGCGCTATATGGACATTATTCAGCAGCAACAACAACAGCAGCAGTAGGGCCAGTTGGCAGTTTTCAGTGTGCTGTTGGCAGTGAGGAGTATTTTACAGAATCAATTATCATTTCTTACCATTGTTGTCATTACAAGTGTTGGGAAAATGAAAGTTTGGAAAACAAACAAAACTATGTCATTGCGAGCGCAGCGTGGCAACCGCACGGAGGCATATTCGCCCTGTATAGTATGCGATTGCTTCGTGCCTCGCAATGGCATATTTTTTATCTTACGAACACTTATGGTGTTGTCACCAACAACTCTACGATCGAAGTTTCTTGATTTAGTATCTAATTCAGGAGAATCCTCAAATCAGGCAAATAAAGGTTCCAAACTTTGATAAAAAGCAACCAGGCGTGGCGCTACCACGTGTACATCGTGCTGCTCTTCAATTAAACGGCGGGCGTTGAGGCCAATGTTGCGGCAAAACTCTTCGTCGGCGATACAACGTTCAATAGCACCGTAAAATTCCTGCCGGTTGTTGGCAATGAGGATATTGGTGCCATTGATAAAGTTTATGCCTTCGGCACCCAATGAGGTGGAGATGATGCACTTTTCCATGGCCATACCCTCCACTATTTTAACCCGCATACCGCCGCTGGAAAGCAATGGCACTACCATAATAGCCTTGCTGTTCACAAACTCAAAGGCATCGTCAACCTCGCCCTGGATAAAAATTTTACCCATTACCTCATAATCATCAAAGCTATCGGGAATATTATGCCCTGCAACATAAAATTTTACACGCAGGTCACCTTCGGTAAGGTCTTTATAGAAATTCTCAATAAACCACTCAATTCCCTCCCTGTTGGGCATCCAATCTAAAGAGCCCAGAAAAAACAAGCTTGGAAATTCGGTTTTATTATAATCCGGTTTATAATCGGGCAGGGAAATGCCTACCGGAAAAATCTCCACCGGAATGGTAACGCCGTATGATAACAGCGTTTTTTTATCCTCATTGGTAAATACCGCTATTGCATCAAATTTATTGAGTTGCTGCAGTTCATAGTCCTTTACCCTGCGGGCCAGCAAATGCAGGTACCATTTCTTAAACAGATCGCTTTTTTGCTGCGCCAGCCGCATCCATACCTGGTGTTCAATATTGTGCGACCGGTAAATCAGCCTTGCTTTGCTATGCTTGCGGATAGCCGTCAGGTAAGGCGTTACAAACAGCCCCTCGAACTGGATAATATCATAGGCCGTTTGGCGCAATTCGCGCAGCAGCAGCTTTTCAAATTCGGCATCGTAATAACGATCAACATCGTTTGATTTTTTGCTGAACAGGTTGCCTATCGCATCAAGTACCGATACATTGATGTTGATATCGTATGATGTATACTGAATTTTTTGCAGCAGTTCATCTTCGGTAGTTTGTACGCTGCCGTGATATTTTTTTCCATTTAAAGCCACCAGTGAAACTTCGTGCCCGAGTGCAATCAGCCCTTTAATGGTATTGCAAACTACAATGGCGTAACCGCCATTTTGCGGAAATGGTACACGATGTGTTAAAATAAGGATCTTCAAACGGTGGATTGGGTTTTTAACAAAAATACCATCCTGAACGTGGTATTCAAAACTTCATTAAAAAATACTTAACTGTGGGTCGGTAACCCTGAAAGTACGGCGGTGATAGGGCGTAAAACCAATCTTCATTACCGTTTCGCGATGTTTGGTAGTAGGATAACCTTTATTGGTATGCCAATCGTACTCCGGGTGTTCGGCTGCTATCTGCATCATATAATCATCGCGGTAAGTTTTAGCCAATATGGATGCCGCCGCTATGCTGAAATATTTTCCGTCGCCTTTAATAATACACTCATGCGGAATGCTCCGGTACTTTTTAAATCGGTTACCGTCAATGATCAAAAACTGTGGCTCCAGATGTAATTTTTCAATGGCCCGGTGCATGGCGAGGAATGATGCATTAAGGATGTTGATCTCATCTATCTCCAGATTATCAACAGATGCTACAGCATAGGCTACGGCCTTCTCCTCAATCTCGGCGCGAAGCTGATACCTTACCTCTTCGGTAAGCTGCTTTGAATCGTTCAGCAGGTGATGGTCAAAATCTGGTGGTAAAATAACCGCAGCAGCAAAGACAGGGCCGGCAAGGCATCCGCGCCCCGCTTCATCGCATCCTGCTTCTAAAAATTCAAACTGGTACCTGGCTGATAGCATCCGGCAAATATAATAAGTGTTGTAAACGTGTTGGTGAAGTAATTAGTATGATGAGTTTTTCAACAAAAGAATGGTGCAAATCCTTATGCTTAAAAAATCTTTAGCGTAAGCAGGGTAATATCGTCAATGGGCTTGCTTTTGTGTACATTAGTCAGGTAATCCATTAAAGCCTGGTTAAAGTTGTCGGGCGATAGCTCGCCATGCGCCAGCACAAAATCAAGCAATTTGTCCTCATTCCATACTTTGGAGCTTGGTGATTCAAAATCCATGAGCCCATCTGTATAGTTAAAGATCAGGCTGCCGGGTTCAACATCAACTTCGCCCTCATTTAAAAAAGGCAGTTCTTCAAAAACACCAATCATAGTGGTGCCCAGCTTAAGCGGAATAGCTCCGCCTTCTGAATATAATATGGTTGGGTTGTGACCAGCGTTAATGTAGTTAAGCCGGCGATTTTTCTGGTTATAGCGTGCAAGAAACAGGGTTATAAACCGTTCGCCTTTGGTGTTGCTGAGCACAATTTTATTCAAGCGATCAATAATATTGGTCAAATCACCCTCAACCGCTGCCCAGGCATGCAGGCTGGCCTGGAAATTGGCCATCAGCAATGCTGCCGAAATTCCCTTGCCCGATACATCGGCAATACACCATAAAAACTCATGCTCATTGAGGCGGATAAAATCAAAATAATCGCCGCCGATGTTTTGATGCGGAAGGTATTTAGCACCGATCTCCACGCTGTCGTCCTTATGCACCCGCATGGGGATCAGCATGTTCTGCACCTCTACGGCAAGCTCCATTTCACGCTGAAAACGTTCTGACTGCAGCCGCTCGCGGAAAAGCTTCTTATTTTCCAGTGCCACAATGATCACGTTCATCAGTGTTTGGATAAAATTAAGATCATTGTTAAGCATCTCGCCCGAGGTGTTGAAATCGCCAATGAGGGCGTAGGCTAATGCTTTGCTTTTGTGATATACGGGGATAAAATAATTGTATTTTTTGAGAATAGGGTCCTGGTGCCCTGATATGGCAATAGGGGCTTTAACCTTGCTCAGCTTTTTGCAGGCCCGGCTCAATACCACCGACGATTCAATATCACCGCCATATTTGGCTATACAGGCAAATTTATTGTCCTTTTCAATCAAAAACCGGAGCTTGCCTACCTGCAAATAGTTTTGCAGAATAACTTCCAGCATTTGAATGAGGATAGGTGTGGCGGTGTTTTTGTTTATCGCCCGCGTTATTTCCAATAAAGAATTTAATTCCGACTGCCGTTTGAGCAAAAGCCTGATCAATTCGTCTTCGCCGGAACCGTCGTCTATATTCAGCATATTGATTAAGTACGCTGACTAAAATAGAAGAAATAATTTTTAAATACGAGTACTTTGTGATTTTATATCAAAGGCATCGCGCAAGCCAACAGTAACCAGGTTAAAAGCATATACCAGCAACATGATGGCCATCCCCGGAATGATAGCTAAAAAAGCCGAATCCATAACAATATACCCGTAATGCTCCTTGATCATACCGCCCCAGGTTGGCATAGGTGGCTGTGCGCCAAAGCCTAAAAAGCTAAGCCCGGCCTCCAAAAGTATAGCCGATGCAAAGTTTGACGATGCCAGTACAAGTACCGGCCCGGTTATGTTGGGTAAAATATGTTTAGCTATAATGCGCTTGTTACTAAAGCCCAAAGCCCTTGCAGCCTCAATATATTCTACCTGCTTAAGGCCCATTACCTGCCCGCGTACCAGGCGGGCTACCTCAACCCACATGGACAGGCCAACGGCTATAAATATTTGCCACAGGCCTTTGCCCAGTGCAAATGATATAGCTATAACCAGTAACAAGGCTGGCAATGCCCATAAAATATTCATGAGCCAGCTTAACGAGGCATCTACCCAGCCGCCAAAGTAGCCTGCTACAGCCCCTACGCTTACCCCCAGCAGCATACTGATGATGACGGACATTAACCCTACGGCCAGCGAGATCCGGGTGCCCAGCAGCAAACGGCTCAGCATATCACGGCCATAGCCATCGGTACCAAGCCAGAATGTTTTAAAGCCGATATTCTCTTCATAAACCTTTCCCCAAAACCTTCGGTAAACACCATCATTGGCGGCCCTGACAACTGCTTGTCCGTTATAATTAAAAATAACCTTCCCGTTTTTATAAACAGGCTTTTGCCCGGTCATTACCTCAAAAATATTAAATACTTTTTTTTCGGGTTTATCTTCGTCCCCAATGTATCCGTTTACGTAAATGGAATCTTTAACAAAATGGTAGCCGGTTATAGGGATCTCTTTATAAAACGAAGGCTGTCCGTAAAGCATTTTAGTAAATATATTTACGGTATCAACCGGCTCCGTTTTCCGGAGTTTTAACATCATGTAGGTTGAGCCCGGCTTTTTTATGCTAAGCTGTATGATCATATTATTTGCCAGCGGGGTATCATCGGGCATAATAAGATAGCCCAATATGGCAACAAGTAAGGTAAGCAGGATAAATGCCAGTCCGGCTACGGCAATTTTATTGCGCTTAAAAACACGCCAGGTGCGTTTTGCTGGTGTAATTTCGGCCAATGTGTTAATAGTTCATGTGTATTGGCTAAATATCGCTTAAATAGGTGCAATTAGCAATAACGACCGCTTTCTTTACAAAAGCATTATGAAGCTGAATGCTTAAGGCAGAAAGCGATTGACATTAGCAGATAACGCTAAGCCCAGCTATTTGACTAATAAGCTTTATGCTTTAAGCCTTCGGCTTTCAGCTTTACTTCACCATGCGCCCTTTCCAGGCGTATTTTTTGTTTTTTCCTAAAAAGCCGATTATAACAAAGTAGATGATGTTAAGGGGCAAAACAAAGCTTACGTACCACAGCAATTCGCGCCGTTTTAAAAAGTTCATGATAGGGGTCATGTACATCATGTCGGTGAGATACTTAATGCCTATGGTTATCAAAAATAATCTGAAAAAATAAGCATCGTATAAACCCAGTACAGCTGTTAGCAGCAGCATAAAATTACAAAGCCATACACTGAGTGCAAAGGCGACCATTTTTTTATTTTTGTATTTGGTTGATTTTGATGCCCAGCGGCGCCTTTGCTGCATAAACTCCTTTAAATTAGGTTTTGCATGGGTATATACTATTGCCTCGCGCCGCTTTAAAAAGCCTATCCTGCCGTGATATCGCTCCCCTACTTTGTGTAATAAAAGCTCATCATCGCCCGAAGCCAGTTCATCAATGCCGCTAAAACCGCCTACTTCATAAAATACATCTTTACGATAGGCAAAATTTGCGCCGTTGCAGGTAGCCGCAAACCCCTGGCCTAAAAACGCGCCACCCATACCAATAAGTGATGAAAAATCAAGCGTTTGCATGCGCTCAAATACCGATTGTTCCTGGAAATAGGTTACCGGCGAAGAGATCATAACCAGGTTGTTTTGCTCATAAAAACCAACTATGGTACGCAACCATTGATTGCCCATGCGGCAATCAGCATCTGTTGCCACCATCAGTTCGCCCGTTGAAAGTTTGATAGCCTCGGCTATGGCTTTCTTTTTATAGGAGTTTAATGTTTCGCCAAGCTTCAGCTGCAGCAGCTTTACACCTTGTGCTGCATAACTGCTGATGATAGCTGCGGTATTATCTGTTGAGTGATCATCAACAATGATGATCTCAACCAATTCTTTCGGGTAATCCTGTGCTAAAATATCTTCAATGGTCAAATGGATCTTTTCTTCCTCATTTCGTGCTGCAATAAGCACCGTAACTTTGGTTTTGAAAGAGCCGGCAACAACAGGCGGCATAGTAACCTTCGCCCAGCCTATGCGGAGGTAAATTACTAATACCACATAAAGCCCGATGGAAAATAAAGAAATAATACTAATCAGCGCGATCAAAGAATTTGAGTTTTAAAACGAACAACGATCCTAAAATAGCAGGAATAAATAAATTAATAAGCCATATTGACGATACACCGGCTATTACGGCGATATTTTGATCAGTTATATAAACAAACAGGTGCGAAGCCGTAAAACCACGCACGCCAATATCAAAAAGATCAAGCGATGGTATGGCCGACGATACCAGGAAAAACAGCATCAGCATCATCAGCATATGGGCACCAGCCATCTGTGGCACCAGCATCTGGAAAACCAAAAAATACTGGAACGAAAAGGTAATATAACGGGCAATGCTAAAACCCATAATGGTGATAAGCTCATGGAGGTTATACCGCCCCATTACTTCAAAAAAGCGGTGGTACTTTTTGATAAACCGAACTTTGTCAAGCAGGGTAACAGCCCAGTTTATATGGAAATAAAATACCAGCTGCATAGCTACAATTATTGCGCAAATGGCAGTTACACTCCAGGCCAGCACCAAATTGGTATGAATGTAATTAGCCACGAACCACATCATGGCTATTACCCCCAAAACGTTGGTTACAGAGCCTTGGCTAAATGAGCCTACGCCCATGGCAAAAATACCCGGAACACGTTTGCGGGGCGGTAAAAACATAACGCGGCCACCGTATTCGCCCAGCCGGTTGGGCGTGGTTACAGCCCAGGTAAGGCCGCAAAAAACAGCCTCAACGGCTTCCCATAAAGAAATATTGATAAGGGTTTTAGTTACGTAACGCCACTTAAGCGCTTCCAGAAACCAGTTTAAAAACATCAATAAAACTACCAGCCCCATGACAATGACAACGTGGGTGGTACTTATTTGCGACGCGAAATGTTCAAACTGCTTTAGGTCGTTATTTTTTTTGTTGAATTGCCGGTAAATAAACCACCCTGCAATAATTAATATACCGGCCTTAAGAAGATACGAAACAACCTTTTTAGCAGAACTTGTCAAATAGATAAATTTTATGCAATGTTACAAAAAAATGGGGCATGCCAAAGCTTGCCCCATACAACACTACACGGTTAGTTTTGTTTACTTCAATCGTGCTTTTAAAAACACCAGTGTATTTGCGTAGGCATCCTTAGTAGCATCGCTGTTATAAATAGGATTGCTCGGGTTGGCAAAACCATGATCGGCATCGTACTGGTGCAGGTAAACCTTCTTCCCGGCTGCTTTCATGTCGGCATCAAATTTTGCCACCACTTTTGGGTTAATCCACTGGTCTTTATTGGCAAAGTTTCCCAGCACATCGGTGTTTAAGGTTTTTAGTTTATTAACATCCTGCTCGGGCATGCCATAGTACATTACACAGGCCACCGCTTTTTTACCGGCAAGCAAGCTGGTTTGCAGGCTCCATCCGCCGCCAAAGCACCAGCCAATAGTGGCAATGTGTGCATTAGCCCCGGCATAAGTAATAGCCCCGTTTACGATGGCCCGTGCCCTATCGTCATTTACGGCCTGCATAAATTTGCCTGCATCTTCGCGTGTGGTGGCTACTTTACCGTCATACAAGTCAAGATCAATAATGTTAACGTTGCCCAGGTCATTATACAGTTTTTCCGATTCCTTTTTTACGTAATCGTTAAGGCCCCACCATTCGTGTATCACTAATAAATAATTGTTAGTAAGCTTTTTTGCTTTCATAAAAAATGCCGAAGCCTGTTTGCCATCGGGTGTTTTGTAGGTGATAGCCTCCCCTATGCTGCTTTGAAAGTGGATTGGCAGCGGGTTTTTGTGCGACATTTTAAATTGCGGGTTTGAAGCCAGCATGGCAAACTGTTGTGTTGCCGAGGGATTGCTGCAGCAAACTACTTTGCGCTGTGCGAAAGTTATGGTGGCTAAACCAATAAATAATGTTAATAGGAGTAATTTTTTCATGGATAAATTTTTACGTTAATAATAGCTGATGTGAGTTTTAAAACAAATACGTTGGTAACATGGTTTTAGTTGTTAAGGCTAACGTAACTAATTGGCATAAATTTATGATAATGTAATATACAATTACCTAAAATTTAATGCATCCCTGTTGTTTACCTCATAACCTTATGGGGCAAAAACACGTATATAATAATTACCAATATATATTTAATATGCCTGTCCCACCAATTCCTGATAATGAAATGGAAAGGCTTTTGAGCCTGTCGGAATTTGACCTTGATTATACCGAACACAAAGATAGTTTTAAGGACCTTGCCAAACTGGCGGCTAAGGTTACCGGCACCGAAGTTTCGCTGGTAAACCTTATCGACTCCTATACACAATGGAGTATCAGTGGTCACGGGCTGGAAATTGAGCAAATGCCCCGTGAAGAGTCGGTTTGCCAGTATACTATTGTAAACGGAGAGTATTTTGAGGTAGAAGACCTGCGAAACGACGAACGTTTTAAGGATAAATTTTATGTAACCGATGAGCCAAGGTTGAGATATTATTATGGTATACCGCTAAAGGGAAGTGATGAGCATAATATCGGCGCTTTGTGCGTGCTTGATAAAAACGTTAAGGAGCTCACACCCGAAAAAGTTGAGCTTTTAAAGATCATTGCCGATGAAATAGTAAACCGGTTAAAAGATCTGAAAGTGATTGGCAAATTAAAAAGCAAGCTTTCTGAAGCTAATGAAACACAAAAGAAGGTAGCTCATGACATCCGCGGACCGTTAAGCGGTATTATTGGTCTTGCCCAACTGATCAGCGAACAGGGAGAAGCAAATCAGATTGAAGAGGTACTGGAGTTTATCAACCTGATCCATAAAAGCGGCCGGTCGATACTGGAACTTGCAGATGAGATTTTAAGTGCCGATAAAAAGGATCATAAACCCATCACCAACGGGGCAGCATTTAACCTGCTGGTATTTAAGGATAAGATTGAAAGGCTGTTTATCCCGCAGGCCCGTAACAAAAAGATTTTACTCACGGTTAAAACCTCGTCCGAATCGGAACGGATCCCCTTTGCCCGGAATAAACTATTACAAATAACAGGCAACCTGATCTCGAACGCTATAAAATTTACTCCTGCCGGTGGTTATGTTGACGTTGATTTGAGCCTGGAAGTGAACGATCACATCAGCATACTACAGATCCTGGTTAAAGACAATGGGATTGGCATTGATGAAAAAGGCATTGAAACGATATTGAAAGGCAATGCATCTTCAACAACGGGCACAACCGGTGAAGCCGGCTTTGGATTTGGACTGGCCCTGGTAAAACACCTTATCGAAACCCTTAAAGGCTCATTAAATATCTACTCAAAGCCCGGGCAGGGAACTACATTTGAGGTAAGGCTGCCACAAAAAATGTAATAATAAAAACCGATCTGTTGGAAAATTCAGGACATAGAAATTTGCGTAAGGCAAAATGTCCTTAAATAAAAAGTTTTCCGGGAAAGGTAGATTACAGTGCAATACTTAAATTAAAATACCGGATCAAAGAAGCCGGTATTTTAATTTAGGTTATATTTTTTACCAGCTTTTGCCGCCGCCGCCACGGTTATCTCTTGAATAGCCGCCGCCACCGCCACCACGGTTACCGCCACCACCATAACCACCGCCGCCACGGTTACCACCACCATAGCCGCCGCCGCTGCTTCTGCGATCGCCACCTGGTTTTTTCTCTTCTGCCTGGCTTACTGCAATTGATCTTCCTTTAACTTCAGAACCGTTTAGGCCGCTTATAGCTTGTTGAGCTGCCTCATCATCTGCCATTTCAATAAATCCGAACCCTTTACTTCTTCCTGACTCCCTGTCAATAATAATTTTTACGGAATTAACCTCACCATAAGCTTCGAAAAGCTGTTTTAAATCGGCTTCCCCTAAAGTAAAAGGAAGACTTCCTACGAATATGTTCATTAATATTTAGTTTTTAATGGGCATGCTTTGTTAATTACCCACGTTTTGTTAACATCAAATATAGTAATAGATATTTGATGATTACTGCATGTTTATGTGAATGAGTGCTTTTATTTTAAAAAAAATTATTTTTTCGCAGGTTTTGTGAAGATAATTGGGAATAGCCAACACATTAGTACAAAGGACTATCCGTTTTGTTTTAAAAAGATAGCGTTTTTGTAAAATAAATATGGAAAGAACGGTTGGCCAGTATTTTTTTAATATTAGCGTAACAAAAAATTATTTTTCGGAGATAAATCAGACTCGAAAATCAAATTACCGACTCAATTTTGTAGCGTTTCCCATTCAGCGTAAACTCATCTCCTGCTTTTTTACCGTTAAGCATATTGCCCACCGGCGATGCCGGTGAAACCGCGAAATAAGTTTTACCGCTAAGTGCTAAACTGCCGGCACTGATGGCCAGGTAAAAATTGCCGTTGCTGGTAACTATCACACTGCCAGGCTCCGCGTGTGTTGATACACCTGTGGTACCTATCCGGTTTAAAGCCACCAGCAGCTTGTTGGCTTCATTAAGCTGGGCCATATTACGGTTGGTTTCCTGCTGCATCATTTCGCGGCCGGTTTCGTATTTATCGCCCGCACTGCTTTTGGTATCATCGGTTGAGGCCTTATGCGCATCGGCTATGGCAAGCTCTGCCGCCTCCATAATTTTGCGGGCGTAGTTAACACAAAGCTGATGTAATTCTTTCTTCAGATCGCTCATTTTCGGTATAAAAACAATCAGCTAAAATAGAGGAAAAGATCAATACCTGCTGTGAAGAAAATAAGCGGTTGTAAAATAAAAGCCCCCTTGCACTCGCTGCTTGGGGGCTTTAAACCTAAACCTTATCACTATTTGCAGGCGTTAGCCTACAAAGTAGATAAACGTTGCTTATAGTAATAATGGTATGTTCGACTAATCAAAACTGACAAAATAATGATATTCGCACATTATATTACAACGGTTAGTTTATACTAAGGGCCTTGTCTACAGTTTACTGGCGAAAAATTTAAGGGTTGATATAATATGCTTTGCCCAGTACGACCATTCGTGCCCGCCCGGGTTTTCTTCATAAATATGAGGGATGTTTTCCTTGTCCAGCTTTTTATGTAAATCGCGGTTATAGTTAATGAGCTGATCATTGGTGCCGCAATCAAAACGAACGGGAGGTAGCTGGTCCCTGTATTTCTTAAATGTTGCAAACACATCTTCATCGGCCACAATATCCTGGGCATAGGTTTTCAAAGGCTCGCCGGCAAAAAGCTTGATCTGCGGCAGGCTTGTTATAGATGAAAGCCCGGAAATGGCTTTAAACTTATGCCCGTATTTTGCACCTATCCTTAAAGCACCAAAGCCCCCCATAGATAAGCCGGCCATAAACAGCGGCGAATTTTGTTTTGCACCGGGGATATTTTCCATTACAGCTGTTGGTACATCATCGGATATCCATTGCTCAAAATTAAAACCGCTATGCGGCAAATATCCCGATCCGTCTCCCCAGAGCCCATCCGAAGGCATTGCCAGTATCATTCTTGGTAATTCGCCTTTTTCAATAAGCTCATTGGTTTTTAAATGAACGCCCGCGCTCATGGCCCAGCTCCACGCGCTGCCATATACGCCATGTAATAATATTACAATGGGTAAAACCTCGCTCTTACTCGTCCCCGGTGGAACGTATACGCAAATATCACCCCGGCCTTTTAGGTTTGGGGTTTTTACCGTTATAAACCGGAGCCGATTACTTTCATATTGCGGGTTGGAAATTTCTGTTGTTCTAAATGGCATGAGCTTGTTCAGTCGAACACGATAACACCTTTGGCGTTTCTGCCTTTCAGCATATCGTCAAAAGCATTATCAAGTTCGTTTATTGAGTATGTACGTGTAATCATTTCTTCAAGTAATAAGTGCCCGCTGGCGTAAAGCTGTACTATATCGGGAAAATCAATTTGCGGGCGGCACTTGCCATAAAGCGGATTGATGTAAACTTTATCCCATTCAAAAAGGCGCATATCAATGGTAATATCCTGTTCAATACCACTTACCTGTACTGCTGTGCCGGCATTGCGCACCATGGCTAAAGGAGCCGCACCTAATTCAGGTATGGCAGTGCACTCAAAAGCGTAATCGGCCCCGCGGCCATCTGTTAGGTTTTTTACTTCCTGTGCTGCTTTGAGCAGGCCGGTATCACCTTTCGCGGCCAAAATAGTATGGGTTGCACCAAACTTAAGGGCCATTTCCAGCCGGGTTGGGTTAATATCAATGGCAATGATCTTACCTGCACCTGCGACCTTTGCGCCCTGTATCACATTCAAGCCCACACCGCCGGTACCCAGCACCACTGCCGATGAGCCTGCTTTTAGTTTAGCCGCATTCACAACCGATCCATAGCCAGTCATTACCCCGCAGCTGATAATACTTGCCGCCGGAAACGACATGGTATCCGAACTGTTTTTTACCACTGCCGACTCTTTTACCAGCGTATATCCGGCAATAGTGCCAATATTGAAAGACCTTAAAACAGGCTCACCATTAAACGTTGTGCCGTCAATACCGGCATGACCCGGGGTATAGCCGTTATCGCCGGCTGCAACCGGCGAGGCTACTTCACACAAATGCTGGTTACCTTCAAGGCACTGAAAGCATTTGCCGCAGTGCATGGCCCAGTTTAAGATCACCCTATCACCAGGTAATACACTGCTAACTTCTTTCCCAACAGAAACCACAATACCGGCGCCTTCGTGGCCTATAATGAGCTGTTTTCCCCAGCTTAACGAATCATGATCCGTGTGGCAAAGTCCGGCTGCTTTTATTTTAACCAGTACTTCATCATCCTTCGGTTCGTTCACCACAATATCCTGTACGGTAAAACCACCCTTACCATTGGCAATAGCTGCCTTACATGTTATAGCCATAACTGTGGTATATATTGAGTGCTTTTCATTGGCCGTTAAAGCGCGGGTGTAAATAATAGCTGTATAAAGGTTGGCTTATTTAGCAGTACTAAAATACGCTTAACTTATACAACAAAAATAGGCTAAGCCCCCCTTTTAAAACTTTAGCAAATTGTCCAAAAAGTGGCTTATTTTATCCCTGTGGCGATTTTTGGAACGTTCGCCAACTTATTTAAAGTAGCAAATGATAAAATATGCCATTTTTTCACACTTATAGTTGTTGTTAATTATCAGCGCTTTATGTTACTTTAAGGGCCAATTGTAACTATTATGAAACTAAATAGGCTATTCATCATGGGCTGTTTGTCGTTTGGATTAATTTTCTCGGCGGTTAGCGCAAAGCCTAACGAGGCAAATAATGCTGAAATCATTTATCATATATTTCAGCGAAGCTTTTATGACAGCAATGGCGATTATCATGGCGACCTGAACGGTATCCGCCAAAAACTTGATTATTTGCAAGAATTAGGTGTAACTGCTGTACTGCTTACCCCGCTTTACGAATCTGTTTTTTACCACAACTATTTTGCCATTGATTTTGAAAAGATAGATCCTAAGTACGGTACCCTTGCCGATTACCTTAAACTGATCAAAGAGCTGCACCGCCGCGGCATGAAATTTTATATGGATATGGAAACCCAGTATGTAACCGAGGATTCCCGCTGGTGGAAGGATGCTTTTGGCAATCCTAAATCGCCCTATAGTGATTATATTTTGTGGGATGACAAGGACAATCAAAAGCCATCGACCATAGTATATAACCTTACCGGGCTGAAAGGGTACGATGGCATAACCCGCAAAATAACTACTGCTAACCTTAACAGCGAGGCCTCAAAAGCCTATAATCTTAAATTATTCAGCTATTGGATTGACCCTAACGGCGATGGTAAATTTGATGATGGCGTAGATGGTTTCAGGCTTGACCATATGATGGATGACCTGGATAATAAAGGCCGCCTCCCGCATTTATTTGATACTTTCTGGAACCCGATGTTAACCAAACTGCGGGCTATTAACCCTAAAATAAAAATAGTGGCCGAGCAAGCCAACTGGTTTAGCCTTGGCACCGAATATTTAGAACGCGGTGGCGTTAACCAGGTATTTGGTTTGCGGTTGTGCTTTGCAATCCGGTCGTTTGATAAAAAACTGCTTGTGGCAAATGCCGATTCAACGCTGGCCATGCTGCCTCCCGGCAAACAGCAAATAATTTTTATTGAAAACCATGATGTACCCCGCTTTAGTTATGCAGTAAAAGGCGATTTGGCTAAGCTGAAAGTGGGCTGTGCTTTTAACCTGCTGATGGGCGGCATCCCCGCCATTTACTACGGCCAGGAACTGGGTATGACCGGTACTTCGGCAAATTTTGGTGCTACCGATGCCAATGAAATCCCCGACAGGGAAGCTTTTGAATGGTACAAAAGCGATACCGGCAAAGGCATGGCCTTATGGTATAAACAAACCGGCCCGTGGAAAGATCAGTTCAATAATGATAAGCCTGACGATGGCGTTTCGCTGGAAGAAGAAAAACTGGATCCCAATTCGTTATGGCATTACTATAAACAGATGATCGCTATCCGCAAGGCAAACCCTGCATTTGTCGACGGTAGCTATAAAACTATCGGCAATGATAATGATCATGTTTTTACTTTCATGAGAAAAGATGCCGGGCAAACAGTACTCATGGCGATAAACCTGGCTGATAAAGAAACCGAAGCGGTTATTGACGCTAATGGAAACCCGGTTAATATTATAGGAGGTTTAAAACCTGTTGTGAAAGGTGGGAAGCTGACTGTTAATTTGCCTGCCTTTGGCATTGGGGCGTGGGAGCTGAAGTAAAATTCGGAAAAAGCCGAAAAAAAACGTCATCACGAGGCACGAAGCAATCTCAAACTATACAGAGCGGCTCTGCTAATCGGGGATTGCTTCGTGCCTCGCAATGACGCGTGTTTTTTTACATCGAAGCCGAAGCTTTTACATTCTCCATGCCGTAATGCTTCAGGATATCATCAGGTACGCCTGTCCATTTGCCGGGTTGGTTACCTGCGTAGCCAATATCTTTTACGCCAATTTCGCTGGTGAAAAAGCCTGATGCGGTAAGGTCACGCATGCGGTTAAAGAAAGCTACGCCCTGGGCCATTTCCGGTTTGGCTTTGTTAGGATAGGCGATCATGTCAACCAATTGGATCTGCTGATCTTTAGTACAATCGGTAAATGGCTTACCGAAACGGTTAAGGCATTGCAGATCGAGCCAACGCAAACCACCGCGCATCGGGGTTTGGTGATCAGGGATATCTTTCACTATAAATTCGATAAAATCAGGTACCTTGGCATCAGATGCACTACCCGATTTTTCATCCTTAGGGATGATGATATCAGCGAGTACGGTGATGGTAGCCAATTCGGCAGTGGTAAAAAATTTATCGGCATGAAGCTTTTTATCACGCTCAACCTCAAAAGGCTGTCGGCCTGTTTCGTCGCCCGCAGCCGGGGCAACTGTTTCTTCTGCGCCTTTTTTAGTATCGGTTTTACAGGCCTCCAGTAATAATCCTGCCGATAGTGTTCCTAAGCCGAGCGCTTTAAGGGAGTCACGTCTGTTCATAAAATTGTTATGTTAGCTTGTTAAACGTTTAATTTTTTTCTTTCCTGGATAATGTATTCTGCCGTACGCATTGACAATGCAAGGATAGTCCACGTTGCGTTTTTATCGCCTTGTTGCACAAACGGCGCGGCGTCAACCACAAAAAGGTTTTTACAATCATGTGCCTGGCACCATTTGTTTAAGGCTGATTTTTTAGGATCGTTACCCATACGGATGGTTCCAACCTCATGGATGATTTTACCCGGAGCTTCCAAGCCGTAATTGGTTTCAGGGCCTTGCGGGCCGCCATATATAGCGCCGCCCATGTTATGCATGATCTCCTGGAAGGTTTCCTGCATGTGCTTGGCCTGTTTAATTTCGTCAGGGGCCCATTTGTAGTGGAAACGCAATACGGGGATGCCGTATTTATCAACTACGTTAGGATCAATTTCGCAATAGTTATCATAGCGGGCTATGGCAGTACCGCGACCGGCCATGCCAAACTGGGTACCATAAAAACGACGGTAATCGTCTTTTAATGATGCACCATAGCCACCGGCTTCTTTCATTTTACCATCGCGGCCCGGTACCACACCATTCATGTTCTGGATACCGCCACTGAAACCGTATGATGGCATATGTAAACCGCCGCCGTATTCAATATGGTAACCACGCGGGAAATCCAGTTTTTTATTATCCAGCCACCATGGCGAGTAGATATGCACACTGCCAACACCATCTTCGTTATAACGCTTGCGGTCCATCAGTTGCGGAAGGAAACCGCCTGCACTTGAACCGGTTGAGTCATGCAGGTAACGACCAACAACACCGCTGCTGTTAGCCAAACCACCCGGATGCTGAGCCGATTTTGAGTTAAGCAGGATCCTGGCCGATTCGCCCGCGCTTGCACCAAGGATAACGGTTTTGGCATTTACCTGGTACTCTTGCAGATCCTCTTTATTAACGTATGATACGCCGACTGCCAGGCCTTCGGTATTGGTTATTACCTCGCGCACCATGGCGTTGGTGATCACTTTTAAGTTACCCGTTTTAATAGCAGGAATAACCAGGCATGATGATGCAGAGAAATCGCCGTAAACTTTACAGCTGCGGCCGCACTGCCCGCAGAAGAAACAAGCACCGCGGTCTTTATTACCCGGTAAAGCTTCTGTTAATACGGAACCACGGCCAGGAATAATTTTTACACCGGCTTTTTGGGCCCCCTTTACTATATACAGTTCGTTAAGCCTTGGTTTTGGCGGAGGCAGAAAGATGCCGTCCGGTTCATTTTCTAATCCTTCCTTAGTGCCATAAACACCAATCATGCGGTCAACCTTATCATAGTAAGGCTTTACGTCATCATAGGTAATTGGCCAGTCGTCGGTAAGGCCGTCTTTTGCCTGGAAATCACGCGGACCCATCCTTAATGAGATGCGGCCCCAGTGATTGGTACGGCCGCCAAGCATACGCGAGCGGAACCAGAAAAACTCTGTTTTATCTTTTGTGGTATAGGGTTCGCCATCAATTTCCCAGCCGCCAAAGGCCGCGTCAAAATCGCCGAAAGGGCGGGTTGTACCGGCACCGCGACGCGGCGACTCCCAGGGCCATTTTAATTGTTGTGAATCTTTAGCAGGGTCAAAGTAAGCACCGGCCTCAAGCATTAAAACTTTTATCCCGGCATTGGCCAAAACGTAACCGGCCATACCCCCGCCGGCACCCGAACCAACAATCACCACATCATAGGTGGCTGATGATTTTTTAATTTGCAGATCGCTCATATTATATCAAAGTATCCTTCTTTCTTATATGGAGAGGAAATTATACATGCCAGCGCATGTTAAAACACAATTTAAGTTAAGGTATAAATATATGAACAGGGCGCTATATCCGCACCCCGTTCATAAAAAATATTAAAGCTCTTTAATGCTGATGTTGCGGAAACTAACCAAATGGCCATGGTCCTGCAAGGCAATGTGGCCTTTAGGATAAGTAGCAAAGCCTTTCCAGGTTTTAAACTTACTGTCGTTTAACAGTTGAGTCCACTCGTCGCTGCCAATTTTTACATCAACAATTTTAGTTCCGTTAAGCCAAAAAGTAAGCTGACCGTCTTTTTTACGCAGTTTAACTTTATTCCATTCGCCGGCTGGCTTAGCCACATCTTTTGAAGGGGCTTTCATATCATATAATGAACCTGCAAGGTGGTTGGCTTTTTTGTTGTCGCTGGCATCTTTGTTATCAAGCACCTGCATTTCCATGCCGGTTAAGTAGGTTTGGCTAAATTCAGGATCTTCATGCACACCGAAAATGATACCGCTGTTACCTTCCTTGCTGATGTTCCATTCGATATTAAGCTCGTAGTTTTCGTATTCGCCGTCGGTAACCAAATCGCCGTGACCTTCGGCTTTCGGGTCGAGTTGTAAGGTGCCGTCAACAACTGTCCAGCCCACAACATCTTTTTTAAGATAGGTGTGCCAGCCTGTAGTAGTTTTACCGTCGAACAATTTGGTTTGTGCCGATACCGACAGGCAAAAGGCTGGGATGGCCATCAGGCCAAGCATGATCTTTTTCATAAATTATAATTGTTTTTAATAGTATCGGAACCGCCATTTAAATAGCTTTGGTTGGTTAAGGCAGTTCCTGTTGGTTTCATTGTGTTTGTTTTGTACAAGGTAAATGTGGCTTAAAAAGTATCAACCCTGTTTAAAGCCGGTATTTTTGGTAAAACGTTTTAATTACAAATTAAGTGAACATTTTTTTAGGTTGCGATAAATATATTGGCTTTTTTTTAATGCTAAAACGATTATCGCAAAAATAAAGTATAAGCCTGCCAAAACCGAGGTAAAAGCTTGGTTACAATAATATTTTAGCCATATAAACCGCCAACAAACGTTCAAAATTTCCGGTGAATGTCACAAGAAAGCGTTAGCAGATACATTTACTTAACCCTGACATATCCCTAATTGTACAAAAACTTATAATAAGTAATATTGCGCCGTTATTCTTAACCATATGTTAACGCATAGGGTTAACCATAAGGAGCTATAACCCAGGCATTATCGGTAAAACAATACTTACTACATTGATTAAATTTCATTTCATAAAACCGGATTTCAAGGAGTCCGTTTTAACATCCAGTTTTAATTTTACGATTGCGTTAAAAGCAATTTGTGCCCTGTTCATTTTTGTTGCCGTTGATAATTTAAAAGCAGTTGCCGGCGACCATGTCACAGCCCCGGCAGATACACTGGCCGATAGTACGCTGATGAAAAAGCGCCTAATTAACCAGGCTTTTGATCAGTATTACGAACAAAACCTGCGGGTATCTGAAGGCGGCAACGAATATTTCAACAAAATAAAAACACAGCTCACTGCCGATCTTGCGCCTAACTTTGTTTTATTCAGCACGCCAAAATCACGTTTCTTTTTTGTGTTTACCGCAAGGGTGAAGATCCGCCTGCTGGCCTCACAAGGCGCACCCGTAAAATCGCCAAGCTTTATGCCTGGCGGTACGCTGTACTTCAGGGTGAATGAGGATACTTATAATCCCAAATTCTTTTCGTTTGGTTACTCTCATCACTCAAACGGGGTACGCGGGCCATCACTTAATCCCGATGGCAGCTTTAACCGCGACAGCGGCAAGTTTACCACCAATTTTTATACGCTGACCTATTATACGGGCAAACGCATCGACAAAAAAGACCTGATCATTAACCGCTACGATAACCTGGGTTTAGAAGTTCATGCCGGTTTGTTTAACCTCGGTGTATCCGAAGGGCTGAAAGACCATTACGGCTTTATCCGCATTAATGGCAGCCGCATGTATAACTTTGCCAAAGCCTATACCGATCCAACTGATAAAAACAAAAAGCTATACCAAAACTGGCAGCGTATCCGGTTCGACTTTACTTACATCGCCGATAAGTATGATAATTATTCGAGCTTTGATTTCAAAAAACGCCTTAACGTGAGCCTGAAATATTATTACCAGTTTCCGTTTATGCCCGATGCTGCACTCATGGTTGGCGGAGGCTACCGCGGCCAGGATGACTACAACCAGTTTTTTGAAGACAGTTATGGTTACGTTACTGTTGGTTTAGCGGCTGGGTTGAATTTTAATACGCATAAGCGGTAGTAAATAAACTATAAACACTCTCCAATCGTCATTGCGAGGCACGAAGCAATCCCCAAGCAGCAGAGGGGCTATGCAAATCCGCCCTGTAAGTAGGGGCTTCGTGCCTATACGCCGCCGCTCGGCTCCAGCCGAGTGGCAACTATTCCCAGGCCTCTGGCCTGTACAACGAGGCTTCGGCGGCCAGAGGCCGTTTGATAGTCAACACTCGGCTGGAGCCGAGCGGCGGCGAAACGAGGGGAAAACAAAAAGCGGTTTCGTTAACGAAACCGCTTTTTGTTTAAAAAAAATTATCGCTGCCGCAAGCCTCCTGGCTTGTGGCAGCATGCAAGGAGGCCAGATCAAATCATCCAACATCACTCATCCAACACGTATAACCCTCTTTTTTGTACATTTGCCGCATGGCATCCATTAAACCATCAGTACCCAAAGGCACCCGCGATTTTTCACCAGCCGAAATGGTGAGACGCAATTATATTTTCGATACCATTAAATCCGTTTTCCGTAAATACGGCTATCAGCAGATAGAAACGCCGACAATGGAGAACCTATCGACTTTGACTGGAAAATATGGAGAAGAAGGAGATAAACTGATATTTAAAGTTTTAGATAGCGGAGATTACGTGTCAAAGGTGAAAAAACAGTATGATGCTTTTACTCCGGTTTTAAATAAATTAATAAACAGGGCATATCTTGTTGCTAACCTACCGGGCAATGAAATGGACGTTGATTCAATTTCTCTTGCTAATTACTATAAAAATGTTATGCAAGATTGGATTAACAAGAAACTTGATTGGCAACAGTCTATAAGCAAACTAAAGATTAATCGCGAAGATTTTAACATTACTCCGTATGAGTTGGGGATAGATTCCCCCCAATTAACACAGGAAATCTCCGAAAAAGCCCTGCGCTATGACCTTACTGTGCCTTTTGCACGTTATGTAGTGCAGCACCAAAATGAGATCACTTTCCCGTTCAAACGTTTCCAGGTGCAGCCGGTTTGGCGCGCCGACAGGCCGCAGCGTGGCCGCTACCGTGAGTTTTACCAGTGCGATGCAGACGTGGTTGGCTCTGATTCCTTATTGAACGAGGCTGAGTTTATCATGATCTATGATGAGGCTTTAACCAAGCTTGGCCTTAAAGATTTCAGTATTAAGATCAATAATAGAAAAATACTATCAGGAATAGCGCAGGTTATAGATAAAGTTGATAATATCATTGATTTGACTGTAGCCATCGATAAGCTGGATAAAATTGGTCTTGGTGGTGTGATCAAAGAGCTGCTTGGAAAAGGCTTTACCGATGCAGATATCGACAAATTAAAGCCGGTGATCCTGCTTGAAGGAAGCAATATAGAAAAGCTGGCAAGTCTGCGTGAAGCACTGGCACAATCAGAGATCGGCTTAAAAGGCTGCGACGAAATAGAAACAGTTTTTGGTTATATTGAACGTTGCCCGCTGCAAACTGCCAAACTGGAATTAGATATTACCCTTGCCCGCGGCTTAAACTATTACACCGGCGCTATCTTCGAGGTAAAAACTAACGAGGTAAATATGGGCAGCATCGGCGGCGGCGGTCGTTATGATGATCTCACCGGCATGTTTGGATTGAAAGGCCTTACCGGCGCAGGGATCTCCTTCGGGGCCGACAGGATCTATGATGTGCTGGAAGAACTTAACCTGTTCCCGGCCGGCAGTAATCAAACCACACAGGTGCTTATATGTAATTTCGATAAAGATGGCGAACTTTATAGTCTGCCTCTATTACAGCAGCTTCGCCGCAACAATATCAATACGGAGCTTTATCCGGCTGGTGCGAAAATCAAAAAACAAATGGATTACGCCAACAATAAAAACATCCCTTATGTGGTAGTTATCGGCGGCGATGAAATGCAAACCGGGCTATTGACTTTTAAAGATATGGCCAGCGGTGAACAGGAGAAATTGACGGCGGATGAGATTGTGGAGAAACTGAACCAATAGATATGTCATTGCGAGGAGCGGCATGGGTCTGAGCTAAGGGGCGACGCGGCAATCTCGTCGCTATGCCTGTGAGAACACAAAGCCGCTCAGCATAGCTACGAGATTGCCACGCTATCGCTCGCAATGACATAAGGATAAAAAAGAGAAGGGGTTCGCATCGCGAACCCCTTCTCTTTTATAAAATACTTTCACACCCCCTTCAGGGGGCCGGGGGGCTAACCTTTCACGCGTTCAACATAAGCACCGGTAGCGGTATCAACTTTAACTTTATCGCCAATGTTGATAAACAACGGTACACGGATCTCTGCGCCGGTTTCAACGGTGGCGCTTTTCAGCGCGCCGCTTGAGGTATCGCCTTTAACAGCTGGTTCGGTGTAGGTAATTTCCAATTCGGCCGAACCTGGGATGGTACCCATGATAGGCTCTTCGCTTTCAAAGGCAACAATTACGTTCATACCTTCTTTCAAAAATTTAACTGCGGGGCCAAATAATGCCTTTGGTACGTTATGCTGGTCGTATGTGGTGTTGTCCATTACTACTAATGAATCACCTTCATCATACAGGTATTGATAATCGTTAGTTTCAACGCGGGCTATGTCAACCTCTTCATCGGTACGGAAACGGTATTCAACCAGTTTACCTGATTTAACGTTGCGCATACGGGCCTGGTAAAACGCGCGTAAGTTGCCCGGGGTACGGTGTAAAAACTCTTCAACCTGAACTAATTCGCCGTTGAAGCGAAGTACATTTCCATTTTTAACATCTGATGCCTTAGCCATAAAATAATATTGAGGCGCAAACTTAGGAATTTGATTTGGGATTTTTAAACCCCTGATATTAAAATATAAAGCTCTTTGTTTTCAACATATCAAAGCGGCATTATTTTTCGGGTTTTGCCGATCCAAATATATAACCCAGTATAGCAGTCAATATCGGCAATAATAAATTCAGCAAAACAGTTTTGCTTACCTCTAATATAAAATCCCTGTATGCCTTTTTTTCATTACTGATAAGAGATGCCAGCTTTTCATCTTTACCCGCTGCTTTGATTGCGTCTGAAGCATCAAGTTGCGTAACAAAGAAAAAAATTATTAAAAACAGGATAAAAACCAACATGATGCCCATGGTTATTACAGCAAGTTGAAACCCGGCCATCTTTATTCCCGATAACGGTTCGCCTTTCGGAGCCGATTCAGGAACCTCCTTTTGGACATTTGCAAGATCAATACCAAGAGTCGGCGGAGGGGCTTCCTCAACCGCTGGTGCCGATATTGGGGTTATCGACACCATATTGGAGAGATTTAAACCTGCCATACATTGTATTTAAAAGGTTACTTTATGATTTTATCAAGAGCTGGCATAGCCAGCTGTTTAACATCCTCCCCATTCTTATTGGTGGAGAGTATGATCCTGCCATTTTTCGCCTCTTCAGCGGCCCAATTCAAAATAGTCAGTGCTTCTGTTGTGATTTTTGAAGCCTTAGATTCACCTAATTTTTCACTTAGGCTTTTCATAAAATCATCATCGATATTCAATCTAATTTCCATGGCGTTTTTGATTTATATGTTAAATATACGGACAAGAACTGGATAAAAAAAGGAATTTTAATGGTTTTTTATTATTGTAATAGCCTGTTGGCTGTTTTTCAGAAAAATGAGTCCAACTTATTCCTTATAATCTACAATACTTAGCTTGTGATTGCAAAAACCATATTCATGTTCCTGGTTGGAGCATACTATAGTGAGGCGACCGGCGGCAAATTGCTGTACGAGGCTTATGTACCAGTCAACACCCTGGGTGTCCAGGTTGGAGGTAGGCTCATCCAGCATAAGCATGGGCGTATCGGCACAAAAAGCAAGGGCCAGCTTAAGGCGCTGTTTCATGCCCGATGAAAAGTATTTGATAAGTTTATTGGCGCTTTTAGGTAGATTGAGCAGATCGATCAGATGGGCTTTATCCACCCCCGGCTTAAAGCTTTTGAATTTAAAGTGAAAATCGATCATCTCACTCATGGTAAACTCCTCTATCAGCTCAAGATAGGGGGCGGCAAGGCTTAAATGGGTAAAAACCGTTTCTATTTCAACCGGCTTGCCGTCGTTAATAAATTCAATTTTACCGGCTGAAGGCGAGAGACTGCCATTTAAAACCTGCAAAAGAGTTGATTTCCCGGAGCCGTTAGGTCCAAGAATGGCATATGATTCGCCGGAGGTAAAGGTGTAATCCACCCCCCTGAAAATCCAGTCGCGGTTAAAGCGGCGGCCGATGTTTTGGAGGGTGATGATCATTGGGAGCTTATAGTTGATGGTTCATAGTTCATGGCCGGAATATCTGTCTAAGGGCTTATAGTTCATGGTTTATATAAACCCGAACAACTATGAATTGCTGGGCTATGAACCATGAACTATAACCCATCAACCATTAGGTATTCCCAAAGCCTTTCATGATACCCCTTTGCGAGTTTTGCAGGAAGTTGATGATCTCATCGCGTTCCACGCTTGGGGTAAACTCGGCCTCGATGATATCAAGCGCTTTGGTCACATTATATTTTTTCAGGAATATGATCCGGTAGATCTCCTGGATTTCGGCTATGGTGGCAGCAGAGAAGCCCCTGCGGCGTAAACCTACCGAGTTGATACCTACATAAGATAATGGCTCGCGGCCTGCCTTGGTGAACGGAGGAACATCCTTACGAACCAGTGAACCACCTGAGATCATGCTGTGTGCGCCAATTTCAACAAACTGGTGCACGGCAGATGAACCGCCGATGAAAGCGTAATCATAAACCGTAATGTGACCGGCCAGCTGAACAGCATTGGCAACAATTACATTATCGCCAATTACACAATCGTGCGCTACGTGTACATAAGCCATCAGTAAGCAGTTGCTGCCAATGGTAGTGGTATTTTTATCCAGTGCAGTACCCCGGTTAAGGGTAACACATTCACGGATGGTAGTGTTGTCGCCAATAGATACAGTGCTTTGCTCGCCTTTGTATTTTAAATCCTGCGGCGGGGCAGATACTACTGCGCCTGGGAAAATACGACAGTTTTTACCTATACGGGCGCCGTCCATAATTACGGAGTTGGAGCCGATCCAGGTACCTTCGCCAATTTCAACATCCTTGTGGATAGTAACGAATGGTTCAATTACCACATTGTCGGCAATTTTGGCCTGTGGGTGGATGTATGCTAATGGCTGGATCATGCTTCTGATTCTTTTACTTTTACAATTTGAGCCATCAGTTCGGCTTCAACAACAATACGGTCGCCTACCATGCCTACGCCTTTCATAGTAGCTATACCACGGCGGATAGGGGCAATAAGGTCGCACACATAAATAATGGTATCTCCGGGAACCACCTTGCTTTTAAAGCGGGCGTTCTCAATTTTGAGGAACAGCGTAAGGTAATTTTGAGGATCGGGTACGGTATTTAACACCAGAATGCCGCCGGTTTGTACCATGCCTTCAATTTGCAATACACCGGGGAAGATGGGTGCGCCGGGGAAGTGCCCTTTAAAAAACTCCTCGTTAATGGTTACGTTTTTGCAGCCCACAACGTGGCTTTTGGTAAGCTCCAGGATCTTATCGATCATCAGGAAAGGCTGACGGTGGGGCAGCATGCCCATAATATCAACTGTGTCAAAAAGCGGTTTGGCGTTAAGGTCATAAACCTTTACCTGCTTACGGCTTTTTTCCTTTTTTATTAAAGCTTTGATCTTTTTAGCAAAGGCAACATTAGCAGCGTGGCCAGGCCTTGCAGCCATGATATGGCCTTTAAGCGGAACGCCAACCAGTGCCAGATCGCCTATCATATCCAGCAGCTTGTGACGTGCAGGCTCGTTTTGATGGCGAAGCTCAATGTTATTTAAAATGCCCTGCGGCGCAACGCTGATATCCTTGCGGTTAAACAGTTTGGCCAGGTGGTTAAGTTCTTCCTGGTCAACATCCTTGTCAACAACTACGATGGCATTGTTTAGGTCGCCGCCTTTAATAAGGTCGTGCTTTAACAGCATTTCCAATTCATGCAAAAAGCAAAAGGTACGGCATGAAGCAATTTCCTTTTTAAACTCGCCAATGGTTGAAATACTGGCATGCTGGCTACCCAATACCTGCGAATTATAGTCAACCATACAGGTAAAGCGGTAATCATCTAACGGCATGGCTACCATTTCAACCTTGCGGTCGGGTTCAGAGTAATGGATATTGTAGGGGATATGGTAATATTCACGATCGGCATCCTGTTCCAGCAGGCCGGTTTCGGTAATTACATCAACAAATTGTATCGAGCTGCCATCCATAATGGGGGTTTCGGGGCCGTCCATATCAATCAGCACGTTATCAACCTCAAGCCCAACCAAAGCGGCCAGTACGTGTTCAACAGTATTTACAGTAGCACCGTTTTGGCTGATAGATGTTCCGCGCGAAGTGTCGCTTACGTTATCAACATCGGCATCAATAATTGGCGAACCGGGGATATCAACCCTCCTGAATTTGTAACCGTGATTTTCAGGGGCTGGGTTAAAGGTCATGGTAACCCTTTGGCCGGTGTGTAAGCCTGTTCCTGATACCGAAACCGGCGCTTTAATAGTTCTTTGTTTAACGTTCATATTTAAATTTACAGGCTGTGGCTATTCCTTCGCCGTGCCTTTACGTAGTTCTTCAATCAGTTTTTCAAGCTCGTATACTTTCCGGTCAATCTCCGGAAGTCTGCGCAACTTCGCGTGGGCACGAAGGTACTCTTTAAATGGCATATATGGAGTGCCTCCAAAAACCTGCCCTTCCTCATTAATGGAGCTGTTTATACCCGTTTGTGCAGATACCTGTGTGCCGCCGGCAATATATAGATGGCCGGAGATCCCAACCTGCCCGCCAATAACGGCATGTTCGCCTATTTTAGTACTGCCCGAGATCCCGGCCTGCCCGGCGATCACGGTATTTACGCCAACCTCAACATTGTGCGCCACCTGTACAAGGTTGTCGATTTTTACACCTTTACGAATAATTGTCGACCCCATGGTAGCCCTGTCGATAGCAGTATTGGCGCCTATCTCAACATCATCCTCAATAACCACATTGCCTATCTGGGCAATTTTGGTATAGGTGCCATCAGGGTTAGGTGCAAAGCCAAAGCCATCACTACCTATCACCGCACCTGAGTGTATCGTTACGTTATTTCCAATAACACAATCAAAATAAACGGTAGCACCGGCAAACAGGGTTACATTATTGCCAAGGGTTACATTATCGCCAACATTAACGTTGGGATAGATCTTACAATTATCGCCGATGGTTACATTTTGGCCGATGTAGGCAAAGGCACCGATATAGGCCCCCTCGCCAACCTGCGCTGTGGGATGGATAAAGCTGGGCTGTTCAATTCCCTTTTTATCGAGCTTAATGGTATTATATTTATCAAGCAGAACGGTAAACGCGCTGTAGGCGTTTTCAACCCTGATGAGGGTAGCCTTTACCGGGGCCGTCAATAGCTGATCATTATTAACAATAACAACTGATGCGTTGGTGGTGTACAAAAACTGCTCGTACTTGGGGTTTGATAAAAAAGAAAGACAACCGGGACCGGCCTCTTCTATTTTGGCAAGCTGGCTAACCGTAGCCGCAGGATCACCCTCAACAGTTCCGTTGAGCAGTAAGCTTATATCATGAGCAGTAAATTGCATCGGGCAAATTTAAATGTTAAAATTGAAGCGACAAATTATTAATGAGTTATGAACACACGTTAAAAAGTTTTGACTGTCAAAGCGTTTCATTTTTCATCATATCTTCATTTGGCAAGTCACAAGTCTTGGCCCGAAAGTCAAAAGTCCGCATCTTTTTTTTGGCTTAGAACTTAAAACTTGCGGCTAATTGTTTAATAATTCTTTATTGTAACAAAGGATATACTTTTTTACCGTTTTAGCCAAAGCCATTAGGTTTGAGTTATCACTTGCGGCAGCAATGTCCTTTACCTGGCCGTTTTTCATTAGTATCCCAATATTACCATCTCCCTGGTTATAAGCATTATTACGGATGGATGTGGTAAATACAAAGTAAGCTGCAGCATCTTCATAAGTTACCCCATATTTTTGCATTGCTTCCTGGCGCAGACTTTCAACAAATGCTTCATCAGGGCATTCGTTGGTAATTTCAACCCTGAAAAGGCTGCGTTGTACCAGGTTTTTGCAAAGCTGCGAAAGCACCAGGTCGGGGTGATAAGCCCACACTTTTACCGATGCCATAATATCGGTATCATCCAAACAGGCAAAGGTTTCCAGGTGACGGTCTTCGTTCATAAAAGCGTCGAGGCTAATGCGGTTTTTTAAAAAATGCATCAGGGCAGGGGTAGCAAACAATTCTTCGCCCTGCGAGATCAGTTCGCGGCCGCGCCTGAAAATCTTGGTAAGCACCTCCTCCCCTGCTATTACCGTTTTATGCAGGTAAACCTGCCAGTACATGAGGCGGCGGGCTATCAAAAATTTCTCTATCGAGTAAATGCCTTTTTCGTCAACAACCACGTGATCATCTTTCACGTTAAGCATTTTAATGATGCGCTCCGAACTGATCACCCCTTCAGATACACCTGTGAAGAAGCTATCGCGGTTAAGGTAATCCAGCCTGTCCATATCCAGCTGACTGGATACCAGTTGATGCAGGAACTTACGCGGGTAGGTATCATTAAAAATATTGATGGCCATGGTAAGCTTGCCCTCAAACCGCTGGTTAAGCTTGTTCATCAGCATTGATGAAATATCCTCATGTGCAATGCCATCAATAATGGTATTTTCCAATGCGTGCGAAAACGGCCCGTGACCAATATCATGCAATAATATGGCAATGGTAACTGCTTCTTCCTCTTTGGGGCTGATGTCATGTCCTTTGCTTCTTAAGGTTTCAATGGCAGTATCCATCAGGTACATGGCACCAAGGGCATGATGAAAACGGGTATGCAATGCGCCAGGGTACACCAGGTGGGTCATGCCAAGCTGTTTGATATAACGTAGCCGCTGAAAGTATGGGTGGGATATAAGGTCAAATATCAGTTCGGTAGGGATACTGATAAAACCGTAAACCGGGTCGTTTATTATTTTCTTTTTATTCAATGCTGCTTTTATAAGTGCAAAAATGTAAAACAAAGGTAAAATAAGCGCGACAGGTTTGTTAAATTTTGTTAATACCTTTACTGTTTAACAACAAAAACATCTATTTGGGGTTTATTTTCAAATCAGAATTTACAGAGTTTTAAGATTTACTGTATATCCCGTTTATAAAACCGGATATTTGAATCAACATTTAACCTTATACTGAATCATTCTGAAAGTTTTCAAATTATGAAAATTCTGATTCAGACTATTTTAATATACATACCATGCAAGACACCACCATTTTATGGGCCGATGACGAAATTGACCTGCTAAGACCACATATACTTTTCCTGGCCGAAAAGGGCTACAAAGTAACTACTGTTACCAATGGCTATGACGCCGTTGACTCGTTTAAGAGTAATTATTTCGACCTGGTTTTTCTTGACGAGAACATGCCCGGCCTTACCGGGCTGGAAACCCTGCAGCAGATCAAGAACATCAATAATGATGTGCCTATTGTCCTGATCACCAAAAATGAGGAAGAGTACCTGATGGAAGATGCCATCGGTTCAAAGATAGACGACTACCTGATTAAGCCGGTACACCCGAAGCAAATCCTGCTTACGATAAAAAAGCTGACCGAAAACAAGCGTCTCGTTACTGAAAAAACCACCATGGCCTACCAGATGGATTTCCGTACACTGGGCATGACGCTTAACGAAAACCTGAGCCACCAGGAATGGGTTGACGTTTACAAAAAACTGATCTACTGGGAGCTTGAGCTGGAAAAACTGGAAGATGCCGGTATGCACGAGATCCTGACACTGCAAAAGGCTGAGGCCAATATGCAGTTTTGCAAGTTTGTAGAGCGTAATTACCTTAACTGGATCAAAAACCCTGACCTGGCGCCGACCTCTTCTCCGCAATTATTTAAAAAGAAGGTGTTCCCTAAGCTGGATGGCAAAGGCCCTTTGTTTTTCATTTTGATAGATAACCTGCGGTACGATCAGTTTAAGATAATCAATCCTATTATTTCCGAATATTTCAGGCTGGAGGAAGAGGATACTTACTACAGCATCCTGCCAACAGCTACGCAATATGCCCGTAACTCTATTTTTTCGGGGTTGATGCCTTTGGATATGGAACGACGTTACCCATCCATGTGGCAAAATGATGAGGATGAAGGCGGCAAGAATTTATATGAGGCCGACTTTTTAGCTGATCATTTAAAACGTGTACTACGTAAGGATTGCAAACACTCGTACCATAAAATCCTGAACATTGACGAGGGCCGCGCCTTGAACGAGTCGGTGAATAACTTAATGAACAACGAGCTTAACGTGGTGGTGTATAACTTTGTGGATATGCTATCGCATGCCCGCACCGATATGCAGATGATCCGCGAGCTGGCAAGTGATGATGCCGCTTACCGTTCATTAACCCTGTCGTGGTTTGAGCATTCGCCCTTGTTTGATCTGTTGAAATTCCTGGCTCAAAAACAGGTGCGTGTAGTGATCACTACCGATCACGGTACCATCCGCGTAAAAAATCCAAGCAAAATTGTAGGTGACAGGAATACCAATACCAACCTGCGTTATAAGCAAGGTAAAAACCTTAACTATAATGCCAAGGAGGTTTTCCACATCCGTAACCCGCACGATGCCATGCTGCCAAGGCTGCACATCAGCTCAAGCTTTGTATTTGCCAAGGAAGACAGCTATTTCGTATATCCGAACAACTACAACCACTTTGTTAACTTTTATAATGAAACCTTCCAGCACGGGGGCATCTCGTTAGAAGAAATGATTGTGCCAGTAGTTACTTACGGGCCGAAATAAGATACAATCGATGGTACATTTGCCATTCAATTTTATTTAACAACAAGGGCCCGGTTTTTCCGGGCCTTTGTTGTTTGTTATTTTTCTGTAGCTACATGATAGGATGGATCTTCCAGTATATTCACATGGATGATATCTTCCGCATTTTTTAGCAGCACCCTGCAATCTTCACTCAGGTGCTTGAGCAGCAGTTTTTTATCGGCCGAGCGATATTTTTCGGTAAGCTTGTTGAGTGCTTCAATACCCGACATATCGGCAACGCGACTGTCCTTAAAATCGATTACCACTTCATCCGGGTCATCGGCAATATCAAATTTTTCGTTAAAAGCCATTACCGAACCAAAAAACAGCGGCCCATATATTTCATAATGCTTAACACCTGTAACATCAATGTATTTGCGTGCGCGGATACGTTTGGCGCTTTCCCATGCAAAAACCAGGGCAGAGATGATCACTCCTATTAAAACAGCCAGGGCAAGGTTGTGCAGCCATATAGTGATCAATGCTACCAGGATGCCTACAAAAATATCCTGTTTAGGCATTTTGTTGATGATGCGAAAACTGATCCACTCAAAGGTGCCGATGGCCACCATGATCATTACACCCGTAAGCGCCACCATCGGAAGTTTTTCAATTACCGGTGCGCCGAAAAGGATGATAAGCAGAATGGTAAGCGAGGCAATAATACCCGATAATCTTACCCGGGATCCCGCGGAAAGGTTGACCAGCGTTTGCGCTATCATAGGGCAGCCACCCATTCCTGAAAAAAAACCGTTAAGAATATTGGCGCCTCCCTGTGCAATACATTCGCGGTTGCTGTTACCACGGGTTGCTGTTATTTCATCAACAAGGTTTAGGGTTAATAATCCTTCGGTAAGGCCAACCCCGGCCATGATGAGTGCATGAGGGAAAATGATCTTTAAAGTATCAATACTGAAAGGGATAGCCGGAATATGAAATGGTGGAAAGCCTCCGCTTACTGCAGCTATATCCCTTACCGTTTTGGTATGTATACCTAAGCCAAATACCAATGCAAACACAACAATAATAGCAACAAGCGATGGCGGCACTGCTTTGGTGAGCCGCGGTAAAAGGATCACTATCCCGATGGTTAATGCAACAAGGCCGGCCATAATCAGCAGCGGAGTGCCGCTTAGCCAGGCTTCGTGGCCATTTACCACGGTTTTAAACTGCTCCAGTTGCGCCATGAAAATAATAACAGCAAGCCCGTTAACAAAACCATACATTACCGGCTGAGGCACGAGGCGTACAAACTTACCCAGTTTAAACAATCCAACCAGGATTTGTATTGCACCTGCTAAGGCCACCGCTGCGAAAACATACTCCAATCCATGCGATTTCATGAGCGCTATCAGCACAATAACTGTTGCCCCTGCCCCACCGGAAATTAGCCCGGGACGCCCGCCAAAAATGGAGGTGACCAAGCCCATGATAAAGGCAGCATATAATCCCATAAGCGGCGGAAAGCCGGCCAGTATAGCAAACGACAATGATTCGGGCATCATGGTCATGGCTACAGTTAAACCTGCCAGGATTTCGTTTTTATAGTTGATTTCTTGCGAAAAGTCGAAGAGACGTAAGTATGGCTTCATCCTGAATAATTAAGCGTTGAAGTAAGTGGACAATAAGCAACAGCTAAAGGCTGTAATATGAATTTATGCTTAACTCAAAGTGGTGTAACCGGACTATCAGAAAATTTAGCCATAATCCAAAAGTAGACAAAATGGGGCAAAAGGAATGTTATAAAATAAGAACGGCCCGGAAAAACCGGGCCGCCTGTATGATAATCATCAAATTTAATTAATGACCTTGTTCGTGTACATCCTCTTCCCTGAACAGTTTTGCGCTGAAAAAGTCGTTGTTCATGCGGGCAATGTTGGTAAGCTTAATTTCCTTAGGACATTCAGCTTCGCAGGCACCGGTGTTGGTACAGCTGCCGAATCCTTCTTCATCCATTTGTGCAACCATTGATTGCACACGACGGTAGCGCTCTGGCTGGCCTTGTGGTAATAAACCCAGCTGGGTGATTTTAGCCGATACGAACAGCATGGCCGAAGCATTTTTACAAGCTGCAACGCAGGCACCGCAACCAATACAGGTAGCCGAGTTGAAAGCCTCATCAGCAATAACCTTAGGGATTGGGATAGCGTTACCATCAGGTACGCCACCTGTGTTTACCGAAACGTAACCACCGGCTTGCTGGATCCTGTCAAATGCAGAGCGGTCAACTGCCAAATCTTTTACAATCGGGAATGCTTCAGCGCGCCATGGTTCAATAGTAATGGTTTCGCCATCATGAAAGGTACGCATGTGCAGCTGGCAGGTAGTAATGCCACGTTTTGGTCCGTGCGGGTGACCGTTGATATATAATGAACACATACCGCAAATACCTTCGCGGCAGTCGTGGTCAAAGTTAATTGGCTCATCACCTTTGTGGGTAAGGCCTTCGTTAACCACGTCAAGCATTTCAAGGAATGACATATCCGGCGAAATATTTTCGGCTGGATAGGTAACAAATTTACCTGGGGTTTGCGCATTTTTTTGACGCCATACTTTAAGCGTCAGTTTCATATTTCCGTTACTCATCTTTATTTTAGATTTGAGTTATCGTTGTTTCAGTTGATTAAGTGAGTCGTTGATTAGGTGAGTGGTTTTTTGAACTACTGCCTTAATAACCAATCTCTAATTAAGCATAGTTTCTTTGAGACAGGTGAACTGCTTCAAACGTTAGTTGCTCCTTGTGTAATTCTTCGGGCTGATTTTCGCCTTTAAATTCCCAGGCAGCTACAAACGCAAAGTTTTCATCATCACGAAGCGCTTCGCCATCTGCAGTTTGTGATTCAACCCTGAAGTGGCCACCGCATGATTCTTTGCGCATTAAAGCGTCATCAACCATCAGTTCGCCAAGCTCAATAAAGTCGGCAATACGACCGGCCCTTTCAAGCGATGCATTTACTTCTTCGTTTTCACCTGTTACGATAGCGTTTTTCCAGAAATCGGCTTTCAATGCCTGGATCAAACCTTTTGCTTTTATCAGGCCTTCTTCGGTACGCGCCATGCCGCAATACTCCCACATAATGTGGCCAAGGTCGCGGTGGTATTCGTTAACGGTTTTGGTGCCTTTTAATGCAAGCAGTTTATTTACATGTGCAATTACATCCTGTTTGGTTTGCTCAAAAGCTGGATGGCTGGTGTCAACCTTTTTAGGGCCGGTTTTAGCCAAATAATCACCAAGGGTATAAGGGATCACAAAGTAACCGTCAGATAAACCCTGCATCAGTGCTGATGCACCAAGGCGGTTAGCGCCGTGGTCGGAGAAGTTACATTCGCCCAAAGCATATAAGCCCGGTATAGTTGTGCTCAGGTTATAATCAACCCAAAGACCACCCATGGTATAGTGAACCGCCGGGTAAATACGCATTGGTTGTTTATACGGGTTTTCGTCGGTGATCTGGATATACATATCAAACAGGTTGCCGTATTTGGCTTTAACTGTTTCTTCGCCCAAACGCTTAATAGCGTCGGCAAAGTCAAGGAATACCGCGAAGCCTGAACCACCTACACCTTTACCTTCTTCAACCATTTCCTTGGCATTACGTGAAGCCACGTCGCGCGGAACAAGGTTACCGAAAGCGGGATATTTACGTTCCAGGAAGTAATCGCGGTCGTCTTCTTTAACCTGGTCGGCTTTTAAAGTGCCTTTGCGCAGTTGCTCGGCAATTTCAACCGTTTTTGGTGCCCATACCCTACCGTCGTTACGTAGCGACTCAGACATCAGCGTAAGCTTTGACTGGTGATCGCCGGATACCGGGATACAGGTTGGGTGAATTTGGGTATAGCAAGGGTTACCGAAGAATGCACCGCGTTTGTGTGCTCTCCAGGCTGCTGTTACGTTTGAACCGATAGCGTTTGTTGACAGGTAGAAAACGTTGCTGTAACCACCTGTACACAATAATACCGCATGACCTGCATGGGTATCAATATCGCCGGTAAGCATGTTACGGGTAACAATACCTTTGGCATGACCGTCGATAGTTACCACGTCAAGCATTTCGTGGCGGGTATATACTTTTACTTTACCGGCATGGATCTGGCGGTTAAGGGCAGAGTATGCACCTAATAAAAGCTGTTGTCCTGTTTGGCCCCTCGCGTAAAATGTACGTGATACCTGCGAGCCACCGAATGAGCGGTTATCAAGCAAGCCGCCGTATTCGCGGGCAAAAGGTACGCCCTGTGCCACGCACTGGTCAATGATGTTTACCGAAACTTCGGCCAAACGGTATACGTTTCCCTCGCGGGCACGGTAGTCACCGCCTTTAATGGTATCGTAAAATAAACGGAAAACACTGTCGCCGTCGTTCTGGTAGTTTTTAGCGGCATTGATCCCCCCCTGTGCAGCAATAGAGTGCGCACGGCGCGGGCTATCCTGAAAACAGTATGCCTTAACATTGTAACCCAGTTCGGCCAGTGTTGCAGCCGCCGAAGCACCTGCCAAACCCGTGCCTACGATAATGATATCGTATTTACGTTTGTTGGCCGGGTTAACCAGCTTCAGATCAAATTTATGCTTGCTCCATTTTTCGGCTAATGGGCCTTGAGGAATTTTAGCATCTAATGTCATCTCTTCTTTGTATTTATGTTTGTGGCTTTTAGGTTATGTAATATAACTTAATTGGCCAGCTAAACTTAGTGAGCTCCCTGGGTTGATAAATAGTAGTAATAAACCGGCATTGCAGCAAAAGCCAAAGGGATAATAACCGCAAACAGCCATGTACCAATAAAGTAAACTACCGGTGTATATTTACGGTGCACCCAGCCCAGCGTGCGGAACGCGCTCTGGAAACCATGTAACAAATGGAATGCCACAGCACCCATAGCTATCACGTAAAATAAAACGTAAATAATGTTGCTAAAGCTGTAAGCAACACGCGCATGCAGGTCTTTCACCCTCACAATTTCCACATTGTTTTCGGTTGATACAGAGTGGCTGAAATCGGCATTAACCGGTTTGTATTCAGTCGCGGTGGTTTCGCCGGTTGCCAGATCGGTACGGTACTCTTTAAAGCCCATGGTTGGATCGTTATGGTAACGGAACCAAAAATCGCCCATGTGGATAACGATAAACAGGAACATGATTGAACCCAGCAGGCCCATGTTTTTTGATGACCATGATGCATCAGATTTTGCCGCTACTGCATAACGTACAGGACGGGCTTTACGGTTCTTGACAGTCAGGATCAAACCGTATAGTGCATGCACTAAAATGGAAAGGTACAACAGGTATGCTATAACTTCAATAGGCGGAAAATGCGTAAGGAAGTTGGCATACACGTTAAAACTGAAACCGTTATCGTTGTTAAACAACAGCAGGTTGCCGCCCACGTGCACTATTAAAAACGTGCACAGAAACAAGCCTGTTAAAGCCATGATCAGCTTTTTGCCCAGCGACGAGTTTAAGGTTTGTTTGAATTCGCTCATTATGAATTGGATTTATATGGCAAAAGTATTTATTAAATAACAAAACATAGAAGAGGTTTTGGCTTATTGAAGATCAAAAAGCTATTTAGAATCAATCTAAAACAATGTGCTGGTATTCAATACGCAAATACAATGCTATGACAGGTAATTTGTTGAAATAAAGGATGTTTTACGGGTGATATTTAGGCTATAGCAACAACTTTATCTTTTAATACGGCAAAGATCTTGTCGTTTTGAAGGCTCTGGATAGCAACCCTCCCTGTAAACTTGCCGAATGAGGGTAGTATCCCCTGCCTGCTGCCAAAGGCAAAACAGGGTAACGTAACGCTTTGCCGCCCCCGGCCGCTCAGGTTTACCCCCGGATGAATGTGCCCGCAAAAAACGTAGGCTGCAGCTTCCTGCTGATCATTAGCAAGCGGATGGTGCATCATCAGGAAAGGGCTTATCAACAATTCGTCATGCAGTTCGATATTCAGGTTATGATAATGCTTGTCGTCAATAATATCATGGTTGCCGCGGATGAGGATGATCTGTAATGCCGGAAACTGGCTTCGCCATAGAATAAACCAATCCCAATCGTTATTTATATCGCTGTGGAACAGATCGCCCAGGAAAATTATTTTTTCAGGTTTGTGTTCGTAAATGAGATCAGAGAGCACGGCCAGGTCACTTTGCTCCAGATCACGCGGCACAGCAATCCCCGCTTTGCGGAAATGGCCAACCTTGCCCAAATGCACATCGGCAACAATCAGCGCTTTTTGCTGCTGCCAGTAAATGGCTTTTTGTGGTAATAATAAAAGGTCCTGGCCCAGCAGGTTAAAAGGAGTAGCCACACTTATCATAACAGGGCAAAGTTAAACATTGCCCCCCTGCCCCCTGAAGGTGGAGTTGAAATTATTTTTAATTAAGGGTGTAACCTGTTTAAAAAACGTGTGGTCATAGTTTACAAATACACCGCAATGGTGATTTACAGAGAGAAAAAACAATATTAACTTATTTAAAAATCAAATATTATGCACGCAGGTGAATTGGGCGTATTAGCCGGAATTATAATACCCCTCAGCTTATTCGCAATGATCTTCGGGATCGTTTATTTAAACAAACGTGAAAAACTGGCAATGATTGAACGCAACATGGACCCACGGAGTTACAAGCCACAATCAGCCCCGTATCAAAATTTAAAATGGGGCTTATTGCTCATCGGTTCGGGTTTAGGATTGTTTTTAGCTTACCTTTTAACCCATACCATATTCAGTAATTACGATGATGATATCTTCTTTTTATATGTGGCACTGATAGCCATTTTCGGAGGAGCAGGATTGTTCATATCATACCGAATAGAGAAAAGAGAAGTGTTGGATAAAGAAGATCAATTTATTCAGAAATAAAACGGATGTATATCATGTATAAAGCTCCTGTAAAACAGGGGCTTTTTTTATGCTTACAATTTAAAAGTGGAGAGGTCTGTGAAATTTATTATCGAAAAACTATATTCGCTATAAAAGTACTTACCCTGCACAGTTTTTATTAAATGCGATCAAAAAACACACAAGCTACAAATGGATGCGCCAATTGCGGAGGCCAGTTACAATACAATTACACTTACGATACTAACAAATGCATCTACTGCGGCAGTGTTTTTAAAATTGAAGGCGCTGAGCAACGATATGATGAGGAGCCTCACCAGCCAACTTTTGTGGAAACACCGCTATCTGTTACTCCCGACAACATCATTCAATATAATATAACTTATAGAGGAGATGAAATCTATAGGGAGCGGCCAAGTTTTAAAAAAGCAGCATTATGGGGACTGGCTTTTTGGGTTGGCTGGGCATTTGTAAGTACTGCTATTAAACTAACCTCAATGGCAACGAATAAAGGAATTCCTGATAACCTGTTTTCCAGCGAGCCGTTCGGTATTTATTGGTTTTTGCGTGGAATGTTTTTTTGCGGCCTGATACCATATTTACGAACCCGCGTTTTTTACAAAAGATATTAATGGTTATCCAATGCCGTACCGCTCTTTAAAAAGATCTAAATGGTGGCGCTCATGGCCCGCCAGCATAAATACAAAGGCAGCAACGGTAAACAAATGGTTACTGGCAATCCCGCTTCGGCTTAACTGTTCATCTGTGAAAGCTTTAACCATATACAGGTTTGCCTGGCGTAAGGCCCTGAACTCTTCGGCAAGGTCTTTGATGTTTTGACTGTTAAAATCGGTATTATTAACATATATGTCCTGGTCAAAACCAGGCAGCTCAATATGGTTACGTGAAAATACCAGGGCGCGATAGGCGAAGGTACGTTCGGTATCAATCATGTGACCAAGTGCTTGCTTAACCGTCCATTTACCGGGGGCGTAGGCGTGCAAACCCTGCTCATCGGTTAAATTGCTGAAAAGCCGGTAACTGCTCTCCATTTGCTGTTCAAGCATGTTAATTACATCATTGTCGCCAACAAGCCCTACATATCCCGCTGCAAACGGCGAATAATCACCTGATTTTGGTTTTGTTATCATTGCGCGTGTTTTTTAGTACTATCCTGAAAGTTGTTCCCTTGCCTATTTCCGAATCTTTTACAAAGATCTGCCCGTTATGGTAATTCTCCATAATGCGTTTGGTGAGCGACAAGCCCAGGCCCCAGCCACGTTTACGGGTGGTATAGCCGGGTTGAAAAACGGTATCAAATTTAGAGCGGGGGATGCCTTTGCCGGTATCGGTAACATCAATAAAAATTTGATTTTTAACCTTGTTGCCGCTGATCTCTACTTTAATGCTACCCTTGCCTTCAATAGCGTTAACGGCATTTTTCAATAAGTTTTCCAATACCCAATCAAACAGCGGGATATTAAGTCCGGCCTTAAGGTGCGGATTACCTGTCATTTCAAAGCTGATGTTTTTGCTTACACGAACCTTGAAATAATCAACAAAATCTTTCACTACGGCATAAACACCATGCTCTTCCAGTACGGGTTTTGAGCCGATCTTTGAAAAACGGTCGGCCACAATTTCGAGGCGTTTTACATCGTTTTCCATTTCGGCCACCAGCACATCATCTTCAGCATTAAATTTCTCCTTCATCAGCTCAATCCAGGCAATAAGCGATGATATGGGTGTGCCCAGCTGGTGCGCGGTTTCCTTGGCTAAACCTACCCAAACCTGGTCCTGTTCAGATTTACGCGATGAGCTGAAGGCCGTATAGGCCATCAGTAAAAATATGGCAATTACGGTAAGCTGGATATAGGGAAACAAACGGAGTTGCGTAAGCAGGGGCGAGTCTTTATAATAAACATAATTGTCGTCGCCCAATACCTTAAACTTTATAGGTGCGTGCTGCCCTTTCATGTAACTAAGTTCTTCCTTAAAATAGGTCGGGTCGTATTTCTTCTTTTTATACTCGGCCTCCAGCTTGGTATAAACCCGTGTAGAGTCCAACCCGCGGTACAAAATAATCTCCCCCTTTTCATCGGTAATAATAGCAGGTACCGTTAAGCTATCCCGTACAGCAATTACGTAGTTAAAAAAATCGTCATCGTCTGAGTTTAATAGCTGCCTCATGGTCATAGCCCAAACCTGGGCGCGGGTACGCTCAGAACGGGCAATGTTTTTTACCAGGTAACGGGTATAAACTAACGAGCCAATTGCAATTACTACGGCAAACGTAAGGAGTAAATATTTCCAACGTTTTTTCTGTTGATATGGGTTCATGCTGGGCACAGCCCAAATAACGTAAAATTATTTCAGATGTGCAGATTACAGATGGGAGGAAGTTTAATGTGCAGATTTCAGATGTGCAGATTTCAAATTATAGGAATGTTAGATTTGCTTGCAAGGGTTTTAAATTGAACAAAAGGTAAATTATCGGCACATCTAAAATCTGCATATTTGTACATCTGAAATCCACACATCTATCATTTGCACATCTGTAATCTGCACATCTGAAATATAAATTATCTTTGCCCCCATCATGACCGATAAAAAAGTAAGAGTCCGTTTTGCGCCGAGCCCTACAGGTGGTTTACACCTTGGCGGTGTGCGCACTGTGTTGTTCAACTATTTATTCGCCAAAAAACATGGCGGCGATTTTGTTTTGCGAATTGAGGATACCGACCAGACCCGCTATGTGGAAGGTGCCGAAGAATATATTTTAGACTGCCTTAAATGGTGCGGCCTTCACCCGGATGAAAGCCCTGTTGTCGGCGGTCCGTATGCCCCATACCGCCAAAGCGAACGTAAACCACTTTACCGTGAGTATGCCGAGCGCCTGGTTATGGAAGGTCATGCTTATTACGCTTTTGATACAGCCGAAGAATTGGATAAGAACCGTAAAGAGATCCCTAACTTTCAATACGGATTGGCTTACCGCCATACTTTGCGTAACTCATTGTCATTGCCACAGCACGAGGTTGACGAGCTGCTTGCTGCCGGTACGCCGCATGTGATCCGCATCAAAATGCCGGAGGGCGAAACGGTGAGTTTTAATGATATGATTCGTGGGTATGTGAGCTTTGAAACCAGCCTTGTTGATGATAAAGTATTGTTAAAAGCTGATGGTATGCCTACTTACCATTTGGCTGTTGTGGTTGATGATTACCTGATGAAGATCACTCATGCTTTCCGTGGAGAGGAATGGCTGCCGTCTGCCCCCGTGCATTTGCTGCTTTGGGAATACCTGGGCTGGAAGGAAAGTATGCCGCAATGGGCGCATTTGCCACTGATCCTGAAGCCGGATGGTCATGGTAAGCTTAGCAAGCGTGATGGCGCCCGTTTGGGTTTCCCGGTTTACGCAATGAGCTGGTTCGACGCAAAATCGGGCGAATTAACGCCGGGTTTCCGTGAGTTAGGCTTTTTACCAGAGGCATTCCTGAACCTGCTGGCTACTTTAGGCTGGAACGACGGTACCGAACAGGAGATTTTTACGCTTGATGAGCTGATTGAAAAGTTTTCGATTGAGCGGGTTAACAAATCAGGCGCTAAGTTTGATTTTGAAAAAGCCAAATGGTTCAATGCCGAGTGGATCAAACAGTCATCAGCTGGCAGTTTGCAGTTTGCAGTTGGCAAGGTTTTGGCCGGTAAAGGCGTTGTTGTTAAGGACGAGGAATATCTTACTAAGGTTATAGGTTTGATCAAAGACCGCTGTGTGTTATTGCCTGATTTTTACCAGCAGGCAGGTTTCTTTTTTGAGCAGCCTAAGGAATATGACCTTAACGCCGTAAAACCTAAATGGACAGATGCCAAAACAGAGTTTTATCACGCGTTCATCGCTTTGTTAAATAACGAAGCAGCGATTGAAGCCCATGATCTGGAAGCTAAATTCAAAGCCCTTGGCGAAGAAAGAGGTTTAAAAGTTGGCGATGTGATGCTGCCTTTCCGCATTATGCTGGTTGGCGGCAAGTTTGGCCCGCATGTATTTGATATCGTTGCGTTGCTGGGTAAGGAGGAGACTATAAGCAGGATAGAAAAGGCGCTTGTGGAGTTTACTGCGGCGTAATAAAGATTATCAAAAGAGAACGTCATTGCGAGGTACGAAGCAATCCCCGATTAGCAGGTTCGCCCTGTATAGTTTGGGATTGCTTCGTACCTCGCAATGACGATGTTTTTGGATAGGTGGCGAGTGAAATTAAACCGCCAGCTTCACCAACTTCTCTCCTTCCAAAACAGGAATTGCTGTAGTCAAATCAACCTGTAAACAAAACTCGATATCTTTTTCGATACCTAATTTTTTAAGGCGCTCGCCGTGGGATGTTTTCTTAAGGTATTCGTTGATGTCACTTTTGCCAACCTGGAAAAGATCATTGGCGGCTATAGCGGCATCGTCCAGTACAAACCCTTTGTCTTTTAACTGTTCAATTACGGCACCCGCAAACAGGGTGTCTTCTAAATTGAAATTGTTTTTCCAGCCGGCGCATACCAGCAATACATTTTCGTTTTGGGTGTTAAGCCAGTTACTTAAGGCTGTTAGGTTCAGGAATGAACCAATAGCAATTTTTTTTGCACTGCGTGATAAATGCAGCGCATGTGTGCCGTTGGTAGTGGTTAACACGATTGTTTTACCGGCCACTTTTTCTTTAGTGTAAGAAAATGGCGAGTTGCCAAAATCAAAACCTTCAACTACCGATCCGTCGCGTTCGGCGGCAAGAAGGTAATCCAGCCCTTTCTCTCTATACGCGGCACACTCCTCAACTTGTGATACCGGTATAATAGCCTCAGCACCGTTTTCAATACCATAACATATAGATGATGTTGCCCTGAAAATATCAATAACCACTACAATATAATCTTCCACATTAAAAAGCGGCAGCAATGCGGGGGTCAGGCAAACGTGTGCCCCCTGGCCCCCTGAAGGAGGAGTTTGGGTATTGATATTCTCGGACATCTTTAAATTTAAGTTAATGAACTGTACAGATAGTTCCCCCTTTAGGGGGTTAGGGGGCGAGACCTATTTGTAAAACGGCGGTTTTAAAATCTGCGCTTTAATTTTATTATCCCTGATGCTGATGTAAATCTCGGTGCCTTCTTTAGCGAAAGCAGTATCTACATAACCCATACCTATAGCTTTTTGTAACGACGGCGATTGTGTGCCTGAAGTTACTTTGCCAATGGTATTGCCTTCGGCATCAACTATCACATAATCGTGGCGGGGAATGCCGCGGTCAATCATTTCAAAACCTACCAGTTTGCGGCTTACACCTGCTTGTTTTTGGGCTTGTAATGCTTCGGCGTTGGTAAATTCCTTATTGAATTTGGTTACCCAGCCCAAACCGGCCTCAAGTGGAGAGGTGGTGTCGTCGATATCATTACCGTAAAGGCAAAAACCCATTTCCAAACGTAAAGTATCACGTGCGCCTAAACCTATTGGTTTAATGCCGAATGGCTCGCCTGCCTTGAAAATGGCATCCCAGATCTGCTCTGCATATTGGTTTTCAAAATAGATCTCGAAACCGCCAGCGCCGGTATAACCTGTAGCTGATATTACCACGTTGTCAACACCTGCAAATGTGCCTTTTGTAAAAGTGTAGTATTCCATCGATACCAGGTCGGTATCGGTGAGGCTTTGTAAAGCTTCGGCAGCTTTTGGTCCCTGGATAGCCAGCAGTGACGTACGGTCGGAGATATTTTTCATATCTACGCCCTTGGTATTATATTTCGAGATCCAGTTCCAGTCTTTTTCAATGTTTGATGCATTAACCACCAGCATATAGGTTTTCTCGTCGATACGGTAAACCAGCAGGTCGTCAACAATACCACCATCTTCATTTGGCAGACATGAGTACTGCACTTTGCCGTCGTATAATTTTGCGGCATCGTTACTGGTAACCCGCTGAATAAGGTCAAGCGCGTTCTCGCCTTTTAAAATGAATTCGCCCATGTGGCTTACGTCAAAAACACCAACGGCCTTACGCACGGTTTCGTGCTCGGCGTTAATGCCAACGTATTGCACAGGCATGTTGTAACCGGCAAATGGAACCATTTTGGCGCCGGTTTTTACGTGGATATCGGTTAATGCGGTATTCTTCATCGTCAACTTAAATAATGGCCGCAAAGGTAACTATTCTGAAGCGTAATCAGTACCGTTGATTAGTTTTGGTTAAAAATGATTCGAAAAATAAGATCGTCATTGCGAGGTACGAAGCAATCCCCAATTAGCAGATCCGCCCTGTATAGTTTGGGATTGCTTCGTACCTCGCAATGACGCTTTGTTTGAGGTTCGCCGTGTTTTAAGCTACTAACTGGATATTCAGAGCAGCAAATCTGCGTGGCGTATACATCAGGGTTCTCTGCGAGAGACCCTGATAGGACGTTAACTGCGAGAAATCCCGGTGGGACATTAAAATAACAAAGCCGGTTAACACTACGTTAACCGGCTTCAGCTATAAGTTAGCTACTTTATACTTTTTTAAGCGTTTCCATCAGCACCGGAATTTTTGGCACTTTAGGATACGACTGAAATAATTTACCATACTTATCATAAATAGCTATGTAAGGCGTGGTTTGTACACTGTAAAACTTTTGTACCAGGTACGTATAACCTTCAGTACCAATAGTGATGTTATGGTACTTGGCCAAATCAAAATCGCGCTGAAAAGTTTGGATGCCCCTAAGCATAGGCATAAAAGTGATCATCACAATCTGCACATCTTTTAATTTAGGCAATTCGGGTTTCAGATCGTACATCAGGTGCTGGCAATGGCTGCAATCGGGCGAAAAATAGATCACCATTACCGGCTTGTTTTTTTTCAGGTTGGCAGGAGTAACGTAAACACTGTCTGTAGTGAGGATGTGATATGGCGGTAAGCCCGAGTTGGCAGGTGGCGTTTGTGCCTGGCTGCACCCGGCGGCAATGATCAGACAAAGCAGTAAATACAGTTTCTTCATTATTTTAATTAGCGTTTAATAAGCATAGTTACAACATTTTTAGCTTTCAAGCAATTCAATTTGCCAGGCTATATGCTCTTCGGTTATTGGAAATAACGCGTTTTCACGCACTGTATGATACACAGCATCAAATAAGCCGTTATAATTACCTTTTGGTGACTTGATCCACTCTACGGTTTTTTGTCCGTCGGCCCCCATGAGCACCAGTTTACCGTCGCAGCCTTCGGGTTCAATACCAAAACCTTCGTCGGTTGGCATCATCCCGGCATCAAGCTGTGCTTCCTGTACATCGGTACGCATTTTTACAAAACTGCCTAATGTACCATGCACCACAAAACCATAAGTGTGTTCGGCAATCAGTAAACCCGATGTAAGGTAAACATTAAGCTGGTTAGGGAATTTAAGGTGGATGTTAAAATAATCATCAACCTGTGAGCCCGGGCGATAAGCTGCCGTTGTTTTTTCGTAGCTCAACGGTCTGCCGAAAATACTGATGGCATTATCAACCAAATGTGCGCCAAGATCATAGGTTAAACCGTTGCCAGGCGTTTCTTTGGTTTCTTTAAACTGTTTTACACCGATGGCCATGCGATACCTGTCCAGCCTGAAGTGAACTTCCATCAACTCCCCTAACCTGCCGCTTTCAATCACTTCCTTTACCGAAAGGAAACCGCTATCATAACGGCGGTTTTGGTAGATCATCACTTTAAGGTCAAGCTTTTTGCCCTGGTCAAATAAGGCCTTTACCTCGCTTGAAGTTACTGCTGCCGGCTTTTCGATCAATACATGCTTCCCGGCGTTAAGGGCCTGTACAGCGTAATCAAAATGGGTATTGTTTGGGGTATTAACAACAATGAGCTCTATTTCATCATCATTTAGCAACTGGTCGATGGTATCATAGCTGATCACATCCGGATATTTTTTACCGGCTTTTTTTTCATGGCGTTCAACCACCGCTTTAAAGGTAAAGCCTGGATTGGTAGTTAAAAACGGGGCGTGAAAAATCCGCCCCGACATTCCGTAGGCCATGAGGCCGGTTACTATTGGTTTCGACATGGTATATTTTATAGGTATTTGTTTTAATATCACATTCCACAACCCGGGTCATCCATGCCAATTGGCGAACCATCGGGCATGTTTAAAGGGGCTGCGGGCTTAAATTTATCAGGGTAATCTTCAAACAGCTTTATTTGCGATAGACCAAACAATAAATTTGCCTTAGCCGATCCCGTAGCAGCCGGAATTGTTTTTAACATCCAGCTTTTAAGGTCATTTATTTGCAGCAACGCTATGCTGCGTACGCTTTCGGCAGCCTGCATGTTTGCAGCCAAAGTTAACAATTGTTTCAGCACTAAATTATTTACCAAACGCTGCAACTCGCCTTTGTATCCGTTTTGTTGCGGTGCCTGCCAGGTGAGGTTAACAAGTTTATTGAGCACCGGCAATAATCCCGGCTGGCTGTTATCCCTTGCATTATATTCAATTAACCTTGCAGCGCGTTCGGGTTGCAGCATAAAACTCAGGGTGGCACCTGCGGCAGATTCGGCGGCAGCCATAGGGTCAAAAGTTAGTCCGGTGTATGATTTAAAAGTTTCCTGCGTACGCGGATAACCTACCGGCCGCGGCGGGATCTTTTCTATCAGCTTTTCGGGGAGCGCCAATGCATCCGGGCTGATGGTTCCCATCAAAGCGTCGAATGCTTTCCACTGCTCGGCCGGGGGCACAAACCTGGTAACTGTTTGCCCGTCATTTTTCAAAGCGAATGTGTAATATAACCCGCCTAACATTTTTGAAGCTGCTTCAGTTTGATAGCGGTGGATCAGGTACATAGGCACCAATACTTCTTCAATAGTGGCCATAGGCGCGTCCTGCCTTATGGCTTTTTCTGAAAAATTAGTTAATATCTGCTTGCGGAGCGCCATTAGCCGGTTAAGCTCATCGGCTGCATTGTTGCCGCTATCCCAAAGGTGGGCTTGTGGGTGGGCGCTGCCTGCGGGCCGGGCGTCATCGTCGGAGATGTATTGGAAGCCTTGTTTCAGGGTTTCATTCAGGATGTCTTTCAGCGCTTTATCTTCATCTGTTCCGGGTGCAAAATCCTGGTAGCCGTAAAGTATGGCCCGTTTATCCCAGCCGCCGATTTCGGTTTTGTAGGCGTCACTCAGATCGATACTGCCATCGGCTTTAAGGCTGATCACCGGTGGCGGATAATCCATTACCGATGCACGGTCATTAACGCTGGCAGTAAAGTTATGCTGCATGCCCAGGGTATGGCCAACTTCATGGGCCGATAATTGCCGCAAACGGGCCAACGCCAGCTTCAGCATTTTATCGCTTACGGGCTTACCATCTTCATAAGGCTGCACCAAACCTTCGGCAATTAAAAAATCCTGCCTGTCTCGCAGCGATCCTAACGACACCTGGCCCTTAATGATCTCGCCGGTACGCGGATCGGTAATAGCCTCGCCGTACGACCAGCCCCTTGTTGAGCGGTGTACCCACTGGATGATATTGTAACGGATGTCCATAGGATCGGCATCTTCAGGTAAAATCTTAACCTGGAAAGCATTTTTATACCCGGCTGCTTCAAAAGCCTGGTTCCACCAGGATGCCCCTTCAATAAGCGCTTGTTGCACCAGTTCGGGCGCGCCACGGTCAACATAGTAAACTATCGGTTTTACAGGTTCGCTCATGGCGGCTGTAGGGTCTTTCTTTTGCAGGCGATGGCGGATCATTAAACGCTTAACAATAGGATCATTGATGGGCGTGGCAAAATCCATGTATTCGGTATCGAAAAAGCCCGAACGCGGATCAAATTTGCGCACCTTGTAATTATTATCCGGCAGTTGGATGAACGATTGGTGCATCCTTACGGTAACCAGATCAGGATTGGGCGTAACCGACCTGATCTCTCGCCCCTTGGCCTTGCCGGCTAAGGTGATGATAGCCTCAAACTCCGAATTTTGCGGAAAGTTCCTGGTGTTGGGAAGATATACTGCCGACGATGATTCTTCGGTATGGTAAACGCCCTGGTCGCTTTGAAGCAGCTGATCGGCTATATTCTGGCTATCACGTAGTAAAAATGGTGTAAGGTCAATCAGCACATGATCATCGGATTGTACAATGGCTTTAAAGCCAAATAACACAGATTGAGCAAAAGCTTCTTCGACAGATTTACGTTCATCGGCATTATTACTTACCGCCCGGTAATCATAATTGGGTTGAATGAGCAGTACTTTAGGTCCGCTTTTTATGAATTTTACAATTCTGCTGCCGCCTATTTTGCCCCTGTCCAATCCTAAAGCATTGGAGCCAACTCCGGCAGGTAAGGAGTTTACGTATAGAAATTCCTGGTTAAACTTATCTACCTCGAGGTAAATTTTGCCTTCAGCTTCATCCCAGTAAAAGTTAAAGTAGCCGGCAAGTTTTTTATAATTTTTTGTTCTGGATTCAATGTCTTCGTTTTTTTGAGCTTTTGCAAAGGGAAGATAAACCATTAGCAAGAGTAAAAGGCAGCAATACTTTTTCATGTAGGAGATGTAGTTTGATCTAAAAGTATTCATTTGATAACCCCTATGCAAACTGAAAACAAAAAAAGGACTGGTTATGCAACCAGCCCTTTTCATAAGCATTGTTTAATCAATAGCTGATTATTTCATGCCCTTTTGGATAGCCTCAATTTCGGCTAAGTGGTGCTGGATGGTAGGCAATGTTTTGGCGGCGAAAGCTTTCAAATCGGCGTCTTTGCAGTTTTTTGAAGCATCTTCAAACAATGATTCAACCTTTTTGTGGCCTTTAACCATCGCATCAACATAGGCTTTATCAAAATCAGATCCTGATTTGGCGGCCAGGTCGGCTTTCATTTTCTGATGATCTTCATCAGGTGCCGATGGCAGGGTAATGTTTTTGTTTTTGGCAATGGCCATTAACTCATCGTTTGCTTTGGTGTGGTCGGTAACCATCATTTTAGCAAAGTCTTTTACTTTGGCATTGGTTGCTTTTTCACTGGCCAGTTGGCCAACAGCAACTTCGGCTAAGCCTGCATTGGCCGCTTCGGTTGCAAATTTTGCATCATCGGCAGTAACGGCAATTCCCGTTTTACCTGTGGTTGTGGTGTCTTTAACTTTGTTGGCGCTGTCGGCAGTGTCTTTTACAATTGCCGAACTATCAACAGCACCGCTTTTAGCTCCGCCGTTACAGGCCTGGAACGATAAGGCCGCAAGTGCCATCATCGCTATTAAACTTAATCTTTTCATAGTAGGTGTTTTTATATTGTTTTTAGAGTTAACATTTTATAGTTAATTAAGTTTGTATTTTCTTATTTGTAAAATTCTGGATTCGGGCAGCGGTAATATCCTCAACTATCTTATTTGCATTTTAATGAATATTTAACAATTGTTTAAAAGCAGTTTTATAAGTTGAGGTTTATAATAAAGCGACTAAATTATACCTGATATGTTAATAGGATCATTGTTTTTGGGCAAAGTGCATGAAGTAAACGGGCAGTGGATAGAAACCAAATTTGTGGTTATTGGCATTCCGCTGTTCCCCACCAGCTCTATGCTGGTAACCCGTTCGGCCTGGCGAAGCCGCAACGGGTTTAATATTCCGCTGAATTATCAAAGCATCATTGCGGGCTATGCGCGCATGTTTTCGGTGATCATGGCCTTTATTGCTTTTATCTTCTTTTTTAGCGAAAGGGATTCGATCGCCTTGTTAATCGGGGCCATTGGCCTGGTATTGTGGCTGTATTTTTATTTTGTATTTGGCAGCGCCGATACGGCAGAAGCAGAAGAACGCAAAAAAATGGGTGACCTTACCGGTCTGTATATTAAACCCGAATGGCTTGATCATGACGACGCCTATCGGATCTACGAACGTCTTGAAAAAAAATACCGCACAGAGTTTGATGGTGCCGACTGGTTTACCGATTTGCAGCAAAACGAAATAGCGCCGGCTAAGTTGCCGTTGCTATATGCGCTATCGAGGTTCAACTATTCGTTAGAGGCTACTGAATGTAACAGGAAACTGTTTGAAAAGGCAGATAGTTTATACTTGTAATACAGCCGGGGTTCATTTTAGCTTATGGTCGGTGAGATGTTTGGGAGATGCAGATAGGTTGAAGATGTTAGTTTAAAAACCAATGTCATTGCGAGGAGGAACGACGAAGCAATCTCGTAGCTATACAGATCGGACATGCATTGGCTACGAGATTGCCGCGCTACGCTTATAATGGCGTGATTGTAAGTTGTTGATTATTAAGTGTGTTTTTTGATCGATTTGAGTATGGGCGTTGCCTGCGGCCCGTGCTATCCGCTCATACTGCACAAGCATTAGCCACAAGGCCGGTATCCGCTACTATCACTAACGCGCTCCCCCCGCACCATCGCTAAATAATATTAAGCACCTCCCTTTCAAAAAGTTTACGCCCTGTAATTCCCTCACATCAGATAAAAACATAACTTTGCCCTGCAAAATTTAATACCATGAGTTTCAGAACCGAACACGATACCATGGGCGAGGTACAAGTACCTGCCGACAAATACTGGGGAGCGCAAACCGAACGCTCACGCAATAATTTTAAGATTGGTCCGGAGGCGTCAATGCCTAAGGAAATTATCGACGCTTTCGCATACCTGAAAAAGGCAGCCGCCTTTACCAATACCGATTTAGGCGTACTGCCTGCCGAAAAACGCTACCTGATTGCTCAGGTGTGCGATGAGATCCTGACCGGCGCGCTGGCTTCAGAGTTTCCGCTGGTGATCTGGCAAACAGGCTCAGGCACGCAATCAAACATGAACGTGAACGAGGTGGTTGCTAACCGTGCCCACGTATTACAAGGCAATAAACTGGGCGAAGGCAAAACTTTCATCCACCCGAATGATGACGTGAACAAATCACAGTCATCAAACGATACTTACCCAACCGCCATGCACATTGCGGCGTACAAGATCCTGATTGATGTAACCATCCCGGGTATCGAGAAACTGCGCGATACTTTGCAGGCCAAGGTTGAAGCTTTTAAATCAGTAGTAAAAATCGGCCGTACCCATTTGATGGATGCTACCCCATTAACTTTAGGCCAGGAGTTTTCAGGTTATGTATCACAACTGAACCACGGTTTAAAAGCCCTGCGCAACACGCTTGATCACCTTTCAGAACTTGCCCTTGGTGGTACTGCTGTAGGTACAGGCATCAACACCCCTAAAGGTTATGATGTTAAAGTGGCTGAGTACATTGCTCAGTTTACCGGCCTGCCATTCATCACTGCCGAAAATAAATTTGAAGCCCTTGCCGCCCATGATGCCATTGTTGAAAGCCATGGCGCGTTAAAGCAAATTGCGGTTTCATTAATGAAGATAGCTAACGACATCAGGATGCTGGCTTCTGGTCCGCGTTCGGGTATCGGTGAAATTCATATTCCGGATAATGAGCCAGGTTCATCAATTATGCCGGGTAAGGTTAACCCAACCCAAAACGAGGCCGTTACCATGGTAGCTGCACAGGTTATGGGTAACGATGTGGCTATTTCAATAGGCGGCTCAAACGGTCATTACGAACTGAATGTATTTAAGCCTTTAATGGCAGCTAACTTCCTGCAATCGGCAAGGTTAATTGGCGATGCCTGTGTGTCATTTAACGACCATTGCGCTGTAGGCATTGAGCCAAATTACGAAGGCATCAAAAAGCACCTCGAAAACTCATTGATGCTGGTAACAGCACTTAACCCGCACATCGGTTACGAAAACGCAGCCAAAATTGCTAAAACAGCTCTTAAAAGCGGCAGTTCACTTCGCGAAGCAGCTATTGGTTTAGGCTTACTAACCAACGAGCAGTTTGACGAGTGGGTACGCCCCGAAAATATGATAGGCAGCTTGAAATAAAAAGCCTCACCCCAAACCCCTCTCCAAAGGAGAGGGGGCTTTTAATAAACGTGTAGTTTATGCCAAAACGCTTTAATTTGCGCCATCTTTCCATTACTAAGGCTTTAAGCCTTATGCCTTCAGCTTTGAGCCTCAAAAAAACCTTTCGCCTTTTACCTTTCGCCTTTTACCTCATAATGGCCTCCTGTACCATGAACCCGGATAAACAAACGCCCGGCGAAGGTTATTTACAGGGCGAGTGGAAGCAGGATACTATACCTGCGCAAAAAAGCCTGGTAACATATTCGCTATATGACCTCAAATTCAGCTGCGATTCCTTTTTTTTGAAGATCAGTACCGTTAGCAGGGTAAATTACGGGGCTGATACCTGTATGAGCAAAGGGCAATGGGCCGAATATATAAAAGGAACGTACTCGCAAAGACAGGACACGCTGCACATCAAGGGGCAGTTTTGTAATGCTGATGGCTCATATAAAAATGAGCAGGGCTGTTTCCGCTTTGGCGATTATGAAGAATACTTTAAAGTCCGCAAAAAGAGTGATTCGCTGATCCAGTTCATCAGTACATCCAACGTAATACCTGTTAACGCGCATTTAATAAAAAGAACAAGCTGTATTCCAAAACCATTGTAATGAAAACACAAATCTTTAAAAAAATTTTACTGCTGGTGGCGATATTTTATATCCCCCTGCAAAGCATGGCCTGGGGCACCAATGGTCACCGCATTTGCGGTCAGATAGCCGATAGCTACCTTACGCCTAAAGCCCGCAAAGCGATACAGGCAATTTTGGGTAATGAATCCATAGCTATTACCAGCAACTGGGCCGATTTTATTAAATCAGACCCAGCCTATGGCTATATGTATACCTGGCATTTTATTGACCTGGACAAGGCTTATACTTATCCGGAGCTGCAAAGCTATTTGAAGGCCGATACCGCTACCGACGCCTACACCAAAATGAACTTCTTAATAGCTGAGCTGAAAAAGCCGGGCACAACCAAAACCAACAAACTGCTTTACCTGCGTATGCTGATCCATATTGTTGAGGATGTGCACCAGCCATTACACACTGGGCATACCAGCGATAAGGGCGGTAATGATGTAAAAGTTCAATGGTTAGGTAAAGACACCAACCTGCACTCGGTTTGGGACAGCCAGCTGATAGATTTTCAGCAATTGAGCTATACCGAGTATGCAACCATGATTAACCATACTACCGCTGCCCAACGGGCTAAACTACAAAAGGCCCCGATAAGCGAATGGTTGTTTGAAAGCAACCAGATTGCCGAAAAGCTGTATACCGACGTTAAACCAGGCGAAAACCTGAGCTTCAAATACAACTTTAAATACATTGGCATAGTGAATGAGCAAATGCTAAAAGCCGGCGTACGTTTGGCCGGAGTTTTGAATCAGATATTTGGTTGATTGGTGAATGGTTGATTAGGTGAGTAGTTAAGCAGTTAAATTAACCACTCACTTAGTCAACCCAATCAACCACTCACCTTTCTTCAATCAACTAAAAAATGAAAATACTTATGGTATGCCTGGGCAATATTTGCCGTTCGCCGCTGGCGGAGGGGATCATGCAGCACCTGGCAGATGAAAACGGACTTGGCTGGGATGTTGATTCGGCAGGTACCGGGAGCTGGCATGTGGGCGAAGCGCCCGACAGGCGCTCGGTCCGTGCTGCACGTAACCATGGTATTGATATCAGCAAACAGGTATGCCGCCAGTTTAAGCGTACCGATTTTGACGAGTTCGATCATATTTTTGTGATGGACCGTAATAACCTGAGCGATGTGCTTAACATGGCCCGCAACAAAGAGCAGGCAGCCAAAGTAAAACTCCTTTTAGGCGATAAGGTAGTACCCGATCCGTACTATGACGATAACCAGTTTGAGCCGGTTTTTGAGCTGATTGAAGGCGGGTGTAAGGATATTATAAAGGATTTGAGATAAATCACCAATACTACCATTTAATTGCGAGGAGCGGAATTGGTATGTGTGGTGGGGCGACGTGGCAATCGCATGCTACACAGGGCGGCCATGCTTCCGTGCGGTTGCCGCGCTATCGCTCGCAATGACATAGTTTATTTTGCATGTTTACTACCGCTCAACCCTAAAAAACGGCACTTCCTCTCCATACCAAAACACAATCCCCTCCCGTACAAAACCTGCTTTGATCAGCACCCTTTGCGATGCCGTGTTTTGCGGATGGGTAACGGCGCAAACTTCTTTTAGCCCTACCTCATTCAGGCCGTAATTGATCAGTGCTTCTGCAAGTTCGGTAGCGATGCCCTGCCCCCAGTATTTGAGGTGCAGGCGATAGCCCAGCTCAATCCGGCTCCTGTCGTAATCGCTGGGTTTGAGGGCGCAAACGCCTATGAAATCATTATCGGCAATGTTGAAAACTCCCCATCTGCCCAGGCCCGATCCGTTCTTGTATTCCTTCAGCGTATCTTTAAAAACCTGTTTACTCTCCTGCGGAGTACGTTTTTTTACGTATTGGGTAAGACGGTCATCCGCATCCATCAGAGTAGAAAGTTCTTCGTCTTCAGCCGTAAATTCACGGATCAGTAAGCGTGGCGTTTGGGTGATAATATTCATAGGTTTTCAAAAATAATTTTTTGAATTGATTGAAAAGGTAAGAGGAGTGTCATTAAAGGCTTATCGCCATTTATATTTCCCTTTAACCGTAGGGAATAACCCTAAATCCCTCATTTACCGTTAAATTTTTATACCTTGCATAATTTACTTATAAGATATAGTGACTTTCCAGGATTTTAATTTTAACGAGCAATTATTTGAAGGTGTAGAGAGCATGGGTTTCCTAAATCCTACACCCATACAGGCCATGGCTATCCCAACCATTATGGAGGGGCGCGACCTGATTGCATGTGCTCAAACCGGTACCGGTAAAACCGGCGCCTACCTGCTGCCTGTTTTGAACAGCATCAGCAAAAGCAATAAACACCATACCAGTGCCCTTATACTTGCCCCAACCCGCGAGCTTGCCCAGCAAATAGACCAGCAGGTTGAAGGCCTTGCCTATTTTACGGGCATCAGTTCTATTGCCGTTTTTGGCGGCGGCGACGGCATTGTTTACGAACAGCAGCGCCGTGGCATCCAAAACAATGTAAATATCATTGTGGCTACCCCCGGCAGGCTTATTGCCCACCTTACATCAGGAGTGCTGAAGCTTAATCATCTTACCCATTTGGTACTTGATGAGGCCGACCGGATGCTGGATATGGGTTTCTCTGACGATATCATGAAGATCATCAGCTACCTGCCGAAAGACAGGCAAACACTGCTGTTTTCTGCCACTATGCCGGGCCGTATCCGCTCATTGGCTAAGGCCATTTTGAAGGACCCTGAACAAATAAATATCGCTATCTCACAGCCGGCTGTCGGTATCGATCAGCAGGTTTACAGGGTGCATGACCAGCAAAAAACGCCGTTAGTGCAGCATATCCTCAAAGATTCGGCTTTTACAAGTATTATCATTTTTGCATCCCGCAAGGAGATCGTTAAATCATTATACAAAGAACTTAAGGGCATAAAGATTGACGCCATGGCGTTCCACTCCGATCTGGAGCAAAAAGAGCGTGAAGAGATCCTGCTAAAATTCAAAAACAAGCAACTACCGGTTATCATTGGTACTGATGCACTTTCACGAGGAATTGACGTAGAGGGTATCGACCTGGTGATTAACTATGATGTTCCCGGTGATCCGGAAGATTATATCCACCGTATCGGTCGTACGGCCCGCGCGGCCACAACCGGCACCGCCATTACTTTTGTTAACCACCGCGACGAACGAAAGCTTAAAAATATAGAAAAGCTGATAGAAAAACCTATCAAGCTGATGGACCTCCCCGATGAATTGGCTACAATACAAGCCACTAAACCAGAATCGGCACAAGGGGGCGATGCTAAACGCAAACCCAACCGCCGCTGGGGCAAAAAGAAGCCGAAACAGCAGAATACCGGTAATTAAAAGCAGCAATACTTTTAAGTTGAACGCAATTTAATTGAATTACACGAATTAATCGGGGTTAATAGAAGCTTGATATCTGTAATAATTATTTTATTGCCGTTGACTTTAGTCAACGGTTAAAAAGAAATGAGCAACCGGGCTTTAGCCCAAACTATTCAAGTGGAATTTGGCTAAAGCCTTTTGATTTGCTATCGTATTCCGTTGAGTAAGTCAACGGCAATGAGTTTTATAGGAGCTCTCTCTGTTTTAATCCTGATAATCTTAAAATTTATACAATTCGTTCCAATCCGAAGAAATTCGTGTTTTTACTAAAACGTTTTATCGATTTTAATATCTTAGACCCAAAATCTATTTCCCAATGATCATCCCTAAAAAACTGGTTTTACTGGCAGCATTAGGTGTGGCACTTACCACATCTGCAAACAAAGCGTTAGCACAGGAGAAAAAGACATCCGGTAACCCAATTGTTGAAGGCTGGTATGCCGACCCGGAGGCTAAGATCTTTAATAAGCAATATTGGGTGTACCCTACCTACTCGGCTAAATATAACGACCAGGTATTCATGGATGCCTTTTCATCGCCCGACTTAATCAACTGGACAAAGCACCCGCGTATTATTGATACCGCAGCCGTAAAATGGGCTAAGCGCGCCATGTGGGCTCCTGCGGTAACTGAAAAAGACGGCAAATATTACATCTTTTTTGGCGCCAACGATATCCAGAACAACAATGAGGTTGGTGGTATTGGCGTTGCCGTCGGCGATAAACCCGAAGGTCCGTTCAAAGATTTATTGGGCAAACCGCTTATCGGGCAGATCATCAATAAAGCCCAGCCTATCGACCAGTTTGTATTTAAGGATGACGACGGGCAGTACTACATGATCTACGGTGGCTGGGGCCAGTGCAACATTGTAAAACTAAAAAATGATTTTACCGGTGTTGAACCATTTAAAGATGGCGAAACCTATAAACTCATTACCCCTAAAGATTATGTTGAAGGCCCGGTAATGTTTAAACGTAAAGGCAAATACTATTTTATGTGGAGCGAAGGTGGCTGGACAGGCCCGGATTATCGTGTGGCTTATGCCATCAGCGATTCGCCCTTTGGCCCATTTAACCGTATTGGCACCATATTAAAGCAGGACGCCAGCATAGCTACAGGTGCAGGGCATCATTCGGTGATCCAGGTACCGGATAAGGATGAATGGTACATTGTTTACCACCGCCGCCCACTAACTGAAACCGATGGCAACCACCGTGTTACCTGCATCGACAAAATGTATTTTGATAAGGATGGCAAGATCCTGCCGGTGAAGATCACCAATGAGGGTGTAAGGGCAAGGAAGATTAAATAATTACCGATTAATTTATGTCATTGCTGTAAAGGTTAGATAATTCGGAGACAAAATAGCCTAACTTAAAGCTATGCGAATCAACACAAATGATCTAACCTTAAAACGGAATTATTTGCAAACGTATCGTTTGCTGATAAAGGA